>NC_021915.1:696893-1393787 GCF_000442645.1 Corynebacterium maris DSM 45190
TCCACATCGGTAACCTGCGGCGCAAACTCGACGCCGATGCCCAGCGACCAGGTGTCATCGAGACCGTGCGCGGGGTCGGCTACCGGATGGGACAACCATGAGTCAGGGACCCGGTTTGGCCTTCCGCTTCCTCGCCGCCCAGGTGGTAGTGGTGACCAGCAGCCTTGCCGTGGCCGTGGTCGTCGCCTCCCTGGTGGGCCCACCGCTATTTCATGACCATCTCCTGATGGCCGGGGTGCAGGGCCCGTCCCTGGAACAGCTTCACGCCGAGCAGGCCTACCGAGACGCCAACCTGATCACCCTGGCGGTGGCTTTACCCACCGCCGTGCTCTGCGCGGTGGCCGCCAGTATCTGGCTGTCTCGTCGGTTGCGCACCCCGCTGCAGAACCTGACGCGCGCGGCGAGCACCGTCGCCGACGGCAACTACCGGGTGCGCGTCCCTGCCGGGGGCACCGGCCCGGAAGTCACGTCCCTGGCGAACGCCTTCAACACCATGGCCGATCGCCTGGAGCACACCGAGGATCTCCGCCGGCAGATGCTCTCCGATTTGGCCCATGAGCTGCGCACTCCGGTCTCCGTGCTGGCGGTTTACCTCGACGGTCTCGAAGACGAGGTGGTCGACTGGAACCTCGCCACGCACACGGTCATGGCTGAGCAGCTCACCCGCTTAACCCGTCTGGTCGAAGACATTGATGAGGTTTCCCGGGCGCAGGAAAATCGGATCAACCTCGACCTGGCCACAGAGGACCTCGCTGAACTTGTTCACGCGGCGGCCGCTGCGGCGAGGCACACCTACGCCGACAAGGGCGTCGAACTGCAGGTCGAGGCCGTGCCCGGCACCGCCTGCGTCCTCGTTGACCGACACCGCTTCGGCCAAGTCATGGACAACCTCCTGACCAACGCGCTGCGCCACACCCCGGCCGGTGGCCGCGTCACTATCCGCGCGAGAGTCCAGGGGAAAGACGCGGTGATGATCGACGTCGCCGACACCGGCGACGGCATGACTAAGGAGCACCTGGCGCACATCTTCGAACGCTTCTACCGCGCAGACAGCGCCCGCGACCGCGACCACGGTGGCGCCGGCATCGGATTGACCATCTCCCGAGCCCTGGTCGAAGCCCACGGCGGAGCCTTGACCGCCACCTCAGCCGGGCCTACAGCGGGTTCCGTGTTCACCCTCCGCCTGCCTGTAGTCCCCACGGAGCCCACCTGATGCACCCACGATCCCTACACCTCACCTTCTTCTCCCGGGGGCCACCACAAGCTTGACCACCGGGGCACTGATCCCAATCACCCCATGACATATACCCACTAGGGGTATATCATGAAGGGGAGTATCCCACCCGATCTCACCGACCCACAGGAGCACGTTCGATGACCACGCCGACTCCCCGCCTGCTACCACTGGCCTCCCCCGGCTGTGCATGCTGCGCGCCCTCTGCCCCGTCTGCACCCACCCCCGACCCGGCCGCGGCTCGTAGTGTCGCACCATCTGAGGCGGCGGCCACCTACCGGGTCACGGGCATGACCTGCGGACATTGCGCGGCCAGTGTCATCGCAGCCGTGCGTGCCCTACCCCTGGTCGACGACGTCCACATTGAGCTTGCCGCCGGCGGTGTTTCCACCGTCACCGTTACCGGCACTGCATCCCCACCGGTAGTCCGACACGCCATCGAGGACGCCGGTTACACCGTCCTGGTCTCCTGACCAGCCCCCCCACCTCACCTCTGCTGAAAAAGCGAGCGAAAGGAGTAGCATGACCACCCCGCGTCCTAACGGCAATACCCATGGTCACAACCACCACGCCGATGCCGATACCCATGGTCAGGCGATGCCCCACGACCATCCCCACTCAGCCCTGGCCGAGAAACACCCCGGCCACACGGGGCAAGAACATGCCGGTGGTGACCATGACCACCACGACGATCATCATGTCCACGGCCACGGCGAGCACGCCGGCCACAGCACGGCCATGTTCAAAAACCGTTTCTGGTTATCACTGATCCTGTCCGTGCCGGTCGTCATCTTCAGCCCGATGTTCGCCGACATGCTCGGCTACCAGATCCCGGAATTCCCCGGCTCCACCTGGATCGCCCCCATCCTGGGCACCATCATCTTCTTCTACGGCGGGATGCCTTTCCTCAAGGGCGGCTGGACGGAACTGACATCACGCCAACCCGGCATGATGCTACTGATCACGATGGCGATCACCGTGGCATTCGTGGCCTCCTGGGTCACCACCTTAGGCATCGGCGGCTTTGACCTGGACTTCTGGTGGGAACTGGCCCTGCTGGTGACCATCATGCTGCTGGGGCACTGGATGGAGATGCGCGCATTAGGCTCGGCGTCGTCCGCCCTGGACGCACTGGCGGAACTTCTGCCCGAGGACGCAGAGAAAGTGGAAGGTGAGACCACCCGCACCGTGGCCATCTCCGAGCTGACCATTGACGACGTCGTCCTGGTCCGGGCCGGCGCCCGGGTACCGGCTGATGGCACCATCATTGACGGAGCGGCCGAGTTCGACGAGGCCATGATCACCGGGGAATCTCGCCCCGTTGTCCGCGAGACCGGCGAACACGTGGTCGCCGGCACCGTGGCCACCGACAACACCGTGCGTGTGCGCATCGAAAAAACCGGCGAAGACACCGCCTTAGCCGGCATCCAACGCATGGTCGCCGATGCCCAGGCCTCCTCCTCGCGTGCCCAGGCACTGGCCGACCGGGCGGCCGCCTGGTTGTTCTGGTTCGCCCTTATCGCCGGCATCATCACCGCGATCGTGTGGTCTATCGTCGGCGGCCCCGCCGATGCGGTGGTACGTACCGTCACGGTGTTAGTCATCGCCTGCCCGCACGCCCTGGGCCTGGCGATTCCGCTGGTGATCGCGATCTCCACCGAACGCGCCGCCCGTTCCGGCGTACTGATCAAAGACCGCATGGCACTCGAGCGCATGCGCAGCATCGACGTGGTGTTATTTGATAAGACCGGCACCCTGACCGAAGGCGCACACGCGGTCACCGGCGTGGCGCCGACACCCGAGGTCACCGAGGGTCAGTTACTGGCCCTGGCCGCGGCGGCCGAAGCCGACAGTGAACATCCCGTGGCCCGCGCGATTGTCACCGCCGCGGGTGCACACCCTGAGGCCGCAGGCCTGCGGCTGCGGGGCACGGACTTTACCGCGGCCTCCGGTCGGGGTGTGCGCGCTGTCGTCGACGGCTCCGAGATCGTCGTCGGCGGGCCCAATATGCTGCGGGAATTCCACCTGACCAACCCCGGGGTGATCGAGGAGCAGACCAAGGCCTGGCAACAGCGCGGGGCCGGTGTGCTGCATGTGGTCCGTGACGGGCAGATCATCGGCGCCCTGGCCGTGGAAGATCAAGTGCGCCCCGAATCGCGTGCGGCTGTACGCGCCCTGCAAGAGCGCGGCGTCAAGGTCGCGATGATCACCGGGGATGCCCGCCAGGTCGCCCACGCCGTGGGTAAGGATCTGGGCATCGACGAGGTCTTCGCCGAAGTCCTGCCCCAGGACAAGGACACTCAGGTCACCGAGTTGCAGTCCCGGGGCTTGAGCGTGGCGATGGTCGGCGACGGCGTCAACGACGCCCCCGCCCTGGCTCGCGCCGAGGTCGGCATCGCGATCGGCGCCGGCACCGATGTAGCCATGGAATCCGCCGGGGTGGTATTGGCCAGCGATGACCCGCGGGCGGTGCTGTCGATGATCGAATTATCGCAGGCCAGCTACCGCAAGATGATCCAGAACCTGATCTGGGCCTCTGGCTACAACATCATCGCCGTGCCCTTGGCCGCCGGCGTGCTCGCCCCCATCGGATTCGTGCTCTCTCCGGCCGTGGGTGCGATCTTGATGTCGCTGTCGACGATCATCGTCGCGCTCAACGCCCAGCTACTACGCCGTATCGATTTGGATCCGGCCCACCTGGCCCGCATCGATCACACGCGAGATCCTGCCCGGTCAACGGAGCCGGTGACCACCAACCACTGACCAGCACATGAGCACCTGTCTGGGACTATCGCCGTGGCGGTCACCTGTGTACGACCACCCTGCCTATCTCCTGCTCGCCTTAGCGGTGAGATAGGCATGGGGAACCTGAGGATCCCAGTGGCTGTCGATCACCTGGAAGCCCGCGGTCTCCAGTGCCTGGGTGAGTTCATCCAGCGGCCAGCGGTAGGCGGTGGCCACGGGATGATACATCGGTTCCAGAGAAGTCCCGGAGAAAAAAGACATCAGCAGGCTACCGCCGTCCTTCACCGCTGTGCGCAGTGCGATCAGGGCGTCGGGCAGCTCGTCCGGGCCCATGTGGATCAGGGAGTACCAGGCCAACAGGCCCGCCCAGCGCTTCGGGCAATCGGAGAGATCGGCGATGGCGCCGTGGTGGAAGGTCACCGAAGGATGGGTGCGGCGAGCCAGTTCCACCAGTCGTGTCGCCGGTTCCACGCCTTCCACCTCGTACCCGAGACCAGCTAAGTGTCCGGCCCACCGCCCCGTGCCAGCGCCGACATCTAAGATGACTCCGTCGATACCGCGGGCCCAGGGCTCGATGAGCCTGCGGTCGGGATCATCGGGCGAGACAGTCGTTCCGAGCATGCGATCTGCATCAAAACTCGGGGAACTGTAGGCCTTGCTCACGTCATCGGTTGCCATGAGCGCCACCCTAAGCGTGCTCCCCACCCTGCGGGGTGGGCAGAGCGGGGCGGAGAAACCCCGCAGGTGACCCCCGAGGCCGATAGCGAGGTGGCTCTTCGGGTTCCAAGAGCGAAAGGGGACGGTGCGCAGGGAAGATCTCTCGGTCATCGGACTGGTGGCCGGGGACACACGCTGCCCGTGTCCTGCGGGAAGTACCCCCGCCACGGGGGATTGCCCTTATTTTTCCCCGACCCCCTCATTAGTGTGAGGTGCATCATACCTGGATGGTTCCTTGTCCATTGATGAAAGCTTACGACTTCAGGAGGTCGTTGTGGAGGTCAACCCAGATTTTCCGTTGTGGCTGCGTGCCACGCACCTGATCAATTTCGTTCTCATCGGCATGCTGTTGCGCTCCGGGTGGGAAATTTTAGCGTCGATGCCGCGGTTGTGGTGGCGCAACGACTGCGCCCCGGGCACCGAGTGGCTGCGTTTTACCCGCCGAAAACTGCCCAAAGAGGAAGGCGTCTACACCTCCTTGATGGATGAGAAATCACTGTCGCCGCTGATCGGGCTACCCGGTCGAGAAAACATCGGCCTGGGCAGGCACTGGCACGGGATGTCGGTGATGCTGTGGGTGCTCAACGGCATCGTCTACGTCGTCCTGTTGTTTGCCACCGGGTTGTGGCAGCGCATCATCCCCACCTCCTGGGACGTGTTCCCCGAGGCGTGGGAGACGTTGAAGGTCTATCTCGGCTTCCGGGCCCCGGGCATCGAGCACTTCACGCCCTACGACTCCCTACAGATGCTCGGCTACACCTTCGTCATTTTCATCCTGGCGCCGTTTTTGATCCTCACCGGCGTCGCGATGGCCCCGGCCATCCGGTCGCGTTACCCGTGGTACGTCAAACTCTTCGGCGGACACCAGGGGGCACGCTCCCTGCACTTTATCGCCATGGTGTTAATGACCGGTTTCGTGATCATGCATGTGGGCTTGGTCTTTTTGGTGCACGGCGACTACAACATGGTCCACATGGTCTTCGGCGACATGGACACCACCCGCGCCGCGCAGGCCTACACCATTGTCATCGCCACCATCGTCGTGGTTGTCTTGTTCTGGATCGTGCTCAGCTACTGGTCCCTGGCGGATCGGGCCCGGGCCCAGCGCATCACCGCAGGCGTCAGTGAGATCGGGCGCAAGCTGTTTCTCAACTGGATGCGCCCGCGGATGAGTAAGCAAAAAGCCTACACAGACAAAGACATCTCCGAGTTTCACTGGACCAACGGCCTGCCTCCCACCGATGACGAATCCCCCGGCTGGGTGGAGGCCCGCGACAATGACTGGCAGGGCTACACCATCGTCCTCGGCGATGACCTCACCGGCGCCGAGAAGACCGTCACCCTCGAGGATCTCAAAGCATTGCCGCAAGTCTCGTATGTCGCCGTACACACATGTATGCAGGGCTGGTCGGCGACCTCGCGGTGGACCGGGGTGCGGCTGCGTGACCTGCTGGAGCTGCTCGGCCCGAAGCCTGCGGATGCGCAATATCTACTGGTCGACTCCTACGGTCTGGCGCAGAAGATGTACGACAACCGGCCCCGGGAGCCGTTCTACGCGGTGATTGATCTGGAGACCGCCTATGAAGATGACACGATCGTCGCCTATGAGCGCAACGGCCACCCGCTGGAGACCCACCTCGGGGCGCCCGCCCGCCTACGGGTGGAATCCAACCACGGTTACAAGATGGTCAAATGGATTCATTCGATACGCTGGATCAAAGACTACGCCGACTACGGTGATGGTCGTGGTGGAACCCGTGAGGATTCCGCCCTCCAGGCATTCAACGGAAGGATCTGACCGGCAATGTCAGACATTGTGTCCTGTCGCTTCACCGTCAGCGGCGTGCGTTCCGACAGGGACGTCAAAAAGGCCCTGCAGTCCCTCTACGACATCTTCGCCGATCACGGTCTCGGGCAGGCGGCCTTCGAGATCACCGGTGATGAACACGCCGAGCTGATCGTCAAACACTTAGCCTCCGTTACACCGGATCCGGCCATCATCGACCAGGCGCTGGCCCGCGCGGGGAATTACCGGGTGATTTCCACGCACCTGCATTCCGACCACTCCGGCTAACCCATTCTTATCACTCGGCCGGTGAGGTGCCGACCGGGGCAGCACCCGGCTGTAGCTCGCATAAGAGATCGCGCAGGTAAGGAACATGGTCGGCGATCCTCGGGCAGTGGCACCCCAGCATGGGAGTATCGATTCCGATGGGAAGCAGTCATCGAGTTCGGCGCCTACGTGACATAGCGACCTGCGCAACTGGCTGAATGCGTGGAACGAGGGCCCGTCCGTTGATCTGGGCGAAAACGGCCGAGAAGATTCTGGCCTCCGTCGGCCCTACTTGAAACGAAGTAACGGCGTAGGGCACTAAAATCTCTCGCCTTACACCTGTTCGCCGCGCACCTCGACGGTGGATCCCGGCGGCAGGGCCTCGAGCATCCGGATCTTCGCCAACACGGGGTTTTGCTCCAGCACTTTGGCGCTGGCCAGGCGGGCGCGAGTGGTCTTCACCTCGGTGCGGGCGCGCTCCAGGTCGGTCTCTGCCTTGACCTTGCTCACCAGCGACTCCTGCAGCGCCCTGGCGTAATCAGAGGGCAGACTGATGTCTTTGAGCAGCACCGTGGCCACCTCCACGCCGACGCCCGCCGCGGTTTTCTGCGCGGCCGCCAACACCGGGGCAAGGTCGATGCGGGCGCCCACGAACGCCTCCAACGGCAGTTCGGCCACGAGCTCGCGCAGGGCGATCTGGGCGGCGAGGTAGATTTCCTCGTCCGGTCCCTGCGCAGCAGAGACGAAGGACACCGGGTCGACCGTGCGCGCCGACAGCGCCAGCGTGACGGTCACCGTCAGGGCGTCGGCGGTGGGGATCGACTGCGGGTGCAGCTGGATCAGCCGGCGGCGCAGATCCACCTGCCGGAACCGGTCGCCCGGGCGAGAGAACTGGCGGGCGCTCAACCGGGTGATCTCCCCATCGCGCTGGCGCAACATGGCGTGCCCGGCCTGCTGCACGGGGGAACGCAGCGACGACTGCTGCCACGTTCCACCGTTCGACAACGGCGCATACATTGCCCAACCATGGTCGGTGGAGCGGGAACGAAAGACACCCATGCGATCACCCACAGAGTTTAGGGGGTTGCCGCCGGCCGAGAAACCGACGACGGCGGGGACACCGGTGCGTCCCCTACGCCGACGAGGCGCAGGTTCGGGCCGGACCGCTGGCCGACGCCGAGGGAAGATCCCGGGCGACGACAACCCGTTACAGGAGAGGGGACTCGAACCCCGTTGGCCTCACAGGCCGTGCCACAGCGGGCCGCATCAGTTCAATCGGGAACACCCTCGGAAGACCGGAAGCGCCCAGCAACCACGATGCGGTGCTGGGCACAGATTAGCGGAATTCTCCGCCGGGGGAGCGCTACTTGTCCAGGAGAGTGGCCACGGAGTCCGGGTCGGCGTCGGAGAGCATCTGGCGGCAGCGGTCGTACTCGGCGTCCTCGCCGATGGCCTGCGCCGCGAGGGCGAGCACGGCGATGGCGCGCAGCACCGGGCGGTTCGCCTCGTGCGAGTAGGGGACCGGCCCCCATCCCTTCCAGCCGTTGGCGCGCAGGCGGTCCAGGGAGCGGTGGTAGCCGGTGCGGGCGAAAGCGTAGGCGGTGAGCTTGTCTTCGTCGGAGTCCGCGGCGTCGAGCGCCCGCTCCGCCTTGGTGGCCCACACGTCCGGGCTGTCCGGGTGGGCGAAAGCGGTGGCGGCGTCGAGCTGGTCTTTGCCGGCAGCGGGATCGGCGGGCAGTTCCACCGGCGGCGGGGCGAGCATGTCGTTGATCTTCATACCGTCCCACCCTAGCGGCTACGCCAGACCACGGCGGCCGGGGTTGTACTCTTAAGCAAACCTAAGATTGAGGGGTGCAGCACGGATCATGTCGATGATCACGCAGGAGCAGAAGGCGTTGCGGACGGTTCCGTACCGCTATGACCTGGACGGCCTCCGGGGAATCGCGATCGCCTTCGTGGTGCTCTTCCACGTGTTCGTGGGGCGGGTCTCCGGTGGGGTGGACGTCTTCCTGCTGCTCTCCGGGTACTTCTTCCTCGGCTCTCAGCTGCGCTACGCTTCCCGCGACCACGCGTCGGCGAACCCGTGGTGGCCGATCTGGCGCACCGTGCGGCGGTTGTTGCCGGGGCTGCTGCTGGTGTTGGGCGCGACCGCCGCGGTCGCCCTGACGTGGCTTCCGCAGATGCGGCGAGTGGAGATCATCGACCAGTTCACGGCCAGCCTCTTTTATGTGCAGAACTGGGAGCTCGCCGCCCAAGACGCCGATTACAACGTCGCCTCCGACACCGTCAGCCCCCTGCAACACCTGTGGTCGATGGCCGTGCAGGGGCAGTTCTACCTGTTGGCGATCGCCTTGGCCATGATCGTCATCTGGCTGCGCCGGGCCGGGATCAACCTCAGCCGCTGGGTGGGTCCGCTGCTGGCCGCCGTCACGGTTGTCTCTTTTCTGTACGCCTGGTACTTGCACGGCCAGGATCAGTCACTGAACTACTACTCCACGTGGGCCCGCATGTGGCAACTCACGCTGGGTGGGCTGCTGGCGCTCTACGGGCACCGGGTGACGCTGCACCCGCGGCTGCAGGGGCTGCTCACCTTCGTGGGCCTGGCTATGGTGCTGAGCACGGGAGTGCTTTTCGACGGCGCCGCCTTATTCCCCGGCCCCGCCGCCCTCTACCCGGTCGGCGGCGCGGTGCTGGTGATCCTCGGCGGCGGCCAGGGGGCCACCGCCGGGTGGCTGGCCCGTCCCGTCATGCGCTGGCTGGGTGACATCGCCTACCCGCTGTACCTGTGGCATTGGCCGCTGCTCATCCTCAGCCTGGCCCTGCTCGAGCGGGACGCCGTCTCGATTCCGCACGGTGTGGCGGTGGTGGCCGCGTCGGTGGTCCTGGCGGACCTCACGCACCGGCTGGTGGAGAAACCGTTGCGCCAACACGCCAAAAGGCCGACCGCAGGTGAAGCGCGGGCCCGGGCGGCCAGGGCACAGCTGCGCATCTCCAGCGCCGCGCGCGCCCGGGCCGTCGGGGGTGCGGCGCTGGCCGTGGTGCTCGTCGGCCTGCTCACGGTGCAGGGGGTGTGGCAGGCGCGCCTCAGTAGCGCGGACGGGGCGGCGCTGGATCCCGCCCAGTATCCCGGCGCCCGCGTCCTGCTCGGCGCGGAGGCGCCGGACGTGGACCCCAAACCCGAACCGGACTTGGTGGGCTCGATCTTTTCGCGGGTCTGGACCGAAGGATGCATCTCCCGCTTCGGCGACGACCCGCGCGTCTTACCGGTCGATGAACAAGGCGCGGACTGCATTTTCGGCGACGCCGACGGCGACCGGGAAGTCTACGTGGTCGGTGGCTCCCACGCGGAGCAGTGGGTGGTCCCGCTCAACGCGCTGGGCCAGGAGCACGGCTTCAAGGTGATCCCGTTGGTGCGGCAGTCCTGCCCCACGTTCGTGGAGGACCGCGCCGGGGTCTTCGAACCGGATTGCGCGGAGTTCAATGAGCGGGTCGTGGACCGGCTCGCGGAGGCGGATCCGGACCTGGTGTTGTCCACGGCCACACGCCCCGCCGTCGAAGACGGCGGCCGTGTGGAGGAGCTGCCGGAGTCCTACCTGACGTTCTGGGAGTTCCTCGCGGAGCGGGACATTCCGTTCGTCGGGTTGCGCGACAACCCGTGGAAGACCTTCGAGGACGGCTCGGAGTTGTCCGTGCCGTTGTGTGTCCTCGACACCGGGGACCTGTACGGGTGCGGCGTCGGGGAGGACGAATTTTATCAGGCGAGCGATCCGGCCGCGGAGATCCTTGACCCGCTGCCGAACGCGAAGGCCGTGGACACTTCAGGCTGGTACTGCGCGGACGGGCAGTGCCCGGCGGTGATCGGAAATATCTTCGTCTACCGCGACGGCAACCACCTCTCCGTGCCGTATGTCCATTCGCTGGCGCCGTTGCTGTGGGAAGAGATCGCCGAGTTCCTCTAGCGGGCCCAGAAGTCGCTGACGTCCAAGCTGAAGGAGTACAGCGCCCGGCGCAGCAGCGGCAGGGACAGTCCGATGACGGAGGAGGGGTCGCCTTCGATGCGGTCGATGAACCAGCCGCCGAGGGCTTCCAGGGTGAAGGCGCCGGCGCATTCCAGCGGCTCGCCGGAGCGGGCGTAGGCCTGGATGTCGGCGTCGGTGGCGTCGGCGAAGAAGACGCGCGTGGTGGCCGTGTCCACCACGCGTTCGGAGCCGCGGATGATGCAGTGCCCGGTCAGCAGCTCGGCGGTCTTGCCGGCCTGCCGCCGCCACCGTTCAGTGGTGGCGTCCACGGTGTGCGGTTTGCCCTGCAGTTCGCCGTCGAGCAGCAGCATGGAGTCGCAGCCGATGACCACGTCGTCGGGGAAGTCGTCGGCCACGGCCGCCGCTTTCGCGGAGGCCAGGGCGGCGACGCGTTCGGCCGGCGGGGCGTCGATAAGCTCCGCCAGCAGGGCGTCCTCGTCGACGTCGGCGGGGCGGATCACCGGCTCCACGCCCGCGGAGCGCAGGATGCCGAGTCGGGAAGGTGACTGGGAGGCGAGGACGATCCGCATTTAGTAGAACGTCACCGAGTGGAAGGCACGCGGGTTGAACACCGTCTGCGTCTGCAGGCGGTTGTCCGGGCGGCCCCAGAGGTTGCGCTCGTTGGCGTCGGCCGGTTTCGCGGCGGCGGCGAGTTGGGTGAAAACGGCGGTCAGGGCAGCGACCTCCGTATCGGAAGGGTTGCCTTTGAGCACCTTGAACAGGGGGGTGGCGTCAGACATGTGTCTCCTTGTCGCGGCGGGTAGGTTACAGCGGGATGTTGCCGTGCTTCTTGGGCCGGGTGACGACGACCTTGCGCTCCAGAAGCAGCAGGCCGTCGGCCACCTTGGCGCGGGTGGTGGATGGTTCGATGACGGCGTCGACCAGACCGAGCTCGGTGGCGCGGTAGGGGTTGAGGTGTTCGGCCGCGTACTTCTCGACGTCGGCGTCCAGCGCCGCGGCGGCGGCCTGGGCGCCGGTGACGGCGATCTGGGCGGTCGGCCAGGCATACACCAGGTCTGCGCCGGTGTCCTTCGCGCCCATGAGCACGTAGGCGGAGCCGAGTGCGCGGCGCAGCACGACGGTGATCTTGCCGACGCTGGCCTCCGCGTTGGCGTACGCCAACTGGGCGGCGGCCTGCTGCACGGTGGGCGAGTCAGCCTCTGCGGGGTCGATGCCGGCGGAGTCGACGAACTGGACGATCGGCAGGTTGAAGGCGTCGCAGGTGCGGATGAACCGGGCGGCCTTGTTCGCGGCGGCGGCGTCCAAGACAGCGTCCTGGACCGTCGGCTGGTTGGCGATCACGCCGACGGGGCGCCCGTCGACGTGGGCGAAGGCGGTGAGGACGTTGCCGGCGACCCCGGCCTTGACCTCCAATAGCGTGGCGTCGTCGACGATCTGCGTCAGCACGGCGCGCACGTCGAAGGCCTCGCCCTCGGCGTCCGGGATGGCCGTGTCCAGCGCCGCAGACTCCGTGGCGGGCCGCTCCGGGGCGTCGCGGCGCGGGGCCTCCGCGCGGTTGTTGACCGGCAGGTAGGACAACACGGTGCGGGCGCGGGCGATGGCCTCGGCGTCGTCGGTCGCCGTCAGGTGCGCCGTGTCGTGGTCGAGGCCGATGACCAGGTCCGCCAACCACGGGCCCACGGACTGCAGTCCCTGGACGGAACCGCTGACCACCGCGATCTGGGGGACCAGCCCGGAGGCGTCGGCGGCGGCCTTGAACAGCTTCGCGTACATGCCCAGGGTGACCACGCCCTCGGCCAGACGTGGGCCGACGCCGGCGTAGATCCCGACGACCGGCACGCCGGTCTTGGTCGCGAGGTCGTAGACCTTCAGGATCTTCTCCGCGTAGACCTCGCCGAGGGCGCCGTCGAAGACGGTGTCGTCCTGGGAGAACACGCAGACGCGGCGGCCGCCGACCAGGCCGTAGCCGGTGACCACGCCGTCGGTGGCGGGCCGGGTGCGGTCCATCTTGAACTCGGTGGCGCGGTGGCGCGCCAGCGCATCGGTTTCGACGAAGGAATCCTCGTCCAACAGGGCCAACAGGCGTTCGCGCGCGGTCAGGTCGCCGGCCGCGTGCGTCGCCTCGATGGCCTCGTCGCCCACCGGGGACTGCGCTTCCGCAAGGCGGTTGCGCAGGTCAGTGAGCTTGCCACTCGTGGTGGTGAGATCGGGTTTCGCCTGTGTCATGGATGCTTAGTTTAGGCCTTTGCTGAAGTGAAGGGGAATCTGCGGCGTATATCGTCGCCGCCGGCGCAAACGTTTCACAAGCAGACGCCGCCGGAGGGCAGAGCGGATCTGCTCTCGGGCGGCGCACGGGGCTCGAGGCCCTACAGCGGGATGTTGCCGTGCTTGCGGGCCGGGCGCGAGACGTTCTTGTCGCGGTACAGGCGCAGGTTGCGGGCGATCATGCCGCGGGTCTCGCTCGGCAGGATGACCGAGTCGATGAGCCCGCGCTCAGCCGCGCTGTACGGGTTGAGCATGTGGTCCTCGTACTCGCGCTCGAAGGACTTGGCCAGCTCATCGACGTCGAGGCCCTTCTCCTTGGCCTGGGCCAGTTCCTTGCGGTAGATGAAGCCGACGGCGCCGGTGGCGCCCATGACGGCGATCTGGGCGGTCGGCCACGCCAGGTTGACGTCGGAGCCCAGGCCCTTGGAGCCCATCACGCAGTACGCGCCGCCGTAGGCCTTGCGCATGGTGACGGTGATCTTCGGGACGGTGGCCTCGCCGTAGGCGTAGAGCAGCTTCGCGCCGCGGCGCAGGATGCCGCCGTACTCCTGGTTGGCGCCCGGCAAAAAGCCCGGGACGTCGACGAGCATGACGATGGGGATGTTGAAGGCGTCGCAGGTGCGGATGAAGCGGGCGGCCTTCTCGGAGGAGTCGATGTCCAGGCAACCGGCGTAGACCATCGGCTGGTTGGCGACGAAGCCGACCGGCTGACCTTCGACGTGGCCGTAGGCGATGACCACGTTCTCCGCGCGCTGGGCCTGGATCTCCAGGTACTCGCCGTCGTCGGTGATGGACTCGATGACCTCGCGCACGTCGTACGGCTGGGTCGGGGAGTCCGGGATGATGCCGTCGAGCTTGAGGTCGTCGGCGGTGATGTTGTCGCCCACGCTGCCGTCCTCCGGCTCGTAGTCCTCGAGCGGGGCCAGGGAGCGGTTGTTCGACGGCAGGTAGGCCACCAGGTCGCAGACCCAGTCCAGGGCTTCCTCATCCGACTGGGCGACGTAGTGGGCGTTTCCTGCGGTGACCATGTGGGTCATGGCGCCGCCGAGCTCTTCCTGGGTGATTTCCTCGCCGGTGACGGTCTTGATCACGTCGGGGCCGGTGACGAACATCTTGGAGGTCTTGTCCACCATGACCACGAAGTCGGTCAGGGCGGGGGAGTAGGCGTTGCCGCCGGCGGAGGCGCCCATGATCACGGAGATCTGAGGGACGACGCCGGAGGCGTTGATGTTGTGCCAGAAGGTCCGCGCGATCATGTCCAGGGAGACCGCGCCGTCCTGGATGCGGGCGCCGGCGCCCTCGTACAGGCCGATCAGGGGGCGGCCGGTGGTCACGGCGAGCTCCATGATCTTGATCATCTTCTCGCCGTAGACCTCACCCAGGGCGCCGCCCATGATGGTGCCGTCCTGGGAGAAGATGCAGACCTCACGGCCGTCGATGGTGCCCCAGCCGGTGATGATGCCGTCGGTGGTGGGGCGCTTGGCCTGCATGTTGTAGTCGTGCGTGCGGTGCTTGGCCAGCATGTCGGTCTCGACGAAGGAGCCTTCGTCGAGGATGTGGTCCAAGCGCTCGCGGGCGGTGAGCCGGTCCTGGGCGTGGACCTTCTCGACGGCCTTGTCACCCATGGGCAGGGTGGCCTCCGCGCGACGCTTTTTCAGCTCTGCGATCTTGCCTGCGGTGGTCGAGACGTCGGAGAGACCCTCGATGCCGGTCAAATGTGAGGAAACGGTCATGTTTGGGAGCATAGACCTCGCGTGGGATAGTTTCCACTACGAAACTCGCGTGTCGGCGAACGAACTTACCTTTCCGCAGGTTACGCCACCGTAGGTTATGAAAGTTAATTGAGGGGCCTACCGTGACCTGCGGGAGGCTATCGTGGAGCGCGTGATACCCACCCAGCTCGCTGATTTATACCCGCACATCGACCTCGTCGAGTCCACCGGGTCCACCAACGCCGACCTGCTCGCCGGCGACGCCCCGCACGGCGCGGTGCTCATCGCCCGCCACCAGAGCGCCGGCCGCGGCCGCCGGGGCAGGCAGTGGAGCGCACCCGCCGACACCCAGTTAATCTTCTCCGTCCTCCTGCGCGTTACGGACGTCGAAAGGCTCGGGACCCTGACGCTGGCCGCGGGTCTGGCCGTCACCGACGTCATCGCCCCGGCCACCCTCAAGTGGCCCAACGACGTGCTCATCGACGGCCGCAAGCTCTGCGGCATCCTCGCCGAAGCGGCCTCCGGGCCGGACGGGGAGTTCACGGTCGTTGTCGGCGTCGGCTTAAACCACCTGCTCACCCGCGAGCAGTTGCCCGTCCCGCACGCCACCTCCCTGGCCCTGGAAGGCGTCGACGTCACCCGCGAACAGCTCACAGTCGACGTGCTCACCGCGCTCGCCGCCCGCCTGGAGCAGTGGCAGGCGAATGACCCGCAGCTCATGGCCGATTACCGCGCCACCTGCTCCTCCATCGGCCAAGACGTCCGACTGGAGGCGCCCACCGGAAACGTCGAGGGCACGGTCATCGCCGTCGCCGACGACGGCCGCATCATCATCGACGGTGAAGCCTTCGCCGCCGGCGACGTCACCCACCTGCGTTTGCGGGGTCAGTAGCCCGGGGCACTACCCTGATCACACATGGAAGCATTCAGGCTGGGGAGAGGGGAGATCGTGCGCGCCGACATGACGGCGCCCGCACGCACCCTCTTCTTCCCGTTCCTGGAGCTCATCCTCATCACGGGCGTCTGCGCCATCGCCGTCGGCTACATGGACCGTCCCGGCGTCGACTGGGACCCCATCCTGCGCAACGCCGTGCTCGTGCTGTGGACGGCGCTGAGCGTCTGGCGCTTCGTTCTGCCCTTGATCCGGGCCCGCCGCCACCGCTTCATGGTCACCAACCACCGCGTCATCGTCCGTTCCGGCCGGTGGCGCGCCCGCACCGACTCCATCCTGCTGCGCGACGTCTACTCCGTGCGCCGGCACCGCCGCGGGATCTCCATCGCCATCCACGGCTACCGGCGGGCCCTGCTGTTCCCGGACGTGCCCAAAGCCAAGAAGATCGTGCAGCTGATCGATCCCGCGCCGCCCGCCGTCCCACCCCGCTGGTGAGGTTGATGACGTATCTTCGGGGCCGCTGCCCCATACTGTGGTGAGTCATGTGACCGGACGCGCTCGCGCGCAGGTTGTGTGCCGTTGCCCCCAGACCTCAACCAAGGAGTGAACTATGGCGACTCCCGCGACCGTCGCGCCGGCGGCGGACACCGCGGCGTCGAGGAAGGAACAGCGCCGCGTCCTGGGCGCCACCCTCGTCGGGACCACCGTCGAGTGGTACGACTTCCTGATCTACGCCAACGCGGCGGCGATCATCTTCGCCGCCCAGTACTTCGGCCCGCTGGGGGAGGAGAACCCGCAGCTCGCCCAGATCCTGTCGTACGCCTCCATCGGCATCTCCTTCCTGTTCCGCCCCTTCGGCGCGGTGCTGGCCGGCTGGGTCGGCGACCGCTTCGGCCGCCGGATGGTGCTGATGCTCACCCTCGGGCTGATGGGCGTGGTCACCACGCTGATCGGCCTGCTGCCCAACTACGCCTCCATCGGGGTCTGGGCCCCGATCATCCTCGTCGTCCTGCGCATCCTGCAGGGCATCTCCGCGGGCGGGGAATGGGGCGGGGCGGCCATGATGGCCGTCGAACACGCCCCGCGGCACAAGCGCGGCGTCTTCGGCGCCTACCCGCAGATCGGCGTGCCGGTGGGCATGCTGCTGGCCACGGGCGTGCTCGGCACGGTCTCCCTCCTGCTCGACGACGAGCAATTCGCCGCCTGGGGCTGGCGCGTGCCCTTCTTAGTCTCCTTCGTGCTGATCTTCGTGGGCTTCTACATCCGCCGCAAGGTCGCCGAAAGCCCCGCCTTCGAGGAACTGAAGAAGAAAGGCAAGGCCCAGGCCCCGCTGCGGCAGCTCTTCGGCCAAGAATTCGGCACCGTGCTCAAGGCCGCGCTGGCGTTCGCCGGCAACAACGCCGCCGGCTACATGATCGTCGGCGGGTTCATCCTCGGCTACACCACCACGACACTCGACATGAACCGGGAGATGATGCTGCTGATCATCACCGTCGCCTCCGTCTCCTGGATCTTCACGACGCTGCTCAGCGGCTCCCTGTCCGACCGGATCGGGCGCAAACCCACCTACCTGATCGGCTACGTGCTGCAGTTCGTGTGGGTGATCCCGATGTTTCTGGCCATCGACACCGCCAACCCCTGGCTGATCCTGTGTGCGGTGCTGGTCTACACCGTCTCCCTCGGCCTGACCTACGGGCTGCAGTCGGCGATGTTCGCCGAGATGTTCCCGGCGCATATCCGCCTGTCCGGCGTGTCCATCGCCTACGCCGTCGGCGCCATCGTCGGCGGCGCGTTTTCGCCGATGATCGCGCAGCTGCTCGTCGGGGAGACCGGCTGGCTGGGCTCCGTCGGCGTCTACCTCATGGTGATGGCCGTGATCTCGATCATCGCGGTGCTGTCCATCGGCGAAACCCGCGGCGCACCGCTGACCCAGGCGGAAGAAGACGAGGAACCGGCACGGGCATGATGCCCGGCCCGGGCGCGAGGCTGGCTATAGTAAGGCCCGTGAGTGACACCGCAGGTAACCCGAGCACCCATCCCGCCCACGCACCCGGCATGGCCACCGTCGCCGTCATCGGCGACGGCCAGCTGGCCCGCATGATGCAGACTTCCGCCATCGAGCTGGGCCAATCGATTCGGCTGCTGGCCGGCGCACAGGACTCCTCCGCCGCCCAAGTCTGCGCGGACGTCCTGATCGGCGACTACACCGATCTGGCCGATCTGCGGCGCGCCGTCGACGGGGCGGACGCCGTCACCTTCGACCACGAGCACGTGCCCAACGAGCACCTCCAGACGCTCATCGACGCCGGCGTCAACGTCCAGCCGCAGCCCGCCGCGCTGGTGCACGCGCAGGACAAACTGACCATGCGCACCAAGCTCGCCGAGATCGGCGCCCCGGTCCCGGACTTCGCGGCCATCGAGTCCGTCGCCGACGCCGAGACCTTCTTCGAGCGCGTCGACGGCAAGGTCTGCCTCAAGGCCCGCCGCGGCGGCTACGACGGCCACGGCGTGTGGTTCCCCGACACGATCGAAGAACTCCGGGAGACCGTCACCGAGCTGCTGGACAAGGGCGTCCCGCTGATGGCCGAGCGCAAGCTGGCCTTCGACCGCGAACTCTCCGCCATGGTCGCCCGCACCCCCTCCGGCGAGGTCAAGGCCTGGCCGGTCGTCGAATCCGTGCAACGCGGCGGCATCTGCGTCGAGGCGATCTCCCCGGCGCCGGGGCTGACCCCGCAGCTGGCCGGCCAGGCGCAGGAGCTGGCCGGAACCATCGCCGCTGAACTCGGCGTCACCGGCGTGCTCGCCGTGGAGCTGTTCGAGGTCGACGGCCGGGTCTTCGTCAACGAGCTGGCCATGCGCCCGCACAACACCGGCCACTGGACCCAGGACGGGTGTGTGACCAGCCAGTTCGAGCAGCACCTGCGCGCGGTGCTGGACTACCCGCTCGGCTCCACGGAGGCGATGCAGCCGGTCACCGTCATGGCCAACACTCTCGGGGCGGACACCGAGGCGGAGATGCCGGTGGCCGAGCGCGTGCAGCACGTCATGCGCCGCTTCCCGCACGTCAAGATCCACCTCTACGGCAAGTCCTACCGCGCGGGCCGCAAGCTGGGGCATGTGAACGTCACCGGCCGGGACGTGGCGGCCACCCGCCGCGAAGCGCAGTTGGCCGCGCACTTTCTCACCGACGCCGTGTGGGCCGACGGTTACCTCGCACACGAGACCAAGTAGGAGAGACATATGCAACCGCTCGTTGGCCTGATCATGGGCTCCGATTCCGACTGGGACACCGTGGAGCCCGCCGCCCAGGTGCTCGCCGATTTCCAGATCCCCTTCGAGGTCGGCGTGATGAGCGCGCACCGCACCCCGGAGCGCATGCTCGATTACGCCAAGACCGCCCGGGAACGCGGTCTGAAGGCGATCATCGCGTGCGCCGGCGGCGCCGCACACCTGCCCGGCATGGTCGCCGCCGCGACCCCGCTGCCGGTGATCGGCATCCCGCGCGCACTGAAGGATCTCGACGGTTTGGACTCGCTGCTGTCGATCGTGCAGATGCCCGCCGGCGTGCCGGTGGCCACCGTCTCCATCGGCGGGGCGAAGAACGCGGGCCTGCTGGCCGCGCGCATCCTCGGTGCCGGCGATGAGGCGCTGCTGCAGAAGATGGCCGACTACCAGGCCACCATGGCCGCCGAAGTCGAGCAGAAGGACGAGAACCTGCGCAAGCGGCTCATGGGGGAGTAGGGGGCTACTGGCGCCCGCGCACTAGGCGCGCCTAGTGCGAATAAGAACTGCCCCCGGTTCTGCACGTGCAGAACCGGGGGCAGTTTTGTCGTGCGGGGGCGGGCTAGTGGGGAGCCAATTCCCTGCCGGCCTCATCAGCCTCCGGGGCGGAGATCATCCCCATGTTGCGCATCACTCGCAGTCCAATCCCCATGACCGCCCCGTAGCCCAAGAACCCGAGGCCCCACCACATGTTCGCCCAGGACGCTTCGATGTGCTCCAGCGGGGTAGTCACCGCTGACTCGCCGATCTGCATCATGCGCATCGTGGTGTAAAAGCCATTCAGCGCCACCACCGCGAAAATCATGCCCACCGTCAGGGCGATCCAGACGGAGAGCCACAACCATTTCTGCGTCTTCATGCCGATTCCGTCCTTCCCTGGGTAGCGTGCGGATAGCGTATTCGTTGACCTGCAGTTTACGCGCTCAGCGAGAGTTTCGAAGGCGTTTGGCTCGGGATGGGGATTCTGCACGTGCAGAATAAGTCAGTGACGTTGCTCGTCCCCGATGACGACATCGAGCGCGAGCCCCTGCCTCATTCGCCTAGTCGTGCGGTCTTTCACAGCAGAAAACAAGGTTTGTCACCGCCATGTTCTATGGTCATACACATGAGTACCCCATCCCCGGGGCAGGACGTCGAGGCCGCCCCGATCCCCGACCCCGAGTGGCTGCGCGCCAAGCGAGGCGCGATCCATACAGAAGCAGACCTGCAGGAATTCGACGAGGAACTCGGCCGACTGGTCGACGACTTGAGCGACAAACCCGGCCGGACAGTACCGGCCGCCTTAGCCTGGACCGCCATCGGCGTCCTCGTCGCCATCCTGGTGATGCTGGGCGGCTGGGGACTGATGGAAATGGGATCTGCGATGTGGGAGTGGCTCAGTGAATAACAACTCAAAATCCTCCGGCTGCGCAGTGCTGCTCGTAGGACTGTTCATCATCGGACTCGTCATGTGGGGCATCGCCATCGCCCTGCAGGTGCTCGGCGTCGTCCTCCTGATCGGCGGGCCCGTCGTCGGACTGCTTATCGCCGTCTACGGCTGGCGCGGGGTCTGGCAGCGCAAGAAAAACCAGCAGCGCATCGACGCCCTGCAGGACATGGCTGACGACGCGCGCCGGGACCTCAACGACATCCACCTGGAGCTGGACTTCCTGAGCATGACCCAGGGCATCGGCACCGACCTGAACCAGACCGACCAGGCGGAGCTCGCACGGTTGAAGCTCAAGGCGTCATCTGCCAAGGAATTGCTGAACGCCGCCCCGACCCCGCAGAACCTGCGCGAAGCGCTGCACCAGGCGGAGGACGTCCGCCTGCGCTCCCACCGCCTGCTGTCTTGATCCCGGAGAAGTAGGTCACGTGAGCAAAGACAACGTGCTGGTGCTCGGCGCCCGCGTGAAAAACGGAGCCGCCCAGCCGGTACTGCTCTCCCGGCTGCGGCGGGCGCTGCGGCTCGTCGACGAGCTGGACCACGCAGGCAAACACCCCAGCGTGGTGGTTTCCGGAAGGGGAGAGGCGGAGGTCATGGCCGAATGGTTGAAGGACCAGGGCCTGGCCACCGATCGCATCCTGGTGGAGCCGCATGCGACCAGCACGAACGAGAACCTAGAAAACGCCCACGCCCTGCTGCCGGAGACCCGGCGGTGGTGGACGGTGACCAACGAGTTTCACGCCTGGCGCACGCGGTTGTGGGCCTGGCACCTGGGGGTGCCGGTGAAGATGGTCACCGCGCGCACCCCGCGGCAGCAACGGGGCGGGAACTATTTGCGGGAAATCTTCGCCACCCCGCATTCGGCGCTGCGGGTGCTGTGGCGGAAGATTCGGGGATAGGCAGGCCCCGGCGCACTACGCCCGGGCGGTGGTCTTTTCGCTCGCCGCGATCTCGTCGAGCCGGTCGGTGTCGGCGACGCCGGCGACGACCACCGCGGAACCGCCTCCGGCCAGCGGGCGCAGCACGACGTCGGTGAAACCGTCGAAGTCCGTCCACCCGGTCGACAGCAGCCGCTCGGTGGTGGGGGCGTCGATAATTTCCGGCAGCGCCGGGGCGTCACCGAAGTACTGGTCGCCGTAGAAGCGCACCGTCGGGCCGAAGTCGAGGGCGCCCAGCGGCATTTCCCCGCCGGACTCCTCAATGCCCCGGCCGAAAGGATCCTCAGAGACCAGCAGCACGTCGGCGCCGCTGCCGGCCCACGCCTCGTGGCGTTCCAGGGTGGTGAACACCGCGTCCTCGTCGCTGGGCTCGGAGGTCATGC
Source organism: Corynebacterium maris DSM 45190 (assembly GCF_000442645.1). Classification (NCBI taxonomy): domain Bacteria; kingdom Bacillati; phylum Actinomycetota; class Actinomycetes; order Mycobacteriales; family Corynebacteriaceae; genus Corynebacterium; species Corynebacterium maris. The sequence continues at coordinate 718,521 of NC_021915.1, forward strand.
GCACGTTCACGCGCGCGGCCAGGGCGCCGAAGACCGTGACCGCCGCCTGCCAGCCCACCGGCAGGTCGATCGCGATGGTGGAGCCTTCCTCCAGGTCGAGTTCCTCTTCGAGCATGTTCGCGATCTTGGCGGCCCAGTTGTCCAGGGTTTGGGCCGAGAAATCCATGCGTGCGCCGGTCGATTCGTTGTACGCCGTCAGCCGTGGGGCCGCCGGATCGGCGGACAGGAGATGAGCAAATAACTTCATGGCTCCCCACTGTAGGCACGAAGCGGGCGGGGAACGGGGGCGGGTCGGGAAACTAGCGGGACGTGCCCTGCTCCACCAGCTTTGAGGTGTTCTCCGCGGTCTTGACCGAGGAAATCACGAACTCCAGGAACACGCGGATGAACACCAGCTGCACCAGGGCTATCAAGCCGACGGGGATCCAGGCGAAGAGCAGCAGCGCGATGCCGCCGAAGAAGCTTTCGCCGAACATGGCCAGCGCCGGCAGCAACCAGCCGAAGATCAGGGTGGCGGCGGCGAGGATCACCGCGATGATGTAGATGACGCGGGCGAACTTCACGGCCACGAAGTGATCGAAGCTGAAGTCAAAAAGCGCGCTGAAGAAGCCCTTGCCCTGCTCACTGGTGCTGCCCGCCGGGCCGGAGGCGGGAGCGCCGTAGGAGGGGTAGCCGGAGGCGGAGCCGTAGCCCGTCTGGCCGGTGCCGTAGCCCTGGTGCGCGGTGCCGTAGGGCTGCTGGGCACCAGGATAATCCTGCTGGCCCGAACCGTAGCTGTTGTAACCGGGGTGCTGTTTCGCCGAGGAGTCCGGGGACTGCCAGCCCGTGCCGTACGGGGAGGTGTCCTCCTGTGCGGAGTTCTCCCCGGCGGGGGTACTGCCGCCTGTGTCGGTGGGTTCCGGGCGGAGGGGATTCTGCTTCGGCGGGGTGGGGGAGTCGTCGCCGGTGTTCTCTGGGTCGTTGTCGTACGGGGGCTGAGTCATGATGAACCTTTCGGGAGGGGAAACAACTGCACGTGACTCAGGTTACCGTCAGGATGGCGGGTATGGGCGGTGAAGGACGTGGCCGGGCCGGTCCGCGCGGCGTGCTAGTTCACGCAGCGCGGGCCGTCGCCGCCGGCGTCCAGCTCCGGGGCCTCCTCCGTGTGGCCGAAGTCGGCGCCCGGGGTGCCCACCGGGGCCTCGGTGCTCGTGTCCACGGCCGCTGATTCCTCCGCGACCTCGGCGGAGGGGCCGAGATAGTCGTCGGCGGCGACCACGATGAGGACGTCGTCGTCCAGGCTCGCGTTCGCGGTGACGGGCAGGCCGCCCAGCTTCTCCGCCAGGGCGGCCGCCGCGGGGGAGTCGGGGTCGGCGGCGACGACCTGGCTGGTGTAGTAGACGCCCGGCTGGGCGTTGGCGGTCTCGGAGACGTTGACGCCCTGCTCGTCGATCCAGGCGCCGACCTCGCCGGCCAGGCCCGCGACGCCGCCGGAGTTGAGCACATGGACTTGGACGTCCGCCAGCGCCGGATCCAGACCCGCGGGAGCCTCACCCGTCTCCTGGTCTGCGTCGTCTGCGCCGTCCTCGCCTTCCGGCGCCTCTTCTTCCTCTGACACGGACAACGACTCCATGAATCCGTGGACTTCGGCGACGTCGACGGTGATGATGGATTCGCCGTAGTCGCCCACGCCGTCGACGGAGGTCACCGGGATGGTGGTGAAGATGACGTTGCCGCCGGCCAGGTTGGCCAGCTGGGTGGCAAACGACATGACGTCCCAGTCCTCGTCGATGACCACCGAGCGCTCCACCGCGTTGGCCATGCTGGAGAGCTTCGACGGGTTGGTCAGCACGTCCGCGGACAGGACCTTGTGCACCAGGGAGGCCATGTAGGCCTGCTGCCGCACGATGCGGTCGAGGTCGCCGCGCGGCAGACCGTAGCGCTGGCGGACGAAGGAAAGGGACTCGAGGCCGTCGAGCGTTTGCCTCCCGGCGGGGAATTGCGCGCCGGAGAGGGGGTCGTCCACCGGGTTGTTCAGGCACACTTCGACGCCGCCGATCGCGTTGGTCAGCAGCACGAAGCCGTGCAGGCCGACCTCGGCGTAGTGGTCGATGTCCACGCCGGTCAGATCCCCGACGGACTCCAGCAGCCCCTGCCGCCCTGCTTCAGTGGCGGCCTGCTCGATGCGGCGCTCCTCCGATTCGCTGAGCTCCCCGCTATCGTCCTGCGCCTCGGCGAGCAGCTCGTCGCGGCGTTCCATCTTGTGGCTGGCGAACACGCCGTTGATCTTCATGTTGCCGAAGTCGTCGTCGTTGACGTAGGTGTCGCGGGGGATGGACACGGCGGTGGCGCGGGAGCCGTCTTCGGGCACGCGCACGACCATCATGGTGTCGGTGTTTTCCTCCCCGTCGTCGACGCCGGCGTTGAGGCGGGCGAGCTCCTCGTCGCTCAGGGGGTTGCCCTGGGCGTCGGTACGCGAGTCGGTGCCCACCAGCAGGATGTCGGTGGCGCCGTCGAGGACTTCCGAGCCGCCGTCCCGGTCGTTGAGCGACAGGTTCGACGCGGAGGCGACTTCGTTGCCCAGCCTGCCCACCAACACATAACCCAGCCCGGAGACCAGCAGCACCAGCACGGAGACGAACACCAGGGCGGCCTTGAGCCAGTTCGGCCCGAGCTGGCGGGTCACCTGGTACGGGGCGGGTCCGGGCGGGGCCTGGATGTCGCGCGTGGGGCGGGAGGGGTCGGTCGTCACTGGGTGTCAATTCTCCGGAGCAGGTGGGGCGCACAGATGAGGCGGGGATGAAGGGGTAAAGAGATTGTATTACGCATCAGCGCAGGAATCATTCTCCGATCGCCCCCGATCCCCTGTGAGCGGGCTGACAACCGCGGCCCGCCCCGCGCGTCCGGAGCCGAATACCGGATGACGCCCGGTAGGCTGACCCGCATTGTGACTGAGAAGAAAACACCGCCGCTTGCCGTGGTCACCGTGACATATTCGCCGGGTGACTTCCTGACGCGATTCTTGGATTCGCTGGCCGCGGCCACCACCCGAGGCACCCTCACCGTGCTGGCGGACAACGGGTCCACCGACGGCGCTCCGGAAGCCGCGGCGCAGCGGCGCAGCGGCGTCGAGTTCCTCGCCACTGGCGGGAACCTGGGCTACGGCAGCGGCATGAACGCCGGCGCCCGCCACCTGCGGGCCCGCCGCGAGGCCGGGGAGATCGACCCCGAGTTCTTCCTCGTCTCCAACCCGGACGTCGAATTCGGCCCCGGCGCCATCGACGAGCTCCTCGCGTGCGCGCGGCGCCTGCCCTCGGCTGCGGCCGTCGGCCCACGCATCCGGGAGCCGGACGGGTCGATCTACCCGTCGGCACGCGCCGTGCCCACGGTGGGCAACGGGGTGGGACACGCCCTCTTCTCCCGGGTGTGGCCGGGTAATCCGTGGTCGCGCGCGTATCGGCAGGCTGAGGACATGGACGCCGAACGCACCGCCGGGTGGTTGTCCGGCTCCTGCCTGCTGGTGCGGTGGGAGGCTTTCGACGCCGTCGGCGGTTTCGACGAGCGCTACTTCATGTACCTCGAGGACGTCGACTTGGGTGACCGCTTCACCCGGGCGGGCTACGACAACGTGTACTGCCCCGCGGCGGAGATCACCCACGCGCAGGGGCACGCCACGGAGAATCATTCGCAGGCGATGCTGCCGGCGCATCACGCCAGCGCCTACAGTTTCCAGGCCGACCGGTTGTCCGCCTGGTGGCAGGCCCCGGTGCGCTGGGCGCTGCGGGCGGGGCTGAAGGCCCGTGCGGCGGCGGCCATCGCGCTGACCCGCCGGTCGGTGTGACCGCGGACGCGCGTGCGCGTGAACAACGTAAAGAATCATGAGAGGACCACCATGGCTAACCCCCAGGAGACGGACGCCGTCATTCTGGTCGGTGGGCGCGGCACCCGGCTGCGCCCCCTGACCGTCAATACCCCCAAGCCGATGCTGCCGACGGCCAATTACCCGTTCCTGCAGCATTTGCTGGCGCGTATCAAGGCCGCAGGCATCACCCACGTGGTCCTGGGGACCTCCTTCAAGGCGGAGGTGTTCGAGGAGTACTTCGGCGACGGCTCGGACCTGGGCCTGGAGATCGAGTACGTGGTCGAGGAGGAGGCGTTGGGCACGGGCGGGGCGATCCGCAACGTCTACGACAAGCTGCGCCACGACAACGTCATGGTGTTCAACGGTGACGTGCTGGGCGACACCGACTTGAACGCGATCCTGCACACGCACGAGGAGAAGGACGCGGACCTGACGATGCACCTGGTGCGCGTGTCTGATCCGCGGGCGTTCGGTTGCGTGCCGACGGACAAGGACGGGCGGGTGCTGGAGTTTCTGGAAAAGACCGAGGATCCGCCGACCGATCAGGTCAACGCCGGCTGCTACGTCTTCCGCCGTGAGCTGATCGAGGAAATCCCCGCCGACCGGGTGGTGTCTGTGGAGCGGGAATCCTTCCCGAAGTTCCTCTCCGACGGCCGGAAGGTCTACGGGCACGTGGACGTCTCCTACTGGCGCGACATGGGCCGTCCGGACGATTTCGTCCACGGCTCCTCGGATCTGGTGCGCGGCGTGGCGCATTCGCCGCTGCTGGAGGGGCGCACGGGGGAGGCGCTCGTCGATGACAGCGCGGGCGTCGCGGGCGGGGTCATCCTGCTGGGCGGCACCGCGGTGGGCCGCGGAGCGGAGATCGGGCCGGGCTGCCGGATCGACGGCTCCGTCATTTTCGACGGGGCGACCATCGAGCCGGGGGCGACGATCAAGGACTCCATCATTGCGGCGGGCAGCCGCATCGGGGCGAACGCCAGGATCGTGGACTGCGTCATCGGTGAGGGCGCCCAGATCGGGGCGCGCTGCGAACTGCAGGGCGGCATGCGCATCTGGCCGGGCGTGATGATCCCGGACAACGGAGTGCGGTTTTCCTCGGATGCGTGATGACACGCCGGACAGTCTGTCCGGAGGTAGGAAAAGCTATTCCCAACCCCACATGTAGTACCCCCATTGGCCACCCCCAAACCTGTGGGCGCGTTACTGGTGTTACTGATGTGACTGATGTGAAAGCAGCGCTGGGAAATGCCTGAATTCTGTCAGTGTTACCGCTTTTTCGGTTGACGGTATTTAGTGTTTCCCGGTTTAATCACATTGGTATCAGTTAGTGACAAACAACCGCGGAATACGGGGAAGGGGACGGCGTGGACGGTAGGATAGACGGCGTTACTTCCCGTGGCGGGGCTGCGGCGGCGCTGGACGACCTGTTCGGCGCCGTCGAGCAAGAGTGGCAGGATCAGGCGCTGTGCGCCCAGACGGACCCAGAGGCGTTCTTCCCTGAAAAGGGCGGTTCCACCCGGGAGGCGAAACGCATCTGTCAGGCGTGTCCCGTCCGCGATGACTGCCTGGAATATGCGCTGGAACACGACGAAAGGTTCGGCATTTGGGGAGGGCTCTCCGACCGGGAGCGCCGCCGCCTCAAGCGACAGATCGGCTGAGGTCCGAGCTGGACGCCCACCCGTCAGGCCTGTTCACCCATAGCGGGAGAACGGGTCTTTACGCCTTTCGGATCCCGGCCTTGCCCTACATGTCGAAACGCGGATCAATCTCCCGCGGATCCAGGTTCAGGTAATTCGCCACCAGTGCCGTGAGCACCGCCACCAGTAGGTCCTGGCGTGTGTGCGCATCCTCGGACCGCGCCTCGATGGGCATGCGGAACAACACGATCCGCGCCCGCGTCGGCCTCCCGGCGGAATCCACGCCCGCGTTGATCACACGACCCAGTGGCACCGGACCGTCCGCCACGATGTCGTCCGGCAGCACCGTCATGTCCGCGCGCAGGCGCATGCGCGGGATCGTGTCGACCGCGACGTCGAGCCCCGCCAACTCATCGGGGTAGGTGTTCTGCAGCGGGGCGTAGGCCTCCAGGACCGCCATGTCGAAGGACTCGCTGCGCGTGCGGTGCCGCGGCGTGTCCACTGGCAGCAACGGGCCACGCAGTCCACGTCCGTGGCGGTTGCGGAAAGATTGGGTGTGCACGTCTCTCACCCTAGGCGGGCGCGGCCAGAAGATGGGTCGGGACACTCCGGTTCGGGACAGGGGTAGGCAAATCTCAACCAAGGGTTTAGACTTAGCCGCTGTGAGTAAGTTTCGTCGTTGTTCGCGCCCCGGTTGCGGCAAGCCCGCAGTAGCCACGTTGACCTATGCCTACGCAGAGTCGACCGCCGTCGTCGGTCCGCTCGCGGTCGACGCCGAACCCCACAGCTGGGACCTGTGCTCCCGCCACGCCGACAACATCACCGCCCCGCTGGGCTGGGAGATGCTGCGCGTCCATGAGATCGAGATCGAAGACGACGAGGATCTGACGGCCTTGGCTGAGGCCGTCCGCGAAGCCGGCCGCGTGACCACCGGCCTGGTCGACGAGAAGTCCGACTACAGCGACGACCCCACCGACCCGGGCACCTCCGCCCACCCGGTCCTGCGCACCAAGCGCATCGCGGCCGACAACCAGCGCCGCCGCGCGCACCTGCGGGTCGTCCCGGACCCGGAGGCCGACAGCGAGGACTGACCGGGGCTCTCGCTAGAATCATGCGGACACTTGTTACTCCTTTTGATTGAAGTAAAGGCGGCGCCCGCATGCGTTCCCGTGAATCCGTATCCGCTGTGATCAAGGCCTATGACGTCCGCGGCGTCGTGGGCGAGAACATCGACGCCGACTTCGTGCGCGAGGTCGGCGGCTCTTTCGCGCGGCTGCTGCGTCAGGAAGGGGAGACGACCGTGGCCGTCGGCTACGACATGCGCCCCTCCTCCCCGGAGCTGGCCGACGCCTTCGCCGCCGGAGTCACCGCCGAAGGCCTCGACGTGACCCTGCTCGGGCTGACCTCCACCGACGAGCTCTACTACGCCTCCGGTGTGCTGGACTGCGCCGGCGCGATGTTCACCGCCTCCCACAACCCGGCCCAGTACAACGGCATCAAGCTGTGCCGCTCCGGGGCCCGGCCCGTCAGCCAGGACACCGGCCTGGCGCGCGTCGTCGACGACCTCGTCGAGGGCGTCGCGTCCACCTACGACGGCGAACCCGGCGCCGTCACCGCCCGCGACGTGCTCGCCGACTACGGCGCCCACTTGCGTGGCCTGGTCGACCTGACGCAGATCCGCCCCCTGGTGGTGGCCGTCGACGCCGCCAACGGCATGGGCGGACACACCGTCCCCGAGGTCTTCGCCGGCCTGCCGCTGGACGTGCGCCCCCTCTACTTCGAACTCGACGGCACTTTCCCCAACCACGAGGCCAACCCGCTCGACCCGAAGAACCTCGTCGACCTGCAGCGCTTCGTCCTCGACGAGGGCGCCGACGTCGGCCTGGCCTTCGACGGCGACGCCGACCGGTGCTTCGTCATCGACGAGAAGGGCCAGCCGGTCTCCCCGTCGGCGATCACCGCCCTGGTCGCGGAGCGCCACCTGGCCGAGTACCCGGGCGCGACGATCATCCACAACCTCATCACCTCCAAGGCCGTGCCCGAGCTGGTCGAGGCCCACGGCGGCACGGCCGTGCGCACCCGCGTGGGGCACTCCTTCATCAAGGCCACCATGGCGGAGACCGGGGCGGTGTTCGGCGGGGAACACTCCGCGCACTACTACTTCCGCGAGTTCTTCAACGCGGACTCCGGCATCCTCGCCGCCCTGCACGTGCTGGCGGCCCTCGGCGCCCAGGAAGGCCCGCTGAGCGCGCTCATGGGCGAATACGACCGCTACGAGGCCTCGGGCGAGATCAACTCCACCGTCGCCGACCAGGACGCCGCCACCCAAGCCGTGCTGGACGCCTTCGCCGACCGCATCGCCTCGGTCGACCGCCTCGACGGCGTCACCGTCGAGCTCACCGGCACGAAGGCGTGGTTCAACGTGCGCGCCTCCAACACCGAACCGCTGCTGCGTCTCAACGTCGAAGCACCCACGACGGAAGAGGTCGACGGGCTGGTGGCGGAGATCTTAGGCGTCATCCGGGCCTGACGACGCTATTCTGGTGCCATGAACGACTACTACGACGGCTCCCGCTACGACCCCGAAACCGTCCGTTTCTTCGACGTCGCGCACGAAGGCGCCCAAGTGCGGGCCGTCAGCGGCGTGGTGGACCGGCTGGCCGAGCTGCGGGGCCGCCAACCCCGCAGCATCGTCGTCGTCGCCACGGACCACATCGCGTTGGCCTCGGCGCGCTTCGCCGCCGCCACCCGGGCGCCGCTGCGGATGCCGCTGGTGGTCTGTGACCGCATGCCCGGCTACATCGGCCCGCTCGACGTCGTGCTGGCGGTGGGGGACAGGGCCGATGACCCGATCACCGCGCAGGCGCTGATCACCGCCGCCAACCGCGGCGCCACCACCATCTTCGTCGGCCCGCCCAGTGGGCCGATCCTCGAGGACTTGCCCGATGACTGCCTGGTCGTCCCCGCCCTGCCCACCGCCGCCGGCGCCTCCCCGGCGCGCAGCATCACCGCGGTGTGCACGTTGCTCGACGCGTTGGAGGAGGACCCCCGCCTGATCGCCGAGCGGTTGACCAAGCTCGCCGAAGACATCGACGACGAAGCCGCCCAGCTGTCTCCCGAGCGCGGGGAAGTGGTCAACCTCGGCCGTCAGCTGCACGCCTGGGCGGACGGGGCGCGCGTGGTGCACACCGGCGTCGACCGCGGCTGGACGGCCGTGGCGGAACTCGTCTCCGCCCTGTGGTCCAGCCGCGGGCTGGCTTCCGGCTGGACCACGCCGGAGGAGCTGCCGGTCGCCCTGCGGGACGTGCCCGCGCAGTCCGACATTTTCCACGATCCATTCCTGGACGGGCCCTTTGCAGTGTTACCGTTGAAGGTCATCGTGTGGGGAGCTGAGACCACTGATCTGGCGAACGCCACCGCCGTCGCGGCCCCGGCCTCCGGCCTCGGGCGCCTGGGACAGGTGCACCGCCTGATCACCCGGGGATTCGCCGTCACCACCTACAACGGGTCCGAAGATGACGCCCTCTAGACGCGCGTGCGTGTCAGGCGTCTGCCGGCCCAGGACTAGAAAGAGATAGATGGAGCAGCTGACCGGGACCACCCGTCACTACCCGTGGGGTTCGCGCACCCTGCTCGCCGACCTCCGTGGCACGGAGTCGCCCTCTCGGCGGCCCGAGGCGGAAATTTGGTTCGGCGCGCACCCGGCCGCGCCGTCGCACCTGGGCGAGCGCAGCCTGATCGAGGTCATCGCCGACGACCCCGTCGCGGCGCTCGGTGAGCGGGTGGCCGAGAAATTCAACGGCGAGCTGCCGTTTTTGGTGAAATTGCTCGCCGCCGACGAACCGCTGAGCCTGCAGGCGCACCCCTCCGCGGAGCAGGCCCGGGAGGGGTACGAGCGGGAGAACGCCGACGGCATCGACCTGCACGCCGGGCACCGCAACTACAAGGACCCCTTCCACAAGCCGGAGATCATCGTCGCGTTGACGGATTTCGCGGCGCTGGCGGGGTTTCGCCCGTTGGCGCGCACCCGCGAGCTTTTCGACGTCCTGGCGTGCCAGGAATTGCGCCGGTACACGGACATGCTCTCCGACGACCCGGCGGAAGAGGCGGGGGATCTGCGTGCGCTGTTCACCACCTGGATCTCCATCCCGTCGAAGGCACGCCGCGAACTGACGGACGCCGTCGTCGCCTGCGCCCGGGCGCACCTGGACCGGGAGGACTGGATCGGCGAGGCGTTGAGCTGCGTCGTCCTGCTCGAGGAGCAGCACCCCGGCGACATCGGCGTGCTCAGCGCGCTGCTGCTCAACTGCATCAAGCTCGCCCCCGGGGAGGCCGTGCACCTGGATGCGGGACAACTGCACGCCTACCTCTACGGCATGGGCGTGGAGGTCATGGCGAACTCGGACAACGTGCTCCGCGGCGGCCTGACCTCCAAGTACGTCGATGTGCCGGAGCTGGTGCGGGTGCTGGACTTCGAATCTTTGGCGGATCCCCGGGCGCCGGAATCCGACGGGGAGTTTCCGTTGCCGATCGAGGAGTTCACTCTAGCCCGCCACGAGGTGGGCGCCGACGGCCTGATCTTCGAGCACGACGGGCCGGCGATCGTGCTGTGCACCGCCGGCGTCGTGCAGTGCGGGGACGTGGAGTTGGCCCCGGGGCAGGCGGCTTGGGTGCCGGCGAATGATCCGGCCGCGGAGTTTGTCTCCTCCGACGGCGCAGAGCTGTTCATCGCCCGCGCCTGACCGCGCCGCTTAGCCGCGGAGCCAGGACAGCGCCCGCTCCCAGGGGGTCGGCCGTGCCCCGGAGCCTTGCTCGTCGACTGGGGCCGGGGCGGGTTCTTCCGTCTGTGCGGCGTCCTCTGCTGTCACGGCGGGCTGCTGGGCAGGGGCGGCGGGTTCTTCTTCCGGAACGGTCGCAGTGGGCTCCGGCTCCTCCTGCGGGGGCAGGGACGGCGTGGCCTCGTCTTCGGGCTGTTCCGGGGCACTCGGCTGCGGGGTCGCCTCCGACGTCGGGCTTTCGGTCTCCGGCGTCGTCTCCGCCTCTGGGGTGGCCTCGGAGTCGGGCACGGTGGGCTGCTCCGGGAGGGAAGGGGCGGTTTCCGGCTCGAGGGGGACGTCGGTGGGGATCGGTTCCACGGGCGCCGGTTCTGCGCTCGGTTCACTGCGGAAGGTTCCGGCGTCGGAACCGCCGGCGGGTTCGTCGTCGTATCTGGGCGAGAGCGGCACGACGTTGTCGGGCCGGTAGGTCGTCGTCGGCGCCGAATGCTCGGGGGCGGACGACAGCACGGCGTTGGGGGCGAGGAACGGATCATCGCGCACGCTCGGTGAGGCTTCCTCGATGACGTCGTCGGCGGGGCCGATTTCCGGGGCGTCGTCCACATTCTCCCCGGTAGAAGACTCGTCTGCGGCCCGTGTGGTGGAGAGCGTGGAAGTCGTGGCAATATCGGTGGTGGCGGGAGCAGTAGGGCTGCTCACTTGCCACACACCGAGCCCGACGCCACCCGCGAGCAGGACTCCGGTGACGACGAAGACCGTCACGTTGCGTTTTTCTGACTTACCCATCCACTGCTTCCTGGCGAACACGATGCGGTCACATCTCGGTAACAAAGTTATCAGAATTTAACCATAGTCCGTTGCTTAATGCACCGGGCGTCACAACCTGTTCAGGTAAGGAGAACATGATGAGTGCTTGGGATCAGGAGATTTTCACTGAGGAGGTCAACGAGGAATTCCTCGATGAGCTGGTGGAACTCGATGACGAGGAGATCATCGAAGCGATCCAGGACGCCTGCCTGCTGGCCCTGCGGCAGGCGGGGAGCATTTCCGAGGACGAGCGCCGCAACGGGCTCGCCGCGGCCACCATCGCCGCCATTTGGGCGGGGGCGCCGTTCACCGCGGGGCAGGTCGCGTCGGACTACCCCTACATCCGCGAACTGATCGGCTCCGGCAGCGAGGAATTGAGCGAAGCGGCCGCCGAATTGCTCGAATCCGAGGAGACCGACGCGGATCTCGACCAGTTCATCGAGGCGCTCGCCTAACCGCCGTTTCGCGGCAGGCCGGGAGGCCCCCGACCGGGGGTTGGCGCTACAGTGGTTGATCGAACCATCAACAACTGTTTGACGCGTACTTAGGAGTTTTCCCGTAATGCCGCAGGTAACCGATTACAAGGTCGCAGACCTCACCCTGGCTGAGTCCGGCCGCCACCAGATCCGTCTCGCCGAGCATGAGATGCCCGGCCTGATGGCGTTGCGCACGGAGTACGCCGACGAGCAGCCGCTGAAGGGCGCGCGCATCGCCGGCTCCATCCACATGACCACCCAGACCGCCGTGCTCATCGAGACGCTGACGGCGCTGGGCGCAGAGGTCCGTTGGGCTTCCTGCAACATTTTCTCCACCGAGGACCCGGCCGCGGCGGCCGTCGTCGTCGGCAAGGAGGGCACCCCGGACAACCCGCAGGGCGTCCCGGTCTTCGCCTGGAAGGGCGAGACCCTCGACGAGTACTGGTGGTGCCTGAACCAGATCTTCTCCTGGGGCGACCAGCTGCCGAACATGATCCTCGACGACGGCGGCGACGCCACCATGGCCGTGATCAAGGGCGCCGAATTCGAAAAGGCCGGCGCCGTCCCGCAGTCCCAGGACAGCGACTCCGACGAGGAGATCGCGTTCTACAACATGCTGCGCAGCGTCCTGGAGACCGAGCCGGGCAAGTGGACCAAGACCGCCGAGGCCGTCCAGGGCGTCACCGAGGAGACCACCACCGGCGTCCACCGCCTCTACCACTTCGCCAACGAAGGCGTCCTGCCCTTCCCGGCGATGAACGTCAACGACGCCGTGACCAAGAGCAAGTTCGACAACAAATACGGCACCCGCCACTCCGTCATCGACGGCATCAACCGCGGCACCGACATGCTCATCGGCGGCAAGAAGGCCCTGGTCTGCGGCTACGGCGACGTGGGCAAGGGCGTCGCAGAGGCCCTCGACGGCCAGGGCGCCATCGTCACCGTCACCGAGGTCGACCCCATCAACGCCCTGCAGGCGCTGATGGACGGCTACGACGTCGTCACCGTCGAGGACGGCATCCCCACCGCCGACCTGGTCATCACCGCGACCGGCAACAAGGACATCATCTCCTTCGAGCACATGCAGATGATGAAGGACCACGCCGTGTTGGGCAACATCGGCCACTTCGACAACGAGATCGACATGGCCTCGCTGCTGCGCCGCGACGACGTCACCCGCGTGAACATCAAGCCGCAGGTCGACGAGTTCACCCTGCCGAACGGCCGCTCCATCATCGTGCTGTCCGAGGGCCGCCTGCTGAACCTGGGCAACGCCACCGGCCACCCGTCGTTCGTCATGTCCAACTCATTCGCGGACCAGACCATCGCCCAGATCGAGCTGTTCACCAAGAACGACCAGTACGACAACGAGGTCTACCGGCTGCCGAAGGTCCTCGACGAGAAGGTCGCCCGCGTCCACGTCGAAGCCCTCGGCGGCACGCTCACCGAGCTGACCAAGGAGCAGGCGGAGTACATCGGCGTCGACGTCGCCGGGCCCTACAAGCCGGAGCACTACCGCTACTGATGATCATCGCGGTCGAAGGAATCGACGGCGCCGGAAAGAACACGCTGGTCACCGCTTTACGTGAGCGGATCGACGTCGACGTGTTGGCCTTCCCGCGCTACGAGGTCTCCATCCACGCCCAGCTCGCCCGACAGGCGCTGCACGGGCAGATGGGGGACCTAACGGAGTCCGCCTACGCCATGGCCACGCTGTTCGCGCTGGACAGGCACGGCAGCCTGGACACGCTCGCGGAGTACGTCGACTCCGACCGGGTGATACTGCTCGACCGCTACGTCGCCTCCAACGCCGCCTATTCCCTGGCGCGCACCGGGGACGAGGCGGTGGTGGACTGGGTCGCCGAGCTCGAGTTCGGGCGTCTCGGCCTGCCCCGCCCGGACCTGCAGGTGCTGCTGGACACGCCCCCGGCGATCGCCTCCGAACGCGCGATCAACCGCGCGGCGGAGCACGCCGACCGGGAACGCGACGCCTACGAGCGCGACGGCGGGCTGCAACGGCGCACCTGGGAGGCGTATCTCCAGCTCGCAAACCGGCGGTGGGGCAGTGAATGGGTGATAACCTCAGAGGCTGAGGATATTATCCGTTTCATCACTTCTTAACTGGCTCTTACCTGGGAGGCCCGGCTTTTATGACAGCGAAGATTCTCGTCGTGGACGACGACCACGCGATCTCCGAGATGCTCACCATCGTGTTGGAGGCCGAAGGCTTCGAATCGATCGCCGTCAATGAGGGCACCGAGGCCGTCCCGGCGTTCCAACAGCACCAGCCGGACCTGATTTTGCTGGACCTCATGCTGCCGGGGATGAACGGCGTCGACATCTGCCGCACCATCCGCCAGGAGTCCTCGGTGCCGATCGTCATGCTGACCGCGAAAACGGACACCGTCGACGTGGTCCTGGGGCTGGAGTCCGGCGCCGACGACTACATGACCAAGCCCTTCAAGCCGAAGGAGCTGGTCGCCCGCATCCGGGCGCGCCTGCGCCGCACGGAAACCGCCCCGAGCGAGATGATCGAGGTCGGCGACCTGAGCATCGACGTGGCCGAGCACACCGTCAAGCGCGGCGACGAGGAAATCAGCCTCACCCCGCTCGAGTTCGACCTGCTGGTGCAGATGGCGCGCAAACCCGGCCAGGTGTTCAGCCGCGAAGAGCTGTTGGAAAACGTGTGGGGCTACCGGCACGCCTCCGACACCCGGTTGGTCAACGTCCACGTCCAGCGCCTGCGCGCCAAGATCGAGCAGGACCCGGAAGAGCCGCAGATCGTGCTGACCGTGCGCGGCGTGGGATATAAGACCGTCAAACCGGAAGATTTCCGAGATTAGTTAGGTTTCCGCCATCGACAAGATTCGCCGGATACGAGATTCCGTGGCGGAGGCCTGGCGCACGTCGCTCCAGGTCCGCGTCATCGGCTCGATCTTCATCGCTTCCGCGGTGGTCATGCTCATTCTGGGCTTCGCGTTGGCGACCGTGGTCACGTCGCGTCTGACCGACGCCAAGATCGACCTGGCCAACACAGAGATCGACCGGGCCCGTGGCGCGGTGGAGCAGCAGATCGACGCCACCGGCTCGTCGAGCTCCCTGCAGTCGCGCATGAATTCCGCCCACGCGGCGCTGACGCAGCTGTCGTATCAATCCCCCGCGGAGGCGAGCGTCTACGAACCCGTGCTGGTGACGGGCAACGCGGACGGCTCCGTCACGACCTCGCCCGAGGGGTACCGCGTGCCGGAGAGCTTGCGCCGCTTCACGGCGGAAGGCCAGATCGCCTACCAGTTCACGGAGACGGAACGTGCCGACGGTACGTCGTACAACGCGCTGATCATCGGCACGCCCACCGAGACCGACATCCCGGGCCTGCAGCTGTACCTGGTGTTTTCCATGGAGTCCGAGGAAACCACCCTGGCGATGATGCGCGGCATGCTCGTCACCGCAAGCGTGGTGGTCGTCGTCCTGCTGGTGGCCATCGCCTGGCTGGCCACCCAGCAGGTCACCGCGCCGGTACGCTCGGCCTCCCGCATCGCCCAACGCCTCGCCGCCGGCCACCTGCGTGAGCGCATGGCCGTGGAGGGCGAAGACGAGATGGCGCGGTTGGCGATCAGTTTCAACGACATGGCAGAGAAACTGTCGAACCAGATCACCCAGCTCGAAGAGTACGGCGACCTGCAACGTCAGTTCACCTCGGACGTCTCGCACGAGTTGCGCACCCCGTTGACCACCGTGCGGATGGCGGCCGACATGATCGCCGCGGACGCCGACGACTTCGAGGTGCACACCCAGCGCGCCACCCAGTTGATGATGCGTGAACTGGACCGCTTCGAGGCCCTGTTGACGGAGCTGCTGGAGATTTCCCGGCACGACGCCGGCGTCGCGGATCTGTCGGCCACGCGCCTGGACGTCCAAGCGTGCGTGGCGTCGGCCTGGGACGCGACGAAGCACCTGGCCGCCGAACTCGACGTCGAGGTCATTTTCACCCAGCCGGACGAACAGGTGTGGGCGACCGGGGATTCGCGCCGCATCGAACGCATCATGCGCAACCTGATCGCCAACGCCATCGACCACAGTGAAGGCAACCCGGTGGAGGTGACGTTGGCGGCCAACGAGCACGCGGTGGCGATCACGGTCACCGACGGGGGCGTCGGACTGAAGCCGGGGCAAGAAGAGCTGATCTTCAACCGCTTCTGGCGTGCCGACGCCTCCCGGAAACGCCATTCCGGCGGCACTGGCCTGGGCCTGGCGATCGCCCGGGAAGACGCTGTGTTGCACGGCGGACGCCTCGACGCGGCGGGTAACTTCGGGGTAGGTTCCCAGTTCCGTTTCGTGTTCCCGCGGGAACAGGACGCCGGCCCCTTCGACGTGGCTCAGTCGCCCCTGCCCCTGGCGGCCCCGGGCGCGGAGGACGGCGACGAAGACGATGACCTTATTCTCGAGGCGGCGCCGGGGCGGGCGCAGCCGGATGAACCGGAGGCACGGCAATGAGTTGGCGTAGGGCGCTCACGGCGGTGACCGTGGTGTGCGCGATGGTGCTCAGCGGTTGCGTCGGGCTGCCCACGGACACTGACCCGCAGTCGTTGCGCTCTTTTGAGGCGAGCAGCCAGGCGGAGGAAGACCTCGGGCCGGAGGAAGGGCAGCAGCCGGACCTGTTGCTGCGTGACTTCTACCGGGCCTCGGCGTCGCCCACCGCGAACCACTCCCAGGCGCGGGCGTATCTGACCCCGCCGGCGGCGGAGCGCTGGGACTCGGGCACCTCGACGCTGATCGTCGACCGGCTCGACATCACCACCCAGGCGGGCGCGACCTCCCAGGAGCGCACCTTCGACATCCGCGGCAACGTGATCGGCACGTTGCGCGACGGCGGCTCCTATATCCCGGAAAACGGCGCCTACGAGGCCACCGTCGAGATGGAGCTCGTCGACGGGGAGTGGCGGGTCTCCTCCCTCCCGTCGGGCGTGGTGATGGAACGCACGGATCTGCGCAACAACTACGAGCCGCACAACCTCTATTTCTTCGACACCACGGAACGGGTGCTGGTCGGGGACCGCAGGTGGATCTTCGCCGGGGAAAAACGCCTGGACACCGTGCTGATCTCCATGCTGATGCAGGGGCCGTCGGAACGCGTCGCTCCGGCGGTGTCCACGGTGCCGCCTTCGCAGGCGGAATTCATCGGCGCATCCGAGGGCGTCTACCGCTTCAGCGGCCTGGAGGAGGCCGACGCCCAGAGTCGCGGGCAATTCGCCGCGCAGTTGACCTGGACCCTGGCAATGGCGAATGTCCCGACTCCCTACACCTACGAGGCGGGCGGCATGCCGCTGATCGAGAGCCGCCCGCAGGTGGTGCCCGACGACTTCGCCGAGCTCAATCCCCGGGTGGGCATGACCGCCGCGACGCCGCTGTACGCGTTGACGGACGGGCGCATCTACGAAATCTCGTCGAACCAGGCCACCCCGGTCGACGGCCCGCTGGGGACGGCCGGAAACCTGGAGTCGGCGGACCTCACCGCGGAGGGCACGGCGGCCGCGGTGCGTGAGGACGGGGAGACGTCCACGCTGGTGATCACCGCCGGGGAGGGCAGCGTGGAGGAGGTGCTCACGGCGAACACGATCAGCCGCCCCTCCTTCGAGTTCGACCCGAATGCGGCCTGGGTGGTGCTCAACGGCGAGGACGTGGTCCGTGTCGTGCGCTCCGAGTCGACCGATGAGGTCGCCCAACTTCCGGTGGACACCTCGTCGTTGGAGGACCTGGAGGGGGAGGTCTCCATGCTGCGGCTGTCACGTTCGGGCTCGTATGCGGCGATGCTCATCGACGGTCGCGTGTACGTCGGCGTCGTCTCGCGTCCCTCCGCCGGGAGCAGGGCGATCGTCAACGTCCAGGAGATCGCCGCCGAGCTGTCGGGCACGGCGTTGGCGGTGGACTGGCAGCCGGACGGTTCGCTGCTGGTGGGGACCTCCGCGCTGGAGACCCCGGTCTGGCGGGTGGAGCAGGACGGCTCGTCGGTCTCAGCGCTGTCGTCGGCGAACATCACGGCGCCGGTGGTGTCGGTGTCGGCCAGCCCGAACACGATGTACGCCACGGACGCCCGGGCGGCGCTGCAGTTGCCCACGGGCGGCAGTGAAAACGTCATCTGGCGCGAGGTGCCGGGGCTGCAGGGCGTGCGGTCGGTGGCGATCGTCGCCAATTAGGGGGAGGTCACGTGGAGCTGCTGTTGCCGCGTCGGTGCGCCGGCTGCGGTGAGCGCGGCCGGGTGTTGTGCCCGGCTTGCGCGGGGGAGCTGCGCACGCCGCCGGAGCGGGTGTTCACCCGGGTGGACCCGCATGTTCCGGTGTTCGCCCTCGGCCCCTACGCGGGCGCGCACCGGGGCGTGGTGTTGGCGATGAAGGAGCGGGGCGATCAGACGGTGCGCGGACACGTCGGGGCGGTCGTGGCCGCCGGCGTGCGGCACCTGCAGGCCCGGGGCGAGGTGCCGGAGCGGCTGGTGTTGGTGCCTGCCCCGACCAGGGCCCGGTCGGCGAGGCTGCGCGGCGGTGATCCGGTGACGGACGTGTGCCGCGCCACCGGGTTGCCGGTGTGCGCGACGCTGCAGTTGCGGGCGGGCACACCTGATCAAGGCATGTTGGACGCCGCAGGGAGGCGACGGAACCTGGTGGGGCGAGTGGAGATGGGGCGCCGGCCGACGGCGCCGGTGGTGCTGGTCGACGACGTGGTCACGACCGGTTCCACGATGGCGGCGTCGGTGGAACGGTTGTTGGCCGCCGGATGCGTGGTGGCGGGGGCGGTGGCCATCGCCGCGGCGTGATCTGTAAGTATGGACACTGGCTGGTGGCACACGCCATAAGGCTCGCCATTAGTCGTATGAATTACTATCGCGGCCCTGATTTAGGCGGGGCCACAAAAGACCTTGGTTATAACCAGGTGTACACTGGAATTACAAGGTCCCACCGACCCAGGGAGGAAGCAGATGACCACTGCACAGAACACCGACGTCCTTCGCCCCGACAGCCAGGTGACCATCACCGGCCGCAACGTCGAGGTCCCGGAGCACTTCGCGGAACGCGTCAACAGCAAGCTCGCCAAGATTGAGAAGCTCGACCCCACCCTGACCTTCTTCCACGTGGAGCTCCAGCACGAGAACAACCCGTCCCGCGGCGACCGCTCCGAGCGGGTCCAGATCACCGCCACCGGCAAGGGACACCTCGCCCGCGCCGAAGCCAAGGAAGACAGCTTCTACGCCGCCCTCGAAGTCGCTCTGGGCAAGATGGAGCGCTCGCTGCGCAAGGTCAAGGTGCGCCGCGAGAAGGCCAAGTCCGGCCACCGTGCCCCCAAGGGCGCCGGCGTGATCGCCGCCGAGATGGAGGCCAACGCCAAGGCGGAGCAGGCCGCAGCCGAAGCCGCCCAGGGGGAATTCGACGTCGACCCGTACGAGAACGAAGTCGACGACGTGATCCCGGGCCGAGTCGTGCGCACCAAGGAGCACCCGGCCACCCCGATGAGCGTCGATGACGCCCTCTCCGAGATGGAGCTGGTCGGCCACGACTTCTACCTCTTCATCGACGAGGAGACCAACCGCCCGTCCGTGGTGTACCGCCGCCACGCGTTCGACTACGGTCTGATCGCTCTGGGAGACGAAGAGAAGTAGTTCTTCACCTTTTGTGACGAAGGCCGCCCCCGGAAAATTTTCCGGGGGCGGTGTCATGCTATCTACAGCAATTCTCTCAGCCGCGGATCCGCCGCGGCCACGGCGGCCGCCCTGGCCTGCTCGGCGGTGTCGGCCGCGCGGGCGGACGCGGCGATACGACGACACGCGGCCAGGTCGTGCAGCCGCAAGGCCGCACGCACCAGCGGCACCCGGCCGACGGGCATCGACAAGGACGCGGCCCCCAATCCGACGAGCACGAGCGCGAACAACGGGTCACCGCTGACTTCCCCGCACGCCCCGACCGGCGTGTCAGCCCGGCAACTGGAGGCGACCAGATCGAGCAGCGCCGGTTGCCAGGGATTGAGCAGCGCAGAGACCTCCCCACCCAACCGGTCGGCGGCCATCGTGTACTGCGCCAGGTCGTTGGTGCCCACCGAGGCGAAATCGACCTCGGCGAGCAACCGTTCTGCCCGCACCGCGGCCGCCGGCACCTCCACCATCACCCCGACCTTCGGCAACCCGTGGGCCCGCACCCGGGCGGCGAACCAACGGGCCTCTTCCACGGTGGTGACCATCGGCGCCATGACCTGCAGGTCGGCCCGCCGCCCCGTCGCGTCAAACGCCGCCGCCAGCGCCTTAAGCTGGGTGTCCAACAGATCGCGTCGGGCCATGCTCAGCCGCAGGCCCCGCACCCCCAGCGCGGGGTTGGGCTCCGGGTCCGCGTCGATGAACCCCAACGGCGTGTCGGCGCCCGCGTCCAGGGTGCGGATCACCACCGGCTTCGACCCGAAGGCCGCCAACACGTTGGCGTAGACGGCCGACTGTTCCGCCGCCGTGGGGGTGACAGGGGCGCCCAAGAAGAGGAACTCGGTGCGCAACAGCCCGACCCCCTCCGCATCGACGGCCTGCCGGGCCTCGGCCACGGAACTGATGTTGACCAGCAGCGGCACCTCGTGCCCGTCGGCGGTTTCACCGCGGCCGCGGGCAGAGGTCAGCTCGGCGCGCCGGACTGCCCGCGCCCGCAGTGACGTCATGTCCGCCGCGGTCGGGGAGACGATGACCTGGCCGGCGGCGCCGTCGACGAGCGCGGCCGTGCCGTCGGCGAGCTCGAGGACGCCGCGAGCCTGCACCACCGTCGGGATCCCGCGTTGCGCGGCCAACACCGCCGAATGGGACGTCGGTCCGCCGGCGGCGGTGACGACGCCCGCCACCAGCGCCGGATCGAGTCGGGATAGCTCCGCGGCGGCGAGGTCTTCCGCGACCACAATGGCCGGGCGCTCCAGCCGCGGCACACCCGGGGCGGGCAGCCCCCGCAGCCGGCAGATGGCGCGGTCGCGCACGTCGTGCAGGTCGGTCACCCGTTCCGCGAGGTAGCCCCCGGCCCGGGCCAACTTCTCGGCGTAGTGCGCGGCGGCGCCATGGACGGCGCCGGTGACGCCCGCCCCGGCCCGCAGCCGCTGCGTGGCGGCGGCGAGCAACGCCTTGTCCTCCGCCAACCGGGCGGTGGCCCGCAGGATGGCGCCCGCGTCATCGCCCGCCTCGTCGGCCCGCGCCCGCAACTCATCCGCCACCTCGCCCAGCACGGCGCGCACCCGCGCGGCGTCGCCCTCCGGATCGGTGCAGGCGGGTTCGTCGGGGTCGATTCCCGGGGCCGGCAGAACCTTCACGACGGGCCCCGACGCCACGCCCGCGGAGACGCCGACGCCGGACAGGACGTCTCGGGCGTTCATCGTCGTCCCCCGTCGTCGGGAAGGTGGGATATGGACATGATTCGATCGTAGTCAGACGCCCCGCCGGCGCCACCGCGTAGACCCGGGTCAGACCCCGGAAAAATGGGGCGGGGGCGTACAATAGCCAGACGACCATCCATTCACCGACATGCCAAAGGACGATCGCACGTGTTCGGACTCTCCAAGCTTCTCCGCGTCGGCGAAGGCCGCACCGTCAAGCGCCTGGATAAATACGCTGACCAGGTCATCGCTCTCGAGGAGGACTACGCCGCACTGAGCGACGAAGAACTCAAGGCGAAGACCGGTGAGTTCCGCGACCGGCTGGCGGGTGGGGAAGAGCTCAACGACATCTTCCTGGAGGCCTTCGCCGTCGGCCGCGAAGCGTCCTGGCGCGTGTTGGGGCAGAAACACTATAAGGTGCAGCTCATGGGCGGCGCCGCCCTGCACTTCGGCAACGTCGCCGAGATGAAGACCGGTGAAGGCAAGACCCTGACGTCCGTGCTGCCGGCCTACCTCAACGCCCTGGGCGGCAAGAGCGTGCACATCGTCACGGTCAACGACTACCTGGCCAAGCGCGACGCCGAAATGATGGGTCGCGTGCACCGCTTCCTGGGCCTGGAGGTCGGCGTCATCCTCTCCGAACTGCGCCCCGCCGAACGCAAGAAGGCCTACGCCGCGGACATCACCTACGGCACCAACAACGAATTCGGCTTCGACTACCTGCGCGACAACATGACCCGCTCGTTAAACGACATCGTGCAGCGCGGCCACCACTTCGCCATCGTGGACGAGGTCGACTCCATCCTCATCGACGAGGCCCGCACCCCGCTGATCATCTCCGGCCCGGTGGACGGATCCTCCCAATTCTACAACGTCTTCGCCCAGCTGGCCCCGCGCCTGAAGGAAGACATCCACTACGAGGTGGACCACCGCAAGCGCACCGTCGGCGTGTCCGAGACCGGCGTCGCCTTCGTCGAGGACCAGCTCGGCATCGACAACCTCTACGCCCCGGAAAACTCCCAGCTGGTCAGCTACCTCAACAACGCCATCAAGGCCAAGGAGCTGTTCACTCGCGACAAGGACTACATCGTCCGCAGCGGCGAGGTGCAGATCGTCGACGGCTTCACCGGCCGCATCCTGGCCGGCCGCCGCTACAACGAGGGCATGCACCAGGCGATCGAGGCGAAGGAGGGCGTGGAGATCAAAAACGAGAACCAGACGCTGGCGAATGTCACGCTGCAGAACTACTTCCGCCTCTACGACAAACTCGCCGGCATGACCGGCACCGCCGAAACCGAGGCGGCCGAGCTGAACTCCATCTACGGCCTCGACGTCGTGCAGATCCCGACGAACCGGCCAAACCAGCGCGAAGACCACTCGGACGTGATCTACAAGACGCAGGAGGCCAAGTTCGCCGCCGTGGTCGACGACATCGCCGAGCACGTCGCCAACGGCCAGCCGGTGCTGGTGGGCACCACCTCCGTGGAGCGCTCCGAGTACCTCGCCCAGCTGCTGAAGCGCCGCGGCGTCGACCACAAGGTGCTCAACGCCAAGCAGCACGAGGAGGAGGGCCGCGTCATCGCTTCCGCCGGCCTGCCGGGCGCCGTCACCGTGGCCACCAACATGGCCGGCCGAGGCACGGACATCGTGCTCGGCGGCAACCCCGAAGTCCTCCTGGACCACCGCCTCAAGGAGCAGGGACTGGACCCCTTCGAGGACGAGGAACGCTACCAGGAGGCATGGGACGAGCAGCTGCCCAAGGCCAAGGAGCGTTCCCAGCGACTCGGCGACCAGGTCCGCGAAGCCGGCGGCCTGTACGTCCTGGGCACCGAGCGCCACGAATCCCGCCGCATCGACAACCAGCTCCGCGGCCGCTCCGGTCGCCAGGGCGACCCGGGCGAGACCCGCTTCTACCTGTCCATGCGCGACGACCTCATGGTGCGCTTCGTCGGCCAGTCCATGGAAAACATGATGAACCGCCTCGACATCCCCGACGACGTCCCGATCGAGTCGAAGATGGTCTCCAACTCCATCAAGGGCGCGCAGGCGCAGGTGGAGAACCAGAACTTCGAGATGCGCAAGAACGTGCTCAAGTACGACGAGGTGCTCAACGAACAGCGCAAGGTCGTCTACGGCGAACGCCTGGAAATCCTCAAGTCGGCGGACATCAAGCACAACATCCGCGCCATGATCGACCAGACGATCTCCGCCTACGTCGACGGCGCCACCTTCGAGGGCTACGTCGAGGACTGGGACCTGGATAAGCTGTGGAACGCCCTGGACACCCTCTACGGGCCGACGATCAGCTGGAAGGAGCTCGTCGACGGCTCCGACTACGGCGCCCCGGGCGAGCTCAGCGCAGCCCAGCTCAAGGACGCCCTGCTCACCGACGCCCACCGGGCCTACGACGAGCTCGAATCCGCGGTCTCCGCAGTCGGCGGCGACAAGCAGATGCGCAACGTCGAACGCCAGATCATCCTCCCGGTCATCGACACGAAGTGGCGCGAGCACCTCTACGAGATGGACTACCTCAAGGAAGGCATCGGCCTGCGCGCCATGGCGCAGCGCGACCCGCTGGTGGAATACCAGAAGGAGGGCGGCGACATGTTCAACGCCATGAACGACAGCGTCCGGGAAGAAACCATCCGCCAGCTGTTCTCCCTGCGCAAACAGTTCGCCGCGCAGGACACCAAGCCCACGGAAACCGGCGGCGCCGACGTGCAGGCCTAGAACACGCGGAAGGACTCCACCCGCCCGTCCTCCACCACGGCGGTGAAACCGAAGACCCGCCCCTGCGCCTCGCAGGTGCCGAACACCTCGCCGCCCACCGCCCGCAACGAACGCAGCGCGACCGGCCCGCGCGCCGGGGAGGAGCGCAGACGGGCGTTGATGCGGGAGCGCACCGCGTCCGAGAAAGTCCGCCGCGGCAACCGCTCGACCGGCCGCATACCGAAAGCCGCCTGCAGCGCCACGGTGACCAGTGGGGCCACTTCGGCGCGGGCGTCGTCGGGAAGTTCTTGCCGCCGGGGAGGCGGCGGAGAGGCGGGCGTGAGAATCTTGAGGTACGTCAGGCCTGGTACGGGTGACAACATGGCTGCTCCTTGTGGATGATGCTCTCTTAAAGGGGCAGACGCGTATCGGGTAGGTAGTATTGTGTCACGTTTGAAGCGCAGTCGCGGGGTGAACGTCCCCGCGTAGTCTGCGACACAGAAGCAACAGGGAAGAGGCAGGGTTATGCGAGGACTGATCGTCGATTACGCAGGGGTGCTGGACGTCCCCGAGGAGGACCAGGCGCGCTGGCGGAGCATCTTCGCCGCCGTCAAGGCCACGGGAGTGTCCACCGCCGTCCTGTCCGGTGAGGAAGGCGGCGAATCCGCCCGCGAGTGGGAGTATCGTGGCATCGTCGACGCCGTCATCATGAGCGAGGACGTCGGCCCCGAGCGCACCGAGGCCGCGGCCTTCGAGGACGTGGCCGCGGCGATGGAGCTGCCGTTGAACGAGTGCGTGCTCATCGACGACAACATCAACAACATCCGCACGGGCGTCGATGCGGGCATGGTCGCCATGCTGCACACCGTCTTCGACCGCACCTCCGTGGAGATCGCCAGCGTCTTCGATCTCGAGGGGGAGTTCTAGCTTGCGCGTCTACCTCCCGGCCACCTTCAGCATGCTCATGGACCTGAACGGGCAGTCCGTGGTCACCGCCCGCAGGGGGTGGGCGTTCGCCGTGACGCCGTCCCTGCGCGAGTTCTACACCTCTGGCGAGGAAGAGGAGTTGGAGGCCATCGCCTTCGACGACGCCGCCGAGGCGTCGATCCGGCTGCTCGCCGTCGGTGACCAGGAACGTTTCCCGCACCGCCGCGTGGTGATCTCCGCGGACGTCGAGGACTCCGCCGCGACGCTCACCCCGGACATGGGCGAATCCGTGGTCAAGCTGGACCCGGCGCAGATTGAGCTGCGCCGGGTCGCGGCCGTGCACGTCGACGTCGAAGAGTCGGAGGAGGCCACGGCGAAGGCGATCGAGGCGATCGACGCCTCCGACCTCGGTGACGAGGACGCGGAGCTGATCGTCGGTGACGCTCAAGACCATTACCTGGCCTTCTACCACCCGGACGAGCTGCCTTTTCTGATCGACCTGCTGTAGGTCGTCGCCGGCGGCGAAAAAGACGCGGATTCTGCACCTGCAGAATCCGCGTCTTCGTCATGTCTGGCGGCCGGTCACATCTCCCACTCGTTGTTGCTGCGCAACGCGGCCAGCAGCTTACGCACCGCGGCGGCCCGGCGGCCGGTGGCGGAGTCCGGGTCGAGCTGGTCCCAGGCGCACTCCGGGTCCGCCGGGGGACCGGCGTGGGAACAACCGCGGGGGCAGTCCTCGGCGGCCTCGGCGAGGTCGTCGAACACGCCCACGACGGTGTCGGCGTCGACATGTGCCAGCCCGAAGGAGCGGATGCCCGGGGTGTCGACGATCCAGCCGCCGTCCTCGCCGGGCAGCCGCAGCGCCACCGACTGGGTAGAGGTGTGGCGGCCCTTGCCCACCCCGGAGACGATGCCGGTCTCCCGGTTGGCGTCGGGGACCAGCCGGTTGACCAGGGTGGACTTGCCCACCCCAGAATGCCCGATCAGGGCGGTGACCTTGCCGGCGATCAGGTCGCGGACCTCGTCTACGGGATCGTCGACGCCGGCGATCACCACGGTGATGCCCAGGGCCGCGAATTCCTCGGCGAAGGGGGCGGGGTCAGTCAGATCCGACTTGGTCAGACACAGGATGGGGTGGATGCCGCCGACGAAGGCGGCGATCAGGGCGCGTTCGACGAAACCGGAACGCGGCGGGGGATCGGCCACGGCGGAGACGATGAGCAACTGGTCGGCGTTGGCCACCACGATGCGTTCATAGGGGTCGGTGTCGTCGGCCGTGCGGCGCAGGACGCTGGTGCGCTCGGCGAGCTTCACGATCCGCGCCAGCGTGCCTTCCGTGCCGGAGGTGTCGCCGACGACGCCCACCCGGTCGCCGACCTCGATGGCGGTGCGGCCCAGCTCCCGGGCACGCATGCACACCACCGCGTCCTCGCGCCCGTCCAAGACCACGCCCCAGCGGCCGCGGTCTTTGGTCACGACCATGCCGAATTCGGCGTCGTCGTGGCGGGGCCGGGTTTTCGTCCGCGGGCGCGAACCCCGGCCGGGCCGGACCCGGACGTCGGACTCGTCGTACTGTCGCCTAACCATCAATCATCTCTTTCCACATGTCCTCGAATCCGGGCAGCGTCTTGGCGGTGGTGCCCACGTCCTCGACCTTGACGCCCTCGGCGCGTAGGCCGACGATGGCGCCGGCGGTGGCCATGCGGTGGTCGGCGTAGGAGCGCCAGACGCCGCCGTGCAGGGTGGCGGGGCGGATGAGCAGGCCGTCGTCGAGTTCGGTGCAGTCGCCGCCGAGGCCGTTGATTTCGGCGGTGAGCGCCGCCAACCGGTCGGTTTCATGCCCGCGCAGGTGGGCGACGCCCGTCAGCCGGGATTCGGAGTCCGCCAGCGCCGCCAACGCGGCGACGGTGGGGGTCAGTTCGCCGACGTCCGACATGTCCAGCTCAATTCCACGCAGCGTGCCGCCGGCCGGGCCGGTCACCTGCAGGTCGTGGCCCTCATCGGTGGGCAGCAGCTCGACGGTGCAGCCCATCCGCTGCAGGATCGCGCGGATGGCGTCGCCCGGCTGGGTGGTCTCCGCCGGCCAGTCGGCGATGCGTACTCGGCCGCCAGTGACGGCCGCGGCGGCGAGGAAAGGGGTGGCGTTGGACAGGTCCGGCTCGATGCGCCAGGTGCGTCCCGCGATCGGACCGGGCGCCACGGTCCAGCTTTTCTCCCCGGCGGCGACCGTCACCCCGGCCTCGCGGAGCATGGCGACGGTCATGTCGATGTGCGGGGTGCTGGGCACCTTGTCGCCGGCGTGGCGCACAGTCAAGCCGTCGCGGAAGCGGGCGCCGGCCAGCAGCAGACCGGAGACGAACTGGGATGACCCGGAGGCGTCGACGTCGACGACGCCGCCGGCGATCTCACCGTCGCCGCGCACGGTGAACGGGAGGCGCTCGCCTTCGATCTCCGCGCCCAGGCTGCGCAGGGCGTCCAGGATCGTGGACATGGGGCGCACCCGTGCCTGCGGGTCGCCGTCGAAGACCGCTTCTCCGTCGGCCAGCGCCGCGACCGCGGGGACAAAGCGCATGACGGTGCCGGCCAGGCCGCACTCGACCCGCCCGCCGCGCAAGGTGTTCGGCTCGATCTCGACGGTGGTGTCGTCGATAAAGGTCACGCCCGTGCCCAGGGACTCGAGCGCCTTGGCCATCAGGTCCGTGTCGCGGGAGCGCAGGGCGCCCTCCAGCCGCGAGGGGCCGTCGGCGAGCGCGGCCAGAATGTAGGCGCGGTTGGTGATCGACTTCGAACCCGGGATGCGGTGATCGAAGTCGACGGGGCGGGAGACGGAGGGAGCGGGCCACAGATCGGTCATGAGGTCCATAATAGGTGCTATGTGCGGACGATTCGTATTGTTCACCACCGGCGAGGATTTATTGGAGGAGGTCGGGCGGCTGCCCGGGGTGCGCGAGGTGCACGCCCCCGACGGCACCCCCGGCTCCCGTTACAACCTGGCGCCGACGCAGATGGTCCCGGTGATCCGGGTGGCGGAGTCCATGGCGCAGGCCCGGTTGGACCCGGCCCGGTGGGGATTGTTGCCCGGGTGGAAGCGCGACGATTCCGGGCCGCCGCTGTTCAACGCCCGTGGCGAGACCGTGGCGCAGAAGCCCAGCTTCCGGGCGGCGTTCGCCCAGCGTCGCTGCCTGATCCCCGTGGACGGCTACTACGAGTGGCATCAGGAGCAGGGGCAGAAAAAGAAGACGCCCTATTACGTCAGCCTGGGTCAGGGGCGGATGCTCTGGGCGGCGGGCCTGTGGGACACGGGGTTGAATCAGTTGTCGACGACGATGGTGACCACGGATTCGGCGGGCCCCATCGCGTGGCTGCATCACCGGTTGCCGCGATTTTTGGGCCACGACGAGGTCGAGCAGTGGCTCACCGGCACCCCGGAACAGGCGGGGGAGCTGCTGTACCCCGCCCCGGAGCGGTTGCTGCAGGAGCTGCGGTGGCGGCCGGCGGACACGGCGGTGGGCAACGTGCGCAACGATCACCCCGGGTTGCTCGACGCCGCCGCCGACGGCCTCTTCTGACCGGGCCCCGGAACGCGGTGACCTACAATGAAACAGACTGATCTCCACCAGAAAGGCGTCATGGCTGACACTGATTCCGCTGCATCCCAGGAGCTGGCGGAACGCTTCGAAGA
Organism: Corynebacterium maris DSM 45190; assembly: GCF_000442645.1. Taxonomy (NCBI): domain Bacteria; kingdom Bacillati; phylum Actinomycetota; class Actinomycetes; order Mycobacteriales; family Corynebacteriaceae; genus Corynebacterium; species Corynebacterium maris. The sequence goes on from NC_021915.1 coordinate 746,756, forward strand.
CGAGGCGTTGCCGTTGCTGAACCAGCTGTACGGCGGTGCGCTGCGGATGACGCGCAACCCACCGGACGCGGAGGACCTCGTCCAAGAGACGTACCTCAAGGCGTACAAGGCCTTCCACTCCTTTAAGCAGGGGACGAACCTCAAGGCCTGGCTGTACCGGATCATGACGAACACCTACATCAACTCCTACCGCAAGAAACAGCGCCAACCGGCGCAGCAGCTGACGGAGGAGATCACGGACTACCAGCTCTACACCACCTCGTCGCACGATTCGACGGGGCTGGAGTCCGCGGAGGTCCTCGCCTTGGAAAACCTCCCCGACAGCGACATCGTCGACGCGCTCAACCAGTTGTCGGAGGACTACCGCCTGGTGGTGTATCTCGCCGACGTGGAGGGGCTGGCCTACAGGGAAATCGCCGAAGCCATGGGAACTCCGCTGGGCACGGTGATGAGCAGGCTGCACCGGGGAAGAAAACAGCTGCGCGGGTTGTTGAAGGAAGTGGCCCGGGAACAAGGCATCGGCCTGGATCATCCAGACATGGCTGACGACGGGTCGGCTGGGGCAACGAAGAAGAACAAGAAGTAGAGCGCGGAAAGGGTGAGCGGTCAGATGAACGCTGCAGGAGAGGCCGGGAAACCGCAGGAGCGGTGCGGCTGCGACGGTCGGCACGTCCATGAGGCGCTGTGCGCGCTGTTCGACGACGGGCAGCTGACGCCGGAGCGGGCGGAACAGATCCGGCAGGAATTCGCGGAATGTCCCTCCTGCAGCGGCCGGATGCAGTCGGAGGCGCTGATCCGGGAGCTGTTGCAGCGGTGCCGCTGCGAGGACCCGGCCCCGCAGGCTTTGTACCAGCGCATCACCGCGCAGATCCGTTTCACCGCCCGGGGTTGACGCCCCCTGGGTGCGCGCGTGCGGGCGTGGCCACGGAAAAGACTTCACCGCCTCCCAACAGACGTTGGGAGGCGGTGAAGTCTTTGTGAAGGCGGTTGAGTTAAGCGCAGGGACGCTTTCCGCGGTTTGCGCTCTTCTTACGACGGTCCTTGCGCTTACGGCCACGCTTGCTCATGTGGATCTCCTTGCGGATAGAGGGATAGGGTTGTCGTTTCAACCCTAGCGGGCGGGCTCGTGGGCGTGGAAATCATCGCCGCTTTCAGGTGCGACGCCGTTGCCCTAGGCGGTGTCTTTAAGCGGTGATGCGGGCGCGGCCGCGGCCGCGCTTGTTCGCGCGCTTGAGGGCGCGGCGCTCTTCCTCGCTCATGCCGCCCCAGACGCCGGCGTCCTGGCCGGTCTCCAGCGCCCACTTCAGGCAGGTGGAGGTGACGGGGCAGCGGTTGCAGACGAGCTTCGCCTTGGCGATCTGGCTCAGGGCCGGGCCGGAGTTACCGACGGGGAAGAACAGCTCCGGGTCTTCGTCGCGGCAGACTGCTTCGTTGCGCCAATCCATGATTGATGTTCTCCTTTAATTTCTGGACGTGAATGTGTCTCGATCGTGTACGGGCAAAGTGCGCACCGGTGAACGGAGGATCCGAGGATCTTCCGCGCAAAAGATAAGAACATGCGAAACGGGTGGGACAAGCAGATCGGGGATGCCCGCTCTCCGGTGCTCCGGTGGCGGGCGCCGTCGGCCCCATCCTCAGTTCACGCTATGTTTACCCCGCGGTGTCTCAGGGTTGGCGCCGAGTTTGTCGGCGCTTTGTTTTTGCTACCCGTGAATAATGACATGTTAATCGGGGGTTGGCTATAGGTAAGCGCGAAAATGTGGCGGGATTCACAAAATATCGAGAATTCAAACGAGGTCTCCATAGCCCCCGAAGGGTGTTTTGTGGGGGACATTTAACCGCGTTTACCACCGTAAACATGGTTCTACGGGCGTGAGTGTGAAGAATGTTCGTGGGTCAAATCACTATGGGCGGATTTTGCGGGGACCGGGGCACGATAGACTCATCTCCTGTGTCTGACGCATCTGCAAGTTCATCTACCGCCCGAGTGCCCGCCCCCACCATCCTCCGCATCGGCGCCTTCACCACCGTCCTGCAGTCGCTGGTGGCCTTCGCCGCCGCTTTCTGGCTGATTTACCGGGACCTCCAAACCCTCGGCGAGGACTCCCCCTCCCTGGAGTCGAGCGCCCCGGCCGCCGACTGGATCGGCACCGGCACCGCCGTGTTCATCTTCTTCGTCTTCGGCACCACCCTGGTCGGCGGCCTCAGCCTGTTGCGCGGTCGCCACTGGGGGCGCGGACCGATCGTCCTGCTCGAGTTCCTGCTCGTGTTCGTCGCCTTCTACATGTTCAGCGGCGGCGCGATCCTCGCCGGCGTCATCACCGCGATTTCCGTGGTGCTGGTGCTGGTCGGCATGTTCCACCGCTCGTCGGTGGAATGGTTCGCCACCAGTTACGGGCAGCGTCGCACAGCTCCGGGTGCTTAACGTAACCCGGTGACCGTGTCGTCGCGTTTTTCCACGATCGTGTCGCCCGCCAGCCCCAGGAAGACCGGGCCGGCGTACTCGCCGCGGTCCACGGGGATGACCCGCTGCACGGCCCCGGTGGACCCGTCCGCGACGGCGATCCCCTCCGCCGTGGGGTAGAGCAGCAGGTCCGCGACCGCCACGCCGGTGCCCACGGCGTCCTCGAAGACGTGGTCGATGAGCAACGTCTCCGGCGTCAGCAGGTAGAGCCGCTGCCCGTCGAACCAGCTCATGTGGTGCGGCAGGTCGGCGGTGGCGGGCATGAACGGCGTCGGCGGATCGGTGAGCGTCGGCGCCTGGGCCACAGCACGGCTGCCGTGCTCGGAGCCGCCCCCGGCCACGCTGAGCAGGCGGGCGGACCCGTTTTCCGCGTCGGGAAGATATACCGCGGCCCCGTCTTGGCCCACGGCCACCAGCCGGGCCCCCGGGTCCGCAAGACGCTGTTCGTGGGTGATCTCCGGGGCGCGGGCGTCCTCCGGCGTCGTCTCCTGGAAACGCAGCCAGCTCACGGACGGGTCGTCCGGGCACACTTCCGTGACCGCGAGGGCGTCCGTGCGCGTCAGCGCGGAGGTGATCGTGCAGTCCTCGTTCGGCTGCAGGTCCGGCTCCTGTTTCGCTTCCACCTCCCCGTATTCCACGGTGCGCACCATGTCGGAGCGCCACAGCTCCACCCGGTCCGCGCCGACGACGCCGACCCGGTCGTTGGAACTGACGGCCAGGGGTGACTCCGAGGCGATTGCGCTGCGGGTGCCGTCGTACTCGCCGGTGGTCGCGTCGAGGGAGACGGCGTCGCCGCAGCCCACGCCGGTGCGGTAGACCACGACGACGTCATCCCAGGCGGCGCCGAGCGAACAGAGTTCCTCCGGGCGGCCGTAGGACCAGATCTCCTCGCCGTCCGGCGTCCGCGCAGTGACGGTGTGCCCGTCGTTGGTGATCAGTGCCCCGTCGGCGACCACCGGGCCGGGGTGGCCGGGGACGGGGGCGTCGGCGAGCTCGAAGACCGGTGAGAGCGTGTCCGGGACCTGGGTGGGGGCCTCGACCGCGGGCTGGGCCTCGGCGGCGGGGGAGTGCTCCACGTCGCGGATGGGCGCGGTGAACCACGCCCCGCCCAAGGCGAGTGCGGCGACGGCGGTGACTGCGCCGACCCCGATCACATCCGCCCGGGTGCGCCGCAGCGGGCCTCGTGCGGCGTCGCTCATCGGCGGCGGCTCCGGGCGCCGCCGACCGCCTTCCGCGCGCGGCCGACGCGCTTGCCCGCAGACTCGGGGATGTCGAGTGCCTGATGCAGTTCGGGGGACGAGGAGAACCACTGCGGCGGCTCCGGCACATCTAGCCCGAGTTCGTCGTTGATGACCTTCCACTTGAGCAGCTCGTCGTAGCCGACGAGGGTCACGGCGATGCCCTGGTGCCCGGCGCGGCCGGTGCGTCCGATGCGGTGGACGTAGGTCATCGGGTCGTCGGGCGTCTGGTAGTTGATCACGTGGGTGACGTCGTCGACGTCGATGCCGCGGGCGGCCACGTCCGTGGCCACGAGGATCTCCACGGTGCCCTCCCGGAAGGCGGACAGGGATTTTTCGCGGGCGGGTTGGCCCATGTCGCCGTGCACGGCGCCGACGGAAAAGCCCAGTTCCGCGAGGTCGTCCGCGAGTTCTGCGGCGCTGCGTTTGGTGCGGGTGAACACGATGGTGCGCCCCCGGCCGCGGGCCTGCAGGATTTTGGACACGACCGCGGCCTTGTCCATCCGGTGGGACTGGAAGACGACTTGTTCGGTGCTGTCGTGCGTCGCGGATTCGCCCGGGTCCTCGGCGCGGATGTGGATCGGGCGGTCCATGAACGATCGGGCCAGCGTGAGGATCGGCCCCGGCATCGTCGCGGAGAACAGCAGGGTCTGGTGCTCATGGGTGAGGGCTTCGACGAGGGCTTCGATGTCCGGTAAAAAGCCCAGGTCCAGCATTTCGTCGGCCTCGTCGAGGACGAGCACGGCGACCCGGTCGAGCTGCAGGTGACCCTGTCGGTGCAGGTCCAGCAGGCGACCCGGGGTGCCGACGACCACGTCGACGCCTGCTTCCAGCGCCGCGATCTGTTCCTCGTAGGGGCGTCCGCCGTAAATGGTGGTCACCCGGATCGGCAGCCGCGTCGCCGCGGCCGCGAGGTCGTCGCCGACCTGCACCGCCAACTCGCGGGTGGGCGCGATGACCAATCCGCGCGGGGTGCCGTCGAGCTCTGCCACGTCGGCGGAGTCGAAGACCCGGTCCAGCAGCGGTACGCCGTAGCCGTAGGTTTTGCCCATGCCGGTGCGCGCCTGGCCGATGAGGTCTTTGCCGTCGAGGGCGAGCGGCAGGGTGAGCTCCTGGATGGCGAAGGTGTGGACGATGCCGATCTCGGCGAGCGCCTCGCAGATTTCCACGGCGACGCCGAGTTCTGCGAAAGTCGGGGACGGGGTGGGCTGCGCCGGCACAGTGTTCGCCGGTAGAGAACGAGGAGCTGACACGTTCTTCATCCTATCCCCACATCCCTATGATGGGGCACATACCTTCCATATACCCACGAGAAAAGGATTTCAGACACATGGACATCAAGATCGGTTTCACGGAAAGCCCGCGCGAGCTCATCATCAAACTGGAGGAGGCGGCCCGCGGGGACGCGGTCACCCGCATCAAGGACGCGCTGAAGGCCGACGAGGGCATCCTGGAACTGGACGACGCCAAGGGGCGCACCTACTTGATCAACGCCGAAGAGGTCGCTTACGTGGAGGTCGGCTCCGACGCCGCGCACCCGGTCGGCTTCATGGGCGCCTAAGCGTCCGGGCACTCGCCCACGGCCTCCCGGCGTGCGGCGCGGCGCCGGGTAACCTGAGGAACTATGTCGAGCACAGTTCCGGGTAATCGCGGGCCCCAGCGAGGGGAGAGGAAGAACGAGGCGTCGGTGCCTGAATCCGCCGTCGCCGTCTTCACCCGCGAGCACGGCTGGCGGGCCTACGCCATCCCGGTGCTCGCGGTGATCACCGTCTGGGTGTTGATCGACGTGCTCATGTCCCCGGCGGACGACGTCGAGGCCGGGGACGCCGCCACCGACACGGCGGTGGACGCGCCCGCCCGCGAGGTGGAGGAACCTCCGTTCGGCCCGGGGCCGGACCCGTCCCGTTCGGGGGGCGTGGCGGTCGCCCCCACCGAGTTGCCGCCCGGCGGCGCCTTCACACAGGCGGGGGAGGGCAGCTTCCGCACCGTCGGCGCGCCCGGCCTGGCGGTCGGCGCCGGCGAGGAAGTCGTGATCCGCTATGTGTTGGAGGTGGAAAACGGCGTCGACACCGCCAGCTACGGCGGCGACGACGCCTTCGCCTCGCTGGTTGACGCCACCCTGGCGGATCCGCGCGGCTGGATCCACGATCCCCGCTTCCGCTTCGAGCACGTCGCCCCCGGCGCGGACCCCAACCTGCGGATCCGGCTGGCCAGCGTGGACACCACGCACGAATTCTGCGGCAACGACCTGGAGATGGAAACCAGTTGCCGCACCACCGTCACCGGCGAAAACCTGGTGATGCTCAACGACTCCCGCTGGACGCGCGGGGCCGACACCTTCGAGGGCGACCTCGGTTCCTACCGCCAATACCTGATCAACCACGAGGTCGGTCACGCCCTCGGCTACCAGCGCCACGTGGCCTGTGGCGGAGAAGGGGCGTTGGCCCCGATCATGATGCAGCAGACGTTGAGCCTGAACAACAGTCAGCTCAACGACTTCAACCCGGAAGAGATTTACCCGGACGACGATGCGACCTGCCGGTACAACGCCTGGCCCTACCCGGAACTCGGCGACCTGCCGGGCGCCGCGGGCGGGCCGGCCGCACCGCCGGTGGACGCGCTCGTCGGCGGGGCAGAGGAGGCTCGATGAGCAATGAGGTCCCCGCACACGTCAGGACGGCGTTCGGCACCGGCTCCGACGAAGAGGTCGTGGAAACGCAACGGCTCGGCCCCGCCTGGGACAACGGCATCAAAGTCGGGCAACTGGTCTACGCCCGCGCCGGCGACCACGCCCACTGGTCCGCGACCGTGCGCGAGCGGCTCCACGTCGACGGGGCCCGGGTGGCCCGGCCGGTGCGCTCCAGCGACGGCCGCTTCCTCGTGGCGGGTTGGAAGGCCACCGTGTGGGCGCCGGGGGTGCTGTCGCGCCGGGTGGACGAGACCGCGGTGACGGCGCTGCGGCTCGAGGAGGCGCTGGCAGACGAGGCCGTCCCGCCGGTCAGCGACGACCGCGACGACGTGTTTGCGCGGGCGGAGCGGGCGGCGTGGGCGGAGGCCGACGAGCGGTTCGGCCCCGTGGACGGGCTGCGGCCGCAGACCGGGCATGCGGACCTGTTGGCCGGCACCGTGTACGAGGGTGCGGCGGTGCCGACGATCACGGATCTGGTGCCTTTCGCGGAGCAGCGCCCGCGGGGGTATTCCGCGGCGCTGGTGCTTGTCGACGGGCTGGTCTACTCCGCCGTGGACGTCGGCGTCTTCGACCGGTTCGCGCATGTGCCGCAGCTGCTGGAATTGGCGGTGCGGGCTGCGATGTACCGTCGCCATGTCACGGAGCTGCACCCGGCCGCGACGTCGATCACCCGTTCGAGCGTGGCGGAGGTGGAGGAGCTGCTGTTGTCGCGGGCGTCTGCGACAATCTAGGAATGGCCCACTCCAGTTCTGAACCGACTGCCCCGCTGCTCCCGCCGAATCCCGGCGTCCGCCTGGTTCCGCGCACCCGACACACGGCCGAGCGGACCTGGCCGGACGATCTGCCGACCCACGGCCGGTGGCGGATCACCGGTGACGCCGGGGCGGGGACGACCAGTTTCCTGGTGGACACCGTCCTGCAGAAGATCCGCTCGGGCGCGGACCCGGACGGCATCCTGGTCATCGCCGCCTCGAAGGAGGCGGGCAGCCGCCTGCGCGGCGAGATCGTCGACGGCCTGGTCTCTGACGGCGACGGTTACGCCGCCAACGCCCCGCTGGTGCGCTCCGTGCACTCCCTGGCGTTTGCGCTGCTGCGGGAGGCGCGGGAAGAAAACATCCGCCTGATCACCGGCGCCGAGCAGGACAACGTCATCCGCGAACTGCTCGCCGGCCAGGCCGCCGACCGGCGCGGCGGCTGGCCCGAAGAAGTGCGCCCCGCGCTGACCTTCGTGGGCTTTGCCCGCCAGCTGCGCGACCTGCTGCTGCGCGCCGCAGAACGCGGGCTGGCGCCGGAGGACCTGGAACGGCTGGGAGCGCAGCACAACCGCCCCATGTGGTCGGCGGCAGGGGCGTTCATGCGCGAATACGAACAGACCACCGCGCTGGCCGGCACCCACAGCTATTCAGCCTCCGAGTTGGTGGCCACCGTGCTGACAACCGACGTCACGCCGCGCTGGCACACCGTCATCGTCGACGACGCCCAACACCTGGACCCGGAGTCCGGGGAACTGATCCGTCGGATTCTGCCGGCCGGCTCTGACGGGCTGGCCGTGATCGCCGGCGACCCGGCGCAGTCCGTCTTCCGCTTCCGCGGCGCCAGCCCGAAGTTCTTCCAGTCGCTGCGCCCGGCGCCCGGACACGACGTGGACTTAGGCGCCAGCCGCCGCGCCCCGGCCCGCCGCGTCGCCGTCGTGGACGACAGCACCACCCACCGCGACCTGGTGGCCGACGCCGTGCGCCGCGCCCACCTGGAGGACGGGGATGACTGGCGCGACATCGCGGTCATTGTGCGTTCCACCGGCCAACTGGGCCCGGTGCGCCGCGCGCTGCTCGCCGCCGGAGTGCCGGTGCACCTGAACCCGACGGACGTGGTGCTGGCGGAGCAACACATCGTCGCGGCTCTCCTGCAGGGCGTGCGCGCCCTGACCGAGCGCCTCAGCAACACGGAGCTGGAACAGCTGGTCTTAGGACCCGTCGGCGGCGCCGACCCGGTCACCTTGCGCCGCCTGCTGCGCGGGCTCCGCCGCCACGACCCGGCGACCCGCGGCATCGAAACCTTAGGCGAACTGCTGGCGCCGGACGCCGAGCTGCCCGACTTCGGGGACGCGCTCACAGAACGCGAGACGCAGATCCTGCAGCGGCTGCGCACCGTGCTGGACGCCGGCCGCGCCGCCCTGCAGGCCCGTGCCACGGTGGAAGAGGTCCTGTGGGAGGTCTGGGCCGCGACCGGGCTGTCCGACCGGCTCATGGCCGCGGCGCTGCGCGGCGGCGCCACCGGCTCCCAGGCCGACCGCGACCTGGACGCGATGATGGCGCTGTTCGACGCCGCAGGCGACTTCGCGGAACGCCGCCCGAGCGCCTCCGTCGACTCCTTCGTGCTGCACATCGAGGAGCAGGAACTGCCCACGGGCGTGCGTGACCGACGCTCGGCGGCCCCGGACGCGGTGAGTCTGCTGACCGCCCACGGCGCCGTCGGCACGCAATTTGCCACCGTCGTCGTCGCCGGCGTACAGGAAGACACCTGGCCGAGCCTCGGGGAGACCGGCTCCCTGTTCGAGCAGGAAGACCTGCTGGACCTGCTGGACGAAGGCATCGACCCCGACGTGCCCGTCTCGCACGCCGCCGACCGCCTGGCGGAGGAACGACGCCTCTTCCACGTCGCCGTCACCCGCGCCACCCGCTTGCTGCTGGTCACCGCCGTCGAGGACATGGACGCGGGCGAACCGCTCGAGGCGTCGCGCTTCGTGAGCGAATTCGCGACCGCCCACGGACTCGAGGTCGAAAGCGGCGCCCACGTCACCAGCGCCGGGGAAGGCGCCGAGGCCCCGCGGGTGCGCATCCTGTCGCCCGCCTCGCTGATCGCCGAACTCCGCCGCGCCGTGACAGACCCGCAGGTGCGGGAGGACACCCGCCGACAGGCGGCCCGCCAGCTCGCCCGCCTCGCCGAGGAAGGCGTGCCCGGCGCGCACCCCTCGCAGTGGTGGACGACGACCACCGTCTCCACCGACGAGCCGCTGCCCGGCGCGGAGACGCTCTCCCCGTCGCGCATCGAAGGCCTGATGACCTGTCCGCTGCGGGAAGTGTTGGGCAAATTCGACGAAGACGCCGACACCCCGATCCACCTGACCCGCGGCACGCTGGCGCACGCGTACCTGGAGGCGTTGGGCAACGGCGTCGACCCGGAGTACGCGCGGCTGTTGACCCAAGGCGCCTTCGCCGAGATCCTCGATGAGCCGGAGTGGCGCGAACGCATGGAAAAGGACGCCTTCGCCCGGCTGCTGGAGCGCACTCACCAGTGGTTGATCTCCAGCCGCGACCGCTTCGAACAAGTCGGCGTCGAGGTCGACGTGCGGGTGCGCGTCACCGAGGACGTCGGCATCCGCGGGCGCATCGACCGGCTGGAGCAGGACTCCGACGGCGCGGTCTACGTCATCGACTTAAAGACCGGCAAGAGCGTGGTCACCGCCCAGCAGGCGGAGGACAACCCCCAGTTGGCGGCCTACCAGCTGGCCTTGTCGCGCGGTGTGCTGCGCGACGGCGCGGTCACCGACCCTGCACCGGGGGAGGAGCCGCTGTCGGTCGGCGGCGCGGCGCTGGTGTACCCGGCCAGCATCCATAAGGCGGGGGCGGCCACGCGCGAGCAAGCCGCGCGCACGCCCGAGGACAACGACGCCTTCGCCGACCGGCTGGGCCCGTTGGCCGCCGAGCTGCGCGGCGCTCAATTGACCGCTCGCCTCAACCAGCATTGCGACACCTGCCCCGTGCGCACCATCTGCCCTCTGCAGCCCGAAGGAAAGGACCTGACCCGTGGCTAACCCCGCCCAGACACCGAACATCTCCGCCCGGCTGCTGTCCCAGGTCCTGCACGGCGCCGACCGGCTGCCCACGACCCAGCAGGAGGACATCACCCAGGCGCAGACCGGGCCGCTGCTGGTCGTCGCCGGCGCCGGCGCCGGCAAGACCGAGACCATGGCCTCGCGCGTGGTGTGGATGGTGGCCAACGGCCTGGTCTCCCCGGACCAGGTCCTGGGCCTGACGTTCACCCGCAAGGCCGCCCAACAACTCGGCCAACGCATCCGCAGCCAATTCGCCACCCTGGCCGGCAGCCCGAAGATCCGCGACCTGGACCCGTCGGGGGAGTTGGCGACGACGCTGACCACCGTCCCGCCGAGCGTGTCCACCTACGACTCCTACGCGGGCCAGCTGATCCGGGAATACGGCCTGCTGGTGCCCGTCGAACCCGACGCCCGCCTGATCACCCAGGCGGAGCTGTTTTCCATCGCGCACCGCGTCGTCGTCGACTACCCCGGCCGGCTTAGCGCGGAACAGGGCGTGTCCACGGTGACCGACACCCTGTTGCAACTGGTCACGGAGATGGACAACGAACTGTTCACCGTCGAACAGGTCGCCGAAGAATCCCGCGGACACGCCGACCTGATCGAGACGCTGCCCAAGGCGCCGCGGCAAAGCGACGCGCTGAGCCAGAAAGTGCAGAAGTGGGTGGACGCCCAACGCCTACGGGTGGAGTACCTGCCGCTGGTGACCGCGTTGAAAAAAGAACTCAACCGGCTCGGCGTGGTCACCTTCAACGAACAGATGTCCGTCGCCGCGAAACTCGCCCGCGACCAACCGGCGGTGCGCGCCTCGCAGCGCAGCCGCTTCCGGGTGGTCATGCTCGACGAATACCAGGACACCTCGCACGCCCAGCGCGTCCTGCTCTCGCACCTGTTCGGCCGCCCCGAAGGAACGGACTGGGACGTCGACGAGTCCTTGACCGTCACCGCCGTCGGCGATCCCATGCAGGCCATCTACGGGTGGCGCGGGGCGACGGTGGAAAACCTCGAGGAATTCGTCAACGACTTCCCCGTCACCCAGGGACCTGCGCCGAAGAAACAGCTGACCACCTCCTGGCGCAACCCGGGCGGGGTCCTGTCCCTGGCCAACGCGGTCTCCGACGAAGTCTTCGGCGACGGAGAGCGGCCGGTGGAGAAACTCCAGCCGCGCGCCGGGGCCGGCGACGGGGAGATCGCCCTCGGGTTGTTCGCGGAGCAGGACGAGGAGATCGCGTTCGTCGCCGACCGCCTGGCCGAACAGTTCCGCGCCGCCCAGGAAGCGGGCGAGGCGTTCAGCGGGGCGGTGTTGGTGCGCAAGAACAAGCACTCCGCGCCCATGGCGGAGGCGCTCGCGGAACGTGGGATCCCGCATGAGATCGTCGGCCTGGGCGGGCTGCTGGAGGTCCCGGAGGTCGCGGATCTCGTGGCCCTGGCGACCATGCTCATCCGGCCCGGCGACAACCGCGCCGCCCTGCGGGTCCTGTCCAGCCCGCTGGTCGGCCTCGGCCTGGCGGATCTGGTGGCGCTGCACCGCCGCGCCCGCAACTTAGGTGGCGGCGTCGAGCGCGTCGAACTGCCCGACGACCCCACCGAGCGGCTCAAAACCCAATTGGCGGAAGTCACCGCCGACCCGCCGGACCAGGTCGTGGGCCTGGCCGACGCCGTCGCCGACTTAGGCGAGCGTTCCCGCTACTCGGCCGAGGGCCTGGCACGTCTGGAGCGGCTGTCCTCCGGCCTGCGCTACGTGCGCCAGTACAGCCTGGGCAAGTCGCTCAGCGACTTATTCGCCGACATCGAGCACACCTTCGGGGTGCGCACCGAAGCGCTCGCCCGTCCGGGGGCCACGGGCACGGTGCACCTGGATCAGCTCGCCGACACGGTGGCCGCCTACCACGGCGACACCCTCGGCGGACTGCTCGACTACTTCGCCCTGGCCCGCGAACACGAGGACGGGCTCAGCCCCGGGGAAGTGACGGTGCGCTCCGACCGGGTGCAGATCCTCACCGCCCACAAGGCCAAGGGACTGGAGTGGGACGTCGTCGCCGTGCTGCACGCCGACGACAAAACCTACCGGGCGCGGGCCAACACCTTCCTCACCAACGTCCACCGCCTGCCCGACGAGGACCTCCTGGAAGGGGCGGAGGAAGCGGTCGAGACCCGCCGGGACTTCGAAACCGCCGCCGACGCCTACATCCTCCGCGAGCGCGGCAGCGTCGCCGAGGAAAACGCCCGCCTGTTCTACGTGGCGATCACCCGCACCGAACGGGTGCTCATCGTCACCGCCACCGACGAGCCCTACGAACACTTCGCCCTGCTGGCCGCCGAAGCACCCGACGCCGTCGTCGCCTGGGACGACGGAAAGGCCGACCCGGAAGACGACGAGGCGGAAGACGCCGCCGACGCCCCGGAAGACGACCAACCGACCGCGCTGTTCCCCGACTTCACCGTCGACGCGGACACCGCCGCCGGCGCCGAGCTGGTCCACCAGGCGCTGGGGGAGCTGCCGCCGGCGCGCTCGGGCGAGACCCACGACTTCTGGGAACGCGAAGTCGACGCGCTCATCGAGGAACACCGCGCCCTGTCCGCCCCGGAGGTCGAAGTCGAGCTGCCCGGTGAACTCACCGCCACCGACCTGGTCTCCCTCAAAGCCGACCCGGTGCAATTCGCCCGCCGCCAACGCCGTCCCGTCCCCTTCAAACCGAACACCTACGCCAAGCGCGGCACCGCCTTCCACCAGTGGCTCGAAGACCGCTTCGGGGCCACGGCGCTGCTGGACGAGGAACAGCTGCCCGGCCTCGACGAAGAACCCGTCGACGCGCAACAACTGGAGGAACTCAAGGACGCGTTCCTCGGCAGCGAATGGGCCGACCGCACCCCCACCTACGTCGAGCAGCCCTTCGAGGTGCGCATCGGCGACGCCATCGTGCGCGGGCGCATGGACGCCGTCTTCCGCCGCCCCGACGGCACCTGGATCATCGTCGACTGGAAAACCGGCCGCCCGCCCCAGGGCGCGGCACTGCGCACCGCAGAAATCCAGCTCGCCGTCTACCGGGAAGCCTGGAGCGCGCTTCTCGACGACGCGGACGCCACCGTCGACGCCGCCTTCCACTACATCTCCACCGGGTTCACCCTCGCCCCCACGCGCCTGCCCGACGGCGAACAACTGCGCGAACTGCTCGAGTCCTCCACCACCGCGTCTGAGGCGGAGATCGAGGCCGAACACGACTAAACTCAAAGCTCCGCCAGGCGACGGACACCCCGCCGCACGTGACCCGAGGAGACCGCATGCGCAAGCGCATCCGCGAACGCTTCACAAGCGACGTGGAATTGAGCGAACTGCCCAACCACGCGCTCGTCGGCGTGATCACCATCCCCACCTCGGCCGCCACCAGCCCCTGGACGCTGATCACGCGGCGCTTCTTCTACGCGCTGCTGATCGTGCTGGGCGTGGCGCTGCTGGCCTACGTGGACAAAGACGGCTACACCGAGGAACTGACCTTCATCGACGCGCTGTACTACGCGACGGTGTCGGTCTCCACCACCGGCTACGGCGACATCGCCCCCGTCACGCAAACGGCTCGGCTGGTCAACACCCTCGTGATCACCCCCGCGCGGCTGGCGTTCCTGATCCTGCTGGTCGGCACCACCCTGAGCATCCTGACCGAAAATTCCCGTAAAACCCTGCAGATCCAGCGATGGAGGAAAACCGTGCGCAACCACACCATCATCATCGGCTACGGCACCAAAGGCCGCTCCGCGGTGGCCGCGCTGCTGGCCGACGACGTCCCCGCCTCCCAGATCGTCGTCATCGACCACAACGCCACCTCGCTGAACAAAGCGGAGCAACAGGGGCTGGTCACGGTGCACGGCTCCGGCACCAAAGCCGACGTCCTCAAGATCGCCGGCGCCAGCCGCGCCCGTTCCATCGTGGTGGCCCCCGACACCGACGACACCGCGGTGCTGGTGACCCTGTCCGCCCGCGAGCTGGCGCCCGACGCGCTGATCGTCGCCAGCGTGCGAGAATCCGAAAACCAGCACCTGCTCGAACAATCCGGCGCGGACTCGGTGGTGATCTCCTCGGAAACCGCCGGCCGGCTGCTCGGCCTGGCCACCGTCACCCCCACCGTCGTGGAGATGATGGAAGATCTGCTCAGCCCCGACGAAGGCTTCTCCATCGCGGAACGCGCCGTCCGGGAGGACGAAGTGGGGGCCAAGCCCCGGCACCTGGCGGACCTGGTGCTCGGCGTGGTGCGCGCCGGGCGCCTGCACCGCATCGATTCGGAGGAGGCGGGCACCGTGAAGCAGGGCGACCGGTTGCTCTACATCGGCCGCGGACCCGGCGACCTGCCGGAGGTCAAGCGCACATGACCACGGTCCTTCCCGTCGCGGCCGACGGCCACGTCATCGCCGCCCCGGACGGGCGCCCCGCCGCCGTTCCGGCTGATTGGCTCCCCGGCGCCGGGCGAACCTCGGTGCGCATCGACGTTGACCTCACCGCCGTCCGGGTCAGCGCCGGGGAGCTGGCGTACGTGGCCGAGCAGGCGGGAGGCGACGTCGTCGACTGGCACCTATTCGCCGGGGACCGGGTCGTGGCCAAGGCGGTGGCGCTGCTGCGCAACCGCGACCGGGTGCGCTTCGACCCCGCCGACGGCGCGGAACTGGCCTACGACGCGGACGGCGTCGTCGCCCGCGGCGGCGCCACCCACAAACTCTTCCCGCGCATCGACCCGGCCGTCATCGGCCTGGTCACTCTGGCGGGCGAGGAGAAGATCCTGCTGGGACGCAACCGGCGCCGCCGGTATTTCTCCCTCGTCGCCGGCTACGTAGACTCCGGGGAGAACCTCGAAGAGGCCTTCGCCCGGGAAGTCCTGGAAGAAACCGGCCGCAGAATCCGCGACCTCGCCTACTGGGGCAGCCAGCCCTGGCCGGTCACCGGGTCGCTGATGATGGCGTTCACCGCCGTCACCGACGACTACGACGCCGTGGCCGCCACCGACGGGGAACTCGCCGAGATCCGCTGGGCGGACCGCCACGACCTGGACCGGTTGCCGATCGCCCGGCCCGGCTCCATCGCCAACCGACTGATCAACGAGTGGAGAGACAGACACTAACCGTGCTCGACCTGACTGACCTTGACCCCGACCAGCTCGTGGCCGCCACCGCGCCCCGCGGGCCCGTCTGCATCCTCGCCGGCGCCGGCACCGGCAAAACCCGCACCATCACCTACCGCATCGCGCACCTGATTGAATCCGGTTTCGTCGCCCCGCAACGCGTGCTCGCCGTGACGTTCACCTCCCGGGCCGCCGGGGAGATGCGCGACCGGTTGACCTCCATGGGGGTCGGGGGAGTGCAGGCGCGCACCTTCCACTCCGCCGCCATGCGCCAGCTGGCCTACTTCTGGCCTCAGGTCGCGGGCGACCTGCCCTGGCGGCTGCTGGACAATAAATTCCCGCTGGTCGGCCGGGCCGCCCGCGGCGTCGGCGTCGAATCCTCCCGCGAAAACGTCCGCGACCTGCTCGGCGAGATCGAATGGGCGAAGGCCTCGCTGGTCACCCCGGACGCCTACGCCGACAAGATCGCGGGCCTCGGACGCACCCCGCCCTTCGAACCCGCCAAAGTCGCCGAGGTCTACCGCCGCTACGAACACTCCAAGGCCAGCGACCAGGGCATGCTGCTGGACTTCGACGACCTGCTGCTGCACGTCGCCGGCGCCCTGGAGAACTCCCCGGCCGTCGCCGAACAATTCCGCGACCAGTACCGCAGCTTCGTCGTCGACGAGTACCAGGACGTCACCCCGCTGCAACAGCGCGTGCTTGAGGCCTGGCTCGGCGACCGCGACGACCTGACGGTCGTGGGCGACGCCAACCAGACGATCTACTCCTTCACCGGCGCCACCCCGGAATACCTGCTGAACTTCTCGCGCACCTACGACAACGCCACCGTCGTCAAGCTGCAGCGCGACTACCGTTCCACCCCGCAGGTCACCGACCTGGCCAACACCGTCATCGGCAAAGCCACCGGCCGGGTCGCCGGCACCCGCCTCGAGCTGCAGGGCATGCGCGATCCCGGCCCCGAGCCGGAATTCCACGCCTACGACGACGAGCCCTCCGAGGCACGCGAGGTCGCCGGAAAAATCCTCACGCTGCTCAACGAGGGCGTGCCCGCCCGCGAAATCGCGGTGCTCTACCGCATCAACGCCCAGTCGCAGGCCTTCGAGCAGGCGCTCGCCGACGCTGGCGTCGTCTACCAGGTCCGTGGCGGCGACACTTTCTTCGACCGCCCGGAAATCCGCCAGGCCATCGACCAGCTCAAGCGCGCCACCCGCCGCACCGACCTGCCGGACGACCCCGTCGTCATCGCCAAAGCAGCCTTCGGGCCCCTCGGCCTGACCGACAAGGAACCCGAAGGCGCACAAGCCCGCGAGCGCTGGCAGTCACTGAATGCGCTGGTCGAACTCATCGAGGAAATCGTCCGCGCCGCCCCCGGCACCGACTTGGCGGGCGTGCTGGGCTCCCTGCAGCGCCGCGCCCAAGCCAAACAACCGCCCGTCATGGACGGCGTCACCTTGGCTTCCCTGCACGCGGCCAAGGGCCTGGAGTGGGACGTCGTGTTCCTCGTCGGACTCTTCGAGAACATGCTGCCGATCTCTCACGCCGTCAAGGCCGGCGAGCATCAGATCGAAGAGGAACGCCGTCTGTTTTACGTCGGCGTCACCCGCGCCCGCGAACACCTCTACTGCTCCTGGGCGCTGGCCCGGCAGGAAGGCGGGCAGAAGAAACGCAAACGCACCCGCTTTCTCGACGGCATCGTCCCCGAGCTCGAGTCCGAGGCGGCCGCCGAACGCGCCCGCCGCACCACCCGCTGCCACATCTGCCGGCACCCGCTGACCACGCCCACCGAAAAAGCCCTCGGCCGCCATGAAACCTGTCCGACCGACGCCGACGAGGAGGTCTTCGAGGCCCTGCGCGCCTGGCGCTCCGCGGTCTCACGCGAAGAGGAGGTCCCCGCCTACATCGTCTTCAACGACGCCACCCTCATGGCCGTGGCCGAAGCGCTGCCCGGCGACGAACGCGACCTGCTGTCGATCTCCGGCATCGGCCCCCGCAAGGTCGAACGCTACGGCGAGGGACTCTTGGAGGTCGTGGCCCAATTCCGGTGACTCACCCGTAGGTGAAACACACCGGGCAACGTCGGTGCCGCCGCATCCGGTAACGACGGCTCGCGCCGTACGGGTCCACCTCGACCACCGCGCCCGCCTGCGGGGCCGGGCGAAACGCACCGGGCGGATCCGACGCGCCGACGACTTTGAGCGTCACGGTGGCCAGCACCGCGGCCGTGGCGGCGACGGCCGCACGATCCGGGGACGTGGGCTGGGCGGTCTGCCGGGTGACGATCTTCGCCCACTGCCGGTCCACTTCGCAGCGGTGCAGGTCCACGCACAACGGGCACGGCCCCGCCCCGTTCAACCGCAGCGGGCCGACCATCCCGCGGGAATCGAGCACCGCCCCGGAGATCCAGGTCGCCGTGGAGCGGGCGAGGACGGGCGAGAGGGTCTTGGCGTAGGGCAGGCGGTCCACGAGCAGGACGGGCGTCTGCGGGTCGGCGGCCGCAAGGTAATTGCGCTCGGATTCGCCGGCCAACGGGGTACGCACCGTCACCCCTGAATCCGTCAGCACGGTCATGGTGGCGCGCGCTAAGGCGGTGCGCCCCACGAGCACGACGCTCACCGGGGTCGAGGAGCGCAGCACCCCGTAGTGGAGCAGATCATCGAGCAGCCCCTGCGCAGCCAGCGGGCGCAGACCGGCGGCGACGAGCGTTTTGTGTGCGGCGGGCAGGGGAGTCGGGGCGCGCAGCCGCATCAGCGCGCCGGCCACGGCACGGGCGGAGGGCAGTTCGAGCACGCCGGCCCGGGTGGCGTCGAGGCCGAATTGCACTGCGGCCTCGCCGCGGCGGATCACTTGCACTCCGGGGGCGAGCTGCACGGTGGCGGGGGCAGTCGGGGTGGTCGGGTGGACGGGTGGGGAAATGGCCACGGTCATGGCTGGGTAGCGCTCCTGTCGGGTCGGGACGGTCACTACTATGGACTGCCATGACAGGCTCCACGGTTCCCCAGCACGTCAAAGTCATTCGTTCGGCACGTCGTAAACGCACAGTTCAGGCCCGCTTCGAGGGCGATGACGTGGTGGTGCGCATCCCCGCGTCGATGACCGCGGCGGAAGAGGAGGAGGCGGTGGCCGGCATCCTGACGAAGCTGGAGAAAAAGACCAGCTCACAGGACGTGTCGGAGGAGGATCTGCTTCGTCGCGCGCGGTGGCTCAACCAGCGGGTGCTGGGAGGGCGGGCGACGATCGGGTCGATCAGGTGGGTGAGCAACCAGAACACCCGTTGGGGCTCGTGCACCACCGACACCGGAGACATCCGGCTCAGCGACCGACTGCGGCACGTGCCGGGATATGTGGTGGATGCGGTGATCGTGCACGAACTGGTGCACACCTTCGTCACCGGCCACACCGAAGAATTCCATGAGTGGGCGGGCAAGGCCCCGCAGGCCGAGCGCGCCAGGGGATACCTGGAGGCCTACGGCCGGTGGGGCGGGAGATGACCCCGCCCCGGGCTAGAGTTCGGTGCCGTCCTCGGAGCCGTCGTCGTCGCCGCGGTTCTTCTTTTCATCGGAGTCGTCGCCGCGGTTTTCGCCCTCGCGGCGCATCATCTCCTCGAGCTTGGCCATCTCTTCGTTGAACTTGTCGTCCGGGGCGTCGTCGAGGAGGCTGTCGATGAAGTCCGCCGGGTTGTCCAGGTGCTCCGCCGTCGGCAGGAAATCCGGGTGATCCCACACCTGGTCGCGGCGATCGACGCCCACGGCGACGGTGGCGCGGCGCCACAGCTCTGCGGCCTCGCCGACCTTGGGGGCGTTGAACTCGATGCCGACGACCTTGGCGAAGGCCTGCTCCGCGGAGCCGCCGGTCGCGCGGCGGCGGCGCCACGCCTCGGTCAGGGCGGCCGTGGACGGGATGCGCTCGCCGAGGGCCTCGGTGACGACCTGCTCGGTCCAGCCCTCCACCAGAGCCAGCAGCGTCTCGAGGCGGGAGACCGCACCGGCGTTGCGCGAGGAGATGCGGGGGCTCAGATCCATGTTCTGCATGTTCTGCATCGCCTCCTGCATGGCCATCGGGTCGCCCGACTCCAGGTTCATGCCGCGCAGGTGCTCCTCGATGTGGGAGGTGTCGATCTGCAGGCCCGCAGCGTACTCCTCGACGGAGGACACCAGGCGCTCGACGAGCCAGGGGACGTGGCGGAACAGGCGCTGGCGGGCCGCCTCGCGCGCGGAGATGTAGACCAGCACCTCCTGGCCCGGCATGTCCAGCTCCTTGGCGGCGCCGGTGGCGTTGGCCGGCAGCACGGCGGTGTGGCCTTCCGGGGCGACCGGCAGGCCGAAGTCGGTGCCCGTCAGGGACTGCTTGGCCAGCTCGCCGAGGGCGTGGCCGAGCTGCATGCCGTAATTCATGCCGGAGAACTGGTCCATCATCTGCAGCATCGGGCCGACGGCCTCCCGGATCTCCTCGGGCATGGCGTCGAGCTGCGCCTGGCTCATCTGCTTGGCCACGGGGGTGACCAGTCGCTTCCACATCGGCATGGTGCCGGTGACCCAGTCCTCAGGGTTCCAGGCCTCCACCTTGCCGTCGCTGACGGGCAGGCTGGTGGCGTCGCCGAGCCACAGCTCCGCCAGACGGACGGACTCCTCCACGGCGGTGGCGTCGGAGGGGCGGACGGCCTCCGTGCGGCCGATCTGCTGGCGGGCGATGCGCTCGGCGACCTCGAAGTTGACCGGCCCGGCCCCCTCCTGAGAGTTCATGGAGCTGCCCATGCCGGACAGCATCTGCCCGAACTGGTTCAGCATGTCGCCGAGGCCCCCCGCGCCGCCGGGTCCGCCGCCCATGCCGCCGAAGCCAAAGGCGTCGAACGGGTTCTGGCCACCCTGGTTGTCGGCGCCGTTGTCATCGCCGTCGCGGTCGTCGCGGTCGTTGCCGTCGTTAGGGAAGGAGAAACCGAATCCGTTGCTCATGCTCTTTAACCTACCCGCCTGCCTCCCGGGCTAGCCAGGTGTGGTGCAACGCTGACAGCGAACAAGGTACGCTGACACTCCGTGACCAGTCCCGATCCCCGCCCCCGCACCCGTCGCCGCCTCTCCACGTTGCTGTGGGGGGCGATCCCCGTCGTTGCCCTCGGCGCACTGATCAACCTGGACAGCGTGCCCGGCACTGACGTGTCCTTGACCGTGCCTTACGCGGCGCAAGGTCCCGGCCCGACCTTCAACACGCTCGGCGAAGTGGACGGGCAGGACGTCGTGGCCGTCAGCGGGCCGGAGGTCGACGAGACCGAGGGGAACATGGACATGACGACGGTGTCCGTGCGCACCAACATGACCCTGGCGCAGGCGCTCGGCAGGTGGTTGTTCACCGACGACGACCTCATTCCCATCGAGATGATTTTCCCGCCGGACGTCTCCCCGGAAGAGGTCGAGCGCTCCAATGAGGCGGCGTTCACGTCCTCGGAGGCGGCCGCCACCGTCGCGGCGATGGGTTACCTCGACGTCGACGTCGAAATCTACGTGGTCGACGTGGTGGAGGGCTCCGCCGCGGAAGGGCGGGTGCAGGCGGATGACGTCATCCGCGCCGTCGACGGCGAGTCCATGGAGCAGCCGAACCAGGTGGCGGAGGCGGTGCAGGCGAAGAGCCCCGGCGACACGGTGACGCTCACGCTCGAGCGTGCCGGCGGCGCCGAGGAAGTGGACGTGGTGCTGGGAGAGAACCCCGATGACCCGGAGACCGCAATGCTGGGCATTCTCATGGGGTCGCAGCCGGTCGAGGACATCGAGGTCGAATACAACCTCAACGACGTCGGCGGACCGAGCGCCGGAATGATGTTCTCGCTGGCGGTCATCGACAAGCTGTCCCCGGGAGAGCTCAACGGCGGCCGCTACGTCGCGGGCACCGGCACCATCTCCCCGGACGGCGCGGTCGGCCCGATCGGCGGCATCGCCCACAAAGTCGACGCGGCCGAGGAGGAAGGGGCGGAGCTGTTCCTCGCCCCGCGGGACAACTGCGCCGAGGCCGTCAGTCGGGATCACGGCGACCTGGTCGTGGCGGCCGTGGACACCCTCGACCACGCCATCGAACAGATGGAGGCCTTCGACGCCGGCGGCGACGTGGACGTCTGTGAACCTTAGGCTTCAGGCCTCGCGGCGCTCGTCGGCGTTGCTGAACTCTGCGTCGGAGGCGTCGTCCCGGGACGGCGAGGTGGTGGTTTCCTCGGTCTCCTCGATCAGGCCGAGCTCCTTGATGCGTTCTTCCGGTTCCACGATGTCGGAGGAGACCAGCTGCTGCATGACCAGCCCCAACTCGTTGTCGACGACCGTGATCACGGCAGTGGTGCCCAGCGTCGACCATCCGACCACGTGACGGCCGGTGTCCTCCACGACGCGTGAGCTGCGCAGCTCCGTGAGCAGCTGCGTCGTCGACGCGGCCTTGGATTGCGAATCAAAGAATTGGACTTGCCCGACCTCCGGGCCGGAGCACTCATAGGAGCCCTCCAACCCGGTCGGGGTGCAGTCGTCGAATTGCTCGAACAGCGACGCCGGCGCCAGGGAGCCGAAGCGCTCGGCGGCTTCGGCGACATTTTCAGACAACCCGTCTTCCCCGCCCGTGCTATGCGTCCCGCGGGGGCTGGACGTCGGGCTCTCCGACTCGGTCTCGGTCTCTGTTTCGGTCGTGGGGGTGGTGGAGGGGGTGGCCGACGTCGTCGGCGCGGCGTCCGGGCTCGTCGACGTCTGCGCGGCCGTGGTTTCCGGGGCGGTGGTCTCCTCCACCTCGCCGCCGTCGGTGCAGGCGCTCAACCCGGCCGTGAGCGCGACGGCGGCCGCGAAGACGGCGGTGCGGGTCAGACGGTTATGCGGCACGAGGGCTCCCTGAGGTCGACGGCGGGACAATTTATTTCCATTTCAGCTTAGAACAGCTCATCAGGATCCTGCTCGAGGCCGTAGCGCAGCGCCGCGATGACTCCCGGCGCGACCTCGGGGCCGCCGCGCAGCTGCACCTCATCTTCGGCAAAGGGCCCGGCCTCCGCCAGTTCTTCTTCCGTCGGCCGGAGCTGCAGCAACGTCAGGTCGACGCCTTCCGGGCGCAGGACGCCGGAGAAGAGTCGCGCTGGTCGGGGAGCGGCGTGCTTGCCGTCCGCGGTGTCGCGGAAACGGATTTCCTGGGCGAGGACGCAGCCGGCGATCTGCTGCGGCCAGGCGACGCGGGAGACGTAGTCGACCAGGGCTTCGGACCCGGGTTCGAGGTTGTCCGGCAGGTTGTCCTGCAGGACCAGGGTCAGCGGGGCGGCGTCGTCCGGGTCGTCGAGCTGGTCGATCAGCAGGTGGGTGGGGACCAGGGCGAAGAGGGTGGGTGCGGCGTCCCATCCTTCCGCGTGAACGAAGTCGACTGCTTCGAGCATCGCCTTATTTAGCGCCTGGGGAGTAAATTCGGTTGGATGGGCGTTAGACATGGTGAATCCTCTTTGTGGCCGAACTTGGGTCTCTATCCGAAAAGTCTTTAAAGTGGAACACTATAGTGCTACGTCCAAATCGATAATATTAAGGAGTAGGTCTTGACGACCGGTCTCTCCCCATCAGCCCCGCCCGCGCGGGGACGGCCACGACTGCTGAGCTGGATAATCGGCATTGTCGTGGTGCTGTTGCTCGCGATTCCCCTTTTCATCGGCATTTACACCGATTGGTTGTGGTTCGGTGAACTCGACTTCCGCGGGGTCTTCACCACCACCTACGTCGCCCGCATCGTCCTTTTCGTGGTCTTCGGCCTCGTTGCCGGGCTGGTGACCTGGGCGGCCGCCTATTTCACGTGGAAGGGTAGGCCGGACGAGGGTGACGCTCTCGGCGCGATGGATCTGAATTCGCCGGTGTATCAGTACCGGCAGAACATCGAGCGGTCCGTGCGCGGCTTGTTGATCATCTTTCCGATCATCGTGGGCCTGATCGCCGGTTTCCTGGGCCAGGGGGTCTGGCGGGACGCGTTGATGATGATCAACTCCACCGATTTCGGTGTGGCTGATCAGCAGTTCGGTCGCGACTACGCTTTCTACGCGTTCAACCTGCCCATGATTCAGATCATCGTCGATGCGCTCTCGACGTTGCTGATCGTGGCTTTCCTGGTGGCCCTGGTGGGCCACTACATGCTCGGCAGCATCCGGCTGGGCAACCAGGCGGCCGGGATCAAGGGGTCGATCTCTTCTCCGGCACGCATTCAGCTGGCGGTCACCGCCGGCCTGTGGGTGCTGGTCATGGCGCTGAACTACTGGCTGGACCGCTACGGCCTGCTGTTCACGGAACACGACATCTTCACTGGCGGCGGCTCCACCGACATGACCGCCCGCCTGCCGGCCAAGATCATCCTGACGGTGATCGCGGTCGTCGTCGCCGCCGCGTTCTTCGCCTCCATCGTGTACAAGGACCTGCGGGTCCCGGCGTTGGCCGCGATTCTCATGTTGGTCTCCGCCGTGGTCATCGGCACGGTCTGGCCGTTGATCGTCGAGCAGTTCTCCGTCCAGCCGAACCGGCAGGCCAAGGAGAATGAATACATCGGCCGCAACATCGAGTCCACGCGCTACGCCTATGGGTTGACGGACGAGGACGTCAACTACCTCGACAATTGGGGCGCGGAGACGGTCGACGACGACACCGTCGCCGACGACGTCAACACCATCTCCAACATCCGTCTGCTGGATCCGGACATCCTGTCCCCGACGTTCACGCAGATGCAGCAGCTGCGTAACTTCTACGGGTTCCCGGAGACCCTGAACATGGACCGCTACGAGGTCGACGGTGAAGTCCGCGACTTCGTCGTCGCCGCCCGTGAACTGGACCCGAACGCCCTGCAGGACAACCAGCGCGACTGGATCAACCGCCACACCGTCTACACCCACGGCAACGGCTTCATCGCCGCCCAGGCCAACACCGTCGACGAGGCCCCGCAGGAGGCGGGCTCCACGCGCGGCGGCTTCCCGGTGTACACGGTCTCGGACCTGCAGACCAGCGCCATCGCGGCGGAGAGCGACGAGGCCGAGGAACTGGGCATCATGGTCGACCAGCCGCGCATCTACTACGGCCCGGTCATCGCCTCCGCCACCGACGGTGCCGATTACGCGGTCGTCGGCAGCGACAACGGCAACGACGTCGAATACGACACCGACAACACGACCTTCACCTACGACGGTGAGGGCGGCGTCGACATCGGCAACGTGTTCAACCGTGCGGCGTACGCGCTGAAGTACCAGGAGATCAACCTGATTCTCTCGGATCGCGTCAACTCCGAGTCGAAGATCCTTTACGACCGCGACCCGCGTGAGCGCGTCGAGGCCGTCGCCCCGTGGCTGACCACCGACTCCGCGACCTACCCGACCGTCGTCGACGGCCGCATCAAGTGGGTCGTGGACGGCTACACCACGCTGCGCCAGCTGCCCTACACGGAGCAGACCTCTCTGTCGGAGACGACCCAGGACGCCCTGAACCCGGACGGCACCACCCAGCGTCTGATCTCCGATCAGGTCGGGTACATCCGTAACTCGGTCAAGGCCACCGTGGACGCCTACGACGGCTCCGTCGAGCTCTACGAGTTCGACACCGAGGACCCGGTTCTGGACACCTGGATGAAGATCTTCCCGGAGACCGTCAACCCGGAGTCCGAGATCCCGGAGGAGCTGCGTGAGCACCTGCGCTACCCGCAGGACCTGTTTAAGGTGCAGCGTGAACTGCTGGCCCGCTACCACGTCGACGACCCGAACGTCTTCTTCAACAATGACGCGTTTTGGTCCGTCCCGGGCGACCCGACCGCGGCCGACCAGAACGGCGGGGGCCTGGCCCAGCCGCCGTACTACGTCATGGCCACCGACCCGGAGGACCCGGAGGAGTCTTCCTTCCAGCTGATCACCCCGTACCGTGGCCTGAACCGCGAGTTCCTGGCCGCGCACATGACGGTCAGCTCCGATCAGGAGAACTACGGCGACATCACGGTCCGCGTCCTGCCGACGAACACCCAAACGCAGGGCCCGCGCCAGGCGCAGGACGCGATGATGTCCTCCGACCAGGTCGCCCGTGACCGCACCCTGTGGGAGGGCACCAACGACCTGTTCAACGGCAACCTGTTGACCCTGCCGGTCGGCGGCGGCGAGATCCTCTACGTCGAGCCGATCTACTCGCAGCGTTCCAACCAGGATTCGGCGTTCCCGAAGCTGCTGCGCGTGCTGGTCTCCTACAAGGGCCGCGTCGGTTACGCGCCGACGGTCTCTGAGGCGCTGGCGCAGGTCGGCATCGACCCGCGTGAGGCGCAGGAGATCGCCGGCGAGCCGACGGATCCCTCGCTGATCGACGACGAAGAGCTCGCTGAGGATGAGCAGCCGGCGGAGGAGAGTACGTCTCCGGGCCAGCCGGCCACCGCGGCAGGTTCCGAGGGTGAGGCCATCGAGCGCATCAACGAAGCGCTGACCGACCTGGAGCGGGCGCAGAACGGTTCCTTCGAGGAGTACGGACGTGCCCTCGACGAGCTGGACTCCGCCGTCGAGTCCTACCAGAACCTGGGCTCCGCTGACGCGGTCGCCGCAGAGGACGAATAAGGGCAGTGAGAAGAGGTGACTTTCCCGGCATGAGCAGGCGATTTGTCGTAAATGCTCATGCTGGGTATAGTTACTCATTGTTGCAAGGACATGATGAAGATCAGGTCAGAGCGACAAGGTGAAAATTGAAGAAGATCACCCGACGCGGGGTGGAGCAGCTCGGTAGCTCGCTGGGCTCATAACCCAGAGGTCGTAGGTTCGAATCCTGCCCCCGCTACCAACTTCTTCCGACAACCCCCTCCACTTCGGTGGAGGGGGTTGTTGCATTTCTGGGGGCGGGGAGGCGTGGGCCAGTGAGCCACCCCTGATCGGTGACGATTCGGATACTTTTGTCCGGCGCGTGCGCCCGGTCCACCGGATCAGTGGCAAGATCGATGCGTTGCCCGCCGTCTATCCAGAAGGATGTTCCCGCACATCATGCAGCTCGCCCGTCATGTCAGAAGAATAGTGTCCGCGTCTGTGCTGGCGACGGCGGTGGCGTTGGGTTCCTCGTCGGCTGCGAACGCGGAGGAGGCGTCGTCGGCGGCGCCGGTGCAGGACGAGATGGCCGTGATTGACTCGGCGAAGATCGTCGACCGGGTGCGGGGTGACCTCGCCGCGGTGGGCGTGGCCGTCCCCGGGGTCGACCCGGAACTCACCGGCGCCGTAGACCGGGCGGTTTCCTCGGTGCTGCCGGGCACACGTCCCGCCGCACAGGATGAGCCGGGCGAGCCAGAGGCTGCGGACGCCCCGGACACGCCCGCAGAAGCGCCGCTGCGCCCGTCTGCCGGCTCCTCGACCTCGCCGTCGCAATGGTTGCCTCAGTCGAGCGGAGGAGACGCGATCCCGGCGGAGGTCGACCCGGTGAACACGGACGCCGTGGCGCAGGACCCCAACTACGTCTGGCGCAACGACCTGTCCTCCCGGGTGCTGGCGGGCAAGCCGCAGGAGGAGTGGGTGCTCAACCGGGCGCCCGGCTCCCGCTTCGATGCGCCACGCGCACCGGAGGAATCACACGTCGCCCACGCGCAGGGCACATCGCTGTACGGGCCGAGCACCCCGATTTACGTCGGCCAGGACACCATGTGCACGCTGACGGTGGCGGGCGTCGACGGCGACGGCCGCCAAGTCGGCGTCACCGCCAGCCACTGCGGCGAGGTCGGCGACCAGGTGTCGTCGGCGGATTCCTGGCAGCTGGGACCGTCGGGCACGGTGGTCTCCACCAACGAATACCTGGATTACGCGGTCATCGAGTTCGGCTCCAACGCCGCGGTCACCCGCAGCTACAACGGGGTAACGGTCAACTCCCTCGACAGTGACGGGGTGAACCGGGGCGACGTGCTGTGCAAGCAAGGCGTGGCCACGGGCCACGACTGCGCCACCACCTGGCTCACCGGACAGGAGGCGCACGTGACGCAGCTGTGCGCGATGGCGGGGGACTCCGGGGCGCCGGTGCTGGCAGGGGACCGGCTCGTGGGGCACATCTCGCGCAGCGCGCTGCCGATCCCGAACGGGCACCTGTTCTCGTGTCGCACGCCGCTGCAGGGCGCGCTGCACGCCCCGACCGCCTCGGTGGCGGTCAACCCGGTCTTGGGCGACATCAACGCCCGCGGCGGGGTCGGGGCGGGCCTGGCCCTGCCGGAGAACTAGGCGGGAAGTCAGTTCAGGATCTTGAGCACGGCGTCGTGGAGCAACCCGTTGGTGGCCACGGCGCTGCCGCCGTGCGGGCCGGCCTCGCCTTCCACCGAGGTGAACACGCCGCCGGCCTCACGCACGATGACGTCGAGGGCCGCCAGGTCCCACAGCGAGACCTCCGGCTCGGCGCCGACGTCGACGGCGCCCTCCGCCACGAGGCAGTAGGAGTAGAAGTCGCCGTAGCCGCGCAGACGCCAGGTGGCGTCGGTCAACGCGATGAAATTGTCGCGGATGCCGCGGTCGGCCCAGCCGGACAGGGAGCTGAAGGACACGGAAGCGTCGGCCAGCTCGGCGACGCCGGAGACGTTCATGCGGCTGGGCGACCCCGACTTGAAGGTGCGCCACGCGCCGGCGTCCTCGGCGGCGTACCAGCGCCGCCCCAGGGCGGGGGCGGAGACCACGCCGACGACCGGGCGGCCGTCGACGAGCAGAGAAATCAGGGTCGCCCACACAGGCACGCCGCGGACGAAGTTTTTGGTGCCGTCGATGGGGTCGATGACCCACTGGCGGCCCTCGTGGACGGCTTCGCCGCCGAACTCCTCACCGAGGATGGCGTCGGAGGGGCGGGCGGACTCGATCTTTTCCCGCAGCGCCTTCTCGGTGGCGAGGTCAGCGTCGGAGACCGGGGTCATGTCGGGCTTGGATTCGACGTTGAGGTCGGCGGCCTCGAAGCGCTCGAAGGTCAGGGAATCAGCGGCGTCCGCCAGCTCGAGGGCGAGGGCGAGGTCATCAGCGTAGGTGCTCATGACCGCCATTCTAGGACGCGTCGAGGGCCCCGGCGGTCAGCAGCTCTGCCGTCTGCGCCACCACCTCCGGATTTCCGGCCACGGACCAGACGACCCCGCCGGCCTTGACCTTGCGGGCGACGCCGCCCACGCCCTCGACGAGTGCCTTGCCCGGCAACCAGTCCCAGTCGGCGACGGTGTGCTGCGTCCAGGCGCCGAGTTGCCCGGCGGCCACTCCGGCGAGGTCCACGGAACCGGCGCCGAACATGCGCACGGTGGCGAAGCTGCGGGCCGTGTTGCGCCAGCTGCTGCGCACCGCCGGATCATTCATCCAGGAAGGGTGCAGATATGTACCGATGGACAGCTGGCCCGCGGGGGCGTCGGCAAGCCGCGGCAGCGCCTGGCCGTTGACGGTCGTCGGGATCTCCGGCCCGCCGAACCAGGTGTAGCCCGGCACCGGGCGGTGCACGGCCCCGAAGAGCAGTCGGTCCGGGGCGGAGGGTGAGCCTTCGACCAGGGCGAGGGCGGAGCACCAGTAGTCGGAGCCGGACGTGAAGTTGTAGGTGCCGTCGACGGGGTCGATCACCCACGTGCGCCCCGTCCGGGAGGGGCGGGCGGCGCCTTCTTCGCCGAGCACGCCGTCGTCGGGGCGCAGGGCGTCGAGCACCCCCGCCACAAAGGCCTCGGCGGCGCGGTCGGCGTCGGTGACGACGTCGGAGACCGAGGTCTTGAAGTCGGTGGCGACCCCGGCCGAACGCATCCGGGCGGCGAGCTGACCGGCCTCGTTCACCAACCCGCGGGCCAGCTCCTCGTCGCCGGCGGCGGCGTGGGCGGCCACAAAATCATCGATGAGGGAAGCGGTGTCCTTGTCGTCGGTCATGGCCACCATTGTGCCCCACCGCGCCTGCTCCGGACGGGCAAGGCCTGGCGCAGCCGCCTGGGCGAGTACCATTTGACGCATGAGACCGGAGATTACCCAGCACCTCGAAGAGATCGACGCGACCCTCACGACCATCGAGAAGGTCATGAACCTCGACGAGATGGCGGAGCGGGTCCGCGAGCTCGAGCAGCAGGCGTCCGATCCGTCCCTGTGGGACGACCCCGCCCTCGCGCAGGGGGTTACCAGCGAGCTGTCCAGCGTGCAGGCCAAGCTGCGGAAAGTCACTGAACTGCGCTCCCGACTCGACGACGTGCCCGTCATGTACGAGCTGGCGGAAGAGGAGGAGGACGGCGACACCTCGATCGTCGACGAGGAGATCGCCGACTTGGCCGAGGCCGTCGATTCCCTCGAGGTCACCACCATGCTCTCGGGCGAATACGACGAGCGCGAGGCCGTGATCAACATCCGCGCCGGCGCCGGCGGAGTCGACGCCGCGGACTTCGCGGAAATGCTCATGCGCATGTACACCCGCTGGGCGGAGAAGAACGGCCACAAGGTCGACGTCTACGACACCTCCTATGCGGAGGAGGCCGGCATCAAGTCCGCCACCTTCGTCGTCCACGGCGAATACATGTACGGCCAGCTCTCCGTCGAACAGGGCGCGCACCGCCTCGTGCGCCTGAGCCCCTTCGACAACCAGGGTCGCCGGCAGACCTCCTTCGCCGAGGTGGAGGTGTTGCCGGTGGTGGAGACGACCGACCACATCGACGTGCCCGACGCCGATATCCGCGTCGACGTCTACCGCTCCTCCGGCCCGGGCGGGCAGTCGGTCAACACCACCGACTCCGCCGTGCGCATCACGCACGTGCCCACCGGGATCGTGGTGACCTGCCAGAACGAAAAATCCCAGATCCAGAACAAGGCCTCCGCGATGCGCGTGCTGCAGGCGAAGCTGCTGGAGCGACAGCGCCAGGAGGAAAAGGCCGAGATGGACGCCCTCGGCGCGGGCGGCAACGCCTCCTGGGGCAACCAGATGCGCTCGTATGTCCTGCATCCGTACCAGATGGTCAAGGACCTGCGTACCAACTACGAGGTCGGCGACCCGTCGAAGGTGCTCGACGGAGACATCGACGGTTTCCTCGAAGCCGGCATCCGGTGGCGGATGGCGGAGGAGCGCGGCGAAGATTAATCGGCGCGGGGGCTGTTTCCGACGCCGGGGCGAGAGATAGCATGTAGCGGGTGATCACCTTTGAATCCGTGACCAAGATCTACGAAGACCCCGCCGACCCTGCCCTCCACGACCTTTCGCTGAGCATCGGGAAAGGGGAGTTCGTCTTTCTGATCGGGCCGTCCGGATCCGGCAAATCCACTTTTTTGAACCTGCTCATCCGCGAAGAGTCGCCGAGTTCCGGTGACATTCGCTTCGCCGACTTCCACGTCAATCGGCTCCGCGGGGCAGAAGTGGCGAGGATGCGCCGTCGCATCGGCTACGTGTTCCAGGATTTCCGGCTGCTGCCCAAACTCACCGTGTACGACAACGTGGCGTTCGCGCTGCGGGTCATCGGCAAAAACAAACGGCAGGTGGGCAAGCTCGTGCCCGAGGCCCTCGAAATGGTCGGCTTGGCGGCGCAAGCCCGGCGCCTGCCCCACGAACTGTCCGGCGGCGAGCAGCAGCGCGTGGCGGTGGCCCGGGCCGTGGTCAACCGGCCCCTGCTCCTGTTGGCGGACGAGCCGACCGGCAACCTCGACCCGGAGACCGCCGAGGAGATCATGGCTCTGTTGACGCGCATCAACCGTGACGGCACGACCGTGATCATGTCCACCCACAACGCCCGCGCCGTCAACGCCATGCGCCAACGCGTCCTCGAGCTCCGCGACGGCGAGCTCGTGCGTGACGACGCCCACGGCAGCTACACCGTCGGATCGAACTAAAGGAAGACATCACGATGGACAATTTCTCATATGTGCTGCGCGAAGGCGTGGCGGGCCTGTGGCGCAACCTCACCATGAGCGTGGCCCTGATCATCACCGCCGGAGTGTCGCTCGCGCTGTTGGGCACCGGTGCGCTGGTCAGTCAGATGACCGAGGACACCAAGGAGATCTACCTCGACCGGGTGGAGGTGATGGTCCAGCTCAACGAGGAGACCTCCGCCGCCGACGAGGACTGTTCCACCGAGGCATGCCTGGAGGTGCGCACCACGCTGGAAGAGCAGGACGGCGTCGATTCCGTGACCTACCGCTCCCGTGAGCAGTCCTATGAGCGCTTCGTGGAGCTGTTCTCCGAGTCCGACCCGCTGCTGGTGCAGGAGACCTCGCCGGACGCGTTGCCCGCCGCGCTGCATGTGCGGCTGGAAGACCCGACCGACCCGAGCCCGCTCGCCGCGGTCGCCGACCTGCCGCAGGTGGACACCGTCATCGATCAAACCGACGACATCAGCGGCGCGGCCGAGAACCTGGACTCGATCCGCGACGCCGCGTTCATCCTCGCCGTGATTCAGGCGGTGGCGGCGCTGTTGCTGATCGTCAACATGGTCCAGATCTCCGCGTTCAACCGCCGCGAAGAAACGTCCATCATGCGCCTGGTCGGCGCCTCCCGCTGGTTCACGCAGGCGCCGTTCGTCATCGAGGTCGTGCTGGCCACGGCGCTTGGTGCGGTGCTCGCTGTGGGCGGGGTGTTCCTGGGCAAAAACTACGTCGTCGATCCGGCGCTGGCACAGCTGTACGAGTCCCGGCTGATCGCTCAAATCACCTCGGCGGACGTGTGGGCGGTGCTGCCGTGGGTGGGGCTCGGCGGGGTCGTCTTCGCCGGGCTGGTGGCCTATCTGACGCTGCGCGCTTATGTGCGGAAATAACCGGCATCGCATGTATTGGGGCCGGTCCCGCTGATGTTGGTAGGATAGGTCCTCATTATGGGCAAGAAAAAGAAGAAGCACGGCAGCAATCTCATTGCCAGCAATCGTAAGGCCCGCCACGATTACACCATCCTGGACACCTACGAGGCGGGCATCGTTCTCGTGGGCACCGAAATCAAGTCTCTGCGCGAAGGAAAAGCCTCCCTGGTGGAGGCCTTCGCCACCATTGACAACGGCGAGGTGTGGCTGCGTAACCTGCACATCCCCGAGTACTCCATGGGGTCGTGGACCAACCACTCCCCGCGGCGGCACCGCAAACTGCTGTTGCACCGCGGCGAAATCGACTCGTTGGAGGGCAAGGTCCGCGACGGCAACAAGACCCTGGTGCCGCTGAGCCTGTATCTCAAGGATGGGCGTGTCAAGGTCGAACTCGGCCTGGCGCAGGGCAAGCAGGACTGGGACAAACGCCAATCGATCAAGAGGCGGACCGAAGAGCGTGAGATCGTGCGCGAGATGGGCCGCAAGATCAAGGGAATCAACGCCTGACATGACCGTCTACTGCATCAAAGTCCACGATCTTGTCGACGACCGCGTGCAGGCCGCAGGCCCCGTCGTCCTGATTGACCGCGTCTGGCCCAGGGGCATCAAAAAAGAGGACCTGGGCCACGACGTCTGGCTCAAGGACGCGGCCCCGTCATCAGAGCTGCGGACATGGTTCGGCCACGATCCCGAGAGGTTCGAGGAATTCTCCCGTCGCTACCACGGTGAGCTCGATGGCGGGAGCGAGGACGTGGATAGACTGGTCGCCATGGTCGACGAGGGCGATGTCACCCTGCTGTACGCCGCCGCCGACCGCGACCACAATCACGCCCGCGTTCTCGCAGAATGGCTGAAGGAGACTCCATGAAGACCGCACTGATCACCGGCGCCTCCCGGGGCATCGGACTGGCCGTGGCCGAGGAGCTCGGCCGCGACCACCTCGTCTACGTGGGGTCGACGACGCAGGAGGGCGCACAGCGGGTCGTCGACAAGCTCCCGAATGCGCGTCCTTTCGTCGCCGACCTGACAGATCCGGATGACGTCGCCCGCGCCGTCGAGGCCGCGGGCCTGGATTCCCTGGACTGCGTTTTTCATAGCGCCGGCGTGGTGAGCAGGCAGTCCGTCGCCGACACGAGCCGGCAGGAATGGCGCGATGTCTTCGAGATCAACCTCTTCGCCGTCGCGGAGCTGACCCGGTTGTTGCTGCCGGCCCTACGCGCTGCCCGGGGCACCGTCATCACGGTGAACTCCGGATCCGGCTATCACTCTGGGGCGCAGAACGCGCTCTACTCGGGCTCCAAGTTCGCGTTGCGCGCGTTCACCGACGCGCTGCGGGAAGAGGAGCTGGGAAAAATTCGCGTCACCTCGGTGCATCCGGGACGGGTGGACACGGACATGCAAAAACAGCTGCGGCGGCTCGAAGGCCATGCCGACGACGAGTACGAGGGATGGCGTTGGGTGCGTCCTGAATCCGTCGCCGCCGCGGTGCGCATGGTGGTGGACTTGGGGGAGGACGCCACCGTCAACGAAGTGAGCGTGCGACCTTCCGGATTGAGTGGCTGAGGGGGCTTGCGCAATAAACCCAAGGACGTTATAGTTAATTCTCCTGTGGAGATCACGCACGATCCCGCCACAGGTGTCTGGGGCTGACTTTTGGTTTCGACTTCGGACACTAAGCCAGGGGAAGCGTGCCGGTGAAGGCTGGAGACCACCGTAAGCGTCGCAGCAACTTGATAAGCGCCGAGAAGAACTCTCAGCGTGACTACGCCCTCGCTGCCTAAGTAGCGACCGCGTGTCCGTCAGCCCCGGTTCGTCGCCGGCCGGGATCCTGGCGTCGACTCAGGTGACTTGCCGTCAGGCCGCGTCAGCGGGGCCTGACGGGACTCACACCGCTGACTGGGCTCATCATCCGGGACGAGTTCGCCCGAGCCGGAGAGCCGAGCAGAGATCATGAGCGAACTGCGCACGGAGAAGCCCTGGCGCGGTGCCGAAGGACCCGGG
The DNA here is from genome assembly GCF_000442645.1 of Corynebacterium maris DSM 45190. NCBI lineage: Bacteria > Bacillati > Actinomycetota > Actinomycetes > Mycobacteriales > Corynebacteriaceae > Corynebacterium > Corynebacterium maris. Next base: position 780,816 of record NC_021915.1, read on the forward strand.
TTCAAATCCCGGCAGCTCCACCGAAGCCCCTCACCTGTTAAACCAGGTGAGGGGCTATTTCTCTTGATGGGAGGGCGTGAGTTCCGGGGCCGTTGCAACAAACCCTAGAATCCACCCCGCGAACGGCCATGAAAAATCCCCGACCCTTGAGGGTCGGGGAACATGGTCGTGTGTCTGGCTAATGGGGGCCGAAGACCTCGACGAGAGGCGTTAAAGGGCCGACAGGATCCAAATCACCAGAGCAATGATCACCAGAATACCGACGATGGTCCAGATGAGTGAGCTTCCACGCATGATGTTCTCCTTAGTTGTTCATTGATCAGTTGCCTGGCTTCAATTTTAGAGAAAAACTTATTGCTTCGGCATCCAACGTTTGGCGGTTTTCTTATGGATCGTTGCTTTAAACCCTCATGAGCAGTGGATTTGTTATAGCCTCGAAGGCGGAATCGATCTGGCGCCGCCCAGTGTGGGGTGCTGTCTGACGTGTCTGGCGGTCGTTTTCCGTCCCAAAAGGATGGTGGGTGAGGGGCTGGCAGGAGCGATTGCGGCTTAACCCCTTGCGGGACGGGTGATCTGTGCTAGGTTGTAGACACGACAACAAATTAACCGTCTATCAGGGGAGCTCACATGTCTTTCATTGCAAACGCGGCACTTCGTGCCATTCCGGGACTGTTCGTCCTTAACTCCGGCATCGGGAAAATCGGCATGCCGGCCGAGGCTTCCGCCGGCATCCAGCAGGCGGCGGCTTCTGGCGTTCCGGCGCTGGCGAAGCTCCCAGCGGACAAGTTTGGCTCCATGCTTGGCTGGGCGGAAACCGCCGTCGGCGCCGCATTGTTGCTGCCCGCCGTTCCGAACCGCGTCGCGGGCGCCGGCCTGGCCACTTTCGGCGCTGGCCTGCTCACCATGTACTTCAACAACGACAACTACACCGAGGAGGACGGCATCCGCCCGTCCGACGAGGGGATTTCGCTGGCCAAGGACTCCTGGCTCGTGGCCATCGGCCTGGGGCTGATGTTCGGCGGCAAGAATAAGAAGCGCAAGGGTGGCAAGAACTAGCTCGACGCTTCGGTGGTCCGGCCCCCTTGTGGGGTCGGATTTTTCTTTCCTAAAATTCTTGTGACTGACATCTCAGGTGCGTCTATAGTGGTTCGTGGGTAACCCTCGACGGGGGAGGGGAAGAGTGACCCTGCCTTTGCTTATGACTTTTTCCAGGGGTAGAAGTTGCGGTCGCGAAAAAGAGCGTTGTACTCTTCTCGACAAGGTAAACCTTACCTAAGTAAGGGATTTGGACATCTACCCCTAAGAAGGATTTCATGGCTAAAGTTCGTCTCTCCGTCATCGCCGGTTTCGCCGCCGCAGGCCTTGCCCTGACCGCCTGCACCAACACTGAAGGTGACGACGCCGCAAGCACCGCAGCTGCTGACGTCGAGACCGTCACCATCGAAGACAACCACGGTACCCAGGAAGTTCCGGTTGACCCGGAAACGGTCGTGTCCCTGGATAACCGCACCTTCGAGGTCCTGGCGGACTGGGGCGTTGAGCTGGAGGCCGCACCGGTCGCGCTCATCCCGGACACCATCGAGGCCTATGCCGGCAACGAGGACATCCTCAACATCGGCAACCACCGTGAGCCGGACCTCGAGCTGATCACCGCCGCCGAGCCGGACTTCATCCTGCAGGGGCAGCGCTTCACCAACTACTACGACGACATCGCCGAGCTGAACCCGGACGCCGCCTACGTCGACCTCAACGTCCGTGACGGAGAGCCGATCGACCAGGAGCTCAAGCGCCAGGTCACCGAGCTGGGCAAGGTCTTCGAGACCGAGGATGAGGCCGAGCAGCTCATCGCCGACTTCGACGCCGCCCTCGAGCGTGCCCAGGAAGCCTACGACTCCTCCAAGACCGTCATGGCCGTCAACGTCTCCGGCGGCGAGATCGGCTACATCGCCCCGGGCGTCGGCCGCATGTACGGACCGCTGTTCGATCTGGTCGGCATGACCCCGTCCCTCGAGGTCGAAGGCTCGTCCTCCAACCACGAGGGCGACGACATCTCCGTCGAGGCCATCGCGCAGTCGAACCCGGACATCCTGCTGGTGATGGACCGCGACGCCGCCGTCCAGAGCGTGGATCAGGAGTCGTACGCCGGCGCTGCCGCGCTCATCAACGAGAACCCGGCCCTGCAGAACGTGACCGCGCTGAATGAAGACGCCGTCTACATCGCCCCGGGTGACACCTACACCAACGAATCGATCATCACCTACACCGAGATCCTCAACGGCATGGCCGACCTGTTCGAGTCCCAGCAGTAGGGCCTTTTCGTCACGTCAGGTGATCTGTGACCATGGCCGTGCCGGAAATTTCGGCGCGGCCATGGTTTTTGTGCGGGAAACCCGGTTTCCGCCGTTAAACTTTTCGACGGGGAACCCTATTGTCTGTTTTCCGGGGACAGGACTAAGGTGTTCCTAAGTTCGATCTTATTTCTGTCGTCGGATTCCCTTAGGTATTAAGAAGAACATGGTCATGGCCGAAACCGCACAGCAGCGTGAGCTGCGTGCCCGCGCCCGAAAGAAAAAAGAGGGCTGGCAACTCCTGGTGGCCACCCTCGCCGTCGCAGCGTTGCTGATGGTGTCGCTCTTCGTCGGTGAGTACAGCCTGTTTTCCCAGGAAGACGGTCGGGAAATGTTCCTGACCACCCGCGTCCCCCGCACCATCGCCCTGGTTCTCGCCGGTGCGGCGATGGCCATGAGCGGACTGGTGATGCAGCTTCTCACCCAAAACCGCTTCGTGGAACCCACCACCACCGGCACCACCGAATGGGCGGGCCTGGGCCTGCTCTTCGTCATGTACTTCGTACCGGCGGCCACGGTGCTGGAGCGCATGGTCGGCGCCGTCGCATTCGCGTTCGTCGGAACCATGGTCTTCTTCGCGGTGATCCGGCGCGTCTCGCTGCGTTCGTCGTTGATCGTGCCGATCATCGGCATCATGCTGGGCGCCGTCGTCGGGGCGGTATCCACGTTCTTCGCCCTCCAGGTGGACATGCTCCAGCAGCTCGGCATCTGGTTCGCAGGTTCGTTCACCTCGGTGTACTCGGGCCAGTACGAGGTTCTCTGGATCGTGCTGCTGGTGTTGGTCGCCGTGGTTTTTTACGCCGACCGCCTCACCGTGGCCGGCCTCGGCGAGGACATCGCCACCAACGTGGGCATCAACTACAACCGCATGCTGCTGATCGGCACGTCACTGGTCGCCGTGGCGACGGGCGTCGTCACCGTGGTGGTCGGCTCCCTGCCGTTCCTCGGGCTGATCGTGCCCAACATCGTCTCCATGTTCCGCGGCGACGACCTGCGCACCAACCTGCCGTGGGTGGCGTTGCTGGGCGTCGCGGTGGTGACCGTGTGTGACTTGATCGGGCGCACCGTCATTTCCCCCTTCGAAATGCCGGTCTCCGTGATCCTCGGCATCGTCGGCGCGGTCGTCTTTATTTTCCTCATCCTCAAGCAAGCGCGGAAGGGGTAGCCGGAGCCAATGACTACCGCTGACACCACGTCCACCGCCGCGACGGTGGACACTTCGCGCCACACCGGCGCTTTCAAATCCCGCACCAGCCGTCGTAAGTACTGGATCCTGATGATCTCGATGCTGGTTCTCGGCGGCCTGAGCGCCTTCGGGTTGCTGGCCTACAACAACCCGATGCCTTTCGGCACGGACCAGTTCTGGCTCATCGCTGAGCGCCGCGCCAACTCGGTCATCGCCATCGCGGTGGTCGCACTCTGCCAAGGCGCGGCGACGGTGGCGTTCCACACCGTGACGAATAACCGGGTGATCACGCCGTCGATCATGGGCTTTGAGTCCCTGTACACGGTGATCCACACCGCCACGGTCTTCCTGTTCGGCGCCGTGGGCCTGGCCGCCGCCCATAACCTGAGCATGTTCGTTTTCCAGCTCATCATCATGGTCAGTCTGAGCCTGGTGCTCTATTCCTGGCTGCTAACCAGCAGGTACGCCAATATTCACGCGATGCTGCTCATCGGCATCGTCATCGGCGGCGGCTTGGGCTCCATCTCGACGTTCATGCAGCGACTGCTGACGCCGAGCGAGTTCGACGTTCTCACGGCGAGGCTCTTCGGCTCCGTCAACAACGCGGACAGTGACTATTACCCGGTGGCGATCCCGCTGTGCCTGATCGCCGCGACACTGCTTTACCTCAACTCCCGCAAGCTCAATGTCCTCAGCCTGGGACGGGACGCGGCCATGGGCCTCGGCGTGAACCACAAGATCAACGCCGTGTACACCTTGGTCCTCATCTCCTTGTTGATGGCGGTGTCGACGGCGCTCGTCGGTCCGATGACCTTCCTCGGTTTCTTGGTGGCCACCCTGGCTTACCTGTTCGCCGACACTTACGATCACCGGTACATCTTCCCGATGGCGGCTGTCATCGGCTTCGCGGTGTTGACCACCGCATACTTCGTGATGAACCACATTTTCTATGCCCAAGGCGTGGTGTCCATCCTCATCGAGGTCGTGGGCGGCACCGTCTTTCTTATCGTCATCCTCAGGAGGGGACGACTGTGATCACACTGACCAACGTCCGCAAGGAATACAACAGCGACGTCGCGATCGGCCCAGTCAACCTGGAGATCCCGGCCGGCGGCATCACCGCGCTCATCGGGCCGAACGGCGCCGGCAAGTCCACGCTGCTGACCATGATCGGGCGACTGCTGACCATGGACTCCGGTGACATCACCATCGCCGAGCATGACATCACCAAGACCAAGTCCAAAGACCTGGCCAAGATCATCTCGGTGCTGCGGCAGGAGAACCACTTCATCACCAAGCTGACCGTCCGTCAGCTGGTGGGCTTCGGCCGATTCCCGTATTCCGGTGGCCGATTGACCAGGCAAGACGAGGAAATCGTCTCCCGGTACATCGATTTTTTCAATCTCGCCGCCCTTGAAGACCGTTACCTGGACCAGCTTTCCGGTGGTCAGCGCCAGCGCGCCTACGTGGCCATGGTGCTCTGTCAGGAGACGGATTACGTCCTGCTCGATGAACCGTTGAACAACCTCGACATTGAACACTCCGTGCAGATGATGCGTCACCTGCGGGACGCCGCCCGTGAATTCGGCCGCACGATCATCGTGGTTTTGCACGACATCAACTTCGCGGCCCGCTACGCGGACTACATCTGCGCCGTCAAAGACGGGCAGATGGTCTCTTTCGGATCTGTCGAAGACATCATGAAGGACGACCTCTTGACCGACATCTTCAACACGAAGATTCAGGTCATTGACGGCCCAGACGGATTGTTGGCCTGTTACCACTAATGCTCGCATGGCTGGATGAGCACCAGGTCGGCGCGTATCTCGGGGCGATCGCGCTCGGCCTGGCCGCCGCACAGATACCGGGGGCGGACGGTCTGTCCGTCCTCGTCACTCCCATCCTCGTGGCGTTGCTGTTCGCGACATTTTTGACGTTGCCGCTGACCACGCTGCGTATCGACGTCCGCTTCACCGCCCTTGTTCTGGGGCTGAACTTCTTGGCGGTCCCTCTGATCGTCGCGGCACTGACCCTGCCGTTGCGCGGAGACCTGACGTTCTTCGTTCCCGTGCTCATCGTTTTACTCAGCCCGTGCGTGGACTACGTCGTTTCTTTCACCGGGCTCGCCGGGGGAGCGCGGAACAAGCTGCTCAGCCTGACGCCGATTCTGCTGCTCGGACAGATGCTTCTCTTACCGGTCTATCTCCGGATGTTTCTGGGGGAGGGGGCGCCGCAGGTCTTGGCTCCGGGGCCTTTCCTCCACGCGCTGGTGTGGATGTTGCTTGCCCCTGTCACCGGAGCCTTTGTGGTGCAACTGTTTGCCGGGCGTTCGGCGCCGGCTCAGAGAGTGGTGCGGCTGGCGGACGAAATCATGGTTCCGCTGATGATGTTGACCCTCTTTACCGTTGTGACGGCTTACGCCGGCCAGGTCGCAGAACACCTTTCCGAGTTGGCGGTGGTGCTGGGGATCTACGTGCTTTTCGCCGTGATCATGAACCTCGTCGGAGTGGGGGCCTCCAAGCTCACGGGCTCCACCTACCGCGATGGTGTGGCCGTCGCCTTCGCCGTCACTACGCGTAACTCGCTTATTATCCTGCCGTTCATCTTGGCGCTGGGTGCGGGCTACGAGATTGCCCCAGTAGTCGTGGTGGCGCAGACATTGGTGGAGTTGTGTGTGATGGTGGTGATGGTGAAAACGTACCCTGATCTGCGGAAACGAACACGGTTGTGGGCGTGATTTGCGTCTGCGGGCATGCTCTGACTAATGTAGATCAAGTCGCCGCGACACAGTGACCGAGAGGTTACGAACACGGAGACAGTGTGAAAACAAAACAAATACGGAAAACAAACACCGAGTTGACACTCCGAGAGTGGCTCTTGTAAAGTAAGTTTTCCAGCCACACAGACTAACGAACACGATCAGCACGATCGGTTCCGCAGGACGTGTGTGCGTGTGTTGTGTGAGAACTCAATAGTGTGCCAATGTACTTTTGTTTAGTGCCACGTGCCGTGCCTTTTTGGTGTGGTGGGTGGTCGTGACGATTGTGTCTGCCCTCACGTCCTGGCCTTGATGGTTGGGGTGTGGTGGTGGTGCCGGGTGATGGGCTCCTCCCAGTGACGGAGTCCTCATCCTTAAAAGCTGGCCTGCGCGTTGATCGTGTGGGTGTTGCTGGTGCCGGCAGAGACAATCTCACATATGAGCTACTTCCTTGATGTGCCCCGTCAAGGGTTAAGGAAGTGGCGTGAGTTTTGTGCTGACATTTTGTCGGTAAAAGTTTTGGATAACGAGTGACGCCACCACGTGTGGTGGTGTGCTGGTTGTTTATGTTGTTTGTTGGGAGTACAGGCTTTTCACGAGCTTGAAATCTTTGACAGATTTTTTGTGGAGAGTTTGATCCTGGCTCAGGATGAACGCTGGCGGCGTGCTTAACACATGCAAGTCGAACGGAAAGGCCCCTGCTTGCAGGGGTACTCGAGTGGCGAACGGGTGAGTAACACGTGGGTGATCTACCCCGCACTTCGGGATAAGCCCGGGAAACTGGGTCTAATACCGGATATTCACGCCCCTTTTGTGTGGGGTGTGGAAAGATTTATCGGTGTGGGATGAGCTTGCGGCCTATCAGCTTGTTGGTGGGGTAATGGCCTACCAAGGCGTCGACGGGTAGCCGGCCTGAGAGGGTGTACGGCCACATTGGGACTGAGATACGGCCCAGACTCCTACGGGAGGCAGCAGTGGGGAATATTGCACAATGGGCGCAAGCCTGATGCAGCGACGCCGCGTGGGGGATGACGGCCTTCGGGTTGTAAACTCCTTTCGCCCACGACGAAGCCCTTCGGGGTGACGGTAGTGGGATAAGAAGCACCGGCTAACTACGTGCCAGCAGCCGCGGTAATACGTAGGGTGCGAGCGTTGTCCGGAATTACTGGGCGTAAAGAGCTCGTAGGTGGTTTGTCGCGTCGTCTGTGAAAGTCCAGCGCTTAACGCTGGGATTGCAGGCGATACGGGCTTACTTGAGTGCTGTAGGGGAGACTGGAATTCCTGGTGTAGCGGTGAAATGCGCAGATATCAGGAGGAACACCAATGGCGAAGGCAGGTCTCTGGGCAGTCACTGACACTGAGGAGCGAAAGCATGGGTAGCCAACAGGATTAGATACCCTGGTAGTCCATGCCGTAAACGGTGGGCGCTAGGTGTGGGGACCTTCCACGGTTCCTGCGCCGTAGCTAACGCATTAAGCGCCCCGCCTGGGGAGTACGGCCGCAAGGCTAAAACTCAAAGGAATTGACGGGGGCCCGCACAAGCGGCGGAGCATGTGGATTAATTCGATGCAACGCGAAGAACCTTACCTGGGCTTGACATACACCGGACCGGGCTAGAGATAGTCCTTCCCTTGTGGCTGGTGTACAGGTGGTGCATGGTTGTCGTCAGCTCGTGTCGTGAGATGTTGGGTTAAGTCCCGTAACGAGCGCAACCCTTGTCTTATGTTGCCAGCACGTTGTGGTGGGGACTCATGAGAGACTGCCGGGGTTAACTCGGAGGAAGGTGGGGATGACGTCAAATCATCATGCCCCTTATGTCCAGGGCTTCACACATGCTACAATGGTCGGTACAACAGGTCGCGATACCGCAAGGTGGAGCTAATCCTTAAAGCCGGCCTTAGTTCGGATTGGGGTCTGCAACTCGACCCCATGAAGTCGGAGTCGCTAGTAATCGTAGATCAGCAACGCTGCGGTGAATACGTTCCCGGGCCTTGTACACACCGCCCGTCACGTCATGAAAGTTGGTAACACCCGAAGCCGGTGGCCCAACCCTTGTGGGGGGAGCCGTCGAAGGTGGGATCGGCAATTGGGACGAAGTCGTAACAAGGTAGCCGTACCGGAAGGTGCGGCTGGATCACCTCCTTTCTAAGGAGATTTTATTGTCAGTCACCCGCGGCAGTAGCCGTGGTGTGCGCCTGGTGGTTGAGACGCCGTATGTGTGTCTGCCACCGTAGTATGGAGTGGAACACCGCCTGTCGCACAAGAATGTGCGTCGGGGTCATGGTCGTCACGAAGCAAAAGCGCTGCCCCTATGGTGGGTGGTGGTTGGCACACTGTTGGGTGTCTGGGACAACATGGTCCTGGGTAAACCGTTCACATCGTCATGATCTGTGCTCGTTCGGGCTGGGTTGTGGTGGGTGGGGGTTGTGTTGTGTGAGAACTGTATAGTGGACGCGAGCATCGTACACACCATCAAAGGTGGTGTGTGTGATTTCTTTATTGTTTGTGATTTTGTACGTGTAAGACCACAGGCAACACCTTTGGGTGTTGTTGTGTGTGTTTTTTAAGGGCGTACGGTGGATGCCTTGGCATACTGAGCCGATGAAGGACGTGTGAGGCTGCGTTATGCCTCGGGGAGTTGCCAACAAAGCGTTGATCCGAGGATGTCCGAATGGGGAAACCCCATCACCGTTATGGGTGGTGACCGTCATCTGAATTCATAGGGTGTGCGGGGGTGACGCGGGGAAGTGAAACATCTCAGTACCCGCAGGAAGAGAAAATAACAATGATTCTGCTAGTAGCGGCGAGCGAACGTGGAGGATGGCTAAACCGTGTGTGCGTGATACCCGGCAGGGGTTGTGCATGCGGTGTTGTGGGCTCGCAACATATCCTGGTCTGCCGGCTGGGAGCATAGACGCGTGTGGTTAGTGGAAGTGCCTTGGAATGGGCTACCGAAGTGGGTGAGAGTCCCGTACATGAAGGCCATGTGTGCTGTGTTGTTGTGGTGCCCGAGTAGCAACGGGCTCGTGAAATCTGTTGTGAATCTGCCGGGACCACCCGGTAAGCCTGAATACTCAGTATGACCGATAGCGGATAGTACCGTGAGGGAATGGTGAAAAGTACCCCGGGAGGGGAGTGAAATAGTTCCTGAAACCGTGCGCTTACAAGCCGTCAGAGCACTTCTTATGTGTGATGGCGTGCCTTTGGAAGAATGAGCCTGCGAGTCAGCGGCATGTCGCGAGGTTAACCCGTGTGGGGTAGTCGTAGCGAAAGCGAATACTAACGAGTGTGTTTAGTGGCATGTCCTGGACCCGAAGCGGGGTGATCTACCCATGGCCAGTGTGAAGCGATGGTAAGACGTCGTGGAGGCGCGAACCCACTTAGGTTGAAAACTGAGGGGATGAGTTGTGGGTAGGGGTGAAAGGCCAATCAAACTCCGTGATAGCTGGTTCTCCCCGAAATGCATTTAGGTGCAGCGTCGTGTGTTTCTTCCCGGAGGTAGAGCTACTGGTTGGTTGAGCGGGACTACAATCTTAGCAATGTCAGCCAAACTCCGAATGCCGGTGAAGGTATAAGCACGGCAGTGAGACTGTGGGGGATAAGCTTCATAGTCGAGAGGGAAACAGCCCAGATCGCCGGCTAAGGCCCCTAAGGGTGTACTAAGTGGAAAAGGATGTGTGATCGCGAAGACAGCCAGGAGGTTGGCTTAGAAGCAGCCACCCTTGAAAGAGTGCGTAATAGCTCACTGGTCGAGTGGTTGTGCGCCGACAATGTAGTGGGGCTCAAGTACACCGCCGAAGCCGCGGCAATATCCCTTGGGGATATTGGGTAGGGGAGCGTCGTGCATGGGGTGAAGCCATACCGTAAGGGGTGGTGGACTGTGTGCGAGTGAGAATGCAGGCATGAGTAACGAGAGTAAGGTGAGAATCCTTACCGCCGGATGACTAAGGGTTCCTGGGTCAAGTTCGTCTTCCCAGGGTGAGTCGGGGCCTAAGGCGAGGCCGACAGGCGTAGTCGATGGATAACGGGTTGATATTCCCGTACCCGTGTGTATGCGCCCAGTGGTGAATCAGTGATACTAACCACCCACAACCCATTGTCTGGGCCTTCGGGTCTGGTGATGGTGCGTGCGTGGGGCCTGAACTGGTAGTAGCCAAGTGATGGGGTGACGCAGTGGGGTAGCCGTGCCACTTATTGGATTGTGGTGTAAGCGTGTAGGACGAGGTATAGGCAAATCCGTACCTCATATGTCTGAGACGTGATGCGCAGCCCTTATTAGGGTGATGTCGGTGATCCCGTGCTGTCGAGAAAAGCCTCTAGCGATGTATGCACATGGCCCGTACCCGAAACCAACACAGGTAGTCAGGTAGAAAATACTAAGGCGGTCGGGTGAACTGTGGTTAAGGAACTCGGCAAAATGCCCCCGTAACTTCGGGAGAAGGGGGGCCCAACACGGTGAACACCTTTACGGTGGGAGCTGTGGTGGGTCGCAGAGAATAGAGGGAAGCGACTGTTTATCAAAAACACAGGTCCGTGCGAAAACGATTAAGTTGAGGTATACGGACTGACGCCTGCCCGGTGCTGGAAGGTTAAGAGGACCAGTTAGGGGACGTAAGTCCTCGAAGCTGAGAATTTAAGCCCCAGTAAACGGCGGTGGTAACTATAACCATCCTAAGGTAGCGAAATTCCTTGTCGGGTAAGTTCCGACCTGCACGAATGGCGTAACGACTTCCCTGCTGTCTCAACCACAGACCCGGTGAAATTGCAGTACGAGTAAAGATGCTCGTTTCGCGCGGCAGGACGAAAAGACCCCGGGACCTTCACTATAGCTTGGTATTGGTGTTCGGTTCGGCTTGTGTAGGATAGGTGGGAGACTATGAGACAGCCACGCCAGTGGTTGTGGAGTCGTTGTTGAAATACCACTCTGGTCGGATTGAATGTCTCAACCTTGGCCCATGATCTGGGTCGGGGACAGTGCCTGGTGGGTAGTTTAACTGGGGCGGTTGCCTCCTAAATGGTAACGGAGGCGCCCAAAGGTTTCCTCAGCCTGGTTGGTAATCAGGTGGTGAGTGTAAGTGCACAAGGAAGCTTGACTGTGAGAGTGACAGCTCGAGCAGGGACGAAAGTCGGGACTAGTGATCCGGCACCAACGTGTGGATGTGGTGTCGCTCAACGGATAAAAGGTACCCCGGGGATAACAGGCTGATCTTCCCCAAGAGTTCATATCGACGGGATGGTTTGGCACCTCGATGTCGGCTCGTCGCATCCTGGGGCTGGAGTAGGTCCCAAGGGTTGGGCTGTTCGCCCATTAAAGCGGCACGCGAGCTGGGTTCAGAACGTCGTGAGACAGTTCGGTCTCTATCCGCCGCGCGCGTGGAAACTTGAAGAAGGCTGTCCCTAGTACGAGAGGACCGGGACGGACGTACCTCTGGTGTGCCAGTTGTTCCGCCAGGAGCAGGGCTGGTTGGCTACGTACGGACGGGATAACCGCTGAAAGCATCTAAGCGGGAAGCCTATTTTGAGATGAGGTTTCTGTTGAGGTTCCCTAAAGATGATGGGGTTGATAGGCCAGATCTGGAAGCACAGTAATGTGCGGAGGTGACTGGTACTAATTTACCGACTAACACACACCGTGTGTGATCGTTTTGCCGCACAAACAACAACGATATGAGAAACATAACTCGCGTCTACTATGCAGTGTCTGACACGACACCACCCCCAGTGGGGATGGTTGCCCAGGACACACACACCGGCCTTCCCTTGTGGGGGAGGGTTGCGGTGGTGTTGTTCTGATTGGGTGTGTCGGTGGTTGATAGCGGTAGGGAAACGCCCGGTCCCATTTCGAACCCGGAAGCTAAGCCTACCTGCGCTGATGGTACTGCACTCGGGAGGGTGTGGGAGAGTAAGACACCGCCGACCAACAACAAACACAACTACATACAGTATGTACTAGAGCCAGGCCCCGAACTCACATAAAGTGAGTTCGGGGCCTGGCTCTTTTTGTGCTTTCTTCAGTCATTCCTTCTGGAATCCGGAAAATACTGGTGAGCACAGGAAGAACCTGAGGCCTGCTACTCTCCGAGTGAACACCCCGATCGCCGGACTGATGAAGGAAGCATTCTCATGATCTACGTGGTGCCTGGGGCGCTGGCCGGGACTGCCTTCTATCTCCTGCTCGTCGGGGTGAACGCGGCGGTGGAGAGGATCTGGTCAAGGCAGCGGCGGCTGCGGGCACACAGTCGCCTAGTCATCTATTGCCTCGTCGCTGTCGCATTCACTTTCTTTATCGTCATGGCCGGCGGCGGGAACTGGGCCACTCACATGCAGATCGCCGGTTTCCTGTTGTCCGGCTGCATCTTCAGCTCCATGACGGCATTAGCTGACGCATCGTCCTCTCGCCTCCCTGACAAGAAAAGCGCCGCCCCTCAGAGTGAGGGCGGCGCTGGAACAAGCTGGGGGAGTGGCTAGAGCACGATGAGGTTGTCGGCGCTGGCCTTGACGTCGTCAAGCTTGTTGCGGTTATTGTCGAGCTTGTTCCACTGGTCGTTGGGGATGGACTTTCGGGCGAAGGTGACCACGTCTTCGTCGGGGGTCCCCCAGGCGATCGGCATGGGCGTGATTGACTGCCAGTGGTCTTTGTCGCGGGAGGTGCGCTGTCCGTGGAGGGCGGCGCAGGGGATCTTGGTCCCCGGCTTCGGCGGGGTGGGCAGGCCGGGGATGGCGGAGACCTTGACGGCGGCCAGACCCCAGCGCGGCGGCAGCTCCGGGTCGACGTTGGTGTTGACCAGCGCGAGCAGGAGGAAGTTCTTCTCTTGGACCTCCGCGACGACGGCGGGTACGAGCGGGGAGCGATCGTACATCTCTTGCGCCTTGCCGGAGCTTTTTCCGGCGGCGATGCCGGCTGCCGCGAACGCCCCGCCCAAGAGCACGCCCACAATGAGCACCATCAGCGCCCAGGCGGATTGTTCGCCGGGGCCGAAGTAGACGTAGATGACGCCGAGTACGGCGAGGATGCCGAGGAGTATGCCGCTAACGCGGAATTGCCGGGTGTTGCGGATGAATTCGTTGTTGGCGCGTGCGAACTCTTCGTCGACGTCGAATGTGAAGACCTTCATGATGCCTCCCAGGGTACTGGTCTAGATCTGTAGGGTGTCGATGTCCTCGGCATCGATGATGCGGTAGGCGTAACCTTGCTCTGCAAGAAAACGTTGGCGGTGCGCCGCATATTCCGCGTCGAGGGAGTCGCGGGCGACGACGGTGTAGAAATAGGCTTCCCCGCCGTCGGCTTTGGGGCGCAGCAGCCGGCCCAGCCGTTGGGCCTCCTCTTGTCTGGAGCCGAAGGTGCCGGAGACCTGCACGGCGACGGCTGCTTCCGGCAGATCGATGGAGAAGTTCGCCACCTTACTGACCACCAAGACGGAGAGTTCGCCGGAGCGGAAAGCGTCGAAAAGTTCCCCGCGCCGCTTATTGGAGGTCTTCCCGTCGATGAGCGGCGCCCCGGTACGCTGCGCGATTTCCTCGAGTTGTTCGATGTAGGCGCCGATGATCAGGGTCGGTTGGCCGTCGTGCTTGGCCAGGAGCTCGTCGACGACCCGCAGTTTGCCGTCTGATCCCGCGGCTACCCGGTATCGATCGCGGGTTTCGGCGGTGGCATAGACCATGCGCTCGGCATCGCTCATGGTGGTACGCACCTCCACGCACTCGGCCGTGGCGATGTAGCCGGCGGCCTCGAGCTCCTTCCACGGGGCGTCGTAGCGTTTCGGCCCGATCAGCGAGAACACGTCGCCCTCCCGGCCGTCTTCGCGCACCAGCGTGGCCGTCAGCCCGAGGCGGCGCCGCGACTGCAGATCCGAGGTCATGCGGAAGACCGGGGCGGGCAGCAGGTGCACCTCGTCGTAGATGATCAGGCCCCAGTCGCGGGAGTCGAAGAGCTCCAACGCGCGGTATTCGCCCTTCGTCTTGCGGGTGACCACCTGATAGGTGGCGATGGTCACCGGCCGTATCTCCTTGCGCTCCCCGGAGTACTCGCCGATCTCGTCTGCGGTCAGGGTGGTGCGTTTGAGCAGTTCATCCCGCCACTGTCGACCGGCGACGGTGTTGGTCACCAGGATCAGGGTGGTGGCGCGTGCCTGCGCCATGGAGGCGGCGCCGACGATGGTTTTGCCTGCCCCGCAGGGCAGGACCACCACGCCTGATCCTCCCTCCCAGAAAGATTCGGTGGCGTAGCGCTGGTAGTCGCGCAGCTCCCAGGGCTCGATCTCGGCGGATAACTCTATGGGGTGGGCTTCCCCGTCGACGTAGCCGGCCAGATCCTCGGCGGGCCAGCCGACCTTGAGCAGCTCCTGCTTCACTCGGCCGCGTTCGGAAGGGTGCACGACGACGGTCTCGTCGTCGATGCGCTGGCCCAGCATGGGGGCGATCTTTTTGTGTCGGGAAATCTCCGCCAGGATCGCGGGCTCCGGAGACTCCAGCACCAGCCCGTGGGCTGGGTTTTTGAGCATGCGCACCCGCCCGTAGCGGCTCATCGTCTCGGCGACGTCGATGAGCAGAGCCTGGGGTACGGGGAAGCGGGAGTAGCGTTCGAGCACGTCGACGACCTGCTCCGCGTCGTGTCCCGCGGCGCGCGCGTTCCACAGTGCCAACGGGGTGATGCGGTAGGTGTGGATGTGCTCCGGGGCGCGTTCGAGCTCCGCGAACGGGGCCAGCGCGGCGCGTGCTTCGTCGGCCAGCTGATGCGCGAGCTCCAGCAGCACGGTCTTGTCGGACTGGACGATTAAAGGACCGTCACCGAATGCCAAAAATGCTCCTCAACGAGAAGGGATCACAGTGTCTATCCCTCCCATTATGCAGCACCTGTCAATTACGCGGTCTTCGCGGTGACCGCCTGCCGCCAGGTCATTTTGGCGCCGTTGTTGAGGATCGCGGCGCGGTAGATCCGCGCCACCAGCCACAGCGCCCCGAAGGTCACCAGAGCGTAGATGCCCAGCGACGCCAGCGCCTCCCACAGCGTCATGTTGCCGGCGGCGTACTGCAGCGGGGCCATCGCCCCGGAGATCGGCGGGATCCATGCGACGACCTGCACCCAGGTGGCGTCGAGGAGGGAGAAGCTGAAGGCGGCGACGTAAATCACGGCCAGCAGCAGGATCATCACCGGACCCTGGGTGGTCTGCAGGTCTTCGGTGCGTTGGACCATGGCGCCGGCGGCGGCGTACAGGCTGCCGAAGAAGATCATGCCGATGATGAAGGCCAGCAACACCAGGGGCAACGCCGTCCAGTCGAAGGAGATGCCCTCCACCAGGCCGGAGGCGGCCAGCGCGGCCGCCCCGATCCCGATGAGCAGGAAGGAGGCGAGCAGCCCGAAGAGCGCGTTGCCGAGGATCTTGCCGGCGAGGAAATCCAGGGGGCGCACCGCCGCGAGGACGAGTTCCACGACGCGGGAGGATTTCTCCTCCGTCACCCGCGAGCCGATGTTGGCGGCGAAGAAAATGATCATGCTCAACGACAGCAGGACCGCGACGAAGGCGACCGTCAGGGTGGCCAGGTCGCCCTCGGAGAGGGAACCGTCGTCGGAGAGGTCGGTTTCGGTGACGGTGGCGGCGGGCAACGTCTCGGCGAACTCGGCCGGGTCCACCCCGAACGCCGCCAGCGTGTCGTTCATGGCGACGGCGGTCACGGCCTGGTTGACGGCGGAGCTGACGCTCAAGGAGGCGGTGCCGTCGACCAGTAATTCCCAACCGTCGTCGGCGGGGAGGACGGCGGCCTCCACGTCGCCGGAAAGCACGGCTTCTTCCGCAGCCGCGCGGTCCGCGACGGTGACTGCATCCACCCCGGTGCCGGTGAAGGATTCGGGGGCGACGTCGACGACGGCGACCTCGTCGGGGGTGACTTCGGCGTCGCGGTTGTCGAAGAACATGCCCAGCCCGATGAGCCCGAGCACGAGGATGAGCATGAGGGCGACGGAGACGATGATGCCGCGGTTTTTCGCGGCCAGGGCCATTTCGCGTTTCGCGGTGACGGCGACGGTGCCGAGGGAGGAGTAGCTCATGGGTTAGACAGCCTTCACGGTTTCGCGGAACAATTCGGTCAGGTCGGGCACCCGGCGGGTAAAGGAGTGCACGGGGCCGGCGTCCAAAGCCGCCCGCAGGATCTCTTGGTCCTGTTCGGGTGAAGTGGCCTGCAGGACGACACCCTCGGGCGATTCCTCGATCAGCGTCGTACCCGGCGGGTACCAGCCGCGGGCCGGGGTGGCCACGTCGTAGAGGAGTGGGCCGCCGGCGCGCAGCTCCTCGACGGTGCCTTCGGCGACCATGCTGCCGTGGGCGACGATGCCCACCCGGTCGCAGAGACGCTGGACCAGATCCAGCTGGTGCGAGGAGAACATCACCGGCACGCCGGCGCGGGCGCGCTCCAGCAGCATCTCGCTCATCACCTCCACGGCGACGGGGTCCAGGCCGGAGAAAGGTTCGTCGAGGATGAGCAGGTCCGGGTCGTGGACCAAGGAGGCGGCGAGCTGGACGCGCTGCTGGTTGCCCAGCGAGAGCGCTTCGAGCCGGTCGTCCATCCGCTCGCCGAGGCCGAGTTGTTCCAGCAGGGTCTCCGCGTTGGTGCGCGCCGCCGCGGACTGCATGCCGTGCAGCCGGCCGAAGAAGGTCAGCTGGTCGGCGATCTTTTCTTTGGCGTAGAGCCCGCGTTCTTCGGGCATGTAGCCGATGCGGCGGCGCAGGTCGTCGTCGAGTGGGGCGTCGCCGAAGCGGACCTGTCCGGAGTCGGCGGAGAGCACGCCCAGGGCGATGCGCATGGTGGTGGATTTGCCGGCGCCGTTGGAGCCGACGAAGCCGTAGACTTCGCCTTCCCGGACGGAGAAGGTCATGTCGGTCAGGACCCGGTGGTCCCCGAAAGTCTTGTTCAGGCGGTCGATGTGCAGGGACGGCATGTCAGCGCTCCTCGTCGGCGTCGCGGTTGAAGGTCAGGGCGTAACCGACGGCGGGCAGGGTGCTGACGATGCTGCTGGAATAGAGCATGAACAGCCCGGCGACGGTTCCGACGGTGGCGGGGCTCAATGCCCCGGAAAAGAAGGTGGACACGGTGAAGATAGTCAGGGCGCCGATGAAGAGTAGCACCAGCAGCACATTGAGGGCGCGTTGACGCCAGACGGCGAGCACCTCGGACTCGTAGTCGTCGAGCCGGTCGCGGGGCGCTGCGTCGCGCACGCCGATCGTGGAGCGCAGCACCGTCCAAGCGACCAGCGCGATCACGAGGCAGACGAGAAAGAGCCACACGGCGTGCGGCCACCGGAACATGGCGAGCTGGAAGACGATGGCGGCGGCCATCATGACGGCGTAGGTGGTGATCAGCGCTTTGGTGGCACGGGGGTTACGCAGGCGGGGGAACGTCGGGCCGTCGGAGGTGACGTAGTTCCAGTAGCGTTCCTGCAGGGTGGTCTCAGGCATGGGCGCCTCCTTGTCGGGGAGCGAGTTGGTCGAGGCTGAGCGGGGTGAACTCGGTACGCGAGAAGACGGCCTCCACCGGCAGCTCGAAGACCTCGCAGATGCGCATCGCCAAATCGAGGCTGGGGTAGTGGTCGCCGCGCTCTAAGGCGCCGATGGTCTGGGGGTTGACGTCGACGAGCTCGGCGAGGTGGGCGCGCGAGAAGTCCCGTTCAGTGCGCAGCACGCGGACCCGGTTGAAGAGCGGGCGGCGTGATTTCCGTTTCGGGGACATGCCCTCATTGTTGCATAAACCCAACGAATTGTCGGGATTGGGTAACAATTTTCTTTAATCCACGATGACCTGCGTGATGCGGTGCAGGAGAAACCGCTGCACCCTGCCGGTCTTCTCGTCGACGGCGTCGACCTGCCCGCCGGTGACCGTCAACGGCTTCACCGTCGCCTGCAGCGCCCGGCCATGCTTGTCGACGACCCCGAGCGTCACCGTCTTGCCGCCGCGCGCCGCCGCCTGCAGCACGCTGAGCGACTCTGAGCCGGCGATGATTCGGGGATCCTCCCCGTCCTCGCCTTCCGCAGCCCCACGCCGGAGCGCACGCACCGCGGCCGCCACCCGCGAGTCGTCCACCTTCGGCCGGGCGGGCGCCCGCAGGCGCTCCGCCGGCACCGTCGCGGCGGTCGGCCGGATGTCCACGGCCGAGCCCTCCGCGTCCTCTGCGACGGCGTGATGCTCGCCCGCCCGCAGCCGTTCCAACACCTCGGCCAACAGCAGATCGGAGACCGCCACCGTCGGCGCCAGCCGCCGCAGCCCCGCTTCCGCGGCCGTCGGGCCCGCGAACACCGCATCCAACAGCGTCGGGTCTTCGGTGCGCAGGTAACTGGCGATAGCCCCACCGCGCAGCCCGCCGTGGCGGCGGGCGACGTCCGCCACCAGATACGTCAACGACTGCGGCAGTTCTCCGAGGGCGTGGCGCTGGAACCATCCGGCGACGTCCTCGGCGCTGCGCCCCGCGTCCAGCGCCCGCCGCAGCGACGCCTCCGAAATCCGGTAGACGCTGGCCAATCCAGGTGACTCCAGATCCGCCATGAGCTCCAGCTGCGACTGCAGCTGCCGGGGGAGGGGGCCGGGCACCATCACCGTCATGTCGCCCTGGACGATCACTCGGTCCACCTCCGGCGGGGTGACCGCGGCGACGGCCGCCGCGACGTCCTCGTCGTCACCGGCGTGCAACAGCCGCAACCACGTCGTCGCCGCCCCCGCAGCCACGGCGCCGATCCACTGCGCTTCTTCCGCCAGCGCCGTAGTCTCCTCCGCCGGGCCGGCGGACGCGGACAACGGAGAGAGGAAGTGCAGGTCTTCGAGCAGGTCATCAGCACTCAACGCCACCCCTTCCGCCGCCCGCACATACGGTTCGGTGACCAACGCCCGTCGCTGGGATAGCCGTTCGTTGCGTGAGGCGTCGCCGAGCAGCCGGATCGGCTGCCCGGCGTCGTCCTTTTCACCCGCCCGCCAGTGCGTGAAAGGGCTGACCCACCATCCGGCCAGCAGCCGAGCCCACTGCGTGGCCAGCGGTTCTTCCGCCCATTCGCCGGCCACCTTGGTCGGGGCGAGAAACTGCGCGTCCTCTTCTGCCTTCAGCGCCATGATTTCACCGCGGCCGATCAGCCCTGCCGCCACCCCGAGGCTGACCAGCTGATGGATCTCCGCGACCGGGTGCCCCAGCGCCTTGCCCAATTGGGCCACGGCGCGGACGCCGACGGTGGCGTCCCGGTTCAGCGCCACCGGCGCCGCACCCAGATGGTCCAGCAGGCGGCTCATCCGGCGGGTGACCTCCAGCCCCTGGCCCGCGCCGGCCTCGTTGGCGCGGCGCCCGGCGTCGGGGTCGGCGACGGCCTCCCCGCGCACGCGCGCCGAAGGGTGCAGCGGGATGTCGGTGGGCGCTTCCCCACGCACCGCCTGAGCGACGGCGCGCGGCAGGCGCACGTTCCCGGAATCGACGCGGACCAGCAGCCCGGCGGCGATCAGTCGGGGGACCGGACGAGCGGGATCCGCGTCGACGGCGGCGTCACGGGTGTGGCCGAGTCCGCCGGCGGCCGCCAGCGTGTCCAACACCGCGCGTTCCCGCGGATCCAGGGAGGCGACCCGCTCGGTGAGGTCGGCCGCGGTGGCGGGGTCCTCGCCGAGCAGGCGCCATCCGCCGGGGAGCACGCTCATGGCCTCGCGCACCAGCAGCACGGGGTCGTCTCCGTAGAGCAGGCCGGCGCGCAGCAGGTCGTCCACGGCCGCGGCGGCGAGGCCGGGATCGACTGTCTTGGGCGCCCGGGAGGTCAGGGCGTCGACGATCTGGCGGCGGGTGACGGGCGTGAACTCGGCGCCGAGGTCGGCGGCGGCCTCCACCGCGGCCAGCTGCAGGGACGTCAGGGAGCGCACTGCTCGGGCGACAGAAGCGCGCAACTGCAGTCGCCCAGCCAAGGGGGTGATCGAAGGGGGTAAAGGCTGAATGACGTCGGGACGCGCCCGGAGCAGCTCAGTGAGGGATTCATCGTCGAGGCCCTCTATCCACGTGCGGAAATCCGGAGGGGTGGGAGTGGCGGGGGTGGGGTCAGTCATGGTGCAGGTCAGTGTAGTGCCCGTTCCAGTTACTTTTTCTCCCCGAGTTTGACACAATGGGGAGTATGGCAAACGTAGAAAAGAAGCGCTTCGTTGATCCGGCTTGGCCGACGCACCTGCCGGAGGGTGAGCACGCTGTCACCGAGATGACGTCCTACCTGGCTGGCCCGTCCAGCCAGTACGGCGACGACATGGTTTTCCCTGTCCCGCACGAACAGCTGAACTACGTGCATCCGTACACGCGGATGAACCGCTAGTTTTAGCGGCACAGACAAAGGGCGCCTTCTTCCCCGCGGGGAAGAAGGCGCCTTGTGCGTCTCTGGGGCGGCGTGCGCTTAGAGGCTGCTCAGGAGCGCGTCGACCTCGCCGCGGCTGGCGGCGTAGAAGGCGTTGAAGTCGTGGCGGTTGGCGTTGTAGAAGTCCACGACCGGGGCCGGCACGTCGACGCCGTACTCGGCTGCGGTGTCCTTCAGCAGCTCGAACAGGGCGTCCACGGCGAGCTCGTCGGTGGTCTGTCCGGCAGCGACGTTGGCCGCCATCATCTGGACCGGGGCGTTGGCCGCCGGCAGGGACTGCGTCGCGGTCGGGGCGGTGCGCGGGGTCGGAGCGGAGTTCAGGCCCAGCTTGGCGGAGCAGGCGGGCCAAGCGCCCCAGCCCTGTCCGGCGAGGGTGCGCTCGGCGACGACGATCTGCTGCTCGCGGGAAGCCTGGTTGGCGGTGGGGGCGAATTCGCCGCCGCCGAAGGCCTGCCAGGTGGACGCAGAGAACTGCAGGCCGCCGTGGTAGCCGTTGCCGGTGTTGATGGACCAGTCGCCGCCGGACTCGCACTGTGCGAGGCGGTCCCAGTCGGAGTCCGGGGCGGCGGAGGCGGTGGGGGCCAGCAGGGCGGTGGCTGCGCCGAGGGCGACGGTGGAGGCCGCGAGCTTGGTGAAGACGGACGAGTTCTTGGTCGTGGAGCGTGCCATGTGTGTTCCTCTCAAGCGGCGCCTGCGGGGTCAGCTGTCGGGTTCGGGCTGAGGTTCACGGTGTGCCCGGCCCGCCGGCGTATGCGGCGGGCTTCACCCCGAGGGTGACGTGTCGTTGATCGGGTCGCCCGGTGCGGCGCGTGGCCGCGGTGGGTCCCCCGCCCCTGTCCATCGATGTCTGCGGTAAGTTTGGTGGTGGATGCTCGTCGTGCGTGTCCGTCCCGGACAGGGTTCGGCGGGGGACGGGGCGCATCCGGCTTTTTGCCTGCCGACGACACTAACCCTTTGTAACGAATGTGTCACGCTGGAGACACGGAAATATTTCAAAACGGCGACGATCGGGTTACGGGCGAGGGGGTTGAACTGCAAAAATGTGAGTTCGCTTTCAGCCTGATTTATATTCCTGTGAGACGCAGCCCCCTCGGTGGGGCGGAAGGCACGCACTGGTGCCTGCCGGCCGGGCGCTGCTAATATTTATTGTTTAACCAATGCGCACGTCCGTGCGGAATTGAAAGTGGTGAGCTTCGTGCCTATCGGAAAAGTCAAGTGGTACAACGCTGAAAAGGGCTTCGGGTTCGTCTCCAACCCGGGGGATGAAGACGTCTACGTCGGCAAGTCCGTCCTCCCGGAAGGGGTGGAAGAGCTGGCCCCCGGCCAGCGGATCGAGTTCGATTTCGCCGCCGCCCGCCGCGGTCCGCAGGCGTTGCGGATCAAGATCCTGGACACCCCGCGTCGCCGCGCCGCCTCCCGGCGCAAGCCGGAGCAATTGGGCAGCATGCTCTCCGACGTGATGACGGTCATCGAGGGCCAGATCCAGCCGGCGCTGTCTGCGGGACGCTACCCGGACCGCAAGACCGGGCGCCAGGTCGCGGAGATCCTTCGCGCCGTGGCCAAAGAGCTCGACTCCTAAAGAAAAAACTACTCGGTGGCCTGCGCGGAGACGGACCACACGGTGGTGTACGGGGTCTCCACCCCGTCCTCGTCGTGGCCGATCATCACGCTGGACACCTCCACCACGACTAGGCGGGGTCGCTCGTCCGAATCACCGACCGGCTCCGCCGACCCCGGGATCTCCACGGAATCCGTGTCGTGCGGGCCGTGCACCTGCTGATCGTTGGCCCCCGGGTCGTCGTAGATGGTCAGCAGCTGCCAGTCATGGTCGTAGATCGGCTCCGGCACCGTGATCGTCAGGCTCTCGTCGGCGCCGACCTCCAGGACGGGCACCTCTCCCTCCTCGCACTCCTCGCCCGGAGCGCACACCATGTAGGGGGAGGCCTCGATGGAGCGGTCTCCGACGGACGCGGTGACCGCGACGTCCTCCGGCTCCGGGGCGGGCCGAGAGCTCAACCACATCTGTCCCAGCACCACTGCGGCCACGACGAGCATGACCACGACGAGCAGACCGAGGATCTGCATGAACGACTTCTGTTTTGCCTCTTTACGGGTGGCCATGACCTGAAATCTTAACGGCTACCGCCCGGAAGCGACGAAGCGCACTTCATAGAGGTCCGGCCACCGCTTCCCGGACAGATAAAACCGGTCGCCGCCGGGGATGTGGGCGATCCCGTTGAGCACATGGTTCGGGTCCGGAACCGCGTTGTTCTCCAGCCCGGCGGCGTCGATGACCGCCGTGACCTCGCCGGTCTCCGCATCGATGCGCATGACGTCGGCGTCCATGAACACGTTGGCGTACACGTCGCCGTCAACGCACTCCAACTCGTTGAGCCCGGTGACCGGCTCCCCGTCCAGGGTGACGGAAAAACGCTCCCGCTCGGCGAAGGTCTCCGGATCCACCCGCCGCAACTGGTCGGTGCCGTCGGACATGATCAGCTCGTCCTGCCGGGAACACAGTCCCCACCCTTCACCGTCGTATTCGGCCCGCCCCACCTCGGCGAGCGTGTCGGCGTCGCGCCGCAGGGCCACGCCCGCCTGCCACGTCAGCTGCCACACGGTCTCGCCGTGCCGGGTCAACCCTTCGCCGAAGAACTCGTCGGCCAGCTCGTGGGAGTCTGACTGCCGCCCGTCGATCGTGCTCCGGTAGATCCGCGAGTCACCGCGCATCCCCGTCCCCACGAGCAGGCGCCCGTCCTCGTCGACTTCCAGCCCTTGGGTGAAACTCGTCTCGTCGAAGGGGTGGACGTCGACCACCTCGACGGTGAGACGCTCCACGGGAGCCGGGGCAGAACCGCAGGCGACCAGAGACGTAGCCAGCAGGGGAATGAGTGTCACGCACAGACGTGGGGAGGCCATGGCCTCATTTTGCCTCAGATGCCCCATAATGAGGGTATGTCCCATTCGAATCGTCGCCGCAGCCGTAAGAAGCCGTCCACCCGCACCACTCCGCTGCTGGGAAACGACGCCGTCGTCGTCGCGCGCCGGGCCCTGGAGGAGCTCGGCGAGGGGGACGTGGGCGAACACGTCGGCGTGTCCGGTCTCACCGCGAACGTGGCCACCCACCGGTTCGCCGCCGAGGTGCCGGGATACCCCGGCTGGGAGTGGAACGCGGTGCTGGCGTGCGCGTCCGGCTCCGACTACGTCACCGTCAACGAAGTGGCGCTCGTGCCCGCGCCCACCGGGGAAGCGCTGCGCGCCCCGGAATGGGTTCCTTATGACCAGCGTGTCCTGCCCGGCGACCTGGGCCCGGGCGACCTCATGCCGCCGGCGCCGGACGATGTGCGCCTGACCGACGACGCCGACGACCCGGAGGCGGTGGATGTGGGCGTCGACAAGCGGAAGAGCTTTTTGACGCGCACCGGCCTGAATGAGGCGTTGACGCGCTGGCGCACCGGTGAGTACGGCCCGAACTCCGAATTCGCCGAACAAGCGCAACTGACGTGCCGCACCTGCGCGTTCTTCCTCCCGGCGGGCGGGGCCATCGGACAGACCTACGGGGTGTGCGCGAATGAATTTTCCGCCGACGGCGTACTCGTCCACCAGACCTACGGCTGCGGCGCGCACTCAGAGACCACGCTGACCGATGACTCCGAGGACCCCGACTACTTCGACGACGAGCGGCCGCTGTTCTCCTAAATCTCCTCGGCGTGGGCCCACCGGTGGGTCTCCACCTCGTCGGCGGTGGGAACCCCGCCCCGCTGATCGTCGGGCAGGGTCGGCGCGGTGAGCACGGAGCCGTACTCCCGCCAGCCCGTCACCCGGCGCACGCCGTTGACCGACCCGACCGTCCACGTCTCGTTGACGCGCAGCTCCGAGAGGGGCAGCCCGGCCGGGCGTTCGGTGACGGTGACGCCACGCTCGGCGAGTAAGTCCAGCACCGCGTTGCGGATCACCGACTGCGGGGTGCGGGGATGGGAGGAGACGACCACCTCGCCGGGGAGGATCACCAGCAGGCCGGAGCGGACGGCCGAAATGACGGCGCCGGCCTCGTCGACCAGTAATCCCTCGACTGCGCCGCGAGCCGCCAGCTGCGCCAGCTGTCTGTTCTGCCAGCCCAGATCGGGGCCGGTGAACACCGGCTGGACGCGGCGATCCAGGATGGGTTCGGCGTCGAGCACATGAGACTCGGGGAGGGCAGGAAGCGAGCGGATGGACACCGACACCGCCCCCTGGTCGGCCCGGATGACCGGTCGGACGTCGTCAGGCCCGAGTTCCTGGAGCGTGGTGCGCACCTCGGTGAGCTTCAGCGGCGAAAGGGCCGCCGTATCGCGCAGCCAGGCCAGCTGCCGGGAAAAGTGCGGTGCTCTGCCGCCGCGTATGGCGAAGGTGGTCACATATTCGGGCACGACGATTCCTCCTGTTAGGCCTCCTCAAGGATACCCGGCCGGAATCACGGGACACGATTCCAGGTTTTGTGGAAAAAGCGGATCAGTGAGATTCTTACAAAGAAAAATACCCAGGATCCGTGGAGCGAGGAGCGACACCATGACGGAACCCGCTGCTGAGGCGTCGACGCGCCCGGCGACAGCCCGGCAGCCGAAGAACGGCTTAGACAAATACTTCCACATCACGGAACGGCGAACCACGGTCGGCGCGGAGATCCGCGCAGGCGTGGTCACCTTCTTCGCGATGGCCTACATCATCTTGCTCAACCCGCTGATCCTGGGCACCAGCGCCGACAGCGAAGGCACCGTCTTGGGCGTCCCCCAGGTCGCCGCCGTCACCGCCTTCGCAGCCGGCGTCATGACCATCCTCTTCGGTGTCGTGGCCAAATACCCCTTCGGCATCGCCGCCGGGCTCGGGCTGAACACCCTGGTCGCCGTCACCCTCGTCGGCGGACACGGCCTGACCTGGCCCGAGGCCATGGGGCTGGTCGTCATCGAGGGCATCATCATCGTCCTGCTGGCGGTCTCTGGGTTCCGCACCGCCGTGTTCCGAGCCATCCCGCAGTCCATGAAGGCGGCCATGAGCGTCGGCATCGGCGCCTTCATCGCCATCATCGGCTTCGTCGACGGCGGCTTCGTCAGCCGCGTGCCCGACGCGGCGAACACCACCGTGCCGGTGGGGCTCGGCATCGACGGCTCCATCTCCGCCTGGCCGACCGTCGTCTTCGTCTTCGGCCTGCTCCTCTGCGGCGTCCTGGTGGTCCGCAACGTCCCGGGCGGGCTGTTCATCGGCATCGTCGCCACCACCGTCTTCTCCCTGATCCTGGAGGCGGCGTTCAACATCGGCCCCTCCGTCGACGGGGAAGGCAACACCAACCCGGCCGGCTGGGGCATGGCCGTGCCCACCGCCCCGGACTCCCTCGGCGGGCTGCCCGACCTGTCGCTGTTGGGTGCGGTCGACCTGGTCGGCGCCTTCACCCGCATCGGCGTCGTGGCGGCCTCCCTGCTGGTGTTCACGCTGCTGCTGGCCAACTTCTTCGACGCCATGGGCACCATGACCGGCCTCGGCCGGCAGGCGGGCCTCGCCGACGCCGACGGCAACCTGCCCGGCATGAAGAAGGCCCTGGTCGTCGAGGGCGTCGGTGCCGTCGTCGGCGGCGCCAGCTCCGCGTCATCGAACACCGTGTTCGCGGACTCCGCCGCCGGCATCGGCGACGGCGCCCGCACCGGCCTGGCGAACGTGGTCACCGGCCTGCTGTTCCTGCTGGCGATGTTCTTCACCCCGCTCTACGAGATCGTCCCCATCGAGGCGGCCTCCCCGGTGCTGGTCATCGTCGGCGCCATGATGATGGGCGGCGTCCGCGACATCGACTGGTCCAAGTTCTACATCGCCCTGCCCGCCTTCCTGACCATCATGGTCATGCCGTTCACCTACTCCATCGTCAACGGCATCGGCGTCGGCTTCATCGCCTTCACCGTCATGTACGTCGCCGCCGGCAAGATCAAGGACGTCCACTGGATCATGTGGGTGATTTCCGCGCTCTTCGTGGTCTTCTTCGGCATGGACCCGATCATGGACGCACTGAACTGATGCGCGTCCGCATCGAGGATCCCGCCGACCCCCGTCTGGACGACGTCCGCGACCTCAACCACTCCGACAACCGGCCCGACCTGCCCGGGGGCAAAGGGTTGATCGTCGCGGAAGGCCCGCTCGTGGTCTCCCGCCTGCTGGCCTCCCGCTTCCCGGTCCGCACCTTGGTGGGCTTCCCGAGCAAACTCGACGCCTACCTGGCCGAGCACGAGGTCCCCGACGACGTCGACGTCTACGAGGTCTCCCGCGAGGTGCTGGCGGACGCCGCCGGATTCGACCTGCACCGCGGCCTGCTGGCCACCGCTGTCCGGGCTCCGGAGCCGACGGTGGACGACGTCCTCGCGAAGGCCCGCACCGTCGTCGTGCTGGAGGGGGTGGGCGACCACGAAAACATCGGCGCCCTCTTCCGCAACGCCGCCGGCATGGGCGTCGACGCCGTCCTCTTCGGCAACGGCTGCGCCGACCCCCTGTACCGCCGCAGCGTGCGCGTGTCCATGGGCCATGTGCTGCGCACCCCGTTCGCCCACCTGGAGGGCACCCACACCACCTGGCAGCGCAGCCTCGCACAGCTTCGCGACGCCGGATACCGCCTCGTCTCCATGACGCCCGCGGGCGAGGTCACCCTCGCCGAAGCGCTCGTCGACGAGGCCGGCGCCCCCTGGGGGAAGCTCGCCCTGCTGGTCGGCGGGGAAGGGCCAGGGCTGACCGAACACGCCATGCGCGCCACCGACGCCCGCGCCATGATCCCCATGGCCCCCGGCACGGACTCCCTCAACGTGGCCACCAGCGCGGCGGTCGCCTTCTACGAACGCGACCGCTCGCTGCGTCACCGATCCGTGTAGCGGATCTTCTCGTTGACGGTGCGCAGCAGCTCCTTGGCCCGGCGCCCCGCCCCGCGCCCGACCCGCTTGACCAGGGCGCCGGTGGCGCGGAAAAACTGCCGGAACTCATCGCCCGTGGCCTCGCCGGTGTCGACCCCGCTGGAATAATCGTCGTAGTCCGCGTGCGCCGGCCCCAGGCGGAGCTTCTCCGCCGACCCGCTGGCCAAGTTCCCCACGTCCAGCTCCGCCCGCTTCTCCGGGACGTCCAGCCGCGGCTCCGGACGGCCGTCCACCGCGTAGCCCACCACGTGAATGTCGGGGCCCTCCGGCGACACATCGACCCCGAGCCACGAGCGCTGCGCCTCCGCGACCAGGTCCGGCGGATCGAAGGGGAGGGACAACCCTCCCAACTGCTCGTTCATCTCACCCGCCCAATAGGGACTTTCAAACGGCTCCGGCAGACCCACATCCTCGAACATCACGTCGCGCACCGCGCACAAAGAACGCTTCAACACCCCGTCTTCCCAATGCGCGAAACCCCCGAAACCCGCCTCGTCGTCCACCGCAAAGGCGTACAGATCCCGGGCGGGGGCGGAAGACAACAGCCGAGAGTCCACGTCCGAGAGACGGCGCAGGTCGGTGAGCCACGTATGGACCACAGTCACGCCTGGGAAACCCGCGACGTAGAATTCACCCTCCGACGCCGGCGCCGAACGGTTCAACGGAAACTGCCCGATCGGGGTGATCGGCCACCGCGGGTTCAACTGGGCCAGATACTTACGGCCGAAACCGCGGTCGGCTTTGGGTTCCTCCCGCAAAATCGCGCCGGGGTCCTCCGCGGTGACGAACCACAGCGTGATGGCGATCGGGGACTGTTGAGAATCACTGGTGGTGGCCATGGTGGGGATCCCTGTCTGTCTTTATTGCTTCGGACGCTTCGTGTTGGCACGCACGCCGAGCAGCACGTCCTCCCAGTGCGGTGTGACGGCCTTGCGGCGACGTTTCGACGGGGCGGCCTGCGGCTCGGGATCAGGTTCCACGTCGTCTCCCTCCACGGTGTCCGGCGCCGGATCAGCGGGTGCAGGGGCTTCAGCACGGTCGTCGACTTCCTCGACTACCTCGACGTCCCGCTCCTGCGGCTCCTCGCGCGCCTCCACGTCGACGTCGTCGAAGCTGTCCTCCCGTTGCCTGTGGCTCTCCTCATAGCGTTCGCCCCGGCCCACCGAGGTCAGGGTGCGCACCGGCTGAACGAAGTTGGGGTCGGTGAGGTCCGCCGCCACCGGATTGAGCGCCTCGGCCGTCGGCTGCGGGGAATTGAATCCACGAACCCGCCAGTCGGCGGAATTTTCGCTCAGCCCCGCTTGCCAGCTGATGCGCACGATCCAATCGCCGCCGGGTTCCCGGAACGCGTCCCACTCCGAATCCGCGAGACTGTGCCCACGGGCGCCGAACGCCGCGGCGAGCACCTCCCACAGGGTCAGTTTCGCGGGGCCGTCCTCGCGGACCGGGTGCGACTGCCTCGCCAGCTCCGCGATGCGGGAACGTTCCAACAACACAGGGTGGGCGTAGGGCTCGATGCGGGAGAGGGGCACCCCCATTTCGTCGGCGAGATCCTCCGGCGTCGCGCCGGCACGGATGCGTGCCTGGATGTCCCGCGGGCGCAGCGACAACGTCTCAGCGGGCGGCTGCTCCTTGGTCGGCGGCTTGCTCACGCCCGCCGGCCGGTGCTCGACGGGTTTCGGCTCGTCGGCCGGCAGCAGGGAAAGCAGCTCCTCGGTCACGGGCAGCGCATAATCGGTTCCGTCTGTGTCGCGCAGAACCAGAAGACGCTGGTCGGGCTGGTCGGGCCCGTCCGTTTGGCCGTCCGTGATACGAACGAGGAAAAGCTCGCGCATGCGTTCATCCCTTCTTGCTGGAGCGACAGTCGCCGAACATGGAATCCGGCTGATCTTTCCCCAGCCTAATGCAGAAAAGCGCCGAGCCTTGCCAGACTCGGCGCTCGTGCGTCCGGCAAGGACTAGCCCTGCCGGCCGACGCCCTGCTCGAGGAGAGCGTCGATGGCCTTGGTCAGGATCTCCACGTCGGAGGTCTCGATGGCCGGGAACATGCCGATCCGCAGCTGGTTGCGGCCCAGCTTGCGGTACGGCTCGACGTCGAGGACGCCGTTGGCGCGCAGCGCCTTGGCCAGGACGTCGGCGTCGACGGAATCGTCGAAGTCGATGGTGCCCACGACCAGGGAACGGGTGTCCTTGTCGGTGACGAACGGGGAGGTCTCCTCGCGGGCCTCGGCCCACTGGTAGAGCACGTCCGAGGAGGCGGTGGTGCGGGAGACCATGCCGTCCAGGCCGCCGTTGTCGTTCATCCACTTGACCTGGCTGTCGAGCATCAGCAGCGTGGCGACGGCCGGGGTGTTGTAGGTCTGGTTCTTCCGGGAGTTGTCCACGGCGGTCTGCAGGTCCAGGAACGCCGGGATGAAGCGGCCGGATTCCTTGATCTTGGCGATGCGCTCGATGGCGGCCGGGGACATGGCGGCGAGCCACAGGCCACCGTCGGAGGCGAAGCACTTCTGCGGGGAGAAGTAGTACACGTCGGACTCGGCGACGTCGACCGGCAGGCCGCCGGCGCCGGAAGTGGCGTCGATGGCGACCAATGCGTCGGCGCCGGCGGGGCGGCGGACCGGGACCATGGCGCCGGTGGAGGTTTCGTTGTGCGCCCAGGCGACGACGTCGGCGTCGGCGACCTCTCCGAGCTCATCCACGGACGGCGCGCTGCCGACCGGAGCTTCGATGACCGTCGGCTCATCCAGCCACGGAGCGAGCTTGGAGGCCTTGGCGAACTTCGAGGAGAATTCGCCGTAGGACAGGTGGGCGGACTTCTTCTCGATCAGGCCGAAGGTGGCGGCGTCCCAGAACGCGGTCGCCCCGCCGAGGGACATGATGATCTCGTGGCCCTCCGGGAGGCTGAACAGTTCGCTCAGGCCCTCGCGGACGGAGCCGACGACGTCCTTGACGGCCGGCTGGCGGTGCGAGGTGCCGATGACGCCCGTGGCGCCGTCGACGACGGCCTGGATCTGCTCCGGGCGCACCTTGGAGGGACCGCAACCAAAACGGCCGTCCGCCGGGATCAGCTCTGCCGGGAGAGTGGGGAACTGCTGGGTTTCGCTCATGAAATTCCTTCTTGGTCGAAGCGCCCTGAGAGCGCATGCCGTGCATTGTTGGCAACCACACTCTAACCCCCCAGTGTGTCCAACACCGGAGCGGGTTTTCCGGTGGGTCTGCGATTGGGGGTGGGGCCGGGGGTGGGCGGGTGGTCGTGTAGCCGGTTTCACATTGTTGCTAAGCTGTGCCCAGATCCTCACGCGCCCCCAGTGCGCGGCGGGTTCTGCAAAACTGAAAATAACCTGGCGAAATTATTGCTGGCCAGCTGCGGCGGCAGGTGTGTCCGATTGGGCGGGGAAAGTGTTTGTCCCCCTCAAAGTGGGCAGGGGCGCATAGCTAACTAAGGGCAGGCGCACTAGCGTGTTCACTAGCGCCTCTTTAGGCTCCTGCGGCGCACCGCGGAATACAGCCAACGGCACTACACCGGTGCCGTGGTGTCTACAACCAAGTTTGAAAGGTTCACAGTGGCAACTGACAACAAGGACAAGGCCGTACTTCACTACTCCGGTGGCGAGTACGAAATGGATATCATGCACGCCACGGAAGGCAACGACGGCGTTGTGCTCGGCAAGATGCTGGGTGAGACCGGCCTGGTCACCTTCGACCCGGGCTACGTGTCCACCGGTTCCACGGAATCGAAGATCACCTACATCGACGGTGACGCCGGTGTTCTGCGTTACCGCGGTTACGACATCGCTGAGCTGGCGGAAAAGTGCACCTTCAACGAGGTCTCTTACCTGCTGATCCATGGCGAACTGCCGACCCTGGACCAGCTGCACGAGTTCAACAACGGCATCCGCCGCCACACCCTGCTGGACGAGGACTTCAAGTCCCAGTTCAACGTGTTCCCGCGCGACGCCCACCCGATGTCCGTGCTGGCGTCCTCGGTCAACATTCTGTCGACCTACTACCAGGACCAGCTGGACCCGAAGAGCGAGGCGGACCTGAACAAGGCCACCACGCGTCTGATGGCCAAGGTCCCGATGCTGGCGGCATACGCTCACCGTGCCTCCAAGGGCACCCCGTACATGTACCCGGACAACTCGCTGAACGCCCGCGAGAACTTCCTGCGCATGATGTTCGGCTACCCGACCGAGCCGTACGAGATCGACCCGATCCTGGTCAAGGCCCTGGACAAGCTGCTGATCCTGCACGCCGACCACGAGCAGAACTGTTCCACCTCGACCGTGCGCATGATCGCTTCCGCAGGCGCGAACATGTTCGTCTCCGTCGCCGGCGGCATCAACGCCCTCTCCGGCCCGCTGCACGGCGGCGCCAACCAGGCCGTCCTGGAAATGCTCGAGGACATCCAGAACAACCACGGCGGCGACGCCACCGAGTTCATGGACAAGGTCAAGAACAAGGTCGACGGCGTTCGTCTGATGGGCTTCGGCCACCGCGTGTACAAGAACTACGACCCGCGCGCCCAGATCGTCAAGGACCTGGCGCACGAGGTGCTGGAGCACCTCGGCGGCGACGAGCTGCTGGACCTGGCCCTCAAGCTCGAGGAGATCGCGCTCGCCGACGAGTACTTCATCGAGCGCAAGCTGTACCCGAACGTGGACTTCTACACCGGCCTGATCTACCGCGCCATGGGTTTCCCGACGGACTTCTTCACCGTCCTGTTCGCCATTGGCCGCCTGCCGGGCTGGATCGCCCACTACCGCGAGCAGATCGAGATGAACTCCAAGATCAACCGCCCGCGTCAGATCTACACCGGCGAAACCCTGCGCACCGTTACCCCGCGTGAGGACCGCTAACCGCACGGCGTAACCCCCGACCGGGCTCGCTTCGGCCTATAATGGCTCGAAGCGAGCCCGGTCGCATTGTTTTTCAGACCTTCATCCAGATACTCCTGAGGAGAATATTCCATGGACAAGCCGATCATTGAACCCCTGTCCGGCCCCGCCCCGACCGATGTGGACGCCACCGACCTGGTGGTCGGCGACGGAGCAGAGGCGCAGGCCGGCGGCGTTGTCGAAGTGCACTATGTGGGCGTCGATTTCGAGAGCGGCCAGGAGTTCGATTCGTCGTGGGACCGCGGCCAGTCGATTGAGTTCCCCCTGACCGGCCTCATCGCCGGCTGGCAGGAAGGCATCCCCGGCATGCGTGTCGGCGGCCGCCGACAGCTGGTCATCCCGCCAGAGAAGGCCTACGGCCCGGCGGGCGGCGGTCACCCGCTGGCGGGTCGCACGCTGGTCTTCGTCATCGACCTGCTCAGCGTCAACTAGGAGACCAGGAGCCGCCATGAGTGCTGAGGGCCGTGCTATCCCGACGGTGACGTTGAACGACGGTAAAGAGATGCCGCTGATCGGTCTGGGCACCAGCAAGTTGCTCGACGACGAGGCCGTCCGAGTCGTCCGCACCGCCATCGACCTCGGGTACCGGCACTTCGACACGGCCTCCCGGTACGGCAACGAGGGGGCGTTGGGGCGGGCTTTCGCGGAGGCGATCGCCGCCGGTGACGTCACCCGCGAAGAACTGTTCATCACCTCCAAGGCGTGGCATGACGAGCAGGGCGCGGAACAGGTGCAGGAAGCGTTTCACGGCTCTCTGCGCCGTCTGGGCCTGGAGTTCCTCGACATGTACATGATCCACTGGCCGTGGCCGCAGGCGGGCCGCTACAACGAGACGTTTGGGGCGATGGCCCAACTGCAGGGGCTGGGCCTCATCCAGTGCCTCGGGGTGGCTAACTTCCCGGCGGAGACGCTGGCGGAGCTCATCGCGGCCACCGGCATCACGCCCGTGGTCAATCAGGTGGAGGCGCACGTCGGTTTCACGCAGTCGGAGCTGGCGGCGGAGCACGAGCGTCTCGGAGTGGTCACGGAGGCCTGGTACCCGTTGGCGAAGGGCAGGGTTCTGACTGACCCGGACGTCAAGGCCATCGGCGCCGCAGTAGGGGCGTCCCCAGCCCAGGTGGCCTTGCGTTACCTGCTGCAGCTCGGTTATTCCATCATCCCCAAATCTGCGTCGGCGGAGCGGCTGGGGGAAAACCTCGGTGTGCTGGATTTCCGCCTCAAACGCGATCACATGGAGACGATCGCCCGATTGGACGCGACGGGCGCCTATGGCCGGATGGGGCAAGACCCCGAAGAGTTCCCCGGCTGATCATATTTCTTTGACGGCCCCCTGCTTTCGCTGAAGCGACGGCAGGGGGCCGTTGTCGTTGGGGCAGGGGGTGGCGCGGGGGTGAGGGGGCGTCGGCTGCGCAGCGTAAAGGCGGGGGATGGGGGGAAACTTTGGTTGGTGTCTGGCGTTCTCCTGTCAAACTGGTCGACAGCGGGGCAGAGCGTGAGGTTTACTTCAGAGTAGCTCGAATGTGAAGATCAACACTTTCATTTGAGGTTCGTTGAAAGCCAACAAAATCTGTCGATAGTCCACCGGCGTCACAGCCGGGGCACGATACGCGAAAGGTGTAGAGGTTGAGCACCAGAGATTCAGCTAATCCGCAGGAAGCGGTGAGGGCTCCGGTTCGCCGAGAACCCACCTCGGAAGAGTTCACCGCCATGCGCAACAGCGACCAGTTCCAGAAACTGCGCAGCACATACCGCAAATTCACCTTCCCCATGTCCGTCGCGTTTTTCCTGTGGTTCGCCGTCTACGTCTTCACGGCCGTCTACGCCGCAGAGTGGATGGCGCAGCCGTTGTGGGGGCTGAACGTCGGCATCTGGTTCGGTCTGGCGCAGTTCGTCACCACGTTCCTGATCACGTTCCTGTACGTCGTCTACGCGAACAAGAACATCGAGCCGCAGGCAGCGGCCATTCGCGAAGCAATGGAGGATTAACCCATGACTGACCTGATTCTCGCCCAGGGCGAAAACGAGGGTACGGGCAACCCGATCCTCAACATCGCCGTGTTCGTGGCGTTCATCGTCATCACGCTCGGCGTCGTCGCTTATGTCACGCGCCGCCCCAGCCAGAACGCCGGTGACTTCTACACCGGTGGCGCATCCTTCACCGGCACCCAGAATGGCCTGGCCATCGCCGGTGACTACCTGTCGGCGGCGTCTTTCCTGGGCATCGTCGGCTCCATCGCCCTGTACGGTTACGACGGCTTCCTGTACTCCATCGGCTTCTTCGTCGCGTGGCTCGTCGCCCTGCTGCTGGTCGCAGAGCCGCTGCGCAACGTGGGCCGATTCACCATGGCGGACGTGCTCTCGTTCAGGCTGAAGCAGAAGCCCGTCCGCGTCGCCGCGGCCTTCGGCACCCTGTTCGTCTCGCTGTTCTACCTCATCGCGCAGATGGCCGGAGCCGGCTCGCTGGTGAGCGTCCTGCTCAACATCCACGGTTTCTGGGCACAGGCCGCCGTCGTCGCCGTCGTCGGCGTCATCATGATCGCCTACGTCCTGATCGGCGGCATGAAGGGCACCACGTACGTCCAGATGATCAAGGCCGTTCTGCTGGTCGGTGGCGTGGCCGTTATGACCGTCCTGGTGTTCGTCGCGATCCAGGGCGGTCTGCCGACCCTGCTGAGCGACGCCGTGGATTCCCACGCGGCGTCCGATCGCATCGCAGATGAAGGCTACGAAGCCTCCGAGATCCTCGCCCCGGGTCTGCAGTACGGCGCCGACGGGCTGTCGCAGCTGAACTTCATCTCCCTGGGCCTGGCCCTGGTGCTGGGCACCGCCGGCCTGCCGCACGTGCTGATGCGCTTCTACACGGTTCCGACCGCCACCGCGGCCCGTAAGTCCGTGACCGTCGCCATCGTCCTGATCGGCGCCTTCTACCTGATGACCCTGGTCCTCGGCTTCGCAGCCGCGGCCCTGGTCGGGCCAGACCGCATTCTCGCGGCCCCGGGCGGCGCCAACGCCGCGGCCCCGCTGGTGGCCTTCGAGCTCGGCGGCTCGCTGTTCATGGCGCTGATCGCCGCCGTCGCCTTCGCCACCGTGCTCGCCGTCGTCGCCGGCCTGGCCATCACCGCCTCGGCGTCGGTGGCCCAGGACGTCTACGGCCCCGTTATCCGTGACGGCAAGGCCACCGACGCCGAGAAGGTCCGCGTCTCCCGCATCACCGTCGTCGTCATCGGCGTGGTCTCCATCATCCTGGGCATCCTGGCCATGGAGCAGAACGTCGCGTTCCTGGTGTCCCTGGCTTTCGGCATCGCCGCCGCAGCGAACCTGCCGACGATCCTGTTCTCCCTGTACTGGCGCCGATTCAACACCGCAGGTGCGCTGGCGTCCATGTACACGGGCGTGGTCACCTCGTTGGTGCTGATCATCTTCTCCCCGGCCGTCTCCGGCGCGGAGAACGCGATGATCCCGGGCGCCGACTTCGCGTGGTTCCCGCTGACCAACCCGGGCCTGGTCGCCATCCCGCTGGCGTTCCTCGCCGGCATCATCGGCACCTTCGTGGGTAAGCCGGACAAGCTCGACCACCTCTCCGATGAGATGGAAGTTCGTTCGCTCACCGGTGTGGGCGTGGAGGCCCCGGTCGACCACTAAGGTTTCCTGACTCCGGGAAAGACCGCCGTAGGGACTAACATGAACACTCGTGTTCCGTGACAGTCCCGCTCGGCGGTCCTTTTCTTCATTCGGGGCGGCACTGAGTGTCGTGCTGCTGGCCGCGCTCATCGCCATCCCCGTCGTCGCCTCTTTCGGCGCTCGTACCGACGAACAATCAGCGGTGGCGGGCGAGGAAGATGCCTCTTCCACCGAGGCCGGGCCCACGGAGATGATCGCCCTCACCCCTGACCCCGCGGACTTCGCCTACGCGGGGGAGCGGAGTCAAGCGTCGTTCTACCGTCTGAGCGACGGGATGCAGGTGGGCACCGCCAACGAGCGTAAGGCCCGCCCGGCGCTGAGTCTGATCAAGCTCTACATCGCGAAATACGTGCTGGACAATGGCACGATAGAGGAAAGCTACGACGCTCTGCAGATGCTCGTCGACTCCAATGACCGCTTCGCCGCGGAACTCTACCGCTCTTACCCGGAATCCGTGGATTCAGTGGCGGAAGAATACGATTTGTATTCCACCAGGGGAGCGGAGCAGTGGGGGTATTCGGTGACGTCGACCTACGACGCCGTGACGTTTATTTCTCAGCTCATGGTGGAAAATCCGACGCATCCGATTCTCACGGCGATGAGCGTGTCCACGGAGGTCGCCGCCGACGGCTATGAACAGGACTTCGGCACGGCGCAGCTGCCGGGCGTGCTCGGCACGAAGTGGGGATGGTCGGACGCCCGGGATCTGCACTCTTCGGTCAGCTTCGGCCGCGGGTGGGTGGCCGCGGCGTCGGTGGTCGGGTCCGCGGAAGATTTGACGGAGTACGCGGAGGCCCAGCTGGAGGGCCCCGCCGAGGCAGCTAACTCGAGAGGTTCCTGATGGCCTGGTTGGCCAGCTGCGTAAGATCCAAAGAGTCGCTCGCCGGCAGCGACGGGATTCCGGTCTGCCCCGGGGTCCACTGCCCCCAGTCCTGGGCATAGACGTGGTTGACGTCGACATCTAGTCCGCCAATGGAATCCGCGTCGTCGTCAATGCGGACCTGGTACAGGGCGGCACGCGGGTGGATTTTTCCGTTCGAACCCCACTTGTGCTGCCAGAAGTACTCGCCGATGCCGTCTGCGATGGCCCACTCCATGGTGGAGTAATTGCCGTAAATTCCGGTTTGATAGCCGGCGAGGTTCAGCGCCGCGGAGAACGCCTGCAGATACGGCCTGATCTGAGTGTTGTACTGGGTGCGAGTGGGGTTGTCGTCGATCGCGATGTAGATCGGGCGGCCGGTCGGCCCGCCGGCGGCGCGATGGTAGGCAATGGCCTGCGGCGCGTGGATGGCGGCCCCGGCCGCCCCCGCCTTCCAGTCGGCGGTGGCGTCTTTGCCGTATTGGTAGACCGACGCCACGGCGAGCCCGGTGTCGGCGAAGTCCCGCGTTTCGGCGGCGGTCACTGGCTTTCCTGCCATCCAGTCCGCCCGGCGGCCAGAGACGTAACGGACGGCGCCGATGTGCCCCGCCTCATCCACGGCAGCGGCGGAGGGGACGCCGGCGGAATAGTCGATGACGGTGCCCAGGACCCGGCGCTGGGCGTGGGCCTGAGGAGCGCCGAGGGTGACGGCGCCGGCTGCCACTGCCAAGGCGGATGCCTTGAACAGGTTGCGGCGGGAAAAGGGGGCGGAAGAAGACAAGACGGGTCACTCCTGACGTGCCGGGGCCGAGAACCGGCCGTTAACAAGGGGAACTTTAGCAACACTGGTAGCGCGTTTCCAGCACACTATCTCGCTCAAGCGTCTCGCCGGGCGCCCTCCAGGATGTCGGTCACGGACTGGGCCCCACCGGCCTGCCGGAACTCCTCCTGCGCGGCCGCCAGCAACGCCGGGTCAGCGGCCAGGTCCACGACGACCTGCGCCAACCCGGCGGCGGAGTCTACGGCGGCCTCGGTGGCCTGCGGGCTGGCCGACCACCGGGCGAACTCGTCGGTGTGCAGCGCGACGCCTTCGGGGGCGACCTTCACCATCGGGTGGATGCCCGGCACCAGGAAGGAGACGTTGCCGAAGTCCGTGGAGGCCGCCAGCGTCTCGGGCACCACGCCCGCTGGCAAGGACACCCGCCCGCGGGCCCGCTGGGTGCGCGCCCACCGGTCGGCCATGGCCCGGTTGTTACGGATGGGCAGACTCATCGGGTGCGGGTCCCACTCCTTGGTCACGGTCACTCCGGCCATGAGCGCGGCGCCGTCGAGGATGTCGTCGATGCGGGAAGACAGGTCGACGAGCGAGTCTACGAGCAGGGACCTGGCGTAGATCTCCAATTGAGCGGTCTTCGGGATGATGCTCGGTCGTGCACCCCCGTCAGAGACGACGGCGTGCAACCGGTCTGACGGGGGCATCTGCTGTCGCAGCAATCCGAGCCCCTGGTACGCCAGGGTGGCGGCGTCGAGGGCGTTGCGCCCCATGAACGGCTGCGAGGACGCGTGCGCGGCGATCCCGTCGAACGTCGCCGTCAGGGTGCGGCGGCCGTTCCAGACGTGCGAGGAAATGTCGAAGCTGAAAGGGTGCATCATGACGGCGGCGTCGACGCCGTCGAGCATGCCGCCGCGGATCATGTATTCCTTGCCGGTGTGGCCCTCTTCGGCGGGAGTGCCGATCAGCACCACGCGCACGGGCAGGTCCGGGCGGGCCGTCAATGCGTCGACGGCGGCCAGGAAAGCTCCGACCCCGGCTGCCGCGATGATGTTGTGCCCGCAGGCGTGCCCGATGTTCGGAAGGGCGTCATACTCAGCCAGCACGGCAATCGTCGGGTGCACGCCGGGGCGGTGGTCCTTGGACGCCCATTCCGTGCGGAAAGCTGTGCCCACGTCATGGACGCCACGCTCCACCGGGAATCCCCGGTCATACAAGAAGGTGGCCAGACGCTCCTGGGAGCGGTGTTCTTCGAAGGCGGTTTCAGGGTGGGCGTGCAGATCCAGGAGCAGGTCGCTCAGATCCGTCGTCAATGCTTCGGCACGTGACTCCGCCGCCGCCCACAGCTCTCGCTGACCGAGGTAGTCCGGCCCCTGTTCGTCGACGCCGGCCGCGGCGGTGGCCTCCGCCATTCTGTCGTGAACGGCCCGGGTCGTGGCCTGTAGATATGCGGGCGACGGGCTACCCGGGTTATCCAGGCGCGGGTCGCGGGAGTGATCGGGGTGCATGGCGCCCAGGCTACTGATGAATCGCCGGGATGTGTCTGCGTCTCGGGGTGGGCCCAGAAGGAAAATCAAGGCTCAACTATCTCTCCGGCGTCAACTGCCCTGGCGATCATCACGGTGGTTCTGGCCCCGTGTCGAGCGTGAACCGGAATCGAGCACTGACCAATTTCTCTCCCCGACAACTACAGTGTCAGTATAAGATTTCGTTGATCATTGTTTTGGCGGTAGAGCCACGGCACGTAGAGCGCTGTCTACTTGCCGGCCACCCCACACTTGCTGCACGCCGGAGGGGCCATGTCAAAGGCAGAAAGAGCCACAGATTTCCTGCAGATCCTAAAGGCTGTGATTGCCACCACCGGTGCGTGGTGGATCTGTGTCACGTTCCTGGATTCCCAGATGCCGTTCCTGGCCCCCTGGGTAGCCCTGATGACCATTCAGGCGACGGTGGCCAATTCAGTTGCGCAAGGCGCCCAGACGATGATCGCCTCTTTCATCGGCGTGCTGATGTCTTTCGCAATAGGCGTCTACCTTGAGGTGAACATCTGGACTTACGCACTGGCGATCTTCGTCGGCATGCTCGGCTCCCGCATCCCAGGTCTGCGGAGAGATGGGATCTCTATCGCCACCAGCGCGATCTTCCTGCTCTCCACAGGCTTCACCGAAGACACGCCGGCGCTGATCGATCGGGTGATCGAGATTGGTATCGGTGTCGTGATCGGCATCGGCGTCAATATGCTGGTGCTGCCTCCCTTGCGTGACAGGCAGGCGGCTCGGACGGTGGACGAGCTCAACCGTCGGATGGGCGAGATCATGGGCCAGATGAGCGAGGAATTCGCCGATTCCTGGAGTACCGGTCGGGCCCGCGCCTGGTCCGAGGATATCTCGCAGATGCGCACCGACCTGGACAGGACCTGGCGGACCGTCCAGTTCGCCAGGGACAGCCGACGCCGTAATCCCCGGTGGCTGCTGCACCGTGGGGCAGGGGGAGACTATGAGAACGTTCTCTCCCGGCTCGACGAGGGCATCGCCCACCTGCGTAACCTCTCGCGGACATTGGAAACCGCGTCCTACTCTGAATCCGCCTGGGACACGAACTTTCGTGAGCAGTGGGCGGCGGTGCTTCGTGATACAGCCCGACGCATCGTCCAACCCGATGCCGATGTGGAGCCGACGGTGGACCGGTTGGACGGTCTCGCCCGCGACATGGCCACCGAGGGGGAACTGCCGGAGACCCAATGGCCGATCTATGGTTCCCTGATCACCTCGCTGCGTAATATCGCGCTGCTGATCGAGGACGTCGCCTCTGCTCGTGAGAACCGA
This sequence comes from Corynebacterium maris DSM 45190, assembly GCF_000442645.1. NCBI lineage: Bacteria > Bacillati > Actinomycetota > Actinomycetes > Mycobacteriales > Corynebacteriaceae > Corynebacterium > Corynebacterium maris. Next base: position 821,413 of record NC_021915.1, read on the forward strand.
GAGACCTAAAAATCCCATCACACCAAAACGGGCGCCCTCCTAAGAAGCCGGTGCCAAAGTGATATCCCCACAGTGGTGCTCCATGGCGACTGGGCCGCAACGGATAGGCTCACCAGCAGTTTCCAGCTGTCGCCTCACCATTCAGATACTCCTGCTCGAGTGCCTTTTTAGAAGCGCAGTAGCCGTTAAACACCTTTGCGTTCACGGCATCTTCCGCTGTCGCTCCTGGGGCGAGTTCTGCCCAGACACCAGGCGCCACCGCCACTGCCTCTGCAGCGCCGGCTCCCTCGAGGGACCATTGCATATTTTCGGGTACCTCCGAGAGCGGGACGATCTGCGGATAGCCCTCCGGTAAGAGAACCGTCTCCACTGTCGTGGTTGTGACCGTTACGGGAGGGGAGCCGGCTTCGGGTTGATCGCCACCTCCGGGGGCAGCTGGTGATGAGGGGTGACACCGCAAGAACGATGAGGGCAAGTTTCTTTTTCATTGAGTAGCCAACTCTTTCTGAGATCTCTTGTCTGGTGTGAGTCCCCGAGAGTGACGTGATTCCACCCGATGTCTGCCTGGTCGCCAGCGAGGCGCACTTGGGGATCCAGCATGTCACCGGGCAAGCTCAGAACGCATTTGGTGAAGAACCTTATGATGAGCCCCGAGGGGTTCTCCCGGGTGCTCCGTAGCGCTCCCTATAAAGAGCAAAAACCCTCTGACCTCTTAAAATGAAAGGTCAGGGGGTTTTCTTTGAGCGCCCCAGAGAGGAATCGATTCCCCGATATTATGCAGCCTAGCTGCAACTATCGTTGCATCTCTCCGTGTTTCACGACATTTTCACGACTCTGGGGGAAGGCGTCCACGATAGCGTCGAGGTCGGAGTCAAAGAGGTGGCTGTATTTATCCAGCGTCATTTTGGCAGAACTATGACCTAGCTGACGTTGGACCACCAGCACACTGGCTCCCGCAGAGATCAACATTGAAGCGGCTGCATGTCGAAGGTCATGAGGAGTGACTGAAGGGAAAGAATTATCTAGCTCTCGGCAGGCGTCGACAGCAGAGTGCCACCAAGAGCGCCGGCTCGGGGTTGTTACATGTGTGCCGTTTTGGTTGGTCCACAGCAAGGCAGTGGGCAACTTGTCCTTCATCGCCTTCTTGAGGTGAGAGATGACCGGGGTAGGGATAGCGATACTTCGGGAGGCGCCAGTTTTAGTATCTCCTACGGTGACCTGACCTCCTATGGTGGAGGCTGATTTGGTGATTGTTGCTCGTTGTTTTTCGAGGTCGACGTCGGCAACCGTTAAGGCCGCTGCCTCACCCCAACGCGCTCCGGTATAGGCAAGGAAAGCTACCAAGGACTTATAACGATTCGTTTGTTCAATGAGCAGACTGACCTGTCCTGGGGTCAGCGTCGTGTTCTTCGACTTCTGCCGTGAAGGCAATTGCACGCCTACGCAAGGGTTAGTTCGCATCTGACGCAGGCGGACAGCGTCATCGGAAAGGCTGCGCAAAAGGTGGAAAGCGCGATGCACTGTGGAGGGGGCTCTATCTAGCTTGTTGACCCAATCTTGGACTTCGGCGGGGTGGACACTCGCCACTGCTCGATGCCCCCACACGGGCTCTATATGGTTTCGCCACGCCGCTTCCAATGTGCGCCAGGAGGAGACTGCGAGTTGTTTCTGTCGGGAGATTTTCCAGCGATGCCATACTTCGGTGAGTGTTACCCGCTGGTCTTCAGGGCTGATCCAATCGCCGGCGCGGACTGAGACGGCGTTGTCGTCTGCCCATGCTTGAGCCGCATCCTTAGTTCTGAACCCAGATTTGGTGCGACTTCGCCCCGCTGCATCTCGATATTGCACCCGCCACATATACCCTGATCGGGCTGTTTTCGCTGTGTATTTTTGGAGGCTTGCCATGATCGCTTTCCTATCCCGCGAGCAGTTGTTCGGCTGTTAAAAGACGCTGGGTTAGTTCGGCAGCCAATTCCTTAGTCGGAGTGGCAGCAAGAACTTTTTCCTGTTGGATCTGCTCCAAGTCGGCCCATTTGGAGTCAATGAAGTTGAGGTCTGATAGAGATTCGACTGGATTTATTGAGTAAGTCTCGGAAATTTTGATCACGTTAGCGACAGAGATACTGCTTCGACTCTGGTGAAGAAGGGTGCGGTAGGGGATCTCTGATTTCTTCGCTATTTGCACCAGATTGTCGTCTGTAATCATGGCTAGCCAAGTTCGGATATTCATGCTGCGGAGAGTAGCTCGAGTATGGCGAGAACAGCAAGGGGTGGGCACATAAGGGGCTTTAGGTCGGTGAAGTTTGCTCAGGGCTTGCTTAATTTGCGCTTCAGAGCGATGCTCGGTCTCCCCATGAGGGGGAATCGTGTGAAATCCACAAGAGTGAGAGGTCAGGATCATGAATGAATGGATGACTGCCACCGAAGTGGCGGCCTATCTGCGTTGTTCGGTAGCTCACGTACGCAGAGAGCTTCGCGCTGGCGAGATGCGGAGTGTGCAGCTCGGGAGAAGTTATCGAATCCGTCGTCCATGGGCGGATTCTTATCTAGAGAAAAGAGCCGTCTAATACTTCCCGACATGTTGAAGATGGAGGTAAAAATGATGCTTATAACTGCGGCCAAGAAGTCGAAGGAAAACGAGGTTTTCTCCGGGAGGTATCAGCTTTATCTTCGTGGAGGTGTTCACTAAGGGCCAAAACAAAGGCACAGACAAGACGCTAAAAAATCAGTAAAACCTCCTACTGGAGCTGTCACTTCAGTAGGAGGTGTAGTCCACGCAAAAAGGATAAACGTGAATATTGACGATTATAAGGGTGAGATCCATTCCCCTCAACATCGACAGGCAATCGAGTATGCGCTCGAGGGCATGAAGGTGGGGCCATGCGGAGAGCCTAGGAAAGAAACCGTCCTCAGCAAGGGCAAGAGAAAGAAGCAACGAATCTACTACCAGGACGGTGATGAAAGAGTCCCCGGGGTCGAACACCTGAATGGAAAAGCACCGCTGCCTATTAAAGGACACACAAGCTTTACTTCTGACCTCGAGTGGATCGAGCGCCAGTGGCGCCGGTGGCCGGAAGCAAACATCGGCTGGAATCCACCGCCAGGGATCATAGTGATTGATCTTGACCCTTCAGACAAGCCAGAAGAGGATGGCCTCCGTCAATGGGAAGACCTCATCGCTGACCAGGAAGTTCCTCTCACTACCACCGTCAAAACCGGACGCGGGGGTATACATTTATGGTTTAAAGAGCCCGTAGATCTCGGACGCAGGCCAAAGAGTAACGTCGGCGGTAAAGGGATCGATGTTCGTTGTAATGATCGGAATGTGATCTTGCCTGGCTCTACTCATGAGAACGGCAAGGATTATGTTTTCGAGCACCAGCTCCCGTTTGCGCAGCTCCCTGTCCTTCCAGAGTTCCTCATTGACCACGTTTACCATCCGGAGACGGTCTCGCGGCAGCCTTCTCTAAACACCCGGCCAGCCACAGCGGGGAGTCAGCGAGCAAACCAGTACGCGGAAAAAGCGTTACGACAGGCTTGCAAGGAAGTGAGTCGTGCACCTGAGGGAACCCGAAACTCCACCTTAAACAAGCAGGCGTATTCTATCGGCGGACTGGTCAAGGGAGGCTATCTTGACGAATCTTTCGCCTGGGAACAACTGCAGACCCATGCACTGACTACGGGTTTGCCGGAGCACGAGATAGATAAAACGCTCACTAGCGCTTTTAATTCTGCTGAACCGCGCACGCTGCATCTTGACCAAGGTCTCTCGAGGCCGGCGGAGGAGGGGGTAGGAGACAACCGGGATAACCCCCAATCTTCATTCCCGCCAGAAGAGCGGGACGTTTCAGAGGGGTACGACAGTGAGGAGCAGGGGCAGGGATCTTTTCAAGAAGGCGCAGACATGGCCTCCCACGCTAGTACTCTTCACGAATACCGCGAGAGGCGGATACAAGAGAAAGTCATCGAGCTAGAGATCTTTGAAGAGGCAAAGCGACGCGTCTCCTCCTCAGCGATCGATGATCTCCTTGAACGTCTCCAATCGACAGTGGCGCTGCAGGACTTCCTCAGCCGGCCAACCGAAAGCACAGAGTGGCTTATTGAAGGCCTCCAGCCTATGAACACGAGAGTGCTGCTCGCCGCTCAAGCCAAGGCGGGAAAAACAACGCTGGTTACCAACCTCATCAAGGCTCTAGCTGATGAAGAGATGTTCTTGGATCACTATCCGACAAAATTCCACGGCACCGTCACCTTGATCGACAACGAAATGAACGACGCAATGCTTCAACGGTGGCTAAAAAGACTGAACATCAGAAACCCCGAATCAGTGCGCATCGTTACTCTGCGCGGGCATGAGGCAGACTTCAATATCCTTAATGAACAGGTGCGAAGAAGGTGGGCTGAGATCCTCAGAGGAACTGATTACCTGATTCTCGATTGCTTGAGGCCGATCATGGATGCCCTGGCGCTCGACGAGAATAGGGAAGCAGGAACTTTCCTCAGTGCTTTTGGACAGCTCTTATATGACGCGGAGATTGATAATTCTCTCCTCGTCCATCACATGGGTCATAACGGTGACCGGGCTCGAGGCGACTCCAGGATTACCGACTGGCCGGACGCCACCTGGAAACTTATGATCGAAAACCAGGCTAGGCACCGTTCCCTCTCCGCTATCGGCCGGGACGTCGACGAAGTGGGTGTGATGCTCCAAAAATCCGCCAATGGGGCCCTGCGTGTTCGGCCTGAAATGAGCAGTCAGAGCCAAAACCTTGAGGGAGCGGATTCGAAGGAAATAGATGCCGCTGACTGGGTGCTCGAGATTCTTGCGAGGGAAGATGAAGGGCGGGCGAAATCTTGGCTGACTCGCACGAAATGGTCTCAAGCGAAAGGGCAAGGCCACCCGGTCCCGAAAAAGAAAGACATCGAACCTGCTGTTGAGTCCCTGCTTGCAACTGGCCACCTGCTCGAAGAGTCTGTCTCAGGGGGCACGCGGTACCGTATAAATAAAGAGGAGAGGGTCAGCTAACTGGCCTCATTGCGAGCTTTTCCTGCCTATCGTTCTTTGCGGTAGGCAGGTTTTCTCTCTGGTCGAAGAATCCTCAAATGATGCTCGTGCACCCCTCTAGAGTTTTGAGTCAGACATCCTGGTGGAGTGACCTGCAAGTATTGCTAGGATGTCTGACTCTTTTACTGGTCTGACATATGAGGTTGCTTCTCTTTAAAACGCCTCTGACCTGCTGCTTAAATGAAAAATCCCAGCTCTCGGCTGGGTTAGGAAGAATCGCGCGTTAGCGCGACTCTAACTCTCAGAAAGCAGCAAGTCAATCGGTTTCTTCTATTTAGAACTCGTTGCGCTTTTCTGATCGGCTTCCTCCTCCCGCCCCGGGGTGGAGAGGGAGCAACGGGAACTGCCACGACTGTGAAACTAGGGATGAAAAGTCATCCCGAGGTTGAAAAAGTCTGAGGGAGAACGCTCAGCGCAGAAAAGAGAATGAAGTGTGGAGGGTCTCACACATCGGGGGATAGATAGGGGAAGAGTGGAAGTTTATAAAGGTCAGATTGTTTTACAGTGAGACTCGACCCCCTAGAGCCAAACGAGGATTGTCTCTGTAAAAGTGGTCTGATACTTCCTTCAGCAGTCATAGTTTAGGTTGGTGACCTCGTTTTGATAGGCGGTTACGAGTGGGAGGTTTTGTAGATCTGCGCTTATCAAACGTCATGAGCCACGTCATAAGAATGTGAGGGTTGATAGCGGTCATGTGTCGGTTCTTGCTGTGATATCTAGGCAGTAGAAATTTCCCAACGATTGTCCAGGACTTCTTCTCGAGCTTGGTGAACCGGCTAGTGCAACCCAGACCGGTGGAGTCGATGAGAAGAAAGACCATTAGGTTTGCTGCGGATCTTTATGGCGAGATATTGGCGTGCAGAGGATGCTGGAAGCTAACAATGTGAGGGGTCGGGTTAATGACAGAGGGGTCCCCTTGTCCTTCCCCGTATGGGTATCAGCGCACCGATCTGAGTGGGGGTACTGGGCCTGCTCGGCGGCCGAGTATGCGAGTGTTTCGATAAACTTCTCACCACCCCCGTCGACTACGAGTCTGCCGAAAAGCTGGCAGTATTCTAGAAAAGAGATCTTGACTGAGGTCTGAGCGTTTTCCTCACGCAACTCGTATCCCGTGAGGCCCCCAGGAAAGGACCCCAACGTCATGAAGAAGCTTGTCACCGCTGTGCTGGCTGGTCTGACACTCACGCTGACTGCCTGCGGCGAGGAAGGCGATCCTCCTCCGACCAGCACCACCGAGGCGGCAGAAACGACCACCGAAGCTGCTTCAGGAATTCAGGATCTCATCCTCGGGGAAACCATGACGGTCACTCGCTGCGGTGGGGACATTCCTTGTGAAATCGACATCACCCTGAGCCAGGCAACACTCACCGAAACGTGCCCCCATGGAGTCTCTTACCCAGACATGCAAGCGATGGACCCCGAGGGAAGTCTATACCTGACATTTGAGGGGGAGTTCCACGTCATTGACTCCCAGACAAACTTCTCCGTTGCCGAAACCGACTTCACTGCCGTCGACCCAGAAGGATATGCGACCAGCAATCTCATTGCCTACGACTGTGAGAATCTTGGCGTCGATAAGAACCTTTCCAACCCTGTCGATCCCGGCTTAAAACGCTCCGGCCAGCTTATTCTCGCCATCCCTGATAACACTGAGACAGTGAGATTCACCCAGTACTGGGATCCTGTGACCTATGAATTCGACGTCACTGATCTTGACGTCGAACCCGGTGCAGGAGAACGCCCCCTCCCTGCCTCCGCATCCACAACCTCAGCTGGCTTGGAAGAGGCTACAGAGCCGACAAGCGAATCGATGGAACCCTCAGGCGATGCGGGAGAAGCGAACTCCGCCTCGATATGGAACGAACCAGGCATCGGCTACAACTGCGCAGCCACAGACGCATGGACTGACGACCCCGCTAACTGCACGGCTGCAAACCTAGGAGGCGACCCCGCCTACGACATCCACTGGGGACCTGACGCAGCAAGCCCTGCAAATGATCCGACGCAAGACCTCAGCAACATCCCGTACTCCGAGGGAGGAACCTGCCCCGCATATAGATGCGGATATGGAACCGACGCTGAAGGCAACGATCTCAACCAGGAGAAGGCTGACTCCCACGCCTGGTGGAATGAATGCGTCGCAGCCAACACTGCGGAATACTGCCGAGCGAACGACCCCTGGCAGCAGTAAAGACAGCCATATCCTCCCCCGGACGCATGTGAAGCCTCGGACCCGCCTCGCCTAGACACGCGAGGAGTGTCCCTCATCTCCAGTTCGCGAACAGCCCGGGGCGATCAGCCAGGACTTGTTCATAGGGGAGAGGCGCAGGCCCGCCCTGCAACCCGGCGCGCCGGGCAATCAGGTGAGTAGGGGAAGGAGCTACATATTGGGTTCGTAGGGGAGTAACCCAGCTAGGAAAAGGGTGTACTCAATGACATCAGTAGGAAGGTCTGGTCGCCACCGCTGATGGAGTTGTCCCACCAGGTCAAGGTAGTGAGAATATTCGGACGTCTGCCACCCAAATGTTTTCTCCCAGCCCAAGGCGACAGCCACTCTCTTATCGAGAATGAGCGGATGTCGGGTATCAGAAGAGGTAGGACGTCCCGCAGCGAAGTAGAGCAACTTGGTGAAGAAAGCCGGCCCCAACCCCTTGAGCTTGGCTGGGCCAGAATGATCAAAGACGGCATATCCCTCGTCAGCTGACCCCACAGCAGCCGCCCGCAACCCCTCCAGGAGGCGCTGGGGCGCGCCGGGTTCGTGAAGGGGACGAATACTTCGATACGTCTGTTGAGCGCTCGGTCCGGCTCCCCAGGCGCAGACTGCGACGTAAAAGTTCACGGCGTCGGCTTCTGATTCGATGGGCTCCCCGAGGTCGAACAGGTCTTGACGGGAGATCCAGCCAACCGTGTTCGGGTTGTCGAGAACCGGGGGCAGGGGTAGCGTTTCGGGCCACCTGCTCGTCCAATGAGATAAGAAGAACTTCGATGACTGTGCCCACACCGTCTCTGCGGTGACTGCCTCCTCGGCAGGGCCGAGGGCAGACAGGGCAGCCGAGAGGCTTTCCGGAGATACAGCCATGATGATTCCTCCATCGATAAGTTCCGCAGCTACGGATACTGACCACCCCAGCCTAGCCAGATGACAGCACGCGCCACCTATTTTTCGATGACTGCAGCCTTCTCCGCCCCGGTTCTGCGCCCTAGTCTGCCGCCAGGCGGCGGTGACACTCGCCAGGTAGACCCAAGGGCGCTCAGCCGGTGTCCTGGCCCCTGAGGCGCTCGAATAGACCGAACTCCATGGCCATCTCCACCAGCCTCTGGGTCGTCATCTCGCGGGCAGACTTGAGAACCTCGTTAGATGATTCCTCCTGCTGCCAGAGCGCATCCTCCAAGATGACCTGCAGCTGCGGAGAGCTAGCGAAGTCAATCTTCGAGTTGTTTTTTGCCTGCATCTCCAACTCAGGATGATCAACCGCTTCAGCAAGCAAGGTCTCGATGAAGTTGACCTTGTATTCGTCCTTGGCCTCCAGGTCACCGAAGTACTTGTTGACCTTCTCAATCAACTCCGACTTTCTGACCTGCTCTGACTCCCGAGCCTTCGCCAACCCCGCCTCAGTCATACCCGTTAGACCCGGAGCCTCACCATCGGTAGCGCTGAGCCCCAGGTCATCTTCGCGAATCTTTTCCAACCGGTAGTGGGTCAACACCACATCAGAGACGTCCACGGCCTCCGGTTTCTCGGCGTCCGCTGTAAAGTTCCGCAGCGCTTTCGCCAGCAGATCAGCGAAGACCGACATCTTCTCATAGCGGGGGTCACCGAAGTGCAGGATCTGGCTGAAAAACGAATAGGCCTTCACATACTGAGCCAACACCGCCTTGAAGTCGAGTAGCTCTTCTCGTCGCTGCTCATCCTCGGTTCGTATCGCCTGGTTCCACGCATTCTCAAACCTCTCCACGGCCGGCGACAGATGCCTAGAGAACTGAGCGTGTTTCCGCGAGGTGGGAGTACGTTTCGACGACCATGCCTGCCACACCTGATCGACCTCTGCCCAGGTGAAGACGCGCTGAGCCTCTAACTTGGCGATCAGATCAGCGACGAGATCCGGGTCGGACTCCGTCTCAATATGCGCTGCTTCGTAGTAGGTCTGAAACGAGGCGAGGATTTGCTCAGCGTCGTTCACGAAGTCCAACACGTAGGTGTCGGTCTTGCCGTCGACCTTGCGATTAAGCCGCGACAACGTCTGCACCGCAGCGATACCCGAGAGCTGCTTGTCGACGTACATGCCCACCAGCAAGGGTTGATCGAAACCAGTCTGATACTTATTAGCCACCACCAGAATATTCTGGCCGTCTTGAGCGAACACATCGGCCAGATCCCGTCCCTTGAGGACGGGGTTCATACTGGTCTCGGTGACCATCGTCTGCGGTGTGCCCGGCAACGAAGGAACATCCGGGTCAGGGACCTCCCCGGAAAAAGCCACCAGGGTCTGCAGGGGCAGGTTTCGCTCAGTGATCGCTTTGTCCAAGGCCCGGGCATAGCGCACCGCAGCTGCCCGAGAAGCGGTCACGATCATCGCCTTGGCACGGCCACCTAGATGAGGTTGAACCGTAGAGCGGTAGTGGTCCAAGATGACGTCGACCTTGGAGGCGACATTCGTTGGATGATGCTCAACGAAGTTGATATACGCCCGAGTTCCTTGCCGAACATCAACTTCCCCGTCGTTTGTAGCCGCCTCTGTCGAAGGGCTCCCCGGTTGCTGTTCGGCTACGACACCGGGGTCTTGGCCCTTCTCGGCTACGCGGGCGGCCATCTCGTAGGTGGTGTAGTTTTTGAGCACATCGAGAATGAACCCCTCCTCGATGGCCTGCTTCATTGGGTACAGGTCAAACGGCTCCAGCTCCTGGGTCGCCGGGTTGCGTCGGCCAAATAGCTTCATGGTCGGCTCCTTCGGGGTGGCAGTGAAAGCGAAGTAGCTCAACCGTTTATCCTCGTCACTGCGAGCCGCCATGGCAGCCAGGGCGTCTTGATCAGCGCCTGGCTCCTCCCAATCGACATCTTCACTGTTCTCGCCTAAATAGAGCATCTCCCGCAAGGCCTTCGCGGAGCTACCACTTTGAGAAGAATGCGCCTCGTCAGCGATCACCGCAAACGTCCGTCCCGCAAGCTTCTCCTGGTTATCCGGGTCTTGTAGCGCTGCGAGCGCATGCGGAAAAGTCTGTAAGGTCACTCCAACGATCTTCGCCGTTCCACTGGTCAGAACCTCTGTTAACCGGGCAGTTTTAGACCCACTGCCCCCGGATTCAATAGCCTGGAAAGTACCGGCCACGGTTTCTAGCTGTTGAACTGCGTCCTGGAGCTGGCGATCGAGCACCTGCCGATCAGCAATAACAAAAACAGTGTCGAAGACCTTCTCGCCAGCCTCATCATGGAGAGAGGCCAGGCGGTGAGCGGTCCAGGCAATCGAATCCGTCTTGCCTGAGCCAGCGGAGTGCTGGATAAGGTAGTTATGCCCCGGGCCTTCTGCCGCTGCCGCCTTCGCGATTTTGGATACTGCCCGCCACTGATGAAACCGGGGGAAGCGGATCTGCGAGGTCGTGGTGATTTTTCCGGTGATCGGATCTGTTTTGGTCTGGTGGTTGGTGTAGATGAACTTCGTCAGAATCGTCAACCACGTATCCCGATCAAGGATCTCCTCCCAGAAGTAACTGGTCGCATGCCCCGTCGTCGACGGCGGGTTCCCTGCACCCCCGTCATGACCCTGATCAAAGGGCAGAAACCTCGTGTGCTCACCATTGAGGGAGGTGGTCATGGCTATACGTCGATCAGTAACGGCAAAATGAACCAAGGCACCTCGCCCGGCAGTCAGCAACGGCTCACCCTTAGGCAGACGCTGGGTGCGATACTGTGCCTTCGCCTGAGCCAACGACTGGGTGAACTCTGTCTTAATCTCTGCGGTGGCCACGGGAATACCGTTGACAAAAAACGTCAGATCCAACCGGTTGCCGTGGCGGGTGGAGTAAATCAGCTCTTCGACGACTCGCAGGCGGTTGTACTCGTAGCGTGTGATCAGGCGGGGGTTTTTATCGTTGGCCGGCGGCATCTGCAGCAAGCTGAACTTCTTCGCCCCCACCACATCCACACCATGACGCAAGACGTTGAGGGTGCCACCGCCGTGTTTTTCCTCCACCCCCAGCTGCTTGGCTACCCGGTCGAGGATCCGATTCTGACCCTTGACCACTGCCGCTTCAGATCCATCTTTCGGAACGATCCGGTGATAGTTCTCCGGATCGGTCTCCTCCAGCCACCCCAACAGGTCGGGGACGAATAGGGCTCGTTCTTTGTCGTAGCCCTCATTGCCCTTCGACGACAACCACCCGTGGGAGGTGAGGTGGTCAACGACAAACCGTTGGAGATGAACCTCCCGATGCGCACCCACACTCATACTTTGGCCTCAAGCTCATCCTGCAGCTGCTCCGCAGCCGACTTTCTTTGAGCGGTCACATCAATCTGCCCGGTGACCGCCGCAGAGATAAGCGACGAGCGTCGTTCCAGCGCTAGTTTTTTCGCCTCATCCACTAAATCTTGCAACCTGACTAGGGACGACCAGGCGTCATCTAATATTCGAACCGCCCGCTTCTGAGTAGGGGCATCCGGTATGAGAACCCGCAGTTGATGTAACTTGCTGGCTTTGAGACCCAAAGCAGTCGAACCGGTGGCCAGCTCCCGAAGTTGATGTTGAAATTCATTGGAATTCATCACATGACACATGAACCTCGAATCCACTCCTAGCGTGGGAGTGAACTTGATGACTCTCTGGGCCAGAGCCACATCAGTGCGATCCACCAGAGCAGCATTCCCAAGAGGAGCCTCCATAGTGAATAAGATGTCTCCTATTATTGGCAGGCCTCGGGACATCACCTGGCTGTAGTCTTTAGGAGAGATGAACTCTTGACTCGATTCATAGTCAATCCACCCAGGCCGGATATTTCGGGCTGTGACGAGTTGAATACCATCATCTACCTTTGTGGGCGTGGCCCCTCTGTAATCGACGCGGTGAGGAAGAGCTCGAGTCAAAGGAACCGAATGAGAATCAGTCTCCTTTCCCACCGAGCTCGGTTGGCGAAGTGTTTCGCTTCTTAAAGAGCTAAAGTGCTCACTCGCCAAGACCTTAAGATCGTGCAGGTCATTTATGAAGGCGTCGATTTCGGCGGTTTCTCGGTCGAGGTAATCCACCACTTGGTGTTGTACTTCAAGCGGAGGAGCTGGGACCTGCAACTGTCGTAACCGTTCCCATTCGGTTCTAGGCATCTTGGTTCCTAAGGATTCCGCTGAAGCCGCCTCGATAACCTCACGGCTACGGAGCACGTATCCCAGGAACTCGGGGTCACAGTCGCGGAACGGGCGAAGACGAATGAAGTCACCGATGTAAGTGCCCGGACGATCTGCTACCCATACTTTCGCGAGGTACGGACGAAGTTTGCCGAACAAAATGTCCCCCTGCTCAAACTCCGCGCCTTCGGAATCTGCTGGCTCCAGGGATTCCTCGATCAAACGTCCTGACCAAGATTCCACCGATTCCAGCCCAATTGAGCAGCTGCTCACAGATTTGATGGGAGGAACCCTGCGGGCGACCCTTGCCAACCGCACTAAAGGAAACATTGAGCTACTCATGCTTTCACCTGCTCAAGGCGGACTCGGATGCGTCCGAGGACTTCGTCAAGATCCCGGTCGATGTCTTCCAAGGGGCGTGGGGGGATGTACTGGTAGAAGTGACGGGTGAAGGGGATCTCAACACCTTCTTTCGTCTTAGACTCGTCGATCCACGCATCAGGGACAAAGGGTTTGACCTCTCGTTCGAGATACTCGTGGATGTCCTGATCCCAGGGGACGTTTTCCGTGTCACGCAGGCTGGCGTCTGCTTCAGGTTTACCGGCCTTCATCACGAGCTCGCCGTGGTCATCGTGTTCCCCAAGTTCAGTGATCACAGCCTTCAGCACAGCCGGCTTGAGGACGAGCCCTGCGTCAGCGAGGGCTTTCTTAAGCTCCGTGGTGAACTGGGCCCGGCCGGTAGACACGACCCCGCCAGTGGCCGCCTCAGCGCCTCTCAGGGCCTCCTGGAGGGCTTCCTGCTCGCTCTCCTCGAGCCTAGCCACAGGCCGAGCATCCATCACCTTGTCGATGCGCTGGGAGGTGAACGCGTAGTTGAGTTTCAACGGTCGCTCCACAGTGATGGTCCGGTAGTAGAAGTCGGTGGTGTCGAAGATCTTGGAGTGCTCGGATTCTACGAAGTCACCGTAGAGCTTGGTGATGGTTGTGATGTCGTCGTTGGAGAGCAGCTTGCGTTTGGAGCCGATCGACTTGCGCATCTTGACGGACATCTCGGTGGCGTCGATCAGTTGGACCTTGCCCTTGCGGGCGGGGTCTTTGTCCTTGTTGAGAATCCAGACATAGGTGGAGATGCCGGTGTTGTAGAACATGTCTGTCGGCAACCCGATGATTGCCTCGAGGTAGTCGTTGTCGAGGACCCACTTACGGATATTCGACTCTCCGGAGCCTGCTCCACCGGTAAACAGCGGCGAGCCGTTAAGGACGATGGCCCCTCGACCAGCAGCGCCTCCCTGCAGGCCGGGTTCACGCAGTTTCGAGACCAGGTGCATGAGAAACAACAACGACCCGTCAGAGACTCGCGGCAACCCGGGGCCAAAGCGCCCAGAATAACCAGCGATCTTGTGCTCGCGCTCCACCGCCGGCCTGTCCTTTTTCCACGCCACACCAAAGGGAGGGTTCGACAACGCGTAATGGAAGGTCTGATCCTCAAACGCCGGGTTCGTCAAGGTGTTGCCGAGCTGAATATTGGTAATCGGCTGGCCCTTGACCACCATGTCGGCCTTACAAATCGCATAAGACTCGGGGTTGATCTCTTGTCCAAGCAGGTTGACCTGAGCGTGTTCGTTGAAATCCTTGATCTTGTTGTCAGCCGCCGAGAGCATGCCACCAGTGCCGGCAGTCGGGTCATAGACCGAGCGAATCACCCCTGGAGTGGTCAGATCGGCATCCCCGTCTAACAAGATGGTGACCATCAAGTCGATGACCTCACGGGGGGTGAAGTGCTCACCGGCAGTCTCGTTGGAGGCTTCCGCGAATTTCCGGATGAGCTCTTCGAAGATATGACCCATCACCTCATTGCTCACTGCCTCGGGGCGAAGATCAGCCTTAGCGAAGTGCTGGAGGATCTCCAACAGCAGGTCGTTGTTTGACAGGTCGATGATGGTCTCGTCGAACTTGTACTGCTCGAAAATATCGCGCACATTCGGGGAGAAAGCGTTGACGTAGTCGCGAAGGTTTTCCTCCAGGTTGTCCACATCGCCCTGCAACGAGCGCAGGTCATGGCGAGACCGGTTGTAGAAGGAGTAGTCATGGCCTGCGCGATTGCGCAACATACCCGCCGAAGGCGTCTGCTCCGGATCAAGGCCTTCGATGGCCGCCAACACCGCCTGCTTGGTGGGGGCGAGTACTCCGTCAAGACGAGCGAGAACTGTGAAGGGGAGGATGATGTTGCCGTACTGGTGTTGTTTGTAGGTTCCACGCAGCAGGTCGGCGGCACTCCAGATAAATGAGGCGTGATTAAACAAGAGCAACCTGTCTTTCTTGAGGCGAGTTTCCTCCTACTCTAGGAAGATCCCTCACAACTTCCCGACAGCCACCCCATATAAACAACCCCCACCCCTCGGGGCTTTACCCCTTCAGCAACTAGAAAACCCTGGTTAAGAGCAACCTCTCCACTGGGGGAAGCAACCGACTACTCAGACACGACCACAGGGCCAACCCCCTTAACAACGTCGATGTCGCACCGGGTGAGTGGCTCCTCTTTCTTCGCTCTGACCCTCTCACTCAGGCGAAGCTCTTCTTCGGCTTTGCTCTGGCTCTCCCTACCCTCCCCGCTGCCCAACACGATTCCAGTAAGGCGAAGTGCGCCTCGTGAGGATACAGCATTTCGACTTGGCAACCGAAGGATTCACCTGATTAAAGGAGTAAGCACGGGTTGTCACAATAATAAGAATATCTTTGCGAAGAAGTGTCTTTCACCTGGAGGTATATGAAGTGGGTTCCCTTTGCTGCCTACAGCTCGCTTTCAACTTATATTTGACTCCGCAGCTCTCGGACCCGGTGATCTGCGTGTGTGGGACGCGCTTCCAGTAGCGCGGTTCCCTGAGATATAGATTGCTGGACCTTCTTTGCTCCGAGCCTGACGTTCGTAGCTGGATTGAGGGCTCTGCGATCTCACGACAATTCCACGACATGATGAGCGCTGAGGGGTTCTCCCGGGTGCTCCGTAGTGCTCTTTAAAAAGAGAAAAAACCCTCTGACCTCTTGAAATGAAAGGTCACGGGGTTTTCCTTGAGCGCCCCAGAGAGGAATCGAACCTCCGACACCGGCTTTAGGAGAGCCGTGCTCTATCCACTGAGCTACTGGGGCTTGCGCCCTGCGCGGTAGTTAAGGCTACCCGAGGGTGAGGACGGCGGGTAAACCGCCTAGTCTTAGATCCGTCAATGTTTTGCCGATGAAAGGACCAGCGGCTATGCCGGACGTGCACAACAACCATGAGCTCCAGCCCACTTTCACTGACGTGCAGCGTCGAGTGGTCTTCGCCGAGACCGTCACGAAGGACGGGGTGCCGGTGCTGTCCGTCGATAAGCAGTTGCCGGGCGGTTCTTCGAAGCGGTTGCTGCTGTTGAACAAGACGGACGCCCAGGCCGCGATCCGGGCGTTGGAGCGCTACCTGAACCACATCTACGCCCAGGAACTCAACGGCATCAACGCGTCGCTGTCGCCGGCTGACATGCTCGAAATCTTCGGCGCGGACGACGACGAAGACTAAGCGGTCAGCTCGGCGTGCTTCGCGCGGACGGAGGACGCCGGCGGGTTCGTCTCGTGGGTGCCGTCGGAGTAGAGGACGGTGGGCACCACTCGGTTGCCGTCGTTGACGGACTCGACCCAGGCGGCGGCGTCGGCGTTGCCCTCGGCTTCGACGTCGACGATCTCATAAGGGGTTTCGGAGCGGTCGAGGTTGCCCTTGAGCTTTTTGCAGAAGGGGCACCAGTCGGTGGCGAAGATGGTCACGGGGGCGGTGGTCTGCGGGGTGGCGATGTCAGTCATGTTCTGTCCTATCGGTGAATTCGTGAGTATCGGATAAAACGGTAGCGTAGCGGATTCTCCGGGGCGGAGCCGACGGTCAGCCGCCCGGCGTCGGATTCCAGCCAGCCGGTGTCGGAGGAGACCTCGAAGGCGTCGGGGATGGCGGGGGCGCGGACGGCGTCGTCGCCGAGCAGGTCGGCGACTTCGCAGTCCATGACGGTGACTTCGAGGACGTCGGCGTGTTCCACGGACTCCTGGTACAGGCGGGCGCCGCCCATCACCCAGGCGCCGGCGCCGCTGCCGACGTCCACGGGCGAGGGCATGACCGTGGCGCCTGCGGACCACTCGCCGGGTTCACGGGAGGAGACGACGAAGTTTTCGCGCCCCGGCAGGGGACGAAATTTTTCCGGCAGGGACTCCCAGGTGCGCCGGCCCATGACGACGGGGGCCCCGTAGGTGATGTCCTTGAAGTGGGCGAGGTCCTCGGGGACGTGCCACGGCATCTGCGTGCCGTCGCCGATGACCCCGTCCCGGGATTGCGCCCAGATCGCGCCGAGCATCAGACGGACACCTGCGCCCTGATCGCCGGGTGCGGGTCGTAGCCGACGACCTCGACGTCGTCGAAACCGTAGTCGAAGATCGACGCCGCCTTGTTCAGCTCGAGCTGCGGGTAGGGGCGTGGCTCGCGGGTGAGCTGCTCTTTCACCTGTGCGATGTGGTCGTTGTAGATGTGGCAGTCGCCGCCGGTCCAGATCAGCTCGCCGACCTCCAGTCCGGCCTGCTGGGCGAACATGTGCGCCAGCAGCGCGTAGGAAGCGATGTTGAAGGGCACGCCGAGGAACATGTCGGCGGAGCGCTGGTAGACCTGCAGCGACAGCCGCCCGTCGACGACGTAGAGCTGAAACAGCAGGTGGCAGGGCAGCAGCGCCATCTCGTCGAGTTCGGCGACGTTCCAGGCGGAGACGATGTTGCGGCGGGAGTCCGGGTTGTCACGCAGCGTCTCCAGGGCACCCTGGACCTGGTCGATGTGCTGGCCGTCCGGGGTGGGCCAGGAGCGCCACTGAACTCCGTAGACGGGGCCCAGCTCGCCGTCGTCGCCGGCCCATTCGTTCCAGATGCGGATGTTGTTGTCCTGCAGCCACTGGACGTTGGAGTCGCCGGAGAGGAACCAGAGCAGTTCACCGACGACGGCGTGGAAATAGACTTTTTTGGTGGTCAGCAGCGGGAAGGAGTCTGCCAGGTCGTAGCGCAGCTGGCGGCCGAACACGCTGCGGGTGCCGGTGCCGGTGCGGTCGCCTTTGGACGCGCCGTTGGCGAGGATGTCGCGCAACAAGTCCTCGTAGGGCGTGTTGATGTCACGTGCAGTCATGGCCCCCAGCCTAGAAGCTGCCGTGCTCGTCGAGGTAATCCGACGCCAGTCCCAGGATCTCGTCGGCGAGCTCGGGGCGGCAGATCAGCAGGTCGGGGATGAAGGTGTCTTTTTGGTTGTAGACGAGCTTTTCGCCGGTGAGCCGGGAGGCGTGCAGCCCGGAGGCCAGCGCGACGCCGACGGGGGCCGCCTGGTCCCATTCATACTGGCCGCCGGCGTGGACGTAGGCGTCGAAATCACCGAGGAGCACGTTCATGGCCTTAGCGCCGGCGGAGCCGAACCCTTCCGTCGTGAAGCCGAGCTGCGTGGCGATGTGGTCGGCGACGTTCGGCGGACGGTTGCGGGAGACGATGACTTTGCGGGCCAGCGGTCCGGTGACGTGCTGGGCGTCGGAAGAGGAAAAGACCACGCCCAGGTCGGGCAAGGCCACGGCGGCGTGCGCGGGTTCGCCGTCGATGACCAGCGCGATGTGCACCGCCCAGTCCTGTCGGCCGGTGGCGAATTCCTTGGTGCCGTCCAGCGGGTCGATGATCCAGACGCGGTCCTTGCCCAGGCGAGCGGGGTTGTCGGCCGCCTCCTCGGAGAGGAAGCCGTCGTCGGGGCGGTGCTGCGCGAGGACGCGGGCGATCCAGTTCTGGGCGAGGTCGTCGCCGGCGTCGCCGAGGTTGCGCCCGCGGAGCAGTCCCACGCCGCGGATGCCTTGGAGGATTTCGCCGGTGCCTTTGGCGAGCAAGTCGGTCAACCGGGCGTCGGATACCTGTGCAGTCATATGTACGACAATAACGCGCCGGTTAGGGTTAGGCATGGCCGATAACACCCTGGATCGTTTCCGCCCACAGGTGGCTACCTGGTTTACAGAGGTCTTCGCCGCCCCCACCCAGGTGCAGGAGCAGGCGTGGGAGGCGATCGCGGACGGAGAAAACGCCCTGGTGGTGGCGCCGACCGGTTCGGGCAAGACCCTGGCCGCGTTTCTATGGGCGCTCAATTCCCTCGTGGAACGCGACGAGCGGGAGGAAGGCGTGCGGATCCTCTACGTGTCTCCGCTCAAGGCCTTGGGCGTGGACGTGGAGAACAACCTGCGCGCGCCCCTGACAGGCATCGCGCGCGTCGCGCAGCGCCTGGGCCTTCCCCTCCCGGACGTCACGGTGGGCGTGCGTTCCGGCGACACCCCGCAGGCGGAACGCAACCGGCAGGTGCGTAACCCGCCGGACATCCTGATCACGACGCCGGAGTCGCTGTACCTCATGCTCACTAGCAAGGCCGCGGCCGTATTGGGCACCGTCGAGACCGTCATCATCGACGAGATCCACGCCCTGGCCGGTTCCAAACGCGGCGTGCACCTGGCGCTGAGCCTGGAGCGGCTCACCGGCGACCCGCAGCGCATCGGGCTGTCGGCGACGGTGCGGCCGCTGGAGACGGTGGCGAAGTTCCTCGGCGGCGCCCGGCCGGTGCAGATCATCGCCCCGCCGGGGGAAAAGAAGTGGGAGCTCGACGTGCACGTCCCCGTCGAGGACATGAGCGATCTGCCGGTGCCGGAACAGGGCTCGACGATCGGGGACGCCGTGATCGACGACCCGTTGGGGCTCACCGGGCCAGCTCCTACCCCCACCTCGATCTGGCCGTTTGTGGAGCAAGCCCTCTACGACGAGGTCATGGCGCACCGCTCCACGCTGATCTTCGTCAACTCGCGCCGCACCGCGGAACGGTTGACCAGCCGGCTCAACGAGATCTGGGCCGCCGAGCACGCCCCCGAATCGCTCAGCCCGCCGTTGCGCCGCGACCCGGCGCAGCTGATGAAGCCCACTGACCTGGCGGGCACGGCCCCGCCCGTCATCGCACGCGCCCACCACGGGTCGGTGTCCAAGGACGAACGCGCGGCCACGGAAACGATGCTCAAGGAGGGCACGCTCAAGGCGGTGGTGTCCACCAGTTCCCTGGAGCTGGGCATCGACATGGGCGCCATCGACCTGGTCGTGCAGGTGGAGTCGCCGCCGTCGGTGGCCTCCGGCCTGCAGCGCGTCGGCCGTGCCGGGCACTCCGTCGGCGCCGTCTCCGAAGGCTCGTTTTACCCCAAGCACCGCGCCGACCTCGTGCAGTCCGCCGCCACCGTGGAGCGCATGCGCGCCGGGCTGATCGAGGAACTGACCGTCCCCGCCAACCCACTCGACGTGCTGCTGCAGCAGACCGTGGCTGCCGTCGCCGCCGGAGACGTGCTCGCCGACGACTGGTTCGCCACCGTCCGCCGCTCCCACCCCTACCGCGACCTGGACCGGGACGTCTTCGACTCGGTGATCGACCTGGCCGCCGGCTCTTACCCGTCCACCGACTTCGCGGAACTCAAGCCACGCATCGTCTACGACCGGATCTCCGGGATGCTCTCCGCCCGGCCCGGCGCGCAACGGGTGGCGGTGACGAATGCGGGCACGATCCCGGACCGCGGCATGTTCGGCGTGTTCCTGCTGGGCGGGGAGGGGGCGCCGCGGCGGGTGGGGGAGTTGGACGAGGAGATGGTCTACGAGTCGCGCGTCGGTGACGTGTTCACGCTCGGGGCGTCGAGTTGGCGGGTCGAGGACATCACGCGCGATCAGGTGTTGGTGACTCCGGCGCCGGGGCACACGGGTCGGCTGCCGTTTTGGTCGGGGGACGCGCAGGGGCGTCCCTATGAGCTGGGGAAGGCGCTGGGGGCTTTTCGACGCGAGGCCCTCGCCGACCCCGACCGCCTCGACGGGCTAGGGCTCGATGACAATGCGCGCTCCAATTTGGTGGCGTATCTGGCGGAGCAGCGGGAGGCCACCGGCGTCGTGCCGGATGAGAAGACGTTGGTGGTGGAGCGTTTCCGCGACGAGGTGGGGGATTGGCGGGTGGTGTTGCACACGCCTTTCGGCAAAGGGGTCAACCAGGCGTGGGCGTTGGCGGTGGGTGCGCAGATCGCGGAGGCCACGGGCATGGACGCGCAGGCGGTCGCCGGCGACGACGGCATCGTTCTCCGCCTCCCCGAGGGGGAGCAGGAGCCGGACGCGGAGCTGTTTACCCTGGATCCGGACGACGTCGCGGACGTGGTCACGGAGCAGGTGGGCGGGTCCGCGTTGTTCGCCTCCCGGTTCCGGGAGTGCGCGGCCCGGGCCCTGTTGTTGCCGCGGCGCAATCCAGGCAAGCGGGCCCCGCTGTGGCAGCAGCGCCAACGCGCGGAGCAGCTGCTGGACGTGGCGCGCAAGTATCCGAGCTTTCCGATCATCTTGGAGACCGTCCGCGAGGTGCTGCAGGACGTCTACGACCTGCCGGCGTTGACGGAGGTGTTGCGCGATCTGAAGGCCCGCCGTCTCCGGATCGCGGAAGTCACCGTGGATCAGCCCAGCCCGTTCGCGTCGTCGTTGCTGTTCAACTACACCGGCGCGTTCATGTACGAGGGCGACAGCCCGTTGGCGGAAAAGCGTGCGGCGGCGCTGGCCCTGGATCCGAGCCTGTTGGCGAAGCTGCTGGGCACCGTGGAGTTGCGTGATCTGCTCGACGCGGAGATCATCGCCCAGGTCCACGCCCAGCTGCAGCGCACCGGCGACCGGGCGGCGCGCACCGGCGAGGAGCTGGCGGACGTGTTGCGGGTGCTGGGGCCGATCCCCGTCGACGAGCTTGCCCGGCACACCACTTTCGAGGATCCGCTGACGGTGGCCCGTCAGCAGCTGGCTGGGCGCGTCATGGAGGTGCGCATCGGGTCGAGGACGCACCTGGCGCAGGTGCAGGACGCCCCGCTGTTGCGCGACGGCCTCGGGGTGCCCGTCCCGCCCGGGGTGCCCGCCCAGGTGGAGACGATCACCGATGCCTTAGACCAGCTCGTCGGTCGGTGGACGCGCACCCGCGGCCCGTTCGTGCCCGAGGACGTGGCGGAGGCGTTCGGCCTGGCTCCCGGCGCGGCGTTCAGCGCCCTGCGCCCCCTGATCGAATCCGGCAAGGTCGTGGAAGGCCGCTACCGCCAAGGCGTCGACGAGGCCGAGTACGTCGCCGCCGAGGTGCTCAAGATCATCCGCTCCCGTTCCTTGGCCGCCGCCCGCGCGCAGACCCAGGCCGTCTCCCAATCGGCTTTCGGACGGTTCCTGCCGGACTGGCAGCACGTCGCGCCCATCGGCTCCACCCCCGCACTCCGCGGCGCCGACGGGGTCTTCGCCGTGCTCGAACAACTCGCGGGCGTACGCCTGTCGGCGTCGGCGTGGGAGTCGATGGTGCTGCCCTCACGCGTCGGCGACTACAACCCCGTCCACCTGGATGAGCTGACCTCCTCCGGCGAGGTTCTCGTCGTCGGTTCGGGCAAAAACGTCATGCTGCTGCCCGCCGACTACGCGCCCCAGCTCGTCGACGAGCCCGTCGACGTTGGCCTGACGGAGGTGCAGGAGTCCCTCCTGGAGATCCTGCGCCGTGGCGGCGGATTCCTCTTCACCGACCTGGACGTGCCGGGGACGACGGAGGAGCGTCGGGAAGCTCTGTGGGGACTGGTGGAGGCGGGCCTGGTCTCCCCGGACGGCTTCCAGCCGATCCGGGCCCGGCTGGCGGGCGGCGCCACCGCGCACAAGACCAAGCGACGCCCGACCCGCTCGCGACTGCGGATGGGGCGCGCCGGGATCGCGCGGCAGACTGTTCCGCCGGACATGGTGGGGCGGTGGTCGTTGACGGTGGCTCCGGATACGGACGCCACCACGCGTTCGCTGGTGCGCGGGGAAACCTGGTTGGAACGTTACGGGGTGCTCACTCGCGGCAGTGTCGTGGCCGAGGACGTCGTCGGGGGCTTTGCCCTGGCCTACCGGGTGCTCTCCGGGTTCGAGGAATCAGGCAAGGCGATGCGTGGTTACGTCGTGGAGGCGTTGGGCGCCTCGCAGTTTTCCACGCCCGCGGTCATCGACCGGCTGCGCGGGCACGCAGATTCCCCGGATGTGCAGGGCTGGCCGTCGGGCGCCGCGGAGCCGGCGGTGCATGTGCTGGCCGCCGCCGATCCCGCCAATCCCTACGGTGCGGCGCTGCCGTGGCCCGCGCAGGGGCCGTCGCGCGCCGCCGGGGCGCTGGTGGTGCTTGTCGACGGCCTGCTCCTCGCCCACATCACCCGCGGCGGGCGGGTGCTCACCACGTTCTTCGACTCCCTACCGGCGGGTCTGGAAGTGGGCGAGGAGGGGCTGACCGCCATGGTCGTGGGGGCGTTGGCCGAGGTCGTGGCGTCAGGCAGGATGACGCCGCTGACCGTCGAAAAGCTCAACGGCGCCTCCGTGTTCGACTCCGGCGCCGTGCCGGTGCTGCGTTCCGCCGGGGCCGCGTTGACGCCGAAGGGCGTGCGCATCGGCGGACGCTCGGCCCCGCCGCGTATGCCCCGGCGCGGCCGCACCGTCACGGAGGCCTTGGGCGAGCTCAGTTTCGATGATCCGAAGTAAGGTGGCGCCACTATGCCCGAAGGTGATTCCGTCCTCCAGCTCTCCCGCCGCCTGCAGTTCATGACCGGCCGCGAAGTCCTGCACACCTCCTTGCGGGTGCCGTCGGTGGCGACGGCGCGTTTCGACGGCGCCGTCTGCGAGAGTGTCTGGCCCTACGGAAAACACCTGTTCATGCAGTTCGGCGACGCCGTGCTGCACACCCACCTCAAGATGGAGGGCACCTGGGCGATGCATCTGGCCGGCGACAGGTGGCGAAAACCGGGGCACACCGCACGTGTCGTCCTGCAACTGGAGGGCAGCCCCTATCCGCGCCCGATTGAAGTGGTGGGCCACTCCCTGGGGCTAGTGGAGGTCTTTCCCGTGGCCCAGTACGGGGAGAAGACGAGTTATCTGGGCCCGGACATTTTGTCGGACGAGTGGGAGTTGGAGGGCCGTGCGCAGGCCGTCGCCCGCATTCTGTCCCGCCCTGAACGCACGATCGGGCAGGCGC
Organism: Corynebacterium maris DSM 45190; assembly: GCF_000442645.1. Classification (NCBI taxonomy): domain Bacteria; kingdom Bacillati; phylum Actinomycetota; class Actinomycetes; order Mycobacteriales; family Corynebacteriaceae; genus Corynebacterium; species Corynebacterium maris. The sequence goes on from NC_021915.1 coordinate 844,882, forward strand.
TGCTGGACCAGAAGAACGTGGCGGGGATCGGCAACGAATACCGCGCCGAGATCTGCTTTTTAGCGGGCATCCACCCCGCCCGCCCCGTGGCCGGGGTGGACGTGCCCGCCGTGGTGGACCTGGCGCGGCGGTTGATGTGGATGAACCGGGACGCCCCGCTGCGGGTGACGACCGGGGTGCGCCGCGCGGGGGAAAACGTCTATGTCTTCGGCCGGAACCGTCGGCCGTGCCGGCGCTGCGGTTCCCGCATCGAGCAGGATTTCTTGGGCGGGGGAGAAGACTTGGAGCGCGTCATCTGGTGGTGCCCACGCTGCCAGCCGGGCTAGTCGTGCTCGGCGCGCCTTTTCACGGAGCGGCGGACCAAGTAGACGATCACCGCCACCACCGCGAGAGCGAGGATGATGTACACGACCGTCGAATACTGGTCGATGTACTGCGCCACCACGTCGTAACGCGCTCCGAGCCAGACGCCCAACCCGATCAGCAGCGCATTCCACAGCGCCGAACCACCCGCCGTCCAGGCGGTGAACTTGAGGAAATTCATCCCGTCGATGCCCGCCGGGATGGAGATCAGCGAGCGGACCCCGGGGATGAGCCGGCCGAAAAACACCGACGCGGACCCGTACTTGTCGAACCAGCCCAAGGCCTTGTCCACGTCGCCCGGTTCCACCAGCCACATCCAGTCGGCGATCTTGCGCAACCGGTCCGCGCCGATCGCCTGCCCCACCCAATAAAGCAGCCAGGCGCCGAGAACGGAACCGGCGGTCGCCCACAGGAAGGTGGACCAGAACGACAGGTCGCCGGCGGTGACGGTGAACCCGGCGAGAGGCAGGACCACCTCCGAAGGGATCGGCGGGAAGAGATTCTCCAACAGGATGGCGATGCCCACGCCGGGGGCGCCGAGCAGCTCCATCAGGGAAACGACCCATTCCACTATCGAATCAAGCATCTGCCGGACCTTCCTTTAAGCCATAGAGAAAAACATTCGCCATAGTGTCAGGATCGGGCGGGAAACGTCCGCACGTTAGCTGGCAGTTCCCTGACTCTTGATTTGATCCTCCACAAACACGTCCCGGGTGGCGAAGAAGGAACCGGCCAGCACCACCGCCGTGCCCGCGATCCACACGGCGACCGCGGCCACCCACGACCCGGTCGCCTCGCGGAGCACGCCGGTCAACAACGGCCCCACACACGCCACGGTGTAGCCCAGCCCCTGCGCGAAAGAACTCAGCGACGCTGCGCCGGCCATGCTGCGGGACCGGATGTTGATCAGCGTCAACGCCATCGGAAACACCAGCGGCCCGAGCCCGGACAGCGTCACCCACAGCCACGGGGCCGCCATCGGGGCGGTCGCCAAACCGATGTTGCCGACGATGAAAATCACGCACGAGGCCGCCGCCATCGGATAGACCTCCGTGAAACGCCCCACCAGCCAGGGCCCCAGAACATTCAGCGGCAGCCCCAGCAGGGACCAGTACGCCAGCATGGTGCCGGCGAATTGCGTCGACGCCCCGGCCTCGACGAACAGTTGCGGCAGGAAAGCCATGATCGAATACGTCACGAAAGACGTGCACCCGAACATGAACGCCAACCCCACCCCGGCCGGCGTCCGCCACACCGCCACGCCCTTGGGCTTGTCGGCGTCTCCCGGCACCCGCACCGTCTTCTCCGGTCTGCGACTCCGGGCCAGCAGGGGCAACCACGCCACCGCCGCCACCACGGCCAGCAACGCCCACGAACCCAACGACGCCCGCCACCCCGTCAGGCCCACACTTTCCGCGGCCAGCGCGAAAGGCTCCGCCAGCAACGGCGCCAACCCCATGGCCACCTGGCTGGTAACCAGGAACGTCGTGGAGACCGTCGGCACCCGATTCGGGAAGTACGACCGCACCGCCACCGGCATGGCTGCGTTGGTCACGCCGATGGCGAACAAGGCGCACACCGACCCGGCCACCAGGTTGAACGCCGACGGCCCGAGCACCCGCCACACTTGCCCCACCGCGGTCAGAATCATGGCGGCGAACAACAGCTGGGCGATTGTCAACCGCCGCATGAGGGTGGGAAGCAGGAAAGCCGACACGGCGAACATGGCCGTCGGAATCATGCCGAGGACGCCGATGAGCGACTGGCCGACGCCCAGATCGTCCTGGACCCGCGGCACCAGCGGCGACAACGCCACGATAGCCGTGCGCAGATTCAACGACGTCAGGATGATCGCCGCCAGGGCAATCAGCTTCGGCGCCTGCCGCCAAGAGTGGTCCACCATAACGGGTCACCATACTCGCGACCGACCGTTTCGCTACCGTGGCGGACATGAGCCTGATACTCAACCTCATCTGGTTTATCTTCGGCGGATTCTTCCTCGCGCTGGGATATTTTCTCTTCGGCGTCCTCGCCTGTCTACTGGTCGTGACCATTCCGGCCGGCGTGGCCAGCTTCCGCATGGCGAAGTTCGCGCTGTGGCCTTTCGGCCGCTCCGTCGTCCAACCAGTGGAGGGCACCGGTGGGCTGTCCACGGTCACCAACGTCATCTGGTTCGTCATCGCGGGCCTGTGGCTGGCCGCCGGACACGTCACCACCGCGGTGGCGCAGGCCGTGACCATCGTCGGCATCCCGCTGGCGATCGCCAACCTGCGGATGATTCCGGTCACCTGCTTCCCCTTCGGCAGAAGGATCGTCTCCTCCGACAACATCCCGTATGGCTATGAACCGATGATCAAACTCTAAAACGGTGGAGGGCCAGTCGGGGCGGTCTCTTTCGGGCTAGTGGATGGGGCACGTCGTTTTCGCGCACGCTCTGCCCGGCGGGCCCGCCGTTGAGCCAGGCTCTGCACCCACCGACGCTGCTTGGGCGCCAACGGGCCCTCGGCGTCGTCGCAAACCCACCGGCCGTCCTCGAACAACCAGAACACCTCACCGGTGGCCGGATCCAGGACGTAGAAAGCCTGCCCGCCCGATTTCCGGTTGTGATGATGCTGGCACAGGCACGCGAGATTGGCGGGCGTGGTCGGACCGCCGTCACGGTGATTGACGCGGTGATCCTTCTGGGCGCTGACCGCCGACCGCGTGCACCCGGGCCATCGACACGTGCCGTCCCGCCCTTCCACGAAGGCGCGGATCGTGCCGGTGGGGCGGTAGCTGCCGGTGTGTGCGGTCGCGGCCTCGTCCATGTCCCTGACGGTTGCGGCCATGCGGGCGGCGCGTCGGGTGCAGTCCGGGCTGAGCCAGCCGGCCGGGTACAGCCAGCCGGGCGCGTCCGGGACGTCGTGGGCGCGGTAGACGTTGAGCACGACCTTGATCTGGACGTTGTTCAGCAGCAGGGCGGTGAAGGCTTGGGCGAAGCTGCAGTCGTGTTCGGCGGCGTAGTCGCGCACCGCCTGTTCGACCGCCGCCGCGTTGATGGCGTCCAGGCGGACCTCGGTGGTCACGGACCCGTCCGCGTGGTCGTATTGGCGGAAGGAGTCCGAGGCGGAATCTTCGACGTCTTCTTCCGTGTCCTCTTCTTGTGCGAGACTGCGGATCACGCCGCGGATCTTGCGGGTGATGGCGCCGGGAGTGGGGAGAAGTTGATTGGCGCGGGTCGGGGTGAGGTAGTCGACCAGCACCTCGTCGAGCGTGTCCCAGAAGAACTCGTCCTCCCGCAGGCCAGTCGGCAGGTCCAACAGGGCGTCGTCGATCTTGCGGAGGTGGAACATGTCCAGGTGGTGCATCTGCTCGACGAGCGTGCGCAGGCCGGGAAGCATGTTCACGGTGGTCAGGGCGTCGAGGTGGGCGGCGATGAAGCGTGGGGTGCCGCCGATGGAGGCGGTCAGCGTGGCGGCGTGGGTGGTCCAGTCGCGGTGGCCGTCTTCGTCATCGGGCAAACAGGCGCGCCAGGAGAGGTATTCGGCGCGGCGGACCTCTCGTCGGGCGACGGCGAGCGGGTCGGTGGGGGAGCACACGGAGTAGTAGGCGGTGGCGGTCACGAGGGTTGGTCACCTCTTCAAAAGAGCCGTAAGGGGAACACCAGTTCTATAACCGGCATTGAACCCCACCATAGAGCAATCATCGAACATCTGCTCGACACCGCGAAAAACTGTGGATAAACGGCGACAACCCCGGCTTCTCCACAGAGGGGAGAGGCCGGGGTCGCGGACGTCGAAAAGTTACTTTTTCGAGCGGTACCAGGCGATCAACGCGTCGGTGGAGCCGTCGCCGGTGTCCGGGGACTCCTCGCCGGAGACGGCCGCCGCCAGGTCGTTGGCCTGCTGCTTGCCCAGCTCGACGCCCCACTGGTCGAAGGGGTTGATGTCCCAGATGACGCCCTGCACGAACACGATGTGCTCGTACAGCGCGATCAGCGCGCCCAACACCTCCGGGGTCAGCGACTCCGCCAAGATCGTGGTGGTCGGGCGGTTGCCCGGCATGACCTTGTGCGGGGCCAGCTCGGCGGGCACGCCCTCCGCCAGCAGCTCCTCCTCCGTCTTGCCGAAGGCCAGCACCTTGGTCTGGGCGAAGAGATTGCCCAGCAGCAGGTCGTGCATGGAGCCGGTGCCGGAGGCGGTCGGCAGGTCCTCGTCAGGGCGGGCGAAGCCGATGAAATCGGCCGGGATTAGCTTCGTGCCCTGGTGCATCAGCTGATAGAACGCGTGCTGGCCGTTGGTGCCCGGCTCGCCCCAGTAGATCTCGCCGGTCTGGTATCCGACCTGGGAGCCGTCGTGGCGCACGGACTTGCCGTTCGACTCCATCGTCAGCTGCTGCAGGTAAGCGGGGAAACGCCCGAGGTCCTGCGAGTAGGGCAGCACCGCGTGGGTCTCGGCGCCGTGGAAATTGACGTACCAGATGTTCAGCAGCGCCATCAGCACCGGTACGTTCGCGGAGAAATCAGCGGTGCGGAAGTGCTCGTCCATCGCGTGGAAGCCGGCGAGGAAATCCGCGAAGGCGTCCTTGCCGATCACCGCCATCAGCGACAGCCCGATCGCCGAGTCCACCGAGTAACGGCCCCCGACCCATTCCCAGAAGGGGAACATGTTGTCGGTGTCGATGCCGAACTCGGCGACCTTCTCCGCGTTGGTCGACACGGCGACGAAGTGCTTGGCGACGGCCGACTCGTCCCCGCCCAGCTCGTCGAGCAGCCACCGCTTCGCGGCGTGCGCGTTCGACAGCGTCTCTTGGGTGGTGAAGGTCTTGGAGGCGACGATGAACAGGGTCGTCTCCGGGTCGAGACCGGCCAGCGTCGCCGACAGGTCGGCCGGGTCTACGTTGGAGACGAAGTCGCCGCCCACCCCGGCGGTGGCAAAGGTGCGCAGCGCCTGGGCGGCCATGGCGGGGCCGAGGTCGGAGCCGCCGATGCCGATGTTGACCACGCGGGTGATCTTCTTGCCGGTGTGCCCGGTCCACTCGCCGGAATGCAGCTTGTCGACGAAAGCGCCCATCCGCCGCAGCACCTCGTGTACGTCACCGGACACGTTCTGGCCGTCCACCTTCAGGTTCTCTCCCTCGGGCGTGCGCAGCGCCGTGTGCAGCACCGCGCGGTCCTCCGTGCCGTTGATGCGCTCACCGGTGAACATCGCCTCGGTGGCCCGGCGCAGGCCGGCGGCGTCCGCGAGCTCCACGAGTGCCTTGACGACGTCCGCGTCCACCAGGTTCTTCGACAGGTCGACGTGCAGGCCGGCGGCGTCGAAAGTGTGGTCCGCCGCCCGGGCGGGGGACGCGGCGAACAGCTGGCGCAGGGAGAGGTCCTTCTTCTCCGGAAAAAGGCTGGCCAGCTGCGACCACTCGGCCGTGGCGGTGATGTCAGACATGATGCGGCTCCTCGTACGACGGATTGTTTCCTGCACTGAATCTACTTCAATTGCGTGGCCGGGGCCGGACGATTGCGAAGGAGTGGGGTTATAGTCGAACCATGAGCATCGTGAAGATCAACGCAATTTCCGTCCCCGAGGGAGCCGGCTCCGTGCTGGAGGAACGCTTCGCCGCCCGCAAGCAGGCCATCGACTCCCAGCCAGGCTTCGAGGGCTTCCAGCTGCTGCGTCCGACCAAGGGCGAGGACCGCTACTTCGTGGTCACCCGCTGGGCGGACCAGGAATCCTATGACGCATGGTGGGAGAGCGCTGGCCAGGCCGCCCACGGCCAGAAGGACGGCGAACAGCCGCGCAAGCCGGTCTCCGACAAGGCGGAGCTGCTGGAGTTCGACGTCGTCATCGACTCCCTCGAGCAGGATTAAAACACGGTGAGACGCTCCGCGGTGAACGCCGCCGGGCGTCCGTTACCGCCCAACGCCCGGATCAGCCCCGAGTGTCTGACCACCCACCGCTGAGTCAGGCGCAACCGGCCGGCCGGGTAGTCCTGGCCCACGCCTTCCCCAGCGAGCAGGGCGCGGGTTTCGGCCACGACGAGGGGGCCGAAGACGCGGCCGTAATCCGAGTCCTCCGGGCCGACCTCCGTGATCTCCGAAGCGGCCACGACGTCGAGTCCGGCCCGCAAGTCATGAAAGACGTCCTCCGCTTTCGCGGCCTGGGGGACTAAGGCGTGCACGGTCACCGACCAGACGCCTTCATCAAGCAGCGCGACGCCGGCGGCCGGCGGCGCGGGTTTCGGCGCAGGCAGGCGCGTCACCTCCGCCGGGAACGGATCGGCCGCCGCAGGGTCGGAGAAAAACAGCTGATCGGTGATCCGGTCATCCTCGCCCGCGAGCAGTCGGAGCCGGCTGGAGATCTGGTGGAGCCCGAGCTTCTCGACGTCGGCGATCCCCTCGTAAAGGGCGGTGTCGCGCAGCTCCCAGAGCAGCGCGTCGTCGTCGATGGGCAGGGCGTGGTCGTCGGAGGCCTCCACCACCGCCAGGCGAGGGTCGATCCCGGAGACCCGCCGGCGGTAGAGGGACTCGGCCTCGGCGAGTTTCTCCGGGGCACAGACGAACCGGGTCAGAAAGACGACGCCATGATCAACCAAGTTTGCCCCGGCCCAGGCGCAGCAACACGTTCGCCAGCGCCGGGCCCTCCTCGCCGAGCTCGTCGCGGAACTGATTGATGATCGCCACCTCGCGGGTGTGCACTAAGCGGGTGCCGCCGGAACCCATGCGAGTCTTGCCGATCGCCTGCGCCACTTCCGTGCGCCGTTTCACGGCCTCCAGGATGACCTGGTTGAGCCGGTCGATCTCTTTGCGGTAGGACTGGATCTCGGCGTCGGACAACGGGTCATCGGTGCCGGTGGGCATGCGGATCTCTAACTCTTCGGACATGTGCCCCATCTTGCCATGAGGTGGCGGTGTCAGGGTCACCTAGTAGGTTGAAATACATCATGGCTAACCACTCCGTAGATCTGACCCAGGGCCTGAACCCGCAGCAGGCCGCCGCCGTCGAACACACCGGTTCCCCCCTGTTGATCGTGGCGGGCGCCGGTTCCGGCAAGACCGCCGTCCTCACCCGCCGCATCGCCCACCTGATGTCGCACCGGGGCGTCGCCCCCTGGCAAATCCTGGCCATCACCTTCACCAACAAGGCCGCCGCCGAGATGAAGGAACGCGTCGCCGGGCTCGTCGGCCCGGTCGCCGAGCGCATGTGGGTGGCCACCTTCCACTCCATCTGCGTGCGCATCCTGCGCCAGCAGGCCCAGCTCGTGCCCGGCCTGAACACGAACTTCACCATCTACGATTCGGATGATTCGCGCCGGTTGCTGTCGATGATCGGCAAGGACATGAATCTGGACCTGAAGAAGTTCACCGGCCGCGTCCTGGCGAACGCGATCTCCAACCACAAGAACGAACTGGTGGGCCCGCAACGCGCCCTGGCCGAGGCACAGACGACGAAAAACCCCTTCGAGGTCACCGTGGCTGAGGTCTACGCCGAGTATCAGCGCCGCCTGCGCGCCGCCAATGCACTGGACTTCGACGACCTCATCGGGGAAGTGGTGCGTATCTTCACCGAACACCCGCAGGTCACCGACTACTACCGACGCCGCTTCCGGCACGTGCTCATCGACGAGTACCAGGACACCAACCACGCCCAGTACCGGCTGGTCGCAGCCCTGGTCGGCGACGGCCCCGATGCGCCGGAACTATGCGTGGTCGGCGACTCGGACCAGTCGATCTACGCCTTCCGCGGCGCCACGATCCGCAACATCCAGGAATTCGAGCGCGACTACCCGCAGGCGCGCACCATCCTGCTGGAGCAGAACTACCGCTCCACGCAGACGATCCTCAGCGCCGCCAACGCCGTGATCTCCCAGAACGACGGCCGCCGGGACAAAAACCTGTGGACCGACCACGGCCAAGGCGAGCAGATCACCGGATACGTCGCGGACAACGAACACGACGAGGCGCGCTTCATCGCCTCCGAGATCGACGCCCTGGCGGACAAGGGGCGCAACTACTCGGACATCGCGGTGATGTACCGCACCAACAACGCCTCCCGGGCGCTCGAAGACATCTTCATCCGCTCCGGCATCCCCTATAAGGTCGTCGGCGGCACCCGCTTCTACGAGCGCAAGGAAATCCGCGACGTCATCGCCTACCTGCGGGCGCTGGAAAACCCGGACGACACGGTCAGTTTGCGCCGCATCGTCAACGAGCCACGCCGCGCCATCGGTGACAAGGCACAGGCCACGGTGGCCTTGTACGCGGAAAACCACGGGGTGTCCTTCGGCAAGGGGCTGCGGGCCGCCGCCGAAGGCAAGGTAGACATGCTCGCCACGCGGGCGAAAAACGCCGTCGCCGGCTTCGTCGAGATGATGAACGGCCTGCGCGCCGCGACGCCAGACCTGCTCAACGAGGTCACCGGGCAACCGGACCTGGGGGAGCTGATCTCCCGGGTGCTGGACGTCACCGGCTATAAGGACGTGCTGGAAGCTTCCAACGACCCGCAGGACGGGGCGCGGTTGGACAACCTCAACGAGCTGGTCTCCGTCGCCCGCGAATTCTCCTCCGAGGCCGCCAACCAGGTCGCCTACGCCGAGATGGACGGCGGGGAGGTGGAGCTGGAGGAGGGCATGCCCGCGCCCGGCAGCCTGCAGGCGTTTTTGGAGCGGGTGTCGCTGGTGGCCGACGCCGACCAGATCCCCGACGACGACCAGGGCATGGTCACGCTGATGACGCTGCACACCGCCAAGGGGCTGGAGTTCCCGGTGGTGTTCGTCACCGGCTGGGAGGACGGCCAGTTCCCGCACGTGCGTGCCCTCGGCGACCCGGACGAGCTCTCGGAGGAGCGTCGCCTGGCGTACGTGGGCATCACCCGCGCCCGCGAACGGCTCTACCTGACTCGGGCGATGATTCGTTCTTCGTGGGGCAACCCGATGACGAACCCGGCCAGCCGCTTCCTGGGGGAGGTGCCGGACGAGCTGATCGACTGGCGCCGGGAAGAACCGTCCCCCGCCGCCTCCTCCGCGTGGGGCGGCGGCGGGAGCTGGGGCCGCACCCAGCAGCCGCAGCGCACCACCCGCCGCCCCCAGCGGAGCACCCTGCCGGCCGCGCCGAAGAACAACGAGCTGCAGCTGGCGGCGGGCGACCGCGTCAACCACGCCAAGTACGGCCTGGGCAAGGTCCTCTCCTCCGACGGCTCCGGGGCACGTGCCACCGTCACCATCGACTTCGGCAGCTCCGGCACGGTGCGCCTGATGCTCATCGGCGGGCTGCCCATGGAGAAGCTCTAGAAAGTTGATTCCGGCGCTGGGGTGGCGCCAGGAAATCTCTAGGAAAGCACGAACCCCCGACCACGGCGGTCGGGGGTGAACGGGAAAGTATGCGGCTTAGAGGTGGATGCCGTGCTGGGCGAACCATTCCTGCGGGTCAATGGCTCCGCCACCGTTCGGGTGGATCTCGAAATGCAGGTGCGAGCCGGTGGAGAAACCGCGGTTGCCCATGCCCGCGATGTGCTGGCCGGCATGGACGTGCTCGCCGACCTGCACGTCGAGGGTTTCCATGTGGCCGTAGACGGAGATGGAGCCGTCGTCGTGTTGGATGCGGATCCACTGGCCGTAGCCGGAGGCCGGGCCGGAGTCGATGACGGTGCCGTCCATGACGGCCAGGATCGGGGTGTTGACGGGGGCGGCGATGTCGACGCCCGCGTGGAGGGAGCCCCACCGCATGCCGTAGCCGGAGGTGAATGCGCCCTCGGCGGGCTTGACGACGGCCGCGCCGCGGGTTGCCTGGTCGGCGGCGAGGCGGTCGGCGGTGGCCTCGACGGCCTTGAGCAGCTGCGTGTCCAGCCCGGCGACCGGCTTGTACTCGGAGATGGCGAGGATCTGCGGAGCGGACTCGGCGACGGGCGCCTCGTCGATGGGCTGCGCATCATTGGTGAGCTCGAAGTTCACGGCCTCGGTGTTCTCGGCGGGAGCGGCCTGCAGGGAAGCTGCGGCCGCTCCACCGACGCCGGCGGTGGAGGCTGCGCCAGTGGCGATGGCGACGAGTGCAACGCGACCAGTCGTAGTCTGCGAGGTGGAGATTTTACGGTGTTTACCACCCTCAGACCGCTGAGTCTTGATGCGCATTTCTTTATTCTTCCGTTCGTTTGGTGCCTCGCGCGGATGGCGCGTGATTATGCTGTGACCATCCTGTGATGTACGGAAGATCACGATAGCGTCTCAATTTCTTCATGGCAACTACTGGGGTCAGACAATCTCTATCGAGTAGCGTGACCATGGCGTTACATACGGGTTTTTATATCAGGCTCTGCATAATATTCTTTCTCTGCCCCGCTCATCGTGCTCGTCGACGCGCCGCCCGTAAGCTTCGCGCGGGACGTGGCAAAGTAAAAGGCGATGAGCAAGAACACCAGCCCGCAATCCCGGCCCACCCGTCGCCCCCGTACCGTCGGGCCGTCGAGATCACGCGCCGCGGCGAAGGCGCATGCCGTGGAACGGGGTAAAACACAATCGTCCGCCCGGCGCACGGACAAGCCTCGCCCGACGACGCTGGCGGGGCGGCTGCGCCGTTTCCTGCCGGTCATCGCCATTCCGGAGCTGCTCGTCGTCCTGGTGCTGGTGGTGATCTCTCTCGCGGGCATCATGTTCGCGTCGGGGACGATGGGGGCCCTGCCCGCCACGATCGCCACCGCGTGGATGGTCCTGAACCTGGCGCCGGTCGTGCTGTCCGACGTCACCGTCTCCTTGTTGCCGTTGCTGCCCGCCATGGGTCTGGTGGCGGTGATCGCTTACCGAGTGCGGCGGGCGGTACGCACAAAGGTCAGCGTCATTGACCTGGCTGTTTTGCTGGCCTGCACCCTGTTTGTGCCAGTGGTTTTGACGTTGATCGCCTGGGTGATGTTGTGGGACGCCGCGAAAGTCTTCGATCTCTCCCCGCCGCCGGTGTGGGAGGCTCTGGCACGCACGCTGCTGCTGCACCTGATCGCCTATGTGCTGGGGCTCGGGCGGCGGTTGTGGCGGGCGGTGGCCAGACACTACCGGTTGCCGGCCCAGCTTGTCGACGGCGCCGTCGACGCCGGGTTCTTCTTCCGCCGCATGGCGGTCGTGGCACTTGTGGTCATGGCTGGCCTCCTGCTTTTCGGGTGGGGCAGGCAGGTCCAGATGGCCGAGTCCTTCGATTCCTTCGGGGGAGGGGAGATCACCGGATTGCTGCTGACTTCCCTGCTCTACCTTCCCAACGCCGTGATCGCGATGGTCGCGGTGCTGCTCGGCGGGGAGTTCGTGGCTGGTGAGGCCAGTGCCTCGCTCTTCAGCGTGCATCTGGTTCCTTTGCCTCCCATGCCGCTGTTCGCGCTGATCCCCGGAGAGGTCAGTCAGTGGGCCCCGGTGCTGTTGTTGGTCGCCGGTGCGTTGGCGTCTTGGCAGGCGGCACGGTCTCGGCCGAGTCTGGTGCAGGCGGTCGGCGCGGGACTGGGCGCCACGCTGGCGGCCGCGGCCGGAGCGTACCTCGCTGGGGGAGAGCTCGGCTGGTACGGAAACACCGGTCCGACCGTATGGCTCGCGGCGCTGCTCGCCGGCGCATGGGTGGGCGTCATCGGCGTCGGCACCTCGTTGATCCTGGGCCTTCTTGAGCGACGGACGACGGCGCTGGACGCTGAGCCCGCCGAAGAGGACGTCGAGGAGCAGGAACCGGAAGAGGAGTCGCAGGAAGAAGCGGCAGAAGCAGAGGAAGAGGAGTCGCAGGAAGAAGCGGCAGAAGCAGAGGAAGAGGAGTCGCAGGAAGAAGCGGCAGAAGCAGAGGAAGAGGAGGAAGAGGAGGAAGACGCCGAAGAAGAAACAGACGACGTCGACGGTGACGAAGAAGTTGACGAAGAAAGTGGCGTAGAGAGTAAGGAGGACGAGGAGGACGAGCAAGACGACGAAAGGGAGGAAGAGGAGGAAAAAGACGCCGAAGACGGGGGCGAAGACGAGGGCATTGAGAAAGACGAGCGTCGTTAAGGACTAGGGTGGGAGCAGTGACAACGACATCACTGCCCGACACTCATGCTTCTCACCAGAACGACGTGGTCGTTCTCGTCTCCGGCTCCGGCACCCTGCTGCAGGCCATTCTGGACCACCAGGACGAGACATACCGTGTGGTCAAGGTCATCGCGGATAAGGATTGTCCGGCGTTGGCCAGGGCTGAAGCGGCGGGCGTCGACAAGCAGGTCGTTGCACTCGCCGACGACCGCGACGCCTGGAACGTCGACCTCGCCGACGCGGTCGCAGCCGCAGCCCCCGACCTCGTCGTCTCTGCGGGATTCATGAAGATCCTCGGCGCCGGTTTCCTCGACCGTTACGCCGGTCGCACCATCAACACCCACCCGGCGTTGCTGCCGTCGTTCCCCGGGGCCCACGCCGTGCGTGACGCCCTGGCTTACGGTGTGAAAGTGACCGGTTCCAGCGTCCATTTCGTGGACGCCGGGGTGGACACCGGAGAAATCATCGCGCAGGAAGCCGTCACGGTTCACGCCGGTGAGACAGAGGAAAGTCTGCATGAGCGCATCAAGCAGGTGGAACGTCGGCTCATCGTCACGGTGCTGCGATCCGCACGCACCGACAACACCACAGGGAAGGTTCAGTTTGCCAATGAGTGATGGCCGCAAGGAAATTAAGCGCGCACTGATCAGCGTGTACGACAAGACCGGGCTCGAAGACCTGGCCACGTCCCTCGGCGACGCCGGCGTGGAGATCGTCTCCACGGGATCCACCGCCGCGAAGATCGCCGAGGCCGGTGTGCCGGTCACCCAGGTCGAAGAACTCACGGGCTTCCCGGAGTGCCTCGAAGGTCGCGTCAAGACCCTCCACCCGAAGGTCCACGCCGGCATCCTGGCCGACACCCGCAAGGACGACCACCTCAGCCAGTTGAACGACCTCGGCGTCGAGCCGTTCCAGCTCGTGGTGGTCAACCTCTACCCGTTCACCGAAACCGTGGCCTCCGGCGCCACCTTCGACGAGTGCGTCGAGCAAATCGACATCGGCGGACCCTCCATGGTTCGCGCCGCGGCGAAGAACCACCCGTCCGTGGCCATCGTCACCGACCCGGCCCGCTACGGCGACGTCGCCGAGGCGCTGCAGAACGGCGGATTCACCCGCCCGGAGCGCACTGAACTGGCCCTCGAGGCCTTCCGCCACACCGCGTCCTACGACGTCGCCGTCGCCACCTGGCTCGGCGAGCAGGCCCAGGACGAAGGCTTCCCGGCCTGGATCGGCGAGAGCCACGAACTCAAGGACACCCTGCGCTACGGGGAGAACCCGCACCAGCGGGCCGCGCTCTACGCCGACGCCGGGGCGCCGGGACTGGCCAACGCCGTCCAGCACAACGGCAAGGACATGAGCTACAACAACTACCAGGACGCCGACGCCGCGTGGCGCGCCGCCTGGGACCACGAGCGCCCGGCCGTGGCCATCATCAAGCACGCCAACCCCTGCGGCATCGGCGTCTCCGACGAGTCCATCGCAGACGCGCACCGCAAGGCGCACGCCTGCGACCCGCTCAGCGCCTACGGCGGCGTCATCGCCGTCAACCGCCAGGTCACCCTCGAGCTGGCGGAGAGCGTCAAGGGCATCTTCACCGAGGTCATCATCGCCCCCTCCTATGAGGAGGAGGCGCTGGAGCTGCTGAAGACCAAGAAGAACCTGCGTGTGCTGACCGCCGAAGCCCCGGAGCGTGGGGGAGTGGAGACCCGTCAGATTTCCGGCGGCGTGCTCGTCCAAAGCGCCGACGCCCTGCAGGCCGAAGGCGACGACCCCGCCAACTGGACGCTGGCCGCCGGGGAGGCCGCGTCCGAGGATGTGCTCGCCGACCTGGCGTTCGCATGGAACGCGATCCGCTGCGTCAAGTCCAACGCCATCTTGATCGCCGCCGACGGCGCCACCGTCGGCGTCGGCATGGGCCAGGTCAACCGCGTCGACTCCGCCAAGCTAGCCGTCGACCGTGCCAACACCCTCGCCGACGGCAAGAACCGCACTCAGGGCGCCGTCGCCGCTTCCGACGCGTTCTTCCCGTTCGCCGACGGCTTCCAGGTGCTCGCCGACGCCGGCGTCACCGCCGTCGTCCAGCCGGGCGGCTCCATCCGCGACGAGGAAGTCATCGACGCGGCCAACGCCGCCGGCGTGACCATGTACCTGACCGGGGCACGTCACTTCGCCCACTAGTCACGGCCCATCCAGCAGCCGCGTCCCACACCAGGGGTGCGGCTGTTTTTATGGCAAGCTATGAGAACCCTGAAACGTCCTCACAGCGAAGGAGCACACCGTGAGCAACCAGCCGCCGATCCCGGATAACCCGTGGGCCACGCAGAGGGAACCTGCGTCGGGGCCCACGGGCAGCACCGGAGTCATCGTCGTGGTCACGATCCTGGCGACGGTCGTGGTCATCCTCGCGGCCTTCGCCGCCTACCTCATCTTCGGCCGCGGCGGCGGCACAGAGACGAGGGCGGCGGAAACTTCCGCGACGAGCGCCCCGCCCGCAGTGGTGGAGACGGTCGTGGAAACGGTGGAGGAGACGGTCACCGCCGCCCCGGCGACCACGGCCCCCACCACCACGTCGAGCACGACCTCCCCGGCGCCGGAGGTGGCCGGCCTGACCGCCCGCGGCTGGACCGCGAGCCCGGTCACCCGGTGCGGGGGAGGGGAGAGCGTCAGGTACGCGGCCCGGGACGGGGCGGGCTCCTACATCACCGTCTGCTCGTCGGGTAACTCGATGACGTACCGCTCCGACATCTTCGGGGGCACCCTCGAAATGCCCGTCGACGCCGGCGCCTCCGCACCGTCGCAGGGGTATTTCAGTGTGCCGGCCGGACAGCACCGCATCGTCATCGACGGTGATCGGCTCGAAGTGCGGGAGGGATCCAGCGTGGTCAACAGCGCCGACTTCGCCTTCTTCTACGTGATGTAGCGAGGCCAGGGACGACAAAATCCGCCGCCCAGCAATGCTGGGCGGCGGATTTCATGAACGACTCTAGCCGATGTCACTAGAGGACAGCGGCAAAGTCATTTGCGCTGTTGCGTCCTCACAACCGACTTAGCGGGTGGTGAACGGCAGGAGAGCCATTTCGCGGGCGTTCTTCACGGCAGTAGCGACCTGGCGCTGCTGCTGCGGGGTCAGACCGGTGACGCGACGCGAGCGGATCTTGTGACGATCAGAGATGAACAGACGAAGGGTCTTGATGTCCTTGTAGTCCACCTTCTCAATGCCTTCGGCCTTGAGCGGGTTCTTCTTCGGGCGACGGGACTGCTCGATCCGTGCCTTCTTGTGGTTGGTGCGCTTCATCTTTGCCACTCCTTACCAGCTGGACTTACGAACGCCGGGAAGCTCACCGCGGTGAGCCATCTCGCGCATGCGGACACGGGACAGACCGAACTTGCGGAGGTAACCGCGGGGACGACCGTCGTGGGCGTCACGGTTACGGACGCGCACCGGGGAGGCGTCGCGCGGCTGACGGTTCAGCTCGAACTGCGCGTCCAAGCGGTCTTCGTCAGAGGTGTTCGGGTTCTTGATGATGTTCTTGAGCTCAGCGCGACGCTCCGCATAGCGGGCGACGATTTCCTTGCGCTGCTCGTTCTTAGCGATCTTGGATTTCTTCGCCATACTTATCGCTCCTCACGGAATTCGACGTGCTTGCGGACGACCGGGTCGTACTTCTTCATGGAGATACGGTCCGGGTTGTTGCGCTTGTTCTTACGGGTGACATAGGTGTAACCGGTGCCAGCCGTGGACTTGAGCTTGATGATGGGGCGAATGTCATTACGTGCCATGCTTAAATCTTCTCCCCACGTGCTCGGATCTTGGCGACGACAGACTCGATGCCGTCGCGGTCGATGACCTTCATGCCCTTGGTGGACACGGTCAGAGTAACGGTGCGCCCCTCAGAGGGCAGGTAGTACCGACGACGCTGCACGTTGGGGTTCCAACGACGCGAGTGGCGGCGGTGCGAGTGCGAGACGGTCTTGCCGAACTTCGGCGAGCGTCCCGTGACCTGGCAAATAGCCGACATGGTGCTTCTTTCTCCTTGCCGCCCACATCACGGCTACAAAGTGCGGAAACACTAAAGGCGGCGCCGCGCCGTCCAAGCCAGTGGCCAGGTCGGGGCGCTGCCGGAATAGCCGGCTGACGGGGCGTAAACGATTACTTTCGACAACAGCAAGGGTCAACCCTACCGGTGGAGAGCGAAAAAACCTAATCCCCTCTATGGTTAAGTGATTTCTGGATTCGTCGCCCCCTCTGTATGATTGTCTGAGCTGTCGCCGACGCGCGTCTTGCGTGCGTCCGGCGCTGATGACCATCTATCGAAACCCAACTCAGGCACGATCCTCGGCGAGCTCGCGCGGGGAACCGACCTGAAGTTCAATCCTGAGGGACACGATTTTCATGAAGAACGACATCCACCCGGACTACCACCCGGTAGTCTTCCAGGATGCGGGCACGGGCTTCCAGTTCCTGACCCGCTCCACCGCCACGTCGGACCGCACGGTCGAGTTTGAGGGCAACGAATACCCGCTGATCGTCGTTGACGTCACCAGCGAGTCCCACCCGTTCTGGACCGGCGCCCAGCGCGTCATGGACACGGCCGGCCGCGTCGAGAAGTTCCAGAAGCGCTTCGGTGGCATGGCCCGCCGCAAGAAGAAGACCGACAACAACTAACCCAAGGAGGGAAAACAGACCATGGCAACTCCCAAGTTCAAGAAGTCCCGCGCCAACACGCGCATGCGTCGTTCACAGTGGAAGGCCGACAACGTCGCCCTCCAGGAGGTCACCGTCGACGGTCAGACCGTGCGCATCCCGCGCCGTCTGGTCAAGGCCGCCAAGCTCGGCCTCGTCGACGTCGAGCAGTTCTAGTCGCGCTCGATAGCTCCGGTCACGCCGTCCCCGCCCCGCTGGGACGGCGTTTCTGCTTTCTGCCGGGGGTGCCCTGGGTAGCGGAGGCACACAGGGTGGGGAAAGATGTATGGAAACGTCACTCAATTTTTAATTAAATAGGACATAGTCTCATTATGAATATTTTGGTCGCCGACGATGAACAGGCCGTGCGGGACTCCCTCAAGCGGTCGCTCACCTTCAACGGGTACGGGGTGTGTCTGGCGGGTGACGGCGAGGAAGCGCTTTCCCTCATCGGCAAAGAGTCGCCGGACTTGGTCATCCTGGATGTCCTCATGCCCGGAATGGACGGGTTGGAGGTGTGCCGCACTCTGCGGGGCGCTGGCTACGAACGCCCGGTCCTGATGCTCACCGCCCGCGGTGAGGTCGCGGACCGGGTGGCGGGGCTCGACGCCGGCGCCGACGACTACCTGCCCAAGCCTTTCGCCCTCGAAGAGCTTCTCGCCCGGGTGCGTTCCCTGGCCCGACGCTGCGCCATCGAATCCCGGGGCAGGGGAACGCAGGACGCGGAGCTGACTTTCGAGGACCTCTCCCTGAACGTGCAGACCCGCGATGTGCGCCGCGGCGACCGGAGCATCAGTCTCACGCGCACGGAGTTCGCTCTCATGCAGCTGCTCATGCAAAACCCCCGTCACGTTCTGTCGCGTGCGACGATCCTCGAGGAAGTGTGGGGGTACGACTTCCCCACGTCCGGGAACGCCCTCGAGGTGTACATCGGGTACCTCCGCCGCAAGACGGAGGCCGCGGGCGAGGAGCGTCTGATCCACACCGTGCGAGGCGTCGGCTACGTGCTGCGGAGCAGCACGCCGTGACTTTTCGACGGCTGGCCTCAGCGGTCGTCGTCGTGCTTGCCCTGGGCGCGTGGTCTTTGATGGCTGCGTGGCTGCTGACCGGTGACGTCGAGGACCTCGGTTGTCCTCCGTTCCTGCTCGTCGGCGGCGGCGCGCTCGTCACGCTGGTGGTCGGGCTGTCCGTGGCGTTCTCGGCCGCCCCAGGCCGGGCCTCGGCACGGCGATTGCGAGAGTCGATGGAACGGGTCGCCGACACAGGTGACCTAAGGCCGATACCAGAGACTCCCGATGAGGGGTTGACCCGCTCCTTCAACCACATGCTGGCCTCGCTGCAGGAGTCCCGAGTGCGACAGGAACGGCGGATCACGGAGCTCGGCCACGACCTGCGCAACCCGTTGACCGCGCTGCGCGTCAACGTCGAGTTGCTGCTGTCGCTGCACAGGGACGATCGACCGCGTGCACTTCCCCCCGAGGAACACCGGGAGCTGGAGCGTGACGTGCTCACCCAGCTCGACGAATTCGCCGGGCTCATCGACGAGCTGGTGGACCTGTCGGGAGGGGCGGCCGGACCCGTGCGCTTCGACGCCGTAGTAGAGACCGCGTGCGAGCGGGCGCGCTGCCGACGCGGGGACGTGGAGGTCCAGGTGACGACGACACCGTGGCTGGTGCGCGGTGACGGCGGCGCCCTGGGCAGGGGCGTGACCAACCTGGTGGACAACGCCGTCAAATGGTCGCCCTCCGGCGGCGTCGTCAGGGTGCGGCTAACGAGGGACGGCGACCGGCGGGCGACGCTCACCGTCGCGGACTCCGGCCCGGGGGTGGATCCGGGAGAGCGCGACCGCATCTTCGACCGTTTCTACCGCCCCCCGGACGTACGCAACACCCCAGGCTCAGGATTGGGGCTGGCCATCGTCAAAGAAGCGGTCGAAGACATCGGCGGGGACATCGACGTCGGTGAATCCGGGGACGGCGGAGCGTTGTTCACCGCCCGGGTCCCCGGCTCGCCCGGGTAGTGTCGCCGGTCATGGCTACACTGGAAGGTCAGAAAACGTCCAGACACTGGACGGCTGACATTGACGAGGGCTAAAGCGCGATCACATCAGTGAGGGGCAAGATAAGGATATGACGAACACCACCGGGGACAACTCCTACCACCCGGGGCAGCGGCCCCAGTCGCCCTACCAGCCCTTCAACGCCACTGGCCAGGACCCGACCTACCCGAGTCCCGAGGCCCCGGCCCCGGAGGACAGCGACGGGAAGCGGGGCCGCGGCATAGGCGGCGTCATCGCCCTCATTGCGATTCTCAGCCTGCTCGTCGGCGGGGTGGCCGGTGGCGTGGCCGGATACGCGGTCTCGTCGACGGGCGATGAGCCGGCACCGAGCACCGGCCCGGACAACGCGTTGACCGCCCCGCCGGCCGACGCGCCCGACACCCCGGCGGGGAGCGTGGAAGAGGTCGCCGACGCCGTCCTTCCCACCGTCGTCTCCATCCAGGTGGTCACCCCGATGGCGGCGGGGGAAGGATCGGGCTCCATCTTCACCTCCGACGGCTATGTGCTGACCAACCACCACGTCGTCGCCGGCGCCGAGGACGGCGCGATGCAGGTCACCCTGAACGACGGCACCGACATGACCGCGGACTTCGTGGCCTCCGACGCGGCGACGGACATCGCCGTGATCAAGATCCGGGACGCCGAAAACTTACCGACCATCCAGTTCGGAGACTCCGAGCAGCTCGCCGTCGGCCAGCAGGTCGTCGCGGTCGGCGCCCCGCTGGGACTGTCCGGCACCGTCACCAGCGGCATCGTCTCCGCGATGGATCGCCCGGTCCGTGCCTCCCAGGGGGGCGGCGAGTCGTCGCTGATCGACGCCATCCAGACCGACGCGGCCATCAACCCCGGCAACTCGGGCGGGCCGTTGGTGGACATGAACGGCAACCTGGTGGGCATGAACTCCGTCATCGCGACATTGTCCACGGGCAATACCGCCGGCTCCATCGGGCTCGGATTCGCGATCCCGTCGAACTTCGCCCAACGCGTCGCAGAACAGCTGCTCGCAGAAGGAGAAGCCAGCCAACCCATGCTGGGCGTGACCGTCGACGGCGCCAACCCCGTGGACGGGGCACTCATCGTCGGCGTGCAGCCGGACGGGCCGGGGGCGGACGCAGGGTTAGAAGAGGGGGAGGTGATCACCCGCCTCAACAACCGGAACATCGACACCTCGGACGCCCTCATCGCTGCAGTTCGTTCCCATGATTTCGGGGAAACCGTCACCTTGGAGGTGGTGGACCCGGAAACGGACGAGCGCAAAGAGGTTCAGGTTACGCTGAGCGTCGAGTAGCGTTAGCGACTAGATTCATTCCCATAACAGGGAACTTAAGTTTGAGGAGAAACATGGACACGATCCCCGTCGCTCGCGAAGCATCCGACGAGCTGAACGACATCGTCGAGCCCAATGACGAGTTTCTGCGGGCCACTGAGGAAGCGGAGGACATGCCGGCCCGTCGGCGGGCGTTGGTCGTGTTGGTCAGCGACCACCACAACGGCGCTGAGGACGACACCGACCGCCTGATGACGGAGCTGCTCATCGAATGCGGTTTCCAGGTCGACGCGGTCGTCCGCGTCAAGTCGAAGAAGAGCGAGATCCGCCAGGCCATCGAGACCGCCGTGGTGGGCGGCGTCGACCTGGTGCTGACGGTGGGGGGCACTGGCGTCGGTCCGCGCGACCGCACCCCGGACGCCACCCTGACCGTCCTGGACCAGGAGGTTCCGGGCATCGCGCAGGCGCTGCGGGATTCCGGGCAGGCGTGCGGCGCCGTGGACGCGGTGGTCTCCCGCGGCGTGTCCGGCGTCTCCGGTTCGACGGTCATCGTCAACCTCGCCTCGTCGCGGGCCGCGATCCGGGACGGCATGGCGGCGCTTCCCCCGCTGGTGCACCACGTGGTCGATGAGCTGCAGACCTACAGCGTGCACTGATCATGTCTGACCCACAGCACAGCCCGCGCCGCAAAGACCGCCGCCGGGTCCGCCGTCCCAGCGCGGCGGAGCACATCGACCGCAGCGCGGATACCCCGCGGCACGGTTTCGCCGACGACCTGGTCTCCGATGACGCCGAACGTCCCGTGCCCGTCGAGGACAGTCAGACAGACGACCCGGCGGGCGAGGAATTCTTGCGGGAGCAGCGCCCTCCTCACTACGGGGAGTGACGCAAGCGCACGGACTACTCCTTGGCGGAAGAATCCTTGTCCGCCAGCAGATCACGGATTTCTGACAGCAACTGCACCTCGGTGGTCTCCGGCTCTTCCGGGTCGACGTCCTGCTTCCGCTTCTGGATCTCCTGGAGTTTGTTCATCGGCAGCACCAGCGCGAAGTAGATGACCGCCGCGACGATCAAGAAGTTGACGATCGCGGTGATCACGGCGCCGAAGTCGAGGAAGGTGGAGTCATCGCCCGGGCGGATGTGAAATCCCAGCCCGGAGACGTCCGGATTGCCCAAGGAGGCGATGAGTGGGTCGAGCAGATTCTGGGTGAACGAAGTGACGATGGCGGTGAAAGCGGCGCCGATGACGACCGCCACGGCCAAGTCGATGACGTTGCCGCGCATGATGAAATCTCTGAAACCCTTGAGCATGTGCCGGGGTCCTTTCTGAGGAGTGTGGCCGAATAGTCAGAAGGCACCTTACACAGTGTCTCACCGGCCGTGTGCACGGTCTCCCGTGAGCACGACCGCCAGCGGGGACGTCAGCGAAGCCGCCGCGACCCGCTGCGCCGCTTCGTTCTCCAAGGCCACCAGCAAAGACTCTGAACCGGCTTCGGCGCCTGCCAGGATCACCCGGGCCCCGTCGGCCACCATCACCGGGTCCGTCCCCTCTGCGGCGACCGTGACGATGGACACGGTGTCCCCGTGCCGCAACAACGTCGCGACGTCCGGGTCCGCCAACGTCACCGGGACCATGGTGGCGGAGGAGGGGCCTTCGTCCCTCGAGCCCACCAGCGTGTTGATCAGCTCCGGTCCGATCAGCCGCGCCGCGGTGACCGGTTCGCCGGCGTCGGCCGCCGCGGTGACCACTAGGCCGACGGCCTCTTGCGGGTCTGTGAGGGCGGAGTCGGGGATGAGGTCGGCGGGCACGGCGCGGAGCACGACGTCGTCTTCCCCCAGCGACGCACCGGCGGCGACGGCGCCGGCGAAAACGACGATGCGGGGATGCTCGGCCGTCGCCGAACGGACCACGGACGTCACCGCCGCCAGCACGAGGGCGGCGGCCAGCAGCCGGCGGAGCAGGAGGGAACGGCGGTGTCCGGGTGGACGCAACAGGGCGTGCAGCGAAGATGCGGAAGCGGTCACACTCCCTTGGACTGTCCGCGGGGCGCCCGGGGTTCCCTACACGCGGTGGAGCGCTTCGGCCGTGACGATGACGTTGACGGGCATGTCATGGGCTTCGACGGGGACGTCGTGGGTGACCTCGTGATCGAAAAGAACGACGGCCAGCAACGGCTGCGGGGCTTCAGCCTCCGCCAGGCGGGCCAGCGTGCGGTCGTAGTAGCCGGCGCCTTTGCCCAACCGGAAACCCCGGCGGTTGGCGCCCAGGGCGGGCAGAAAGACGATGTCGCAGTCCAGCAGGGCCCGCCAGTCCCGGCGTTCGCCGACGGGTTCGGGGATGTTTAAATCTCCCTTGGCCATGGCTTCCTCCCCCTCGTAGGGGGCCCACAGCATGGCGCCTTCGGCCTCGGAAATCGGCAACAGGACAGCACCCGTGGCCGCGCGGAGGGCGGGAAGGAAACCCGGGCCGCCGGGCTCGTCGGGAAGCGGGTGGTACGCGGCGACGGTGCCGGCGGAACGTTCGTGGATCAGCTCCACGCACCGAGCGATCAGAGCCGTGTGCTGCCGCTCCCGAGTGGTTTTATCGAGCTCTTGCCGCGCCTGCTTGAGGGTGCTGCGCAAGACGCGTTTTGTGCCGCCGGGGTCGCTGATGTCCATGCTCATGGCCCTCAGCCTAGCTTCGCGGGGAGAAAAACACGTGTGAATGCGGCCGGGTCTTTGTCAATCACGGCGCCACAGAGAAGGTAAGGTCTCGGGCATGGTTGAGACGAATGACTTTCACCCCAACGGTGTGCGGACGGTCGTTGTGCCGGCCGCGGGTATGGGGACCCGGTTCCTGCCGGCGACGAAGACGGTGCCGAAGGAACTGCTGCCGGTGGTGGACACTCCGGGCATCGAATTGATCGCGGAGGAGGCGTCGGCGTTGGGGGCGTCGCGTCTGGCGGTGATCACCGCTCCGTCCAAGGATGAGGTCTTGGCGCACTTCGGTGAGTTCCCGGGCCTGGTGGAAACGCTGGAGGCTCGCGGCAAGGATGAGCAGGTGGCCAAGGTCAAGCGTGCCTCTGCATTGATTCAGCCGGTCGCGGTGGAGCAGGAGCGGCCGCTGGGGCTGGGGCATGCGGTCGGGCTGGCCGAGGACGCGCTCGATGAAGATGAGGACGCGTTCGCCGTGATGCTGCCGGATGATCTGGTCTTGCCTGAGAATGGGCGGCCGGGTGTGCTGGAGTTGATGTGCCGGGTGCGTGAGCAATTCGGCGGCAGTGTGTTGTGTGCGTTCGAGGTCGAACGCGATGAGGTGTTCAACTACGGGGTCTTCGACGTCGAGGAGATTGACGGGGCGTCCGGGTTGCCGGGTGAGTTGGTCAAGTCGGTGGCCGGGATGGTGGAGAAGCCGGATCCGGCGGCGGCGCCGTCGACGTTGGTGGCCGCGGGACGGTATTTGTTGGATCGGGCGGTGTTTGATGCGTTGCGCCGGATCACCCCGGGCAAGGGCGGTGAGCTGCAGCTGACGGATGCGATTGAGCTGATGATTCAGGAGGGGCATCCGGTGCACGTGGTGGTGCACACGGGCAAGCGCCATGACCTGGGGAATCCGGCGGGATACATCCCGGCGAACGTGGACTTTGGTCTGCATCATCCGAAGTACGGCCCGGCGTTGTATCGCGCGATCAAGCAGGTCATCGCCGACTTCGAGGCGGAGCAGGCACAAAGCTAAGTGTCATAACGCTGCCGGACACGGCCGCGGCGGTAGGCTGACGGAGATGACATCCGGGCCGGCACAACAGGAGGTAACCACGTGCGCTCCGTGGAAGAACAGTTGGCGATCGTCACCGACGCCGCGGTCACCCCTGAGCCCGTCCGTACGTCGATCACCGACGCGCTCGGACTGATGAGTGCCGAGGAAGTCCAGGCGAGCACCCCGCTGCCGGCCTTTCCACAGGCCGCCATCGACGGCTACGCGGTACGCGCCGTCGACGTCGGCGGCGAACGCGCCCTGAGCGCCGTCACCGGCCCCGACCGGCCCGCCGCGGCGCACTCCCTGCCCGTCGTGGGGGAGGTGCCCGCCGGGTCCCGTCAACGCATTCGCCTGCAGCCGCAACAGGCGGTGCGCGTCCACACCGGCGCCCCGCTGCCCACGCTGGCCGACGCCGTGCTGCCTCTCGAATGGTCCGACCGCGGACGCAAGCGCGTGACCCCGCTGCAGCCGGTGCGCTCCGGGGACTTCATGCGCCGCCGCGGCGACGACATCCAGCCCGGCGACGTCGCCGTCACCGCCGGCACCGTCCTGGGGCCGGCGCAGATTGGGCTGCTCGCCGCCGTGGGGCGCACCAAAGTGCTCGTGTACCCGACGCCACGGGTCAGCGTCTTCAGCTTTGGCGCCGAACTGATCGACATCGACCGAGAGCCCGGCCCCGGGCAGGTCTACGACGTCGCCTCTTACGCCTTGGCAGCAGCGGCCAAGGAGGCCGGCGCCCAGGTCAGCCGGGTCGGTCTCCTCGATGGCGAACCCCGCCGCCTCCGACAGACCATCGAAGCTCAGCTGCAACGCAGCGAAATGCTCGTCATTTCCGGCGCGGTCGGCGGTTCCGGCTCGGACCTGATCCGGTCGGTGCTCACCGAGATCGGTGAGATCGACACCACCCGGGTGGCCATGCACCCCGGTTCCGTGCAGGGATTCGGGCTGCTGGGCGAGGAGCGCATCCCGGTGTTTCTGCTGCCGAGCAACCCGGTCTCCGCCCTGGCGGCCTTTGAAGTGTTCGTCCGTCCCGTGCTGCGATTGTCGTTGGGCAAGCGTTCCGCCAACCGCCGGGTGGTCCGCGCCCGAGCCCTCAACCACGTCACCTCGACCCCCGGCCGCCGTGGTTACGTCCGTGCCCAGCTCATGCGCGACGCCCATTCCCAGGATTACCTGGTCGAAGGCCTCGGTGGCGCGACGGGCGCACCGGCGCATCTGCTGGCCGGTCTGGCGGAGGCCAACGCCATGATCCGCATCCCCGAAGAGGTCACGGAAATCCGTCCCGGTGACGTGGTCGACGTGCTCTTCTTGGCGCAGCGATCTTGACGGGGGGTCTGACTGTGCTCATGGATCCCTTCGGACTCGCGGCCGCCCGCTTCGACAAGCCCGCCACCGGCCCCCGCGACCCGGTGCACCCGGGGTGGCCGGAATCCACCCCGACCGTGCGGTTGACCACCGGTGAAAAAATGCGGTTACGCCCGCTGACCAACCGCGACGGCGCAGACTGGGCCGAGATCCGCCTCCTGGACGAACAGTGGCTGCGCCCCGTGGAACCCACCACCGCCGACACCTGGCAGGAAGCACATTCCTCCACTTCCTGGCGCAACACCTTCTCCTACCTGCGAGGATTGGCGTCGCGTGGCGTCGCGATCCCGCTGGTCATCGAGATCGACGGCGCATTCGCCGGGCAGACGACCATCGGCAACATCCAGCACGGAGCCGTCTCGGAGGCGTGGATCGGCTACTGGGTGCATTCGGCCCACATGGGGAAGGGGGTGGCCACCGCGGCGTGCGCGCTGGGCACCGACCACGCTTTCTCCCGCATCGGGCTGCACCGGGTGACCGCCACCTACCTGCCGTCGAACCCTGCGTCGGGGAAAGTGCTGGTGACGGCCGGATTCAGGGAAGAAGGCCTCCTGCGCCGGAACCTGCACATCGACGGCGAATGGCGGGACCATCACTTCGTCGCGCAGAACGCGGAGGACCACCCGGACACGTGCGTTGCGCGTCTGCGCCGGGCCGGTCGGCTACTCTAGGTCACAATGCACGGCGTGGCAGGCCAGGCGTGCCTGGCCAGCGAATTACGCTTGTTGTGACCGACTGGTTCTCGAACGACGAAAGGTAGGCGACGGGGTATGTCCGATGGTTTGATGATCATCCTGGTCATCGTGGTGTGGCTCTTTGTCCTCGCACCGCTGCTGCTGCGTGGTCAGCGACCGATCAACAAAACCGGCGAAGCTTTCGACGACACCCGCGTCGTCTATGAGGGCGGAAGCGGCGACATCCCCGCCCGCCGTCACCCCCGGGTGTTGCCGAAAGACGTCCGCTCCCGCGCCGACGAAGACGAGGAAGATTATGAACTCGTCGAGGCGCTCGCCGAGGAGGACGCCGACGTCCTCATCGACGAGCGCCGTGCTCCGCTGATCGAAGATCCGGTGGAAGAGCCCGTCGTCGAAGAACGACGTGAGGAGATCGTCGACGGCGAAGTGGTCGACGAGCCCGTGGCCGAACTTCCGCAGGGCGGATCCACCGCCTACTCCGCGCTGGAACAGGCCGAGGAGGTCACCGCACCCCTGGCAGACAGCGACGTCTATGAACACGATGACACGTACGTCACCGCCGCAGACTATCTGCATCCCGCCACTCGGACGCTTGCGGAGCCCGCGCCGGTACCGGAGACCGCTGAGGTTGAACCTGCTCTTGTCGGCGACGCCGCTCACGAGGAGGACGAGGAGCTGCTCGTCGAGGACATCGACTTGACCGACGAGGACTTGGCTTTCGCCAAGCGCCGCGCCGGCCGTGGCGGATGGGATCCGGAGTCCGATCAGAGATACTCCGTCGACCGCTACCAGCGCCGCCGCCGCACTCTGGCGGGTCTGCTCGCCGCGGTGGCCGTGACCCTGGTGTTGAGCATCGTCGTCGGCGGGTGGGCATGGATCACGGTCCTGCTCACTGGCGCGTTGACCGCCGTCTACCTGGTCGCCCTGCGTAAGCAGGTGCAGGAGGAGAAGGCACTGCGCGCCCGCCGGATCCGGCAACTGCGGCGCGCCCGCATGGGGGTGCGCCGGGCTGACGACGCCGAGGGCGGCGTCCCCCGCGAACTGCGCCGGCCCGGGGCGGTGGTCGTGGAACTCGACGACGAAAGCCCGGACTTCGACTACCTCGGCGTCACCGAGGCGTCCTTTGAGCCGACGACGCTGCGCCCGGTGCGTGGCGGGAATTTCAACGGTCGTCGCGCCGGATAGGTTGAATATTTATGGTTGTCCGCCGGCCTGGTCGGTAAGTAAACTGACCAGTCAGCGGGGCAACCCCGCTTCGGGGGCGTAGCTCAGTTGGTAGAGCGTCGCGTTCGCAACGCGAAGGTCAGGGGTTCGATTCCCCTCGTCTCCACCACACTCCCGACGATCCGCGCCGGTGAGAGCCGATGAGATGGGTGTCCACGACGCCGATCGATTCCATGAGGGCGAACATCGTGGTCGGGCCGACGAACACGAAACCTTCCTTCTTCAGGGCCTGGGCCAGGGCGACGGATTCGGGGGAGGTGGTGGGCACCTCGGCCATGGTGCGTGGCTCCGGCGTCTCCTCCGGCTGGAAGGACCAGATGAAGTCGGCGAGGCCTGCCTTGTCCCGCAGTGCGACGGTGGCACGCGCGTTGGTGATCGCGGCGAGGATCTTCCGGCGGTTGCGGATGATGCGGGCGTCGGCAAGCAGTCTGTCGACGTCGGCGTCGTCGAATGCGGCGACGACCTCCGGGTCGAAGTCCGCGAAGGTCTCGCGGAAGGCCGGGCGTTTGCGCAGCACCGTCGCCCAGGACAGGCCAGACTGAAAGCCTTCGAGGGTGACGCGCTCGTAGAGCCCGTGCTCGTCGCGCACGGGCATGCCCCATTCGACGTCGTAGTAGTCGCGCAGCAGGTCGCTGGCCTCTGCCCAGGGCGGGCGGGCGAGCCCGTCGGCGCCGATGATCAATCCGTTTTCAGTGGTCTCCATACTCTGTTAGACGGTACTGGAACGGCTCAGGTTCCCGTTTCGTCGTGAACGCTTTCGGGGTCGATCCGTTGTAGTCTGATCATCATGGATAGGCCCGTGGTCAGAGATGCAGCGCTGCTGTTCCTGCGTGTCGTGCTCGGCGTGGCGTTCATCGCCCACGGCTGGGACCGCTGGTTCCTGAGCGGGATCGTCGAAACCACCGGGCAATTTTCCGCCTGGGGAGTGCCGCAGCCGCGCTTGTCCGCGTACCTGACCGCCACGGCGGAATTGCTGGGCGGCGCCCTGCTCGCGCTGGGGCTGCTGACCACCCTGACGGCCGGGGCGCTGACGCTGTTGGTCGTCGCCGCGCTGTATTTCGTGCATCTGGGCAACGGCTTCTTCGTCGCGCAGGGCGGGGTGGAGTACCCCCTCGTGGTCATCGCGGCGTTGGTGATGATCGTGGTCTTCGGCTCCGGCCGGGCTAGTATCGACGGGGTGTTGCAGCGTGATTGATCATGATGAGGTGCAGGCGGCCCTGTCGGCGCGCCTTGACGGGGAGCCCTCGGGGCTCGACGAAGACGTCGTGGACGCACACGTCGCGGGCTGCGAGGTGTGTTCCAAATTTTGGGAGGAGTCGCTGGCCTTGTCGCGGCGGCTGAATTTCGTGGAGTCCTCCGGCGTCGGCATGAGCCCGCCGAAGGACCTCTCCGAGATCATCATCGCCGGGGTGGAGCCGGAGTGGCGCAAGCGCTCCGCCAACCGCCTGGTGTCGTTGACCGTCGCCCGTGTCCTCGCGACGCTGCTCGCGGTCGGGCTGGTGGCCTGGGCGATAGTGCTGGTGCTGGAAACCGGCGGGCTGATGCAGGTCAGCAGCGACGGACAGGTGCTCTCCCCGGAGGCGCAGCCGGAGGTGGCGGCCCTGCGCATCGAAGGCGCGGCGGTACGCCTGGCGTTGGCGGTCGGCCTGGGGCTGGCGGCCTGGCAGCCGAAGATGGCGGGAGGAATGGCGCCGGTGGTGGCCACGCTGTGGGCGTTTCTCACCGGCTTCGCCGTACGCGACATCGTGCTGGGGGCGACGTCGCTGGCCCAGATCGCACAGCTGGGCGGACTCGCCCTGGTCGCCGTCGTGCTCGTCTGGCTGTGGGGCGCCGGCCGCGGACTGAACCCCGGTCAGCTGTGGCGCTCACTGAGCGCCCGGCCCAATTAGGGGCGGGCTTTTAAGTCCAGCTGGGCAGCCACATCAACTCGTGGTAAATGGACTCCGGTATCAGATATCCGTAGAGGATCGGGGAGAAGTAGGCGAACATCGCCACCACCAACGAAAGATAGACGATCACGGCGACGGTGCCCCAGGTGATGTCTCCGCCGGCCAGGCGGCGCACCCACCGCCACCGCACCGGCTTCCCGGACGCCACGAGCTGGCCCAGCGCCAGGGCGAGCAGGCAGATGGTGAACGGCACCAACGCCGTGGCGTAGAAGAAGTACATCTGGCGGTCGTAGGCCACCAGCCACGGCACAAAGCCGGCGGCGAAACCGATGATCGGGATGAGGAAGCGGCGGTCCCGGCGGATCAGCAGGCACCACAGCCCCCACGCCAGGGCGGGCACGGTCAGCCACCAGATGGCCGGGGTGCCGAAGAGGTAGATCATCGACGAGCACGTCGTCTCCCCGCAGTCCACGCCGGTGGAGGAGTAGTAGAGGATCGGCCGCGCCGCCACGAGCCAGGCCCACGGCTTCGACTCCCACGGATGGGAGTGGCCGCCGGAGGTGGTCAGGTCCCCGTGGAAGTCGAGCACGGAGAAATGATAGTAAAACCAGCCGGCCAGGGCGTCGGGAAGCAGCTGCAGGACAGAGTCTTCGGCGATGGAGCCGTCGACGGCCGCATGCCGGTAGACGGAGGTCTCGGAGGCGAACCACGCGCGCCAGGAGTACAGGTAGAGTGCGGCGGGCAGCGCCACCAACGACGCCAGCGCCGGCAGCGTGTCGCGCACCAGCGCGCCGGCGACGTAGCGGCGCACGCCATAACGTTTGCGCAGCGCGAGATCCATGAACACGCTCATCAGCCCGAAGAAGGCGATGTAGTACAGGCCCGACCATTTCACGGCCAGCGCGCAGCCCAGCGCGACGCCGGCGGCGAAACGCCACCACCGGAACCCCAGCCGCGGGCCGAAGGGCGAGTCGCCCATCGCCCCGGAGATGAAGGCCGCGTGAAAGCGTGCGCGGACCTGCTCGTGGTCGCGGGCCAGGGCCCAGGCGGCGGCGACGATGAAGAACACCTGGAACATGTCCAGCATGCCGAACTTCGCCGAGACCAGCAGCACCCCGTCGAACACGGCGATCACCCCGGCGAACGCGGCCACCTGCCAGGACTGCGAGAGGCGTCGCGCCAGCGCCATGATCAGCACCACCGTGGCGACGCCGAAAAGTGCGACGGACACTCGCCACCCCAGCGGGGTATATCCGAAGAGCATCTCGCCGAAGGCGATCAGCTGCTTACCCAGCGGCGGGTGCACCACCAGCCCGTACCCGGGGTTGGCCTCGACGCCGCCGAGGAAAGGGTTGAACCAGGAGCGCACCATGTCCCAGGCCTGTGGCACATAGTGCTTCTCGTCGAAGACGGGGGTGCCCTGCACGCTCGCCGAGGTCAGGCCCACAAAACGAGTCAGGAAAGCAAGGGCGGCGATCACCAGGGTGCTGTAGGTGTCGGCGCGGGTCCAGCGATAGCGCGTCGGAGCAGGCGGGGTGACCGGCGGCGGGGACGGCCGCGTACTCGTGGCGGTGTTCACCCGGGACAGTCTAGGCCACCCGCCCCTCAGTGAACGGCAGGCAGGGGTGTGGAATGCTGGACGGCATGAGCGCCACCCACGACACCAACCCGCCCCTGGATCTCGACCCGTTGCCGCGCGGGGTGATTCTGGCCGCCACCCCGTTGGGCAACGTCGGCGACGCCTCGCCGCGTCTGCGGCACGCGTTGGCCACCGCGGACGTCGTGGCCGCCGAGGACACGCGCCGGGTGCGTAACTTGGCGACGGCGCTGGGCGTGGAGATCCGCGGGAAAGTGGTGTCCAACTTCGACCACAACGAGGCCGCCCGCAGCGAGGGGCTGCTGGAGTCGGCGCGCTCCGGCAGCGTCGTGGTGGTCACCGACGCGGGCATGCCGCTGGTGTCGGATCCGGGCCACTCGTTGGTCGACGCCGCGCATGAGGCGGGGGTGTCCGTCACGTGCATCCCGGGGCCGTCGGCGGTGCCGACGGCGTTGGCGTTGTCGGGGTTGAATGTGGGGCACTTCATTTTCGACGGCTTCGCGCCCCGCAAGGCGGGTGCACGCCGTACGTGGCTGGAGAGCCTGCGGGCGGAGAAGCGGGCGGTGTGTTTCTTCGAGTCCCCGCACCGGGTACACGAAACGCTCCTCGAGGCGGCCGAGATTCTGGGGGACTCCCGTCGGGCGGCGGTGTGTCGCGAACTGACCAAGACCTACGAAGAGGTCCGTCGCGGGACGCTGCCGGAATTGGCGGAATGGGCCGCCGGGGGAGTCAAAGGTGAGGTCACCGTCGTGCTGGAGGGCGGGGCAGGGGAGGCCGCGGAGCCGGAGGAGCTGGTTCCCGCCGTCGAGAAACAGGTGGCTGACGGGGTGCGGCTGAAGGACGCCTGCAAGGCGGTGGCGGGCAGATACGGGGTTTCGAACCGGGAATTGTATGAGGCGGTGCTTATGGCTCGAGGCAGGTGAGGGGATCGTTATTATTCCGTGACCTAACTGGGTGTACAGTCGGAGCCACCTGGAAAAACATTGGATAACAATTGGGTAAATCGCCAGTTGGCGTTTGTGCCCGTCAGTGAAGTGCCAGGTTTTCTGGTTTGAAAACCCGGCCCTCTACTCGGAAGGTGTAGCCATGTCTGACAAGGATTTGAATAACGTGGAGGGACCGCCGGGAGCGGTCCCCGGCCCGGAGGCCGGCCCGGACTATGAAACAGTCCGTGACCGTCTCGACAACGCCACCGCCACTGAGCAGCTGGCGTCGATGCTCTCCGATGAAAGTGCGCTTTCCGGGCAAGTGCCCGAGGATGACAAGACGGTCAAACGCCTCGCCGATGACAAGAACGCACCCATCAGCTGGATCGTCGTGGTCCCCGCCTTCATCCTGGTCATCGCCGTCGTCATGTGGGGTCTCGTCTTCCCCGACAACTTCTCCAACGTGGCCAACGGGGCCTTCACCTGGGTCGTCGAGAACCTGGGCTGGGCCTTCCTGCTCTTCGGCACCATCTTCGTCGCCTTCGTCCTGTTCATCGCGTTCTCCCGTTTCGGCTCCATCCGGCTCGGCGAGGTGGATGAACAACCCGAGTTCCGCACGATCTCCTGGATCGCCATGATGTTCGCCGCCGGCATGGGCATCGGCCTGATGTTCTTCGGCGCCGCCGAGCCACTGACCTTCTACCTCGACGCGGTGCCCAACCACGAGGAACGTGAGGTCGGCGCGGCCCTGGCCACGACGATGTACCACTGGACCCTGCACCCGTGGGCGATCTACGCCATCGTCGGCCTGGCCATCGCCTACTCGACCTTCCGACTCGGCCGCAAGCAGCTGATCTCGTCCGCGTTCATCCCGCTGATCGGCGAAAAGAACGCCAATGGCTGGCTGGGCAAGGTCATCGACATTCTGTCGATCTTCGCCACCATCTTCGGCACCGCCTGCTCCCTGGGCCTCGGCGCCCTGCAGATCCGTTCCGGACTGCAGGCTTCCGGCATCATGGAGGATCCGGGCCAGGGCGTGATTCTGGGCATCGTGCTGGTGCTGACGCTCGCCTTCCTCCTCTCCGCGCTGTCCGGCGTGGGCAAGGGCATCCAGTACCTGTCCAACTTGAACGTGATCTTCGCCGCGATCCTCGCGATTTTCGTCTTCGTCATGGGCCCGACCCTGGTGCAGCTGAACATCGTGCCCACCTCCGTCGGCAGCTACCTGTCGCAGTTCTTCGAGATGGCCTCGCGCACCCCGGTCTCCGAAGACGGCACCGCCGGCGAGTGGCTCGGCGGCTGGACCATCTTCTACTGGGCCTGGTGGATCTCCTGGTCCCCGTTCGTCGGCATGTTCCTGGCGCGCATTTCCCGCGGCCGCTCCATCCGCGAATTCTGTCTCAGCGTCCTGCTCATCCCGGCCGGAGTCTCCACCATCTGGTTCGCCATCTTCGGCGGCACCGCCATCTGGATGGAGAACAACGATCAGTCCATCGTCGGCGGCGGCACGACCGAGGAGATGCTCTTCAACCTGCTGCAGAATCTGCCGGGCGGCCAGATCGTTTCCATCGTGGCGATCATTCTGCTGGGCACCTTCTTCATCACCTCCGCCGACTCCGCGTCGACGGTCATGGGGTCGATGTCGCAGAACGGCGTCTCCGATGCTAAGCGCCCTCTGACCGCCGGTTGGGGCATCATGGCAGCGCTCGTCGGCGTGACCTTGCTCGTCGCCGGCGGCGACGACGCCCTCAGCGCGCTGCAGAACGTCACCATCGTCGCGGCGACGCCGTTCCTGCTCATCGTCATCCTGCTGATGTTCGCCATCTTCAAGGATCTGCGTAACGACGTGATCTACAAGGACCAGATCGACCAGCGCAACTTCGCCCGCCAACTGGCGATCGAACGTCGCCTGTACCGCGAAAAGGCCTACCGCGAGGCGCAAAAGGACCGCCGTTCCGCGGTCATCCACCGCAGGAAATAACAGCCAACCAGAGCCCTCTTCGAACCCGCGCACCTACGGATCACCACCCGTGGGCGTGCGGGTTCACTCGTCTAAATTATGCTGAAGGACATGACTGAGACCAACAACGTTCTTGTGTGCGTCGCGTGGCCGTACGCCAACGGCCCCCGCCACATCGGCCATGTCGCCGGATTCGGCGTCCCTTCGGATGTTTTCGCCCGTTATCAGCGAATGTCCGGCGCGAACGTCCTCATGGTCTCCGGCACCGACGAGCACGGCACCCCGCTGCTGGTCCAGGCGGACAAAGAAGGCGTCACCGTCCAGGACCTGGCGGACCGCTACAACCGTCAGATCGTCGAGGACCTCGCGGGATTGGGCCTGTCCTACGACCTGTTCACCCGCACCACCACCCGCAACCACTACGCCGTGGTCCAAGAGCTGTTCACCGGCCTGTACGAGAACGGGTACATGATCAAGGAGACCACCCTCGGCGCGGTGTCTCCGAGCACGGGGCGCACCCTGCCGGACCGCTACATCGAGGGCACCTGCCCGATCTGCGGCGCCACCGATGCCCGCGGCGACCAGTGCGACGACTGCGGCAACCAGCTCGACCCCTCCGAACTGATCGACCCGCGCTCCAAGATCGACGGGGAAGCCCCGAAGTTCGTCGAGACGGAACACTTCCTGCTCGACCTGCCGTCGCTGGCCCAGGCGCTGCGCGAATGGCTGGAGGCCCGTCAGGACTGGCGCCCCAACGTCCTGCAGTTCTCCCTGAACCTGCTCGACGACATGCGCCCGCGCGCCATGACCCGCGACATCGACTGGGGCGTGCCCGTCCCGGTCGACGGCTGGCAGGACAACAACGCCAAGAAGCTCTACGTGTGGTTCGACGCCGTCATCGGCTATCTCTCCGCCTCCATCGAGTGGGCGCACCGCACCGGCGACGACGACGCCTGGAAGACCTGGTGGCAGGACCCGGCCACCCAGTCCTTCTACTTCATGGGCAAGGACAACATCACCTTCCACTCCCAGATCTGGCCGGCGGAACTGCTCGGTTACGCGGGCAAGGGGACCAAGGGCGGCAAGGCCCACGAATACGGCGACCTGAACTTGCCCACGGAGGTCGTCTCCTCGGAGTTCCTGACGATGTCCGGCTCGAAGTTCTCCTCGTCCAAGGGCGTGGTCATCTACGTCAAGGACTTCCTCGCCGAGTTCGGCCCGGATCCGCTGCGCTACTTCATCGCCGTCGCCGGCCCGGAGAACCACGACACCGACTTCACCTGGGACGAGTTCGTCCGCCGCATCAACAACGAGCTGGCCAACGGCTGGGGCAACCTGGTCAACCGCACCGTGTCCATGGCGCACAAGAACTTCGGCGAGGTGCCCGCCGCGGGAGAACTGACCGACGCGGACCGTAAGATCCTGGCGCTGGCGGAGGAGACCTTCACCACCGCCGGCGAGAACCTGGCCGCCGCCAAGTTCAAAAACGCCATCTCCGCGATCATGCACCTGGTCGGCGAGGCCAACGCCTACATCGCCGAGATGGAGCCGTGGAAGCTGGCCAAGGCCGAGGCCGACCGCGAGCGTCTGGGCACCGTCTTGCACACCGCCCTGCAGGTCGTCGCCGACGCCAACACCATGCTGACCCCGTTTTTGCCGCACACCGCACAGAAGGTCCACGAGACCCTCGGCCGCGACGGCGTGTGGGCGGCGCTGCCGGAGGTCAAGGAGGTCGTCGACGACGCCCCGGTGGAGCCGGTGGGCGCGGGCCTGCCCGATCCGGGCCAGAGCTACCCGGTGATCACCGGCGATTACACCGTCGAACAGGCCCGGTGGGAACGCACCGAGGTCGTCGCCGGCACCGAGCTGTCGAAGCCGAAGCCGCTGGTGGCCAAGCTCGACCCCGAGCTCGCCGAAACCGGCCCGGAATGGGCCCCGGTGCAGAAGTAGGGATGAGTGTCTCCTAGACAGAAGGTGATCGGCGGCGGCTTCGCGCTGGCCGCCGTCTTCGTCGCCGCCCTCAACCTGCGCGCGGGCATCTCGTCCGTCGGCCCGGTGCTGGGGGATCTGCTGGCCTGGTACGACGCCTCCGGGGCGTTGGCCGGGCTGGTCACCGCCATGCCCGGCATGTTTTTCGCGGTCATGGGGTTGGCGGCGGTGCCGATCGCCTCCCGGCTGGGTCTCAGCCGCACGCTGCTGCTGGGGATGACGATGACCCTGACGGGGCTGGCGCTGCGCCCCTGGACCGGCAGCGTGGGTCTGTTCTTGCTGCTCACCGCCCTGGTGGTGGCGGGCATCGCGTTGTCGAACGTGTTGCTGCCCGCCTGGATCAAACTCCACGGCGGGAAGAACGTGGTGGCGTTGATGACCGTCAACGGGGCCGTACTGGGTCTCTCCGGCGGCCTCGGCCCGCTGTCGGCTGCGCTGGCGGATGGCCCGGGCGGGTGGCGCGACGCGTTGTTCGTCTGGGCGTGGCTCGCGTTGGCGCAGGTCCTGGTGTGGGCCGTGGTGGCGCTGCGCACCCGCTACGATTTCCCCTCCCACAGCGCCGTGGGGGAGGACGGTCGGGCGCCGACGGGTTCGCTGTGGCGCGCCGCCTCCGCGCTCGCGCTGATGTTCTACTTCGGGCTGCAGTCGATGCAGGCCTACGTCCAGATGGGCTGGTTGCCGCAGATACTCATCGACGCCGGCGTGGACGTGGCCGTCGCCGCGTTGGCGTTGTCGCTGACCGCGGTGTTCGGCGTGGCCGGCGGGCTGATCATGCCCACCGTGGTCCAGCGCTCGCGCTGGCTGCCGGGCTGGCCGCTGTTGTTCGGCGTGGTCACCGTCGCCGGCTACGTGGGGCTGTTGTTGATCCCGGACACCATGCCGCTGCTGTGGGCGGGCCTGTTGGGCCTGGGCGGGTGGGCCTTCCCGACGGCGCTGAACCTCATCGTCGTCAAGGCGCGGCACCCGCTCGTGGCCGCCCGCCTGTCCGGCTTCGTGCAGCCCTACGGCTACATCATCGCCGCGGCCGGGCCGCTGTTGGTGGGGCTGGCCTATCGGCCGGAGAACCCGCACACCTGGACCGCCATTATCACGGTTCTCATCGTCCTGGCGGCCCTCAAGGGCGTGGTGGGGATGAAAGCCGCGCAACCCGGCCGCGTCGACGACGAACTGGGGCGTTCCTCCACAGGGGCCTGAGCCGACGTCGGGCCCGTGGTGTTAAGTGGAGGGCATGCAGGCAACACGAGAACGCGCCAATCAACTCCTCGAAGGCATCGCCGGGCCCGGAGCCCAACTCCGCGACGATCAATGGACCGCCATCGACGCGCTGGTCAACCAATCGCGGCGCATGCTGGTGGTCCAACGCACCGGCTGGGGTAAATCCGCCGTCTACTTCATCGCCGCCAAATTGCTGCGGGAACGCGGCGCCGGGCCGTCGCTGATCATCAGCCCGCTGCTGGCGCTGATGCGCAACCAGGTCGAGGCCGCCGGCCGCGCCGGCATCCGGGGTGCAACCTTGAACTCCGCCAACATGACCGAATGGGCCCAGATCGAGACGGCCGTGGCCGCCGGTGAGGTCGACGTGCTGCTGGTCTCCCCGGAACGGCTGAATAACCCGGACTTCCGCGACAACGTGCTCCCGCAGCTGGCCGCCGGCGTCGGCATGGTCGTCGTCGACGAAGCCCACTGCATCTCTGATTGGGGCCACGACTTCCGCCCCGACTACCGCCGCATCAAGGACCTTCTCGACGGCCTGAGCGCCCGCGCCGAGGCCACGCCGGTGTTGGCGACCACCGCGACCGCCAACGACCGAGTCGTCGCCGACGTCCAGGCCCAGCTGGGACCGGACACCGGGGTGCTGCGCGGCGGCCTAGACCGGGAGTCGTTGCGGTTAAACGTCGTGCGGCTGCCCGACACGACCCAACGGCCCGCCTGGCTGGCGGAGCGGCTCGGATCTTTGGACGGCTCCGGCATCATCTACTGTCTGACCGTCTCCGCCGCGGAAGACCTGGCCGAAGCGCTCGAGGCCGTCGGCTGGAACGTCGCGGCCTATACCGGCCGCACCGAGGCGGGGGAGCGGGAAAGGCTAGAACAGGCCCTGATCGACAACGAACTCAAAGCCCTGGTGGCTACCTCCGCTTTGGGCATGGGATTCGACAAACCCGACCTGGGTTTCGTCGTGCACCTGGGCGCGCCCTCCTCGCCGATCTCCTATTACCAGCAGATCGGACGCGCCGGCCGCGGCACCGGCCGCGCCGACGTCATCCTCTTGCCCGGGGCCGAAGACCAGGGCATCTGGGACTACTTCGCCTCCGTGTCCTTTCCCGACGAAGACACCGTCCGCACCTTGCTCGACGCGCTGGGACAGGAGCCGTTGTCCACCCAGAAACTCGAGTCCGTGGTGGATCTGACGCGCTCACGCATCGACCAGACGTTGAAGGTGCTGGACGTCGACGGCGCCGTGCAGCGCGTGCGCGGCGGCTGGGTGAGCACCGGCCGACCCTGGCACTACGACGCCGAGCGCTACCGCGGCCTGGACGAGGCACGCCGCTCCGAGCAAGAGGCGATGCGGCGCTACCAGGACACCACCGACTGCCGGATGCTGTTCCTGCGCGGCCAGCTCGACGACCCCACCGCCACCGGTCAACCCTGCGGGCGCTGCGACAACTGCACCGAGGGCCACCTGTCATGGGACGTGGATCCGGCGCTGGCGGAGAAGGTCTCGGAGAAGATGCGCGCGCCGGGTGTACGCATCACGCAGCGGCGCCAATGGCCGACGGGCCTGAGTCAGGTGCGCGGAAAAATCACCGGCGTCGAACCGGGGCGGGCGTTGGGCAGGCTCAACGACGTCGGCCGGGGGCCGGCGCTGCGCGAGCTTCTCGACGACCGGTCCTGGCGCCCCACTTCCCCTTGGCAACAGGACACGTGGCTGCCCCGGATCGTGGCGGTGCTGGCGGACTGGGGCTGGGAACAACGCCCCACCGCGGTGGTGGCGCTGGGCGCGGCCGACCAAGAAAAAACCGCGTTCGTCGACGCGTTGGCGTCGGCGATCGCGGGGGTGGGACGGATGGACTATGCGGGGGTGGTTCCGGTGCGCGGGGGCCACGGCGAGATCACCGCGCAGAACTCCGCCTACCGGGTCCAGGGGCTGCTGGGCCACTTCGACGTCGCGGCCGTCGCCGGAGCGCTCGAGGGCGCGGCGGGGCCCGTGTTGCTGGTCACCGACGTGGTCGACAGCGGCTGGTCGGTCACCGTCGCGGGCAGCCAGCTGCACGAGGCGACGGGGCGGGCGGTGCTGCCGTTGGCGCTGGCCTCCCGGGGCTGATCAGTCCTCGACCAGGACCGGATCCATCGGGATAGTCAGCTGCCAGTACGTCAGGTCGAGCCACTGGTCGAACTTGTGGCCGGCCTCCGGGAAGTGCCCGACCTTGACGAAGCCGAACTTCCGGTGCAGCTTCTGGGAAGCGAGGTTGTCGCCGGTGATGTTCGCCAGGATGACGTGCACCTTGTTCGAGTCGTTGGCGTGGTCGATCATCGCCTGCATCAGCTTCGAGCCGACGCCCTTACCGTGGGCCAGGTCGCTGACGTAGACCGAATTCTCCACCGTGTACCGGTAGCCGGTGATGGTGTCGAAGGGTCGGTACGAGGCATAGCCCAACACCGTGCCGTCCTCTTCCTCTGCCACGTACACCGGATAACCGGTGTCGAATTGATAGTCGAGCCATTGAGTACGCTCTTCGAGCGTCAATTCGTCGAAACGCCAGGAGGCGGTGCTGTTCAGTATCGCCTGATTCTGGATGTCAATCAGGGAAGGCAGGTCGTTGTGAGAGGCGGCGCGAATCTGCATGCGACTGAGTGTAAGTCCCCCTCCAGAATCTTGCCGAATTCGAGTCACCGCCGTGGGGGATCGCCTTGCCTCGGCACTGCGTCCGTTTAAGGTGGGAAGACATGTCGAAGAAGAAACCGCGCCCGACCCCCGTCCCCGCCGAGACCGTCGCCGGACTCGTCGACGCCCACACGCACCTCGCCTCCGCCGGAGCACGCGACGGCGCCGGCGTCGACGCCTTGGTCGACCGCGCCCTCGCCGCCGGCGTGGAGAAGATCTGCACCGTCGGCGACGGGCTGGCCGAAGCGGAGGCGGCCCTGGCCGCCGCCCGCCACAACGCCCGGGTATGGGCGGCGTGTGCCATTCACCCGACCCGCGCCCACGAACTCGATGACGTTGCCCGCACCCGCGTGCGGGAACTCGTCGCGGACCCGCGCTGCGTCGCCGTGGGCGAGACCGGCATCGACACTTACTGGCTGCAGCACGACCCCGATCGCACCGCCCCGCTGGACGTCCAGGAGGAAGCGCTGCGTTGGCACATCGACCTGGCCGTGGAAACCGGCAAGACCCTGATGCTGCACAACCGCGAAGGAGACGAGGACCTCATGCGCATCCTCGCCGACGCGCCACAGCCGCGTCGGGTGATCCTGCACTGCTTCTCCTCCCCGCTGGGGGTGGCGCGGGAGGCGATCGACCGGGGTTACGTGCTCAGCTTCGCGGGCAACGTCACCTTCAAGCGCAACGAACAGCTGCGCCAGGCCGCCGCGGAAACCCCGGCCGGGCAACTGCTCATTGAGACGGACGCGCCGTATATGACGCCGGAGCCGTTCCGCGGGTCCCGCAACGAGCCGTCGTTGATCGGCCATACGGCTCTGCGGGTGGCGGAGGCGCGCGGAATGGACGTCCACGACCTGGCGGCCGAGGTGTCCGCGACCTTCGACGAGGTGTTCGCGCTCGAGTAGAAGGTGGGCAACCTCACAGGTCGGCGGACAGGGCTTGGTGAGCGTGTCTGTTGCGGTGGCGGTTGTAGGTTTGTTACCTTATCGTGACGTAATGACAGTGTGGGCGCAGTTCCGCGCATCGCCCACAGCACAACGCGCCGGGATCTCCGCAGGCCCGGCCGATCGAGTGAAACACGAGACGTAGAAACTCCCATGGCACGCACCTCCTCACAGATCAAGAGCATCAACGCCCCGAAGAAGACCACCGCGCGCATCGTCGCTGGCGGCGCCGCCGGCGTCATGGCCCTCGGCGGGGTGGTGGCCCTCGGCGCCCAGAAGGACGTCTTGGTCGACGTCAACGGCGAAGAGATCTCCTTGCGCACGTACGCGGCCGACGTCGCCGGCGCCCTCGAGGCGGCCGGCGTCACCGTCGACGATGAGGACCTCGTCTATCCGGCGCCCTCTGAGTCCGTCGCCGACGACGCCACCATCACCGTGCGCACCTCTAAGCCGGTCGCCGTCATCGTCGACGGCAACGAACAGACCCTCAACTCCACCGCCGACACCGTCGCCGACCTGTTGGGTACCATTCCGGGCGTCACCCCGGCCGCCGAGACCGCCGCCGCGGACGACGCCCCCGTCACCGAGGGCATGACCCTGGACGTGACCACCCCGAAGATCATCGCGATCAACGACGGCGGCCAGGTCACCTACACTTCCATCGCGAAGAAAACCGTCGCCGACGTGCTGACCTCCCGCGGCATCACCGTCGACTCCGACGACCGGGTCAGCCCGTCGCTGGACTCCGTCATCGGCGAGGGCACCGAGATCGTCATCGACCGGGTCGACGTCGCCGAGACCACCGAACGCGCCGAGTTCGACGCCGAGCCCGTCTACGTCGAAGACTCCGAGGCGGAGGAAGGCACCGAGCGGGTCGTCGAGGAGGGGGAATCCGGCGTCCGCAACCTCGTCCAGCGGGTGGTCACCGTCAACGGCGTGGAAGAATCCCGCGAGACCCTGGAGGCCGTCGAAGCGAAGGCCGCGACCCCGGCAAAGATAGCCCGCGGCACCAAGGCCCCGGAAACTCCGGCCCCTCAGGCAGCTCCGGCCCCCGCGGCGGGTTCCGCTTCCGGCGCGGCGGCCCCGGCCGTCGCCGGCGGATCCGTCTGGGACGCGCTGGCGCAGTGCGAGTCGAACGGCGACTGGTCCATCAACACCGGCAACGGCTACCACGGCGGCCTGCAGTTCTCCGCGTCGACCTGGGCGGCCTACGGCGGCACCCAGTACGCGCCGACCGCCGACCAGGCCTCCCGCGAGCAGCAGATCGCCATCGCGCAGAAGACCCAGGCGGGACAGGGCTGGGGCGCCTGGCCAGCCTGCACCTCGAAGTTGGGCATCCGCTAAGAATTAGCGGAAACGCATGAGAGCCGGTTGACCTGCGGGTCTGCCAGCTTCTTCCTTTCTCGTTACGCTGGGCCGCGTACCCGAACAAAACGTAGCAGAAAGGACGACATCATGGCCGACCTCACCGGCAAGAACGTCGCAGTCATCGCCACCCACGGCTTCGAGGACTCGGAGCTGAGCAGCCCCGTGGAAGCCGTCAAGGAAGCCGGCGCCACCGTTACTGTCCTGTCCACCGAAACCGGCGCCCCCATCGAGGGAAAGAACGGCACCAAGGTCGACGTCGACGCCGCCACCGCGGACGCCGACCCGGCGAAGTTCGACGCCCTGATCCTGCCGGGCGGCACCGGCAACGCCGACAAGATTCGCATGGACGCCGACGCCGTGTCCTTCGTCAAGGCCCACGTCGAGGCCGGTAAGCCGGTCGGCGTCATCTGCCACGGCGCCTGGATCCTCACCGACGCCGACGTGCTCAAGGGACGTACCCTGACCTCTTACCCGTCGCTGCAGACCGACCTGCGGAACGCCGGCGCCACCTGGGTCGACGAGGAGGTCCGCACCGACAACGGGCTGGTCTCCTCCCGTACTCCGGACGATCTGCCGGCCTTCAACGCCAAGATCGTCGAGGAGTTCGCCGAGGGCACGCACTAGTTGAGTTCCCGCAACGGGTAAGTTAGGTGGCCATGAGCACCACCGCCGCCGACTTACTCGGCCCAGCCGAGATCCGTCAGCTCGCCGACAAGCTCGGCGTGACCCCGACGAAGAAGCTGGGCCAGAACTTCGTCCACGACCCCAACACGGTCCGACGCATCATCGCCGCCGCTGACATCAGCAGCGGCGATCACGTCGTCGAGATCGGCCCCGGCCTCGGCTCGTTGACGCTCGGCCTGCTGGACACCGCAGGCGCAGTCACCGCCGTGGAGATCGACAAACGCCTCGCCGCCGAGCTGCCCGCCACCGCCCAGTGGCGCGCCCCGGCCGTCGCGGACCGGCTGAACGTGGTGACCCAGGACGCCATGCAGGTCACCGCCGAGGACGTCGCCGCGCCCACCGCCTTGGTGGCCAACCTGCCCTACAACGTCTCCGTCCCGGTGCTGCTGCACTTTTTGGCGACCTTCCCCACCATCGAGCGCGTGTTGGTGATGGTGCAGGCGGAGGTCGCCGATCGGCTCGCCGCTGAACCAGGCTCCAAAATCTACGGTGTGCCCAGCGTCAAAGCCAGCTTCTACGGCAAGGTCAAGCGGGCCGGCTCGATCGGCCGCCACGTCTTCTGGCCGGAGCCCAACATCGAGTCCGGGCTGGTGCGCATCGACCGCCACCCCGAGGATCAGCGTTCCTGGCCACAGGACGCGCAGACCAGGGAGCAGGTCTTTCCTGTCGTCGACGCCGCGTTCGCGCAGCGCCGCAAAACTCTGCGTGCCGCCCTCGGCGGGCACTACGGTTCACCCGCGCAGGCGGAAGAGGCGTTGACGGCGGCCGGCATCGACCCGAAGTTGCGCGGCGAGAAACTCGACGTGACGGACTTCGTCCGCCTCGCCGGCGTCGACGTCGCTGAGGAGTGAGGCCGGTGACCAACCTTTCCCGAGCCACCGCCCACGGCAAGATCAACCTCCACCTGGGCGTGGGCGCCGCCCGCGAGGACGGCTACCACGACCTGGTGACCGTCTTTCAGTCCGTGGACACCCATGACACCGTCACCCTCCTCAAGGACGAGTACGACTTCCCGCGTGTCGACGGCAGCGCCGCCGTCAGCCTTGAATGCGTCTCCCACGTTCGTGGGGAGGTTCCCGAAGACCCCGGCAACCTGGCGTGGCGGGCCTTCGACCTCGTCGTCGACGACTACGCGAACCGGTATGGGACGCGGGAACTGCCGCCGGTGAGCATCCGCATCGACAAGCGCATTCCCGTCGCCGGCGGGATGGCCGGCGGGTCGGCCGACGCCGCGGCCGCGCTGCTGGCCGCCGACGACTTCCTGGCGCGCACGTACGGCGTCGCCGGGCTGGGGCGAGGCCGATTGGTGGAACTCGGCGCCTCACTGGGGGCGGACGTGCCGTTCACGCTCGTCGGCGGCACCGCTTTAGGCACCGGGCGCGGCGATCACCTGACCACGATGCTCTCCCGGGGGAAGTACCACTGGGCGCTGATCCTGTCGAAGCAGGGGCTGTCGACACCGAAGGTCTTCGGCAAACTGGACGAATTGCGTGGCAAACGCCCGGAACTGACCCCCGCGCTGGAGACCCGTGCCGTGGCCGAGGCCCTCATCCAGGGAGATCCTTTCGCGCTGGGGGCGGCGCTGCACAATGACCTGCAGGCCGCCGCGCTGTCCCTGAAGCCGGATCTGCGGCGGGTGCTCGAGCTGGGCAAGGAGTCGGGGGCGATCGCGGGCCTGGTGTCCGGGTCTGGCCCGACCTGCGCTTTCCTGTGCGAGGACGCCGCCACCGTCGACCAGCTGATCGTGCGACTGTCCCTGGAACTCCCAGGCACCTCCGGGCTGCGGGTCTCCGGGCCGGCGGAGGGCGCGTACCTGGGTTCGCCCGCCGGGAGGTAGGGGAGCGGGCTGGGGCTCGAGCAGAGGACTCGCCTAGACTGAGTCCCATCATGGCGAACCTGATCAATCTGGAGAATGTCTCCAAATCCTACGGCCTCAAGACCCTGCTCGACTCGGTGAGCCTCGGCGTGCAAACCGGCGACCGCATCGGCGTCGTCGGACTCAACGGCGGCGGCAAAACCACCCTCCTCGAGGTGCTCACCGGCGTCGAGGAGCCGGACTCCGGCCGCGTCTCCCACACCTCCGATGTGCGGATGGCGGTGGTCACCCAGCGCGCCGAACTCGACCCTGAGCTGACCATCGGCGAAGTCGTCGTCGAGCCGCTCGGCCTGCAGACCTTCGAATGGGCCTCCAGCGCACGGGTGCGCGAAGTCTTGGGCGGCATCGGCATCATGGAGCTGGGGCTCGACGCGAAGGTCGGCGGGCTGTCCGGCGGTGAGCGCCGCCGCGTCAACCTCGCCGCGG
This sequence comes from Corynebacterium maris DSM 45190, assembly GCF_000442645.1. Taxonomy (NCBI): domain Bacteria; kingdom Bacillati; phylum Actinomycetota; class Actinomycetes; order Mycobacteriales; family Corynebacteriaceae; genus Corynebacterium; species Corynebacterium maris. The sequence continues at coordinate 889,805 of NC_021915.1, forward strand.
CGCTCGTGCAGGACTTGGACCTGATCGTCCTCGACGAGCCGACCAACCACCTCGACGTGGAGGGCGTGCAGTGGCTGGCAGAACACCTGCTCTCGCGCAAACTCGCCATCGTCGTGGTCACCCACGACCGCTGGTTCCTGGACACCGTGGCCAATATGACCTGGGAGGTCCACGACGGGCGGGTCGACGCCTACGAAGGCGGCTACAACGACTGGACCTTCGCGCGCGCCGAGCGTTCCCGTCAGGCCGACGCCATCGAGCAGCGCCGCCAGAACCTGGCCCGCAAGGAGCTGGCCTGGCTGCGCCGCGGGGCCCCGGCGCGCACCTCCAAGCCGCGGTACCGCATCGAGGCGGCGGAGGCGCTCATTGCGGACGTGCCCGCCCCGCGCGACAAGGTCGAGCTGATGTCGTTTTCCAAGTCGCGCCAGGGCCGGGTCGTCGTGGAGCTGGAGGACGCGCGCATCGAAGCCCCCGACGGCCGTCCGCTCGTGGATCGGTTGACCTGGCGGCTGGCGCCGGGGGAGCGCATCGGCCTGGTGGGCGTCAACGGCTCGGGCAAGACGACGCTGCTGCGGGCCCTGGCCGGCGATCACCCGCTGGCCGCGGGCAAGCGCATCGAGGGCCAGACCGTGCGCATCGGATGGTTGCGCCAGGAACTCGATGATCTGGATCCGGACCGCCGGCTCATTGACGCGGTGGAGGACGTCGCCACGTACGTCACCATCGGGGAGCGGGAGGTCTCTGCCTCGCAGTTGGCTGAGCGGCTCGGGTTCAGCCCGAAGCGGCAGCGCACTTTCATCCGGGACCTCTCCGGCGGTGAGCGCCGCCGCCTGCAGCTGACCCGCGTGTTGATGGGCGAGCCGAATATGTTGCTGCTGGACGAGCCGACCAACGATCTGGACATCGACACGCTGCAGGAGCTGGAGTCGCTGCTGGATTCCTGGCCGGGCACCTTGGTAGTGATTTCGCACGACCGTTACCTCATCGAGCGCATCGTCGACAACACCTACGCGTTATTCGGTGACGGGCAGTTGACGAACCTGCCGGGCGGCATCGAGGAGTACCTCGAGCGTCGCAAAGCGATGGCGGCCGCGGAGGGTGGCGGGGTCATTGACCTGGGCGACAAATCCGCCCCGGCGGCGTCGGCGGAGGAAAAGCGACTTAGCTCCCAGGAGGAGCGTGAGCTGCGCAAGCAGATGAACGCCGTGGAGCGCAAGATGGCCAAACTCGACGAGCGCATCGCCACCTTCGAGCAGGAGATGGCGGTGCTCTCCGGGGCGGAGGATCCGGACCTGGGCAAGCTCGCGGACGTGGACAAGGGGCTGCGGGAGGCACGGGAGGACCACGAGGGCCTGGAGATGGAGTGGCTGGAGCTCGGGGAGCAGCTCGAAGGCTAAGGACGTCGGGCGCGGTAACGTAACCCACTCGTTATGGAATCGTGTCTTGTCGCTGTGCCTTTCCGCTGCGTAGCGGTGGCAAAGTGGAGGTATGTCGATCACAGCACGAGTTTCCGCGTTCCTCACCGCCGCCGCCCTCGCCGTCACGGCGACTTTCGCCGTCCCCGCCGGTGCGCAGACTCTGCCCGACGCGCCGGTGCAGGCGGAGGCCGGCATCCAGCAGGCTCCGGCTCCGGTGGAGGCTGAGCCGCAGCAGGACGTTCCGGCGTTCACCGCTGAGGGCGTGGAGGGGCGTCTGCTGGCCGCTACCGGCCAGAACCTCACCGGCATGGGTCACTACGCTGACCCGGTGGCATGGGAGATCGCCGCGCAGTGGGCGGGCGAGGCCATGACCGGCCAGGTCGAGTTCTTGGGCGGGGTCGGCCGCGGCAACACCCACCTGGACACCGGCGACGGCAACATTTACCGTCTGACCGTCGAGGAGGCCGAGGCGCGCATCGGCTGGCTGGATCAGCCGGTCACCGAGTCCGCCAACGGCACCGGATTCGGCGTGGCGTCGGCGCGCGTCGACGACACCGTCTACTTGGTGGAGTACTTCCTCTACTAGGCGCGCGGCGGCGGAGATCGCTAGGATAGGTGACATGATTCTCATCAACGTCAAGTTCCGTCCCCGCGATGAATACGTCGACAACTTCATGGAGAAGGTCGCTGACTTCACCGCGGCTTCCCGCGCCGAGGAAGGCAACATCTTCTTCGACTGGTACCGCTCCACCGAGGATCCGGGCCTCTACATCCTCATCGAGGCTTTCCACGACGACGCCGCCGAGGCGCACGTGCAGTCCCAGCATTTTAAGGATTCCCAGGAGCTTTTCCCGACGCTGCTGAAGGAAACCCCCGAGATCATCAACACGCTCATCCCCGGCAAGACCGAATGGGACGAGATGGCGGAGTTCACGGTCGAGAAGTAGCCCGCACCACCCACGGCACAAGCTCATTCGCCGTGATCTCCCGTGGCGAAACGCGGAGAACGAGATAACCCAGATTATGGAGTCTCTTCTCTCGTTTACGCTCATCAACTACGACGGCATTCGGATCATCTCCGAACGTGCCGTCGTATTTGCTTTCCCCGTCCCCCTCCACCACCACCCGGTCGTTGACCAGAAGGTCCACCCGGGCGACGGTGCGGTGGAGCCCATGCGTGGAGCGGAAAGTGTCCTCGAGATCAATCTGCCGTTGCAGCTGCACGGACCGGATCTGCGGATGCCGTCTCTGCGCCGCGAGCAACTGGGCGCGGGCCAAGGACTCATAAGGCGACTCCGACAACGGGGACGCGTGAGAGAGGGCGGCGCGAGCGAAGGCGATGCCTTTGAGTGGGCCCAGTCCCTCGAGATAGCGGGCCAGCCGCTGAGCGTCTTGTCCCGGCATGGCGGTTCGACGCAACAGGCTGTCGAACACGACCAGGCCCTCCTCCCACCCGTGATAACGGGCAACGTCTGCGGCTGATCGTGCCAGGGACGTGACGGGGACGCCGTGAACCCGAGCGGTGTCTTCTGCGCGAAGCCGGAGACGGCGGTAGATGACGCCAGGTGGTGGTGAGGGCCGAGAGTGGCCGGACAATAAGGTCATTTCGACGGGTTCACGTGGGCGCCCGATGACCCAGAGACCGTGCAGCCGGGCAGCTGAGCGACTGATCACGAGAGAGCGGGTGGCGCTTAACCCGGCCGTCGCTGCTCGGAGCGTGTTCTGGTGGAACCACGGGAGACGTCGATAAATCTCGGTGGCGATGACGTGATTGGGAGACAGCTTGCTCATCGTCCCCTCCGCCACCTGCTGCCAAACGGGGTCAGTGAGATAGGTGGCGCGGAGATCGCGGGTGTCGGTGAGAAGGGCGGCGAGATCCATGCCTCCAGCACAGCATTGTGCGGACTGGCGGGGGGGGGAGGGCGAGGAGGCCATCTGTGGATAAGTCGCGGTTGCGGCGGTGCCTGTGAGTGCTTGCGGAATACCGGTTGGTGAAAATCCGGGCCACCGTGTAGCTCGATGCATGACCTGTCGCGGATGTTCACCAATCAGAATTCACCGTGTGTGGGTGGGAGTGCCGGGAGGAGAGCCGGCGGGCATTCCGCCTCAGCGGGTAGAAGGTGAAAAATAGGTGATGAAAGACCGGGAAAAAGGCGGGCGGAGCGTACCTGGCGCCGTGGATTTTCATCATCCAGAATTCACCACGTAGCCAGGTACGGCCCGTCACCCCAGCCCGAAGTGTTCCTTGAGCACCGTGACCACGCCGTGGTCGACGTTGGACGGGGCGATGTGATCGGCGATCGCCTTCAACTCCGGGTGAGCGTTGTCCATCGCCCACGCGGTGCCGGCGGCCTGCAGCAAGGCGTAATCGTTGAGGTAGTCGCCGAAAGCGACGGTTTCTGAGTGGGCGATTCCCAACGCGTCCGCCAACGCCCGCAGCGCCACGCCCTTGTCGGCTTCCGGGTGCATGACGTCGACCCAGTTCGCCCCGGAGACGACGACGTTCGCGTCGGGGGCGGCGGCGTCGACCACCGGGAACACCTCGGCCTCGGCGTCGCCGGGCGTGTAGACGGCGACTTTGACCACGTCGTCGGTGACGACGTCGTGCAGATCGGACGTCTCGACGGTGGAGTGGTAGTACTTGTCGATCTCCGAGAGCATCGGGGCGGGTAGGCCGGCGGGGATATAGGCGGCGTCGGGGCGGCAGACGACCACGACGAAGTCCTCGGCGGCGTCGATGATCGCGTGCACCGGATCCGCGGGCAGGGCGGTGGTGGAGACGATCTCGCCCTGATACGACACGACGGTGCCGTTCTCGGCGATATAGGCCTCCGGCACGGCGTCGGAGAAATCTCCGAATATGTCTTGCAGGGTGCGCAGTTGGCGTCCGCTGGCCGGGGCGATGACCACGTCGGTGTCCTCGGCGTAGGCCATGACGTCGCGGAAGGCGGCGGGGATGGCGCCGTGGGCGTCGAGAAGCGTGCCGTCCATGTCTACGGCGATGATCCGGTACGACACCGAAACTTATCCTCCTTGGTTGGCGCTGCGCTGGCACACTGGGCGCCATGAATGAGCAAGCAGCAGTGATCACGTCCATCAGCAACACTACGGGAGTCATCCGGCTGAACCGGCCGCGGGCGATCAACGCCTTAACGCCGGAGATGGTCGAGGCCGTGGCGCAGTCACTGCGCGAGTGGCGTGACGACGTCGCCATCACCCAGGTGCTGGTGTTGTCCAACTCGGAGAAGGGGTTCTGCTCGGGCGGCGACGTCCGCTGGGCCCGCGAACAGGTTCTGGCCGGGAAAGCGGCGAAGGCGGACGAGTTCTTCGCCGTGGAGTACGCCATGAACCGGGAGATCGCGGAGTTCCCGAAACCCTATGTGTCTCTCATCGACGGGGTGGTGATGGGCGGCGGTCTGGGCATATCGGCCCACGGCAGTCACCGGGTGATCACCCCGGCGGCGTTCGCCTCCATGCCCGAGACGGCCATCGGGTATGTCACCGACGTCGGCATGTCGCAGGTCTTTCAGACGCTGCGCTTCGGCCCGGCGACGGGGCGCTTCCTGGCCCTGACCGGATACCGGCTCACCGCCGCCGACATGCTGGCCTCGGGCCTGGCGACCCACCACGTGGACGCCGCCGACGGGGTGGCGGAGGCGATCGTGGAGAAGGGCGTCGACCAGGTGTTGGCTGAGCTGGCCACGCAACCGGAGGAGCAATCGCGGCTGGCTGAACTGATCAATGACATCGACGCCACCTTCGGCCACGACACCTGGGCGGAGATCGACCGGGCGCTGAAGAGCCACGACAACGCGGAGTTCGTCTCTCTGGTCCGCGAGTTGACCGCGGGCGCCAGCCCCACGTCCCTGGCCCGATCCACTGAACTGATGGCCGCCAACCTGGAGGTCGACCTCGCGCAGGCCCTGGACAACGAACGGGTCATGGGGGAGAAGATGCGCCGCCACCCCGACTTCGTGGAAGGCGTGCGCGCGGTGCTGGTGGACAAGACCCGCGACGCGGAGTTTACTACGGCACCGTGACGTCGTTGCCGGTGTCGGGCATCTGCAGGTGCACGACGCCGTCGGCTACCCGGTGCGGCAGACGCCGGAACCGGGCGTAGGACACCGCCGCCCGCTCTTGGTCGACCCGGCGCCCCGCCTCCGTGCGCAGCGTAGCCCGCACCGCGGCTTCCGTGGCGCCCGGCAGCCGCAGGGCCGGGGCGTCGAGGAGGAACACGCCCGTGACCGTCGGCGTCAGCGGGGCGGTGAGATGCGCCCACAGGCCGGCGACGGGTTTGGCCGCCTCCACCAGAGCGTCCGCCCGCGCCAGCTCGAGCGTGGTGCGCGGCCGCACGAACGCCGGGATCGCGTTGTCCCCGCCGAACCGACGCACCCGCGCAGACACCGAGGCAGGGCCCGCGGCCGGGGTGCCGGCCAGCTGCGGATCCGCCCACGCCCACACCCACTCCTCGTCGACGATCACCCCCAGGATCTCACTGCGCACCTCGAGGCCGGCGCCGTGCGAACCGGACAACCGGCCGAACCCGGTACGCAGGTCCGGCTGCAGCTGAGCCTGCGGGAACATGCCGCTGAGCAGGAGTTGATGCTCCTCGGAGGTGTAGACGGCATCGGCGCGCACCTCCGCCAGGCTCGCCCCGCCACGGATGTCCACCACCCGGCCGTCGACGATCTCCACGGCCACGCCGTCGCTGTACTCCACGCCGAAGGAGGTGCGCTCGATCCCCAGTCCGCGGGCCGCCGCGAAACCGATGAGGGCACGTTCCGCATCGAGCGCCTCATCCAGGGCGGCCACCCCGTTGAGCACAGCGGTGCGGGTGTCGGAGGTGCTGGCCGGCACGTCCACCGCCACGACGGACGTCGATCCGTCGGAATGCGGGGCGAGCAGCACGGGGACGTTGCCCAGCAGGGTGCGCGCCGCCCGCAGCAGGTCATCGGCCGCCGGCCAGGCGCCGCTCAGTTCCGGGACGGGGAAGTCGGCGCCGCGCCGGGTCAGCCAGGTCCAGCGCCCGGCGCGGATGACGGCGACCCGCACCCCGCGCAGGGGCACGGAGCCGGAGCGGCTGAAATGCGCGCGGACGTCCACGAGCGCGTCTTCGGCCGGGTCCGTCGGCTGGGGGCCGGAGTATTCGACGCCGGTGACCGTGCCGGAGGCTCCCGCCAGGACGGCGTCCAGGTCCGCCTGAGCGACGGCGCCGTCGGCGATGACGTCCGCGACAGTGGCGGGAGGGGGCAGGTCCATGCGGGGAGAGTCCTTGTCCGAAAAAAGGGAAGAAGTGATGACTCTCAGAATAACCCCTCTGGCCTGGGGGACTGAATGTCCGTCGGCGGGTGGGGCCGGTTACCCCCGGTGTTCACAGACCCCGTCTTCTGGAAGTAGTGTTTGGGGGTGAACACTTGGGTGGTTTCCGCTGCTCGTGCGCTGCTCGCGCGGTACAGTGAGGCCCAAGATTCGTGACCGAAGTGGCAACCTCTACAAAAGGATGGGGAACGTGACCTCGCAGCAGCAGGCTCAACAGGACTGGAACGACCGACTCGAACTGGCGCAGGAGATGCTCCCCCTGATCAGCCGCCTTCACCGTGAGCACAACGTGGTCACCTCGATCTTCGGCCGGTTGCTCATCGGAGTCACGGACGTCGACATCATCAAGTCGCACCGCTACGCCCGCCGCATCGTCGAAAAGGAGCTCCCGCTCGACCAGACGCTGCCGATCCTGCGTGAGCTGGTGGACATGGACCTGGGCACCTCTTCCATCGACCTGGGTGCATTGGCCGCGCAGTTCGCCAAGAGCGACGAGACCGACCTGCGCGCCTTCCTCGAGTCCCAGCTCACCGACGCCATGGGCACCAGCTCCGCACGCGAATCCCGCGACGTCGTCCTCTACGGCTTCGGCCGCATCGGCCGCCTGCTGGCCCGCATCCTCGTCGCCCGGGAGGCGACCTACGGCGGCGTGCGCCTGCGCGCCGTGGTGGTGCGCAAGAGCAACGACGAGGACTTGGCCAAGCGTGCTTCGCTGCTGCGCCGTGACTCCGTCCACGGCCCGTTCAACGGCACCATCACCGTCGACGAAGAAAACGACATCATCTGGGCCAACGGCACCTGCATCCAGGTCATCTACGCCAATGACCCGGCGGCGATCGACTACACCGCCTACGGCATCGACGACGCCGTCGTCGTCGACAACACCGGCATCTGGCGCGACCGCGAGGCCCTCGGCCAGCACCTGCAGTCGAAGGGCGTCAGCGAGGTGCTGCTGACGGCCCCGGGCAAGGGCGACGTCAAGAACATCGTCTACGGCATCAACCACGAGATGATCACCGACGGTGACGAGGACAAGATCCTGTCCGCCGCGTCCTGCACCACCAACGCGATCACCCCGGTGCTCAAGGTCATCAACGACCGTTACGGCATCAAGCACGGCCACGTCGAGACGGTCCACGCCTACACCAACGACCAGAACCTGGCCGACAACATCCACAAGGGCCCGCGCCGCGGCCGCGCCGCCGCACTGAACATGGTGCTGACCGAGACCGGCGCCGCAAAGGCAGTGTCCAAGGCCATCCCGGAGATGGAGGGCAAGCTCACCGGCAACGCCATCCGCGTGCCCACCCCGGACGTGTCCATGGCCGTGCTCAACCTGGACCTGGAGATCGACGTCGACCGCGACGAGGTCAACGAGTTCCTCCGCGACGTCTCCCTGCACTCCGAGGTCCGTCAGCAGATCGACTACATCAACTCCCCGGACGTGGTGTCCACCGACTTCGTCGGCTCCACCCACGCGGGCGTCGTCGACGGCCTGGCCACCATCGCCAACGACAACCACCTGGTGCTCTATGTCTGGTACGACAACGAGTTCGGCTACTCCAACCAGGTCATCCGCATCGTCGAGAAGCTCGCCGGAGCCCGCCCGAAGGTCCTGCCGGAGCGCGTCAAGGTCACCGACCTGAAGTAAAGTCCTGACGTTATCGGGCCGGCGGCTGGCCCGGTAGACTGCGGGAATGTTCTCCGCCGTCAGTCTCGCGTTCGCCGATTCCGTCAACGCGCTGCTCATCGCAGTCGTCGTCGCCATCGGCATCATCTTGCCGCGCGGACAGTACCGCAAAGTGGCCCCCTTGCTGATCTTCGGTGATTGGCTGGGGGTTTTCTTGCTTGCGCTGGGCGTGATGTTCGTCTTCGACGGGCTGGAGGACTTCGTCCAGACGCTCATCGACGGGCCCGTCTTCGGCATCATCCTCATCGCCGTCGGTCTGATCGCCGCAATCGGGGTATGGCGCACCAAGCCGGGCGGCAACCGCGAACTGGTGGACATGATCCTGAAGTTCCTGCGCACCCCCAGCGTCTGGACGGTACTGGCGGGGTTTGTGCTCGGCGTGGTGCAGTCTTTGACCTCCGGCCCGTTCTTCTTGGGCATCGCGGTGCTGTCGGCGGGGGACTACTCGGCGTGGGTGCGCTACGGCGGCATGTTCTTCTACGCCACCATCGCGCTGAGCTTGCCGACGCTTACGGCCGTGCTCGTCGGCCTGGTACGGAAATACCCGTACTCGCCGCCGGGTCGGGCGTTTCAGTGGGCGCGCGAAAACACCGAGAAGGTCACCAAGATCGGCGGTTACGGCGTCGCCGTGTTCCTGGTGCTGCTCGGGGTGCTGCACCTGTTTTAATTCTCGACCCTATTCGCGATGTGCCGCAGAGCGGCGAGATACCTGGTCAGGGCGGCGTCGCCAACGGCGGTGAGACGGACCCAGACGGTGTTTTTGGCGCGGCTGAAACCGTAGATGCGGTCGTGGGCGACATACCCGTGCGACTCCAGCGCACCGAGCTGCTCCGATAAAGCGGCGTCGTTGACGTCGACCACGTTCCGCAGGGTGGCGGAGGACATCTCCCGGTCAGCGGCGTCGCCGCCCTCAGTGGCTCCGGCGGCTTTCAGCGCTGCGCAGATGCGCAGCCGGGTGACGGGGCGGAGGACGGGATCGAGTGCGTTGTCCATAGGGCAGGTATCACGTGCTCCGGAGCGCGTAGTGGATGTGCAGGCCGCCCAGAATGCCGGCGATCAGACCGAGCCAACGCGGCTCCGCCGGAAGCAGCACCACGACCGGCGTCCACAGGAACCAGACCGATTCCCGCCACCAATTACTCTTCTTACCCTTTTCTTGGTCGAAATCCACCACTGGGCGTTCCCGGGTATGGGGAGTGAAGAGCTGCTTACGGAACACCACGAACAGGATGAAGATCAGGGCCAACAGAGAAAAAGTCCAGGTGAGCATTTCCCAGATGCCGGTGGCGACCAGGGCGGCGAACAGCACCGCCAGCAGGGTGACGACCGAGAGGTTGGGCTGCCACTGCAGGGACTGACGGATAGCGGAGACGTCGTCCAGGAGGTGTTGCGCCTCCTCGGGCGTCACCCGCACGTCATCCGTATCTTTGCTCTCCATGCCTGTACCTCGTCTAGCTACGGTGCTCGTCGATCGCGCGCTGGTAGTAGTCGACGAGTGACTCCGTCGCCGCCCGCCAGCCGTGGCGCAACGCCTCCGAGCGGGCGGTGTGGCCCATCTCGGTGCGCAGGGCCTCGTCGTTGAGTAACAGGGCGATGCGCTCCGCCCACGCGTCGTAGTCCTCCGGCTCGACCAGATACCCGGTCTTTGCCTCGTCGATGACGAACGGGATGCCGCCGGCCCGGGCGCCGACGACCGGCACACCGGAGGCGAAAGACTCCAACGCCACCAGACCGAGGGTCTCGGTGACCGACGGGAAAGCGAAGACGTCGCCGGAAGCGAACGCCGACTGCAGATCCGCGCCGGAGAGATAGCCGGTGAAGGTGGTGAACGCCGGGTCCATCATCTTCTTCAAATCATCGGCCTGCGGCCCGGAACCGACCATCGCCAACCGTGCGTTAGGCACGCGTTCGCGCACCTTACGCATGATCGGCGCGAGGCGGTCCAGGTTCTTCTCCGCGGACAACCGGCCCACGTAGATGACCAACGGGGCCTCCGGGTGCCCGTCGGTCAGCCGGGCGCGCATCTTCCGCGAGCGGCGTTCGGGGGAATAGCCATCGGTGTCCACGGCCTTGGGCCACAATTCAACGTTGCGGATGCCCTGGGCGGTGGCCTTATCCACCATCGGCCCGGAGGTGCACAGGTTGACCGCGGCCTGATTGTGCAGCGTTCGGATCCACGCCGCCGCGGGCTGGCGCAACCACCCGATGCGCAACGACTCGGTGTATTCGGGCACGTTGGTGTGGAAACTCGCCACCAGCGGAATGCCGCGCCGCTTGGCGGAGAGCACCCCGAAAGCGGCGAGCCACACCGGATTGACGGCGTGAATGACGTCGGGCTGGAACTCCTCGATCTTCCGGGCGATCGACGGGGTGGGCATGCCGACCTTGATCTCCGGATAGACGGGCTTGAAGGAGATGCCGCGCACCCGGTTGACGGTGAAGCCCGCGTATTCGGCCGGCGGATCGCCGGGAGCGAAGAGCTGAACCTCATGGCCCAGCTCCGCGAGCTGCTCCATCGTGCGGGTCACACGGGTGACCACGCCGTCGATCTTGGGGAGGAAGACCTCCGTGAACATCGAGATCTTCACGTGCCCGAGATCTCCTTTTACTTGGCCACGGCCGCCGGTTCGGTGACGCGCTCCGGCTCACCGGCCTCATTGTCCTTCGTCCACAGCGAACGCGCCGGGATCTTGGACATGTCGGCGCGATCGGCGTACTTGCGGGCGACCTCCTCCACCTCGTGCAGCAGGCCCTCGGACAGCGTCGTCGGGTTCAGCCCCAGGTCCAGGAACGTCTCGTTGACCGCGTGGAGCTCGTTTTCCGCGGACTCCTTACGCGGGTTCGGGACGTTGGCCACCTCGGCGCCGGAGATCTCGGCCAGCAGGTTCGCCAGATCCCGAACGCGGTGGGTTTCGGTCATCTGGTTGAAGATCTTCACGCGCTCCCCGCGGGTCGGCGGGTTCTGCAGGGCGATCTCGATGCACCGGACCATGTCGCGAATGTGGATGAACGCGCGGGTCTGGCCGCCGGTGCCGTGGACGGTCAGCGGGTAACCCACCGCGGCCTGCATGAGGAAGCGGTTGAGTACGGTGCCGTAGTCGCCGTCGTAGTCGAAACGGTTGATCAGACGCTCGTCCTTAGCGGTCTGCTCGGTGGTCGTGCCCCAGATGATGCCCTGATGCAGGTCCGTGATGCGCAGCTCGTCGTTCTTCGCGTAGAAGGCGAACAGCGTCTGATCCAGCACCTTGGTCATGTGGTAGATCGAGCCCGGGTTGGTCGGGTACAGGATCTGCTGGGGGACACGGTGCGGCTCGACCGCATTGCCGTGCTCGTCCTCGTCGGCGGTGACCTCGACGTCGAGGTAGCCTTCCGGGATCTTCATCCCGGCGGTGCCGTAGCCGTAGACGCCCATGGTGCCCAGGTGGACGACGTGGATGTCCAAGTCGGACTCCACGATGGCGGCCAACAGATTGTTCGTGGCGTTGGTGTTGTTGTCCACGGTGTAGCGCTTGTTGCGCGAATTCTTCATCGAGTACGGCGCAGCGCGCTGCTCGGCGAAGTGGACGACGGCGTCGGGACGCTCGGTGACCAGGAAATCAAGCAGCTCGTCATAATCTTCCGCCACGTTGAAGTTACGGAAGCCGATCTCCTTGCCGGAGACTTCCTTCCAGGCCGCGATGCGCTCATCGATGTCGGCGATCGGGGTCAACGACTCCGCGCCGAGCTCGGCGTCGATGGCGCGCCGGGACAGGTTATCCACGATGATCACGTCGTGTCCCTGATCTGAGAGGTAGAGGGACGCAGGCCATCCGCAGAAGCCGTCGCCGCCGAGAATCGCAACCTTCACTGTTACTCCAAACACGTTCGGGGACAAAGACCAGACAGTTCCATACGCAAAAATGTCTGCGTGTCGAGTTTAGTCAACATGAGCGAGTTGGGTGAGAGGTTGGGGTGCACGGCCCGGGGCGGGCGTGGCCGCCACGTGTCCCCGGCATGAATTTCCGGAAAACTGGCCAGCTCGCCACCCCGCGACGAGAGGGGTGGTGTGGGCCGTGTCTCAGTGGGGGAGGGGTGAGGTCACTGCTTTTCGACGACCAAGGCGAGGCCGAGGTCGGCGATCTCGTATTCGCCGGGCTCGCTGCGCGCACCGGAGACCAAGGCCTCAGCCTGTACCTCGGTCAAAGGCAGCACCCACCCGACCTTGGGGTCGAGCACGATGCGCTTGTCCCGTTTCACCGGCACCACCGTCAAAGGGCGCCCTCCCGGGTGCAGCCGCCGGGCCCGGCGGCTGCGGGCGGCGTCCAGCAGCTGGTCCGCGGCGTCGGGGGAGGCGATCACCATGACCCACTCCGCGGCCGTGCGCACCCGCAGCGTGCCGACGTTCACCTCTTCCACCTCAGTCGGCAGCTTCGGCAGGTTCTCCGCCGTGCCCCGGCCCAGGATGCGGTCTAAAAATCCCATGGCCCCGATGCTAGCCTCCGCTAGAATCGCGGGGTGTGATCGATGCATCTGATGTGGCCCTGGTAATCGAAGGCGGCGGCATGCGCGGGTCCTACACCGCAGCGCCCGTGGTCTCCCTGATCCGCGAAGGCGTGGACGTCGGCTGGGTCGGCGGGATCTCCGCCGGGTCGAGCCACACCCTCAACTACTTGAGCCGCGACGCGGAACGCGCCCGCATCAGCTTCACGGATTTCGCGGCCTTCCCGGAGTTCGGCGGTTGGGGATCGCTGGCCCGCGGCACCGGCTACTTCAACGCCGAATACATCTACGAGCGTTCCGGGGACGCGGACCTTCCCTTTGACTTCACCGCCTACGCCGAGCACCCGGCGCAGGTACACATCGAAGCGGTGCAGGCGGCGACGGGCCAGACGGTGGTGTGGAACCGGGCGGACATGGCCACGGCCACCGACGTCAACGTCCGGGTGCGGGCGTCGTCGACGCTGCCGGTGGTGATGAACATGCCGGTGATCGACGGTGAGCCGTACGTCGACGGCGCGATGGGCACATCCGGCGGACTGCTCATCGACGCCGCCGAGCGGGCCGGGTACTCGAAGTTTTTGGTCATCATGTCCCGCCCGCGGGACTATTGGAAACCGGAGGTGACCCGCCCGCAGGCGGTGCGGCGGGTGCTGCGCCGCTGGCCCGCGGTGGCTGAGGCGCAAATCAACCGGCCCGCCATCTACAACGAGGCCAAGCGCCGCATCCTGGAGCTGGAGAACCAGGGGCGGGCGAAAGTGTTCTTCCCGGAAGTCATGCCGGTGAGCACGGGCGAACGTAGGGTGAAACGGCTCCGGCTGGCCTTCGAGGCAGGTCAAGAACAGACGCGGCGTGAGTGGTCGGCGCTGGAAAAATTTCTGGCCACATAACACCCCCGAAATGGGGTTGGTTAATTTGACACGATGATTGCGTCAAAATCACTACCTGCCACTATCGTGTCGCCAAAGTATAGGCTTGCCTAATAAAGGCCCCTCTAGCTGCAGGGATGCGCGTATATTCAAGGTCACGGAGGGGTTAGGCAATGATTGGGAGAACTCCTCCCTCATCGAAAAGATCCCGGAAGGAACCGTCATGACCACCGCCACCGCCCCCGTCAGCACCTGCGCCGCCACCGCCTGCGCCTTCAACGACAGTCAAAGCTGCACCGCCGTCGCCATCACCGTCGGTGGCGTGACCGGAAGCGCCTCCTGCACCACCTTCGCCGAGCTCGACGTCCGTGCCGGGCTGAGCGACGGTCGGGGCCAGGTCGGGGCCTGCCACCGCGTCGACTGCGTGCACAATTCCAACCTGCTGTGCTCCGCCAGTGGCATTGAGGTTGCCGACAGCGCGGCGTGCACCACCTACGAGGCTCGCTGAGTCGTTTTCCACCGCGGGCACACCGTGCCGCTAGGCCAGTGCCGCCACCGCATCGGCGATTTCCTCGGCGGAATCCGCCGGCTGCGGGAAGCGTACGAAGGTGACGCTGATGCGCTGGGTGCCGGCGCCGATGAGCATGAGGCCTTGGCCGTCAACGTCGCCGACCCACACCCGGTCGCGGTGGTTCTTGCGCAGGGCCAGCTTGCGGTCGTCGAGGACTTCGCCGTCGATCAGCCCGGTGAGCACCTCTGTGTGCAGGGAGGCCAGGCGGCGCTCGCCCAAGGCGTCGAGGCGGCCGCGCACCTCCAATTCGTCGATCGCCGGGGCGTCGTCGGCCATGCCGCTAAGTTCGGCGATCCGCACCATCGTGGCGCCGCACGGCCAATGCAGATGGACCTGCTCAAGGTCGACCACGCCGAAACGAAGGTGGGGCGCGGGGTCCAGCCCGATCCCGGGCACGGCTTCCCCGGCAGGGAGCCAGGCCAACTGGCCCGTCCCATGCAGGCTGGCGACGGTGATGTTCGTCGACAGCTCCAACGCCTTCTTCACCCCATCGACGCGAACTTCGGTATTCGGCAGCCAGTCGGACTCATCGGCGCGGCAGACCACGATGATGCGGCCGGCTGCGTCGATGCCGTGCAGAACGACCGGGATGCTGCGGGTCGGGTCCAGCTTGTATGGGACGAACGACACCGACCCGGCCCCGTTGAGGATCCGACGGGTGAGGTTTTTCGCGTACGTGGCAGTGATGGTCATGGCGCCTCCTGAAAGTCAATGAAGGTGACCCTAACCTAATGTGATCGCACGCACAAGGGCGGGGCGGAAACTTTCTCGACACACGACCAGAAAACCGCCCGGGCGGGGCGCACCGTGTCAGTCGTCAGCCACCAGCGGTTCCATGGTCAGGTTCGGGTGCTCGCGCTCGATGAAGGCCAGCTTCCACTTGTCGCCGAACAGGGCGATCAGCTCGCCGTCGGAACGGGTGAACACCTCGACGCCGCGCTGACGGCCCAACTCGGCGGCGGACTCCTCGTCGGTGCGCCGGGCCACGGAGTAGGGGACCGGTTCGGTGACGGTCTCGACGTTGTATTCGTTTTCCATCCGGGCCTGCATGACCTCGAACTGCATGGGGCCGACGGCGGCCATGACCGGGGAGGCGTCGCCGCGGAGGTCGTTGCGCAGAATCTGCACCACGCCCTCGGCGTCGAGCTGTTCGAGCGCCTTGCGGAACTGCTTGTACTTGCCCAGCGACTTCGCACGCAGGGTGCGGAAGTGCTCGGGGGCGAATTGCGGCATGGGCTTGAACTGCACTTTGCGGCCGTCGTAGATGGTGTCACCCGGCGCGAGCGAACCGGCGTTGACCAGGCCGACGATGTCGCCGGGGAAGGCGGAGTCGACGGTGTCGCGGGTGCGGCCGAAGACCGTCAGGGCGTACTTGGTGGAGAAGCTGCGGTCGGATTGGGCGTGGGTGACCTGCATGCCGCGGTCGAACTCGCCGGAGACCACCCGCATGAACGCCAGCGTGTCACGGTGCTTTTTGTCCATGCCGGCCTGCACCTTGAACACGACGCCGGAAAAAGCGTCGTCGAGGTCGCGGGTCTCGTCCATCGCGGAGGTCGACACCGCCACGGCCTTCGGGTCGGAGTCGCGGGGGCGCGGCGCCGGGGCGATCGCACACAGGGTGTCCAGGATCTGGTGCACGCCGAAGTTCAACATCGCGGAGGCGAAGATCAGCGGGGAGGTTTCGCAGCTCTCGAAGAGCTCCTGGTCGTGGACCGCGCCGTCCAGTGCCAGCAGTTCGGCCTCCTCGACGGCGGTCTCCCAGACGTCCTCCTCCTTCGCCTCGGCGGCGTCGGGGGAGTAGTGCTCCTCCGGGGCGATGGTGGATCCGCCGGCGGTGCGGGTGAAGTGGACGTAGCCGTCGACTTCGCCGTCCTCGGTGACGTGCGCCAGACCGCGGAAGTCGCCGGCCTCGCCGACCGGCCAATACAGCGGGGTCGGCTGCAGGCCGATCTCGTTGACGATTTCGTCGACGAGCTCCAGGGGTTCCCGACCGACGCGGTCCCACTTGTTGATCACGGTGATGATCGGCAGACCGCGGGCCTTGCACACGCGGAACAGCTTGAGGGTCTGCGGCTCCAGGCCCTTGGCGGCGTCGATCAGCATGACGGCCGCGTCGACGGCGGTGAGCACGCGGTAGGTGTCCTCGGAGAAGTCCGCGTGACCCGGGGTGTCCACCAGGTTGATCATGTAGGGCTCGCCCTCGTGGTCCTCCGGGGCGTACTCGAACTGCAGCGCGGACGACGCGATCGAAATGCCGCGGTCCTTCTCCATGTCCATCCAGTCGGAGACGGTGGCCTTGCGGCCGGCCTTGCCGTGGGTGGCGCCGGCCTCGGAGATGATGTGGGCGTGCAGCGCGAGCGCCTCCGTCAGCGTGGACTTACCGGCGTCCGGGTGGGCGATGACGGCGAAGGTACGGCGGCGGGCCGCTTCTTGGGCGATGCTCATGGCTGTTTAGCCTAGTCGCTGGCGCTACCAGCTCACATTCAACGCCTCGCCGAGGTCCTCGAAGACACGCTTGGCCACGCCCAGGTCCTTGGCGATGGGCCGCTGCAGGCCCGGTCGTCGCCGGTCGTCGTAGTACCGCCCCGATTCCCAGTGCACCCCCGGCACCCCGGCGATGAAGTGGGCGAGGTTTTCCCCGCCCGCGGCGGAACCGCCGAAGAATCGGGCGAGCGGGCCACCGTACATCTTGTGCAACAATCCGGCGCCGGACTCCTGTGCGAAGCTGGTGGCGATCACGCCCGGATGAAACGCGACGGCGCTGAGCCGGTGATCGTGAAAACGGCGGTGCAACTCCTTGGTGAAGAGGATGTTGCCCAGCTTGGCGTTGGCGTAGGCGCGGTCCGGGGTGAACCCCCGGAAAGTGTTCGGGTCGTCGAGGTTGAACTTGGCGGCCAACGAGCCCACCGACGCGGTCGCCACCACGGAGGCGCGCGAGGCCACCAACGTCGGCAGCAGCAGGTTGGTCAGCAGGTACGGGGCCACGACGTTGACCTGCCAGGTCTTCTCGAAACCGTCGACGGTGGTCTCCGGGCCGGGAAACACTCCGCCGGCGTTGTTGGCCAGCACGTCGATGCGGCCCAGCTCGCCGAGGTCGTCGGCCAGGGCACGGACCTCATCTAAGCGGGAGAAGTCGGCGGTGTGGAACTCTGCGTCCACGGACTCCGCCACGGCGGCTGTCTTCGCCGGGTCACGCCCGATCAGGACCAGGCGGTCCTCCGGGCGGGCGCGGTGCAGGATACGGGCGGCCGAGGCGCCGATGCCGTCGGAGGCCCCGGTGATGACGATGGTGCGCATGCCGGCCAGTCTAGGGAAAACCGGCCGGGCGCAGCGGCGTCACTTAATCATCGATCTCGAACTCGAGGATGTCGCCGGAGTGGGCGTCGACGTCGTACTCGTACTCCAGTCCGCCGGCGTGGAATTCAATTTCCCAGATCTGGCGGCCGTCGTCGGAGTCCAGCTCGAGGTCGTCGACGTGGCTCGGTGCGCCCACGCCGGCGTGGTCGACGGCGATCTGCAGGGCCTGTTCACCGGAGAGGCGGTCGTTCGGACCCGGCTGGGCCGGGGCCGGGGCGTCGTCGTCCTCGCGGTCGCGTTCGTAGTCGAGCACTTCGCCCGTGCGGGCGTCGATGTCGAACTCGTGCTCGTAGCCGTCGGCGTGGAATTCAATTTCCCAGATCTGGCGGCCGTCGTCGGAGTCCAGCTCGTGGTCGTCGAGGTGGGTGACCTGGTCGGCGGTGATTCCGGCGTGCTCGTGGGCGATCTCCAGGGAACGCTCCTTCGAGATGGTCTCGGAGGCGTCGGCGGATTCAGCGGCGGCCGCGGGGGCGGCGGCCTGCACGGTCACGGCGTCCGGGGTGTCCGGGCCTTGGTCGGCAGATACGCCCAGCGGGGCCAGCAACGCCAAGACGCCGGCGAGGATTGAGGTGGGGGAAAGCATGAGGGGTCCTTATCCGGGGCCGATCTGCTTCAACATGACGCAGGCGCCAGCCCCTCGCTAGGGTTCCGGAAAACCGGAACGACTGTGAACTTGTGGGTGGCTCTTCTTGAGCTCACCTTCAGTGTGGCTCACCGTAAGCGGGGACCGCCAGGGGAGTGTAAGACACTGATTTTTCCGTAACCCCCAGGTCAGCGCCTATGAGGGGAGAGTGAAGCGAAGATGAAGGAACTCTCATTCGGCGGCGCCCTGGAATATTCCGCGACCATGATTTATTGTTGACAGGTACACATTATTGGCTTGTGAATGGAGGACCACCACATGAAGTTCGGCATCATCATCGGCAGCATCCGCGAAGGACGCGCAGCGGAATCCGTCGCGCAGTGGGTCAAGCAGCAGGCCGACGCCCGCGGCGGCGACGCCGCGTACGAGCTGGTCGACCTCAACGACTACAACGTCCCCCTGAACAGCTCCGCCGTCGTCCCAGGCGCCGCCAACAAGCGGTACGAGGATCCGGCCGTGACCGCCTGGTCCGAGAAGATCGACGCCCTCGACGGCTACGTCTTCGTCACCCCCGAGTACAACCACTCTGTCCCGGGCCCGTTCAAGAACGCCTTCGACTCCCTCGGCTCCGAGTGGTCCGACAAGCCGGTCGCTTTCGTCGGCTACGGCTCCGCCGGCGCCGTCCGCGCCGTCGAGCACTGGCGCAACATCGTCGCCAACCTGAGCATGTTCGACGTCCGCAACCAGCTGGACCTGAACCTGTTCACCGAGTTCGACGACAATGGCGCCGCCCCGAACGAGCGTCGCCCAGAGGAGATGGCCGCCATCTTCGACGACCTCGAGCGCATCGCCGGCCTTCTCCAAGGCTAAACGACGCCCCCGGCTCAGCGGGAGTGAATCTTGTTCTGCGCCACCGACAAGCCGGCCGTGACGATCAACCGCGCCGCCTCCGCGGCCGTGGCGATCGCCGCGTCAAAATCCTCGCCCCCGCCCACCGGGCCCAACACGTAATCCGGCACCCGGACGCCCTTCGGCGGCCGAGAAATGCCGATCCGCACCCGCAGATAATCCCGCGTGTCCAGATGCTCCGTCATCGACTTCAACCCGTTGTGGCCGTTTTCGTTACCGCCCAGCTTCACCCGCACCTTGCCCGCCGGCAAATCCAACTCGTCGTGGATCGCGATGACCTTCTCCGGCGGCAACCCGAGCGCCCCGGCCAACGGCTCCACCGCCTGACCGGAAAGATTCATGAACGTCGTCGACCGCGCGACGACCACCCGCTGCCCCTCGACGGTCAACACCGCGACCTCCGCCGGCACACCGCGCACCGGAGCGAGCACGTCGCCGTCGGCGGCCAACAGGTCATCCGCCGCCATGTAACCGACGTTATGGCGGGTGGCGGCGTACTTCGGACCGGGGTTGCCCAGGCCGACGATCAACCAGTCGGCGGAGAGTTCGGCGGGGTCGAGCGCAGCCGCCCCCTGGGAGGCGCGGCCGGACGCAGAACCGGTCAGTCGTCGAAAGAAGTCTTTGAGCGAAAACACTCATCCAGTCTCCCACAATGCGATTAGCATGGGGCCATGAGCGTGTTACAGGACATGACGACCCCGATCATCGCCGCCCCCATGGCCGGCGGACCGAGCACCCCGGCACTGGCGCGCGCCGTGGGCGCAGCCGGTGGCCTGGGATTCCTGGCATTGGGCACCACGACGGTGGACGACGCCGCCCGGCAGATGGCGGGGATGGCCGGCCCGGTGACCTACGGTGTGAATCTCTTCGCCCCGCAAGAACCCCTCGCAGAACCGGGACAGGTGGCGGCGCTCGCCCAGGAACTGGATCTGGCCGTGCCCAGCGTCGACGAAGTGGACTACACCAACGGATGGGCGAAGAAACTCTCGTCGATCTTCGCCGCAGTGGAGGCGGGGCATGGCCCGGCCGTGGTCAGCTCGACTTTCGGCGCCTTCTCGGCAGAGGAGGTGGCGCGGCTGCATGCCGCGGGCGTCGAGGCGTGGGTCGGGGTGACCACGCCAGAGGACGCCGTCATAGCGGAACGTCTCGGGGTGGACGCTCTCGTGGTGCAGGGGCCGGAGGCCGGCGGACACCGGTTCACCTGGTCGGTCGAGGAGGAACCCGATCAGCGCCCGTTGTCCGACCTGCTGGCGGCGGTCCGGGGCGCCGGCGTGCGGCTGCCGCTGGTCGCCTCGGGCGGGATCACCACCCCGGCACAGGTCGCGCAGGCACTGAGACTCGACGGCGTCGTCGCGGTCTCCTGCGGCACGGCTTTTCTCCTCGCGGATGAAGCTGGAACCTCCGAACACAACCGCGCCTTGCTCACCCGGGGCGGAATCACGACGTCTACCCGGGCCTTCTCCGGACGCTACGCCCGCGGGCTGGAAACTGAGTTCACGCGCCGCCACCCCGAGGTCCCACCCGTCTACCCGCACCTGAACCGGATGCTCGCTCAGCGGCGGGCCACCGGCGATGAGTCCGTGGCCTACTGTCTCGTAGGCGTCGGCGTCGAAGACGTCCGGCCCGGCCCGGCGGCCGAAGTCATCGACAGGTTGGCTAACGGGTGACGTCGACGACGATCTTGCCGTTGGCTTCGCCCTCGCTGCTGAGCCGGAACCCCTCGGCGACCTCACCCAGCGGCAGAACCCGGTCGACCTCGACGGCGAGTGTGCCGGCCGCGACCTGCTCCAGCAGCTCCGCCAAGCCGGCTCCGTCGGGGCGGACCCACAGCCAGCGGCCGCCCTTCTCTGCGGCCTCCGGATCGGCGATCGAGACATGGCGGCTACCGTCGCCAAGCAGCTCCAGCGTCTGCTCCAGCACCCCGCCCACGAGGTCCGCGACCGCGTCGACCCCG
Organism: Corynebacterium maris DSM 45190; assembly: GCF_000442645.1. Classification (NCBI taxonomy): domain Bacteria; kingdom Bacillati; phylum Actinomycetota; class Actinomycetes; order Mycobacteriales; family Corynebacteriaceae; genus Corynebacterium; species Corynebacterium maris. The sequence goes on from NC_021915.1 coordinate 910,951, forward strand.
TCCGGGGCAATTTCACGGACCCGGTCGACGAGTCCGTCGCCGTACTCTACGGGCGCGGCCCCCAAGCCGCGCACCTTCTCGAAATTATCCGGTGAGCACGTACCGACCACCTGTGCGCCCAGGTTCACCGCCAGCTGAGTAGCCAGATGCCCCACCCCGCCGGACGCGGCGTGGATCAGCACGGTGTCGTCCTCCCCGACCTGAAGAGCCTCGACCACCCGCTTGGCGGTCAGCCCGGCCAGGGGCAACGCGGCGGCCGTCTCGTCATCCACCCCTTCGGGAATCTTCGTGGCGAACTCGGCCGGGACGGTCACGTACTCGGCGAAAGTTCCACCGGAGACCACCATCTTTCGGGCATAGGCGGCGACCCGGTCGCCGACCGCGAATTCCGGGACGTCCGGGCCGAGACTTTCGACGGTCCCGGCCATGTCCCACCCCGGCACCGCCGGGAACTGAGCGTCGATCATGGCGTCGAGGCCCCCCGACATGACCTTCCAGTCCACCGGGTTGATCGCCGCGCGGGTCACCCGGACCAGAATCTGGCCCGGCCCCACTTTCGGGGTCGGCAGCTCCTGTAGCCGCAGGACGTCGTTGTCACCGTATTCGGAATAAGTCATTGCACGCATACCTGTCAGCGTAGGGACGCGCGCCCGTTTCTGCATCGACGGCGCCGGCGTGATTAGTCTGGCGGTCATGCCCCGAACACGTCGGAAAGGAAGGCGGAGATGGCCGAAACATTCCGCAATTGGTCGGGCAGCGTGGAATTCACCCCCCTCCTCGAGAACACGCCCCTCCGACGTCGACGACATCGTGGACTTGGTCAACGACGCCCGCACCCACTCCCGGACCCTGCGCCCGGTCGGCTCAGCGCATTCCTCCCAGCCGCTGTTCGACACCCCCGACACCTTGATCCACCTCGACCATCTCAGTGGGGTCAAAGACGTGGACCGCGACAACGGGTTGGCCACGGTGCTGCCCGGAACCGGGCTCAGCGACATGGACAACCAACTCGACGAACACGGCTGGGCACTGTCCAACTTGGGAGACGTCGACTACCAGACCATCGCCGGAGCGATCGGCACCGGTCACTCACGGGTCGGGTGTCACACTCGGCAACCTCTCGTCGTTTCTGGTCGGCGGGCGGTTGATCAATGGGCGTGGCGAGGAAGTCGCCTTCGGCACGGACGCCGGACACGACAAGGACCACGACCTGCTGAGGGCGGCGCAGGTGTCATTGGGCAGCCTCGGCGTCATGACGTCGCTGACCCTGCAGGTGGAGGAATCCTATGACTTGCACCGACAGAACTGGATCACCCACATCGACTGGGTGCTCGACAACTTCGAGGAGATGATGCACCAGAACCGTATCCTGGACTTCTACTGGTATCCACGCAACGACCTGGCCAAAGTCCGCATGCTCAACAAACCTGGTCAAGAACCGGACCTCATCCCTCCCGGCACGCTCAGAACAGACGAGACCGGGCCCTCCTACCGCATCATCCCCAATGACCGGCACCTGCACTTCGAAGAGATGGAGTACATGCTCCCGCTGGATCCCGGCCTGGAGGTGTTCCGGCAGGTGCGCCAGCGCATCAAAGAGCGCCACCGCGCCACCGTGGGATGGCGTGTCCTGGTGCGCACCATCGCCCCCGACCAGGCGATGCTCTCCAACGCCCAGGGACAACCGACGATGACCATCGCTCTGTTGCAAAACAACACCCTGCCGCACGAGGACTACTTCAACGACATGGAGCCGTTGTTTCGAGAAGCCGGCGGGCGCCCGCACTGGGGCAAAAAACACTCGCTGACCGGACCTCAACTCGCCGAGCTCTACCCGGAATGGCAGGACTTCCACCGCATCCGGCGAAACATGGACCCCGACGGCGTATTCATGAACGACTACCTGCGCGAGCTATTCGCGGAGCAATAACAGGAGGAAGCGGGATGGCGGAGCAAAGCCACGGTGAACCGGGCCCGTTGGGACGCACCCAGTGGGTGTTCTCCGCCGGTTTCGCCCCCAGCCAGAGCACCGGACGCGAACCGGAGTTTACCTCACGTAATACATTGTGCCTGCTCAACACCGGAACGCTGACGGCGCGGGTGCGCCTGACCGTCTACCATGCTGACGCCGACCCGGTCGGGCCGTACGAGATCCCCGTGGAGCCGCACCGGGTCTGTCACCAGCGGATCAACGACCTGATCGAGCCGGAGGCCGTGCCCCTGGACGCGCCGTACGGGCTGGTGCTGGAATCCGACCGGCCCGTGGTCGCGCAGTTGTATTATCTGGACAACCGCGGCGGGCAACTGGCGGTGTCGCATCTGAATCCTGCCCCGCTCGACTAGACCGCGGGAAAGAACCGACCACCGGACCCACCGCCTCTCTCATCCTTGAGGGAGGCGGCAGATCCGGTGGTCAGATGTCTCAGCGCAGCTTAGAGCCAGCGCGGCGGCGCGGGCACCTCGTCGCCCTCGGCGACGGTGACGCCGTGATCGCCGCGGCCGGAGGCCCAGCGGGCCAGACCTGCTAGGCCGCCCTGGATCTCCACGGTCTTCTCGCCTGGGGAGACCTCGATGCGTTCGCCGGAGTCGGTGTTGACCAGGACGAGGCCCTCGCCTGCGCCCTGACCTCGCCACTTGTTCGCGATCTCGGGGACCAAGGTCTCCAGGACCACCTCGGGCATGTCGGAGAAGTTCGCCGTCTGGTTCAGGTCCACGGCGTGGAGCCAGACCTCGCGGGTGCGCATCCACAGCGTCTCGGACGCCGGGACGGTACGGCCCTGCGCAGTCTTGACCTCCGCGTTCCACGCCTCCTCCGGCGCGTCACGCCAGGCGACGTCCAGCCGAACCAGAGTGTGTTCGTGGAGGTTGCGCAGCGCGTCCGGAATCAACGTCGCGCCGTAGGCGATCTGCTCGTTACGGGCGTCGGGGGAGGGGTACATCGGGGTTTCCACGCCCGTGGTCGCCCAGTCCATCAGGTTGACCAATGCGTGGGCGTTGTAGGCGACGTGCGCGACGAGCGTCGAGATGTCCCAGCCGGGAAGCAGGGTCGGCTCGCCGAAGTCGTCGTTGTCGATCAGGGACAGCTGGCCGGAGTACAAGGCGGTGCCGCGTCGGGTGATCGACAGGCGCTCCTCCAGCGGCAGGTCGTGGAAGGACTGTGCGGCAGCCGGCATTACTCGAACACCGTCTTGTTGGCGATGGAACCCAGGCCGTCGATTTCGATGGTGACGGTCTCGCCGTCACCGATGTAGCGCTTCGGGTCGCGGGCGTGGCCCACGCCGCCCGGGGTGCCGGTGACGATGACGTCGCCGGCGTCCAGCGGGTAGATGTGGGAGATGTATTCGATGAGGGCCTCCGGGCCGAAGACGAGGTCGTCGGTCGGGGTGGTCTGCATCTTCTCGCCCTCGAGGTAGGTGGCCAGCTCGCCGCCGAACTCGTAGGAGTCGCGGGTGGTCATCCACGGGCCGAAGCCGGCGGACTTCTCGAAGGACTTGCCCTGGTGCCACTGCAGAGTGCGGTATTGGTAGTCGCGCATGGTGTAGTCGTTCATGACGGCGTAACCGGCGATGTACTCGGCGGCGTCGGCGGCCTTGACGCGGCGGGCGCGCTTACCGATGATCACGGCCAGCTCGCCTTCCCAGTCGAGCTCGCCGTTGGCGTAGTCTGGGACCAGGACGTCGTCGTACGGGCCGGTCAGGGCCTCCGGGTACTTGACGAACAGAGTCGGGTGGGTCGGCAGGTTGCGGCCCATCTCCTTGATGTGGTTGGCGTAGTTCAGGCCGACGCAGACGATCTTCTTCGGGGCCGGGACGACGGCTTCGAGGTCGGTCTTGGCGAACTCGACGGTCTCGCCGGACGCCTGCTCGGCGATCTCGGCCCAGTTCTCCTGCTGCAGCAGGTCGCCGACGTTGGCGTAACCGTCGATGGTGACGGCGGTGGTCTCAGTTTCGACGCGGGCGGCGAAAGTGCCCTCGGTGGAGCGAATGGTTGCAAGACGCATATCGGTTAAATTCCTTCCGGAGTGTAGGTACGTGCGAGATCGAGCTTCTCAAAGATCGGGTGATCGGAGAAATTGAACAGGTCGACGCCGTCGTCGCCCGCTTCAATATGCCACTTCTTCCAGGACGGCACATTGACGATGTCGCCGTGGTTGAGTTCGAAGGTCTCCTCGCCGACGTGCGCGGTGGCGGAGCCTTCGAAGACCTGGAAGACGCGGTTGCCCACTTCGTGGACCGGGGTGGTGGCTGCACCCGGGCGCAGGCGGTGGAATTCTGCGCGGATGGTGCTCATGACGTCACCGCCGGTGGTCGGGTTGGTGAAGCGCACCGCCGCATGCCCCGGCGAGACGACGCCCGGGAAACCGGCGTCCTCGAGCGCGAGCTGCTCGTTGAGCGCCTTGTCGGTGTGCTCCCAGGCATAGCGGCCGATGGGGGAGGCGGTGGTCTTGCCCGGGAAGGCGACCGGGCGCAGGCCCGGGTTCGCCCAGAGGCGTTCGCCGCGCGAGTACTCGGGGGTCGACTCGTCCGTGAGCTTCTCGGTGCCGTACTCGAAGAAGCCGGTGTCCATCTGGTGTGCGAACGGGATGTCCAGGCCGTCCAACCACGCCATCGGCTCAGTGGCGATGTTGTGGTGGCCGTGGAAGTTCCAGCCCGGGGTGAGCAGGAAGTCGCCGCGCTTCATCGGGACGGCGTCGCCGTTGACCACGGTCCAGACGCCCTCGCCCTCGATGACGAAACGGAAGGCGTTCTGGGAGTGGCGGTGCTCCGGGGCGTTTTCCCCGGGGGCCAGGTACTGGATGGCGGCCCACATGGTCGGGGAGATGTAGGTGTTGCCGCCCAGGCCCGGGTTGGCCAGGCCCAGGGCGCGACGCTCGCCGCCGCGGCCCACGGGCACCAGCTCACCGGAGCGCTGGGCGATCTTGTACAGCTCCTCCCAGTCCCACTTGTGGGCGACGGCCGCGGGTTCCGGTTCGTTGGGCATGAGCCCGCCGATCTGGCGCCACAGCGGCTTCAGGTGGATCGAGTCCATCTGCTTGTACATGGCGTCGAGCTCGGCCTGTTCCTCCGGAGTGGCCTCCGGGGCGACGTATTCGACGTGCTTTTTTGAGTAGTCGGATTCACTCATTGTCCAAAACCTCCTGTGTATGTGCTGCGGGACGAGTAGGGCGGCGCCTGCTGGGGCAGCAGCCGTCACGCTGGCGGATGGTTGTGACTACGAACATATGGGGAGTCGCTCTGGTCCTCAAAGTAATTCCGCTATGCGGAAAGATGCGGGGAAGTACCCCCTGTCACCCCCTTGTCAGGCATCAGGGCCCGGCCGAGCGTCCGCCAAGTCCTGATTCAGGGACCGCACGGACGCCTTCAGCGCTTGCGTGCACGGGTGGTGCACTGCACGAAAGCGGTGGGTGGGCACGGTCACGGCCACGGCGCCCAGCACATCGCCGAGTTCGTTGCGCAAACAGGCGCCCACCGCCGACACATGGGCCTCATACAGTCCGTTGTTGATGGCGAAGCCGCGCTCGCGGGAACGGCGCAGGGTGCGGCGCAACTGGTCGAAAGTCGCGTCCGGGAAGGTGGGGTACAGGGCGCGCAGCTCACCGGCGGAATACTCCGCCAGCATGGCCAGGCCACCGGCGTTCTGCTCGGCGGGAATGATCTGTCCGCGTCGGCTGCCCACCGTCGGCTGGGTGGCGCCCGCCACCGACAGCAGGATGTGGCACTTGTTGCCCGACAGGGTCATCAGCTGACAGGTCTCGCCGGTCTCCTCGGAAAGACGAATGAGCTGGTCGCGCGTGGCTTCGACGAGCCGCGCGCCGGTGCCGGGCTGCAGGCTCGACGAGCTCAGGGCGGGCCCGGGGACGTAGGTCCGGTTTTCGCTGCGGGTGGCGAAGCCGCGGTAGACGAGCATGGCCACGGAGCGGTGGACGGTGGAGGCGGAAACGTCGAGGAGTTTCGCCGTCCCAGAAATGGTGATGCGACCGGAGTCGCGCAGGATGAGGATGAGAACGAGGGCGAGGTCCACCGACTGCAAATACTCGCGGGGCGGCAGTCCGTGGGTGGGGCCAAGGTGAATCATGGTCAGACCTTCCGCTATGTGGGATAATTTTGATTGTAACGCGGATCACGAAGATGATGGTTTCATGGCACACACCCCTTCACCCATGCGGCAGGGCGGCGCGCAGGACACTCCTGTGGGATCCGCCCCAGGACTCGGCGGCTCCGGCTTCACTGTGCTCGGCATTTCCGGGCGCAGGCTGGCGGCCGTCCTTCTCGGCTGGTTTTTCGTGGTCTTCGACGGCTACGACCTCATCGTCTACGGCACGGTCCAGGCAGAGCTCATGGAAGAGTGGGACCTCACGGCCGCCACCGCAGGCACCGTCGGTTCCATGGCCTTCGTGGGCATGGTCATCGGCGCGGTGCTTGTCGGACGTCTCTCAGATCGCTTCGGACGGAAGTTCGCCGTCCTCGGTTCCGTGGTCGTGCTCTCCGTGTTCACCCTGCTGTGCGGTTTCGCGCCCAGCGTCTGGCTGTTCGGCGCGTTCCGTCTGCTCGCGGGCATCGGCCTGGGCGGGCTGGTCCCCTCGGTCAACGCCATGACCGCTGACCTGGTCCCGCGCAACAAGATGTCCGCCTGGTCCACCGTCCTGATGTCGGGCGTCCCGCTCGGCGGCTCCATCGCGGCGGTGCTCGCCCAGTTCATCGTCCCGCTGCACGACGACTGGGGCTGGCGCTTCATGTTCCTGCTGGCGATCATCCCCCTGATCGTCGGCCTGCCGCTCGCGGCCGCAGTCATCCCCTCCGACCGGGCGATCCGCGAGGATCGGATCGCCCGCGAAGGAGTCGACCCGGAGAGCGGCGACGACGGCGGCGCGGTGCCGGGCTACGGGGCGTTGTTCAGCGCCAAGTACCGTGCGGTCACCGTCTGGTTCGCCCTGGCCACCTTCGTCACCCTGCTGGCCTGGTACGGACTGGGCACTTGGCTGCCGAAGCTGATGCAGGAGGAAGGCTACGATTTCGGCGCCTCGCTGAACTTCACGCTGGCGCTGAACCTCGGCGCCATCATCGGCTCCGTCGTCACCGCCTGGGCCGGTGACCGGTTCGGACCGGTCCGCTCCGGTGTGGTGGCCGCCGGCGTCGCGGGAATCGCGCTGCTCGGCTTGCTGTCCGGACCGCCCATCTTGGCGGTCTACGCCATCCTGGTTTTGGCCGGCGTGGGCACCCACGGCACGCAGATCCTGATCATCGCCGCGGTCACGCACTTCTACCCGCACCGCCTGCGCGGCACCGCGTTGGGCTGGGCGCTGGGGGTGGGCCGTATCGGCGCCGTCGTGGCGCCGCAGCTCGCGGGCCTGCTGCTGTCCTGGGGCCTCGGCCCCGAGTCGAATTACCTGCTTTTCGCAGTCTCGGCTCTGCTGTCCTCCCTGTCGCTGATCGTCCTGTTCAACATTCAGCGACGCCGTCCGACTACCGCGAAGGCGGTGGTGCACGAGCCCGCCGGTTCCTCCGCCTAGATTCTCCGGCGCTGGGCCCGCGGGCCCGGTGCGCTACCCGCACAGTTAGTATCCATAGAAATACTCTTTCTGGAAGGAAGTGTTGACCTACATGTCCACCGCAACCCCCACCACCGAACTCGCCGGCAAGAAGATCATCGTCTCCGGCGGCGGCATCGGCGGCGCCTCCACGGCGCTCGCGCTTGCGCTGCGCGGCGCAGACGTCACCCTTTACGAGCGTCACGAGGAGTTCAAGGAGGTCGGCGCCGGCCTGCAGATCGGCCCCCACGGCGTGAAGATCCTGGAGAAGTGGGGCTTGGGAGACAAGGCCATCCAAGCCGGTTACCTGCCCGACGACATGCAGTTCCGGGATGCGGTCACCGCCGAAAACATTCTGACCATGAAGTTCGACGAGACCTTCCGGGAACGCTACGGCGCCCCCTACCTGGTGGTGCACCGCTCTGATCTGTTGAACCTCCTCGTCGAGGCCGGCCGGGAGGCCGGCGCCGACCTGGTCAACGGCGTCTCCGTCGTGGGCGGCGAGGAGAACGCCGCCGGGGACGGGGTCGACGTCACGATCGAGCACCGCGCCGACGGCAGCGTCGAGACCGTCTCCGCGGACCTGCTCGTCGCCTGCGACGGCATCCACTCCGTCTTCCGCCCCAAGATCGTCCAGGACGAGCCCGTGCCGAGCGCCTACGTGGCCTACCGCGGCACCTCCGACCTGCCGAACGACCCGGACATGCAGGGGTTGAATTCGGTGGTGGGCTACATCGGCCCGCGCTGCCACTTCATCCAGTACCCGCTGCGTCAGGGCGAGCTGCTCAACCAGGTCGCCGTGTTCCAGTCGCCGCGCTACCTGGATGCCTTGATCGGCGGCACCGACGCCCCGGAGGACTGGGGCAACAACGAAGAATTCAAGAACGCCTTCGGCCACACCAATGATTTTCTGCAGGGTCGCCTCGGCCACATGTGGCTGGACCAGTGGTGGCAGATGGCTGACCGGGAGCCGCTGACCGATTGGGTGGTCAGCGACCACATCCTGGTCATGGGCGACGCCGCGCATCCGCCGCTGCAGTACATCGCCTCCGGCGCCGTCATGGCGATGGAGGACGGCGAGACTCTGGCGCTCTACGCCTCCGAGGCCGCTTCCGAAGGTGACGTGGACTGGGGCTCGGTAGTCCGCGAGGTCTCCGATGAGCGGGCGCCGCGGTGCGGGCGCATCCAGACCACCTCGCGCTTCTGGGGCGAGATGTGGCACGTCGACGGCGTCGCCCGCCACGTCCGCAACGAGGCCTTCCGGCAGGCGGAGCGCGGCGGCTGGTTCCACTACGCCGACTGGCTGTGGAACTACGACCCGGCCCGCCGCGATTACGTCAACGACCCGGCGTTGGGCGAGCTGCCGGAGGGGCTGAAGGACTGGGAATACAACATCCACAAGATCCAGCGTCAGCGGGACGCAGGCGTGAGCGCCGAGGACATCACCGTCTAATTCACCGGCGGAGGAAACGCTCCACTTCGTCGGCGGCGTCCGCGCAGATGATCGGCAGCTCCGCCTGCTCGGCGCGGGAAAAACCCTTGAGCACGTACGACGCCGGATCCATCCGGCCGGGTGGGCGGCCGACGCCCACCGCGAGTCGTTGATAGTCCTTCGTGCCCAGCGACTTGGTGATCGATTTCAGCCCGTTGTGCCCGTGGTCTCCGCCGCCGGGACGCAGCCGCACGTCGCCGAAATCCAGTTCGAGCTCGTCGTGGATGACGATGATTTCACCCGCCGGGACCGAAAAGTAGTTCGCCAGGGCTTTGACAGGTCCGCCGGAGACGTTCATGTAGCCGCGGGTGCGCCCCAGGACGGCCTTGCGGGCGCCGAGCCGGCCGGCGGGGAGTTCGGCGATTTCCGTGTTGGTGCGCTTGTGCACGCTCAAAGAGGCGGGCATGGGGACCACGCGGGAGCACAGCTCCTCGATGACGTCGACGCCGATGTTATGGCGCGTGCCGGCGTACTTGGGGCCGGGGTTGCCCAGGCCGATGATGAGAACAGGGTTATCAGACACGCGCATCATCTTCTCACACCCGGAAAAGGGCGCACCCCGTGCGCATCGTCGATGATGCGCACGGGGTGCGGGAGTTTAACGAGGGGAGAAGTCGAAAGACTACTCGTTCTCCTCGGCAGCCGGAGCGGCCTCGGTGGCCTCGGCGTCGGCCTCTTCGCCCTCCTCCGGGACGTCGGCGACTTCCTCGTGGGTGATGTTGAGGACCAGCGCGTCGGCCTCGTCGATGAGCTCGACGCCTTCCGGCAGGGTGATGTCGCCGGCCAGGATCTGGTTGCCGGCCTCGATGCCCTCGACGCTGACCAGGATCTCTTCCGGAAGCTTGAGCGCGTCTGCGACGATGGTCAGGGTGTCCAGCTCCTGGATGAGCATGGCGCCGGAGAAGACCTCGCCCTCGGTGACGACCGGGACCTCGACCTCGACCTTTTCGCCACGCTTAATGGACAGCATGTCCAGGTGGTCGACGTCCAGGGTCAGGACGTTCTGGTCGATGGCCTTGACCATGCACAGGTGCTGCTCGCCGTCGACGGCGATTTCGACGACGGCGTTGACGCCCTCGTAACGCAGCAGAGTGTGGATCTCGAGCAGGTCGGCGTGGAAGTGGATCGGCTCGTGGTGGGTGCCGTAGATGACGCCCGGCAGACGGAAGTCGCGGCGCAGGCGGCGTGCGGCGCCCTTACCGAACTCGGTCCGCGCCTCTGCCTTGATGACGGTGGTTTCAGCCATGGGGATGCTCCTCAGTGGTCGGGGTTGGGGACGGTCGAGGGCTCACGGTGAAAACGCAAAAACCTGCGACCGACTCAAAATTCAAGGACGTGTCCTCGTCGAGTCATCGCAGGTCAAAAAATCTGTGATTCATCATCGCGTCGATAACGGCCGTGAGGCCCTCGCCGAGACGGCGTTTAATGTAACACGGCCACAGAGGCGCAGCCAAACCCGGGCGCCGGCACTTCGGCGCCCGGGGTCACCGAGGGGGTGGATCACGTCGGTGACGAACGGAAAGACTGCGGGCACAGGGATAAAGTAGGGCGGTTATGAAGCAAAGACTGCAGTTTGCCGCGATTCTCATCGGTGGGTTCGTCGGCCCCTTCACCGGGCAGGCGCTGGCCGTCGTGCTGCCGGAGTTCGCGGAGACTTTCGACGTCACCGTGGCCCGGGCGGCGGCCACGATGTCGATCTACCTGTTCCCGTTCGCGACGATGATGCTCGTCTCCGGCCGCCTGGTGCGCCGTTTCCAGCCGCACCGGGTGGTGGCCACCGCCTACGCCGTGACCTTGCCGCTGGCGTTGCTGCTGCTTCTCACGCCGTCATGGTGGCTGTTCGCCGTGGCGTTCGCGGCCATCGGCGTGGCGAACGCCTTCACCACGCCCGTGCTGCAGATCATGCTGCGCGCGATCACTCCGAAGGAGAGGCTCGGCCAGGCGCTGGGCACCTACGCCGCCATGCAATCGCTGGGCATGCTGTCCGCTCCGCTGGTGTCGGGGCTGGCGAGCCTGGTCACCTGGCGGTTGACTTTCCTGGTCACCGCCGGGGCGGCCGCCTACATCCTGCTGGTGCGCCTGCCGGTGGTGCCGTCGCCCGCTGGCTCGGACAACGCCGCGGCCGGGCGCGTGCGGGTGGTTCCGACCCTGGTGCACATGGCGACGAGCTTCGTCGTCGGGTGCGGCATCATCGGCGTCGGTTTCATGACGTCGCTGTACGTCGGCGACGCATTCGGACTGGGGCCGGTCGGCCGCGGGCTGGTGGTCATGGCCGGTGGGGCGGCGGCCTTCTTCGCCTCCCGCCGGATCGGCGCCATGGCGGACCAGTACGGTGCGACGACGGTGCTGGTGGCCAGCGGCGTGATCGCCGCCGTGGCGTTGTTCGTGCTGCCGATCGCCCCGTGGGCGGTGCTGGTGGCCTTGCTGTGGGCCGTTGCCGTGGCCTCTGCGCAAGGCATTCAGGCGACGATCAATCTCACGGTCATCGAAGGGCCGGCGGGCTCGTCGTTGATTTCCACGGTGCAGGCGTTCCGCTTCTTCGGCTCCGCGGCCGCCCCGGTGCTCTTCCTGCCGATCTACACGGGCATCGGCGGCGCCGCGTTTTGGGTGTCCTCCGCGGCGTTGGTGCTGGCCGCGGCCGCCCAGTGGGGGCTGGGCAGAGCGGGGCAGCGGGAACCGGCCTCTTAGAGCGCGGTGTAACCGCCGTCGACCAGGTGGTAGGAACCGGTGATGAAGGAGGCTTCCTCGGAGAGCAGGAAGCGCACCAATGACGCGACCTCCTGCGGTTCACCGGTACGGCCGAGCACGTGTTTGGTGGCGAGCTGGTCCTGCACCTCCTGGGGCAGAGAATCCTGCAGCGGGGTGCGGATATAGGCCGGGCCGACCGCGTTGACGCGGATGCCCTTGTCGCCGTACTCGGCGGCGGCGTTCTTGGTGAAGCCGACGATGGCGTGCTTCGAGGCCGTGTATGCGGCGTTCTCTAAAATCGCGACGGCGCCGTGGATGGATGCCATGTTCACGATCGCGGTCTGCGCGGGATCGTCCTGCTTGAGAAACTATGCGATCTGGTAGTGGTTGCCGTAGACGACGCCGTTCAGGTTGAGCTGGATGACGCGGTCCCAGGCGTCCAGATCCATTTCGCCGACCTTGGCTCCCGGGCCGTTGATGCCCGCGTTGTTGACCGCCAGGTGCAGGGCCCCGAACTTCTCGACGGCGAATTCCACCGCCGCCTTGTTGTCCGCACGGGTGGAGGCGTCCATCTCGAAGGCGAAGGCCTCCCGTTGGACTCGCCGATTTCCCCGGCCACCCGCTCAGCTGCGGCCAGGTTGATGTCGGCGGCGATGATTTTCGCCCCGTGTGCGGCGAGGTCTTTGGCGGTGGCTTCTCCGAGTCCGGAGCCGGCTCCGGTGACGAGGGCTACTTTTCCGTTGAATGTGGTCATGTGTGTCTCCTTCATTCTCTGCGGCTGACTGCCGCCGGGATTATGGTGGGTGGCGCCAAGGGGTGTCCGGCTTCCACCCTGCAAGAAGTTTGGTGATGTATCATCAAAATTTATTGTGGTGCAGAACCAGCGACGCCCCGTCGACCGCCACAGGGGCGGTCGACGGGGCGTCGGGCGAAAAAGTCTAGGCGTCGCCCTCGAAGAGGGTGGTCACGGAGCCGTTCTCGAAGATCTCCTTGATCGTGCGCGCCAGCAGCGGGGCGATGGACAAGACCTTGAGGTTCTTCCAGCCTTCGGTGCTCTGCGGCAGGGTGTCGGTGGTGATGATCTCCTCGGCGCCGCACTCGCTGAGGCGCTCGCGGGCCGGATCGGAGAACACGCCGTGGGTGCAGGCGATGACCACGTCCTTGGCGCCCGCCTCCTTGAGCACCTTGACGGCGCCGGCGATGGTGCCGCCGGTGTCGATCATGTCGTCCATCAGAACGCAGTTCTTGCCGTCGACGTCGCCGACCACGCGGTTGGAGACGACCTGGTTGGCGGCGTCGACGTCGCGGGTCTTGTGGACGAACGCCATCGGCGCACCGCCCAGGGTGTTGGCCCACTTTTCGGCGCTCTTGACGCGGCCGGCGTCCGGGGAGACTACGACGAGGTTGTCTAGGCCGTAGTTGTCCATGATGTAGTCGGTCAGGATCGGCATGGCGTGCATGTGGTCGACCGGGCCGTCGAAGAAGCCCTGGATCTGGTCGGTGTGCAGGTCGACCGAGACGATGCGGTCGGCGCCGGCGGCGGTCAGCAGGTCGGCGACCAGGCGGGCGGAGATGGGTTCACGGCCGCGGTGCTTCTTGTCCTGGCGCGCGTAGGGGTAGAACGGCAGAATCGCCGTGATGCGCTTTGCGGAGCCGCGCTTGAGGGCGTCGATCATGATCAGCTGTTCCATGATCCACTTGTTCAGCGGCTGGGTGTGCGACTGCATCACGAAGCAGTCCGCGCCGCGGACCGATTCCTCGAAGCGGACGAAGATTTCACCGTTGGCGAAGTCGCGTGCCGACATCGGGGTCAGTTCCGTGCCCAGCGCCTCAGCCACGGCCTCTCCGAGCTCCGGGTGTGCCCGCCCGGAGAACAACATCATGTTCTTGTGGCTTTCGGTCCAGTGTCCCGTCATTATGTGCAGCCTTAGCCTTCCTGCTGTTGATCCTGCTCAGAACGCTCGCGCGCCTGGCGAGCGGCGTCTGCGGCCGGGGTGCCCGGCCGCTTCTTTTCGACCCACCCCTCGATGTTGCGCTGGCGGCCTTCCTTGATGGCCAGCGCGCCCGCGGGGACGTCGTCGAGGATTACTGTACCCGCCCCTGTGTAGGCGCCGTCACCGATGGTCACCGGAGCGACGAACATGGAGTCCGAGCCGGTGCGCACGTGGCTGCCGATGGTGGTGTGGTGCTTGCTCACGCCGTCGTAGTTGACGAAGACGCTGGAGGCGCCGATGTTGGTTTCTTCCCCGATCGTGGCGTCGCCGATGTAGGTCAGGTGCGGCACCTTGGAGCCGGCGCCGAGGGTGGCGTTCTTCGCCTCCACGAAGCCGCCGAGCTTGCCGCCCTTGCCCAGCACCGTGTTCGGGCGGATGTAGGTGAACGGGCCGACGGCGGCGTCGGCGCCGATGACGGAACGCTCTGCGTGGGTGCGAATGACGGTGGCGCCGGCGCCGACGGTCATGTCGGTCAGCGTGGTGTCCGGGCCGATCTCCGCGCCGTCGGCGATGGAGGTGGCGCCCCACAGCTGCGTGTTCGGGTGGATGATCACGTCGCGGCCGACGGTGACGTCGACGCCGATCCAGGTGGACTGCGGGTCGACGACGGTGGCGCCGCCCAGCATGGCCTGCTCGACGGTGCGGCGGTTGAGCTCGCGGCCGGCCTCGGCCAACTGCACGCGGTTGTTCACTCCGGCCAGCTCACGGGCGTCGTCGGCGATGTGCGCACGCACGGGGTGGCCGTCGCCGCGGGCGATGCCCAACACGTCGGTCAGGTACAGTTCGCCCTGCGCATTGTCGGTGTCCAGGCGTCCCAGCGCGTCGCGCAGGATGGCGCCGTCGAAGGCGAAGACGCCGGAGTTGACCTCGTCGATGGCGCGCTGCTCTTCAGTGGCGTCCTTCTGCTCCACGATGGCGGTGACCTCGTCGGAGTCGTCGCGCACGATGCGGCCGTAACCGGTCGGATCGGGCAGCTTCATGGTCAACACGGTGACCGCGGCGCCGGCGGAGACGTGGGCGTCGTGCAGCGACTGCAGGGTCGCAGCCGTCAGCAGCGGCACGTCGGCGTTGGTGACGATGACGGTGCCGTCGTAGTCGGCCAGGTCGGCCAGTCCGCAGGAGACGGCGTGTCCGGTGCCGTTCTGCTCTTCCTGCACCGCCTGCATGACCTCGCGGCCCAGTTCCTCGGCGACACGGTCGGCCTCGGGGGAGACCTGGTCGCGCTGGTGGCCCACGACGGCCACGATGTGCTCCGGGTTCAGGCCGTGGGCGGCGTGCAGCGAGTGGGACAGTAGGGAACGGCCGCCGATCTCGTGGAGCGTTTTCTGCTTGTCGGACTTCATGCGGGTGCCGGCGCCGGCCGCCAGGACAATCACGGTGCAGGGGGTGGGGGTAGCCACTCGGTGTGTCTCCTCGCTGGTTGTGGGTTATCGGGGACGTGGGAAAACCACTCGCCCAGCATATCGCCGGGCGTCTCGTAGAGGGGCGTGAACGTGGCGCGGGGGTGTGAGACTCTTAGCTTTTCTCAGGAATCAGGGGTGGACGGAGGGGATTTTCATGCCTGTGACTACTTCTTCGCGGAGACGTCGTCCATCCGGCCCGCCGCCAGGACCCCGACAAACCCGGTCCCGGCCAGAAACAGCAGCGCCGCGGTGGAGCCCGCCAGCGCGATCAACCCGGAGACGAACCCCATGAGCAGCAGGATGACGCCCATCATGGTGTTCGCTGCCCCGGTGTAGCGGGTGCGTTGATCGCCTTCGGCCATGTCCACCAGATATGTTTTTCGGCCGACGCGCACGGCGGTGTGGGCGAGTTGGATAAGGAAAAATCCCAGCGGCAACCCCCACGCCCCGACGGTGTCGGGGGCGAAGTGGGCGGCGGCGACGACTGCCAGGATCGTCACGGACGCCACCGCAGAACCGCCGGCCATGACGTTGCGGGAGGACAGGTCGGACCAGGCGCCGGAGATCCGGCCGCCCACGAGCGAGGCGAGCGAGGAAGCGACGACGAAAAGGCCGACGCCGGTGAGGTCGTGGCCGATCTCCTGCGAGAGGGTCACCACGAACGCCGTCGACAGCGCAGAGACCAGCAGCAGGGAGCGCACGATGACGAAGGCGCGAAACTGGGCGTCGCCGGTGAACAGCGACCAGGTGTCCGACCACCACCGCGTGTTCAGGCCTTGAGGTTCATCGTCGGGGACCGGTTCCTGGATGGTGGTGAACACGGCCGTCGCCAGGAACCAGCCGAGCGCGCCGAGCCCGATCAGCCCCGCCAGCGCCCAGTCTGGCAGCGAACCCTGCAAAAGCGACAGCAACAGCCCGAAGACCAGGGCGACGCCGCCGGCCAACGCGGTGGCTCGGCCGGTGATCTTCCCCCTGACGCCTTTGTGCAGCGTGCGTCCCATCACGTCTTTGCCCGCCAGGGAGCACAGGGAGCGGAACACGGCCAGGAGGGCGAGGAGGGCGACGACGGATACGCCGAGAGCCCACCCGCGCATAAACAACGCAGCTAAGGCGATGAAGGCGGCGGCGACGGCCTGGCCCGCAGAACCGAGCAGCCAGATGCGCTTGCGGGAACGGTGGTGGGTGACCCACGGCGTCAGCGCGGCCTGCGGCAGCATGGAGCCGGATTCGCGGACGGGGACCAGCATCGCGGTGAAAAACCCGGGCGCCCCGGCCGCCTGCAGCAGCCAGGGCAGCACCGTTTTGGCGTTGACGAGTTGATCGCCCACGCCCTGCAGCCCGTTCGCCCAAATGAAACGCCGGGCATTGTGTTGTTCCGGCTGGGTGAGATCCGTGTCTGTCATGACCGCCGAGGATAGTGGTCCACATCGGGGGAAGATAATATATTCAAGTATTCGTGCACGTCTTCCGGCACAGGCCGTGGGTTCGGCGGGGGAGAGGGGCATCCGGTCTATTCTGGCCCGAAGAAAATAGACAGCTCAGTCTTTGTTCTAGGAGGACCCCGTGCCCGCGTCATCGTTGCCCGTCATCTCGCTTCAGCGTCTCATCCACGGTCCCGACCGTGCTGCCGAAATCGAGCGGCTGCGCGAGGTCACCCACACCATCGGATTCTTCTACCTCGTAGGCCACGGCGTCCCCGAAGATCTGCAGCGACGGCTTTTTGCGGTGGCCAAGGAGTTCTTCTCCCAACCCGCGCAACTCAAGGAACAGATCTCCAACATCGACAGCCCCCAGTACCGCGGTTACGCGGCCGTCGGCGACGAACGCACCCAGGGGCAGATCGATTGGCGCGAACAGATCGATTACGGCCCGGAGCGCGACGTGGTCACCGACGGCCTCGACGACCATCCGTGGCGCGTGCTGGAAGGCCCCAATCCGTGGCCGGACACTCTGCCGGAGATGCGGCCGCTGGTCACCGAGTGGACCGACAGGCTCACCGACGTCTCCCTGATTCTGCTGCGTTCCTGGGCGGAGTCACTGGGCCAGCCGGCGGACTTCTTCGACCCGTATTTCTCCCGTCCGTTCCCGCTGCTGAAACTGTGCCACTACCCGGCCCCCGACAACGGGGAAGCCGCGCAGGGCGTCGGCGCCCACCACGACTCCGGGGTGCTGACCCTGCTGCTGCCCGAAGAAGGATCCACCGGCCTGCAGGTGAAAAACGGCGACGGCTGGATCGACGTTAAGGCGCCCGCGAACCACTTCGTGGTCAACGTCG
Organism: Corynebacterium maris DSM 45190; assembly: GCF_000442645.1. NCBI lineage: Bacteria > Bacillati > Actinomycetota > Actinomycetes > Mycobacteriales > Corynebacteriaceae > Corynebacterium > Corynebacterium maris. The sequence continues at coordinate 928,331 of NC_021915.1, forward strand.
GCGAGCTTCTCGACGTCGCCACCGACGGCTACCTGAAAGCCACCCCGCACCGCGTGCTGCCCACCGCCCCCGGGCAGGCGCGCTACTCGCTGCCGTATTTTTTGACCCCGAACCTCGACGCCCGCATGCCGAAAGTGCCGCTGCCGGAATACCTCGCCGCCACGGCCCGCGGCACCGGCCAGGACATGAGCGGACAGGAAATCTTCGACGTTTCCGGACTCAACGCGCTGAAGTCCCGGCTGCGCGCGCACCCGGCGATCACCAGGCGCTTCCACACGGAACTCGCCGCCTCACTGGGCTGAGCCGGCGGGGGCGCAACGCACCGCTTTCTGGGACAATGGGGCCATGAAATTCGGCATGCGCAAACCCTCCCTCACCCGCTCCCTGAAGGCACGCACCACCGGGCGGGCCAAGCGGGCGATCAAACGGCAGGTCATCCCCGGCTACGGCACAAAGGGCGCCGGGTTCATCAAGAACCCGAAACGCTCAATGAAAAACGCCGCTTACCGACGCACCACGTTCAGCTTCTGGGACCTGTTCAAGTAACTACTCGAATTCCGCCGTGTACGGCCCCTCGCCGTCCCGGATGGCCTGGCAGGCCAGCGTCTGATCTTCGTGCTCAATGTCGTAGGAGCCCAACACCTCGTTGTGGAGCATGTGGGAGGGCCCGCCGGTCAACGTGCACTGGCAGGTGCCGCAGTGCCCGTCCGTGCACGAGTGACGCGCCGGAATACCGGCGTTCAGCAGGGCGTCGAGCAACGTCGAATCTGCGGGCCAGACGAAAGACTCAGCGAGACCGTCGACCTCACCGGTGTGGATGGCGGCATCATCAGTGGTCATGGTGCACGGTCCTTCGATAGTTGCTTCCCCGCCAGGGCTCGAACCTGGAATGACGGTACCAAAAACCGTAGTGTTGCCGATTACACCACAGGGAAACGCGTCATCATGACGCTGGAGAATTATCGTACCCGATGTCCGGCCGCAGATCCGAAACCGCCCCGGCGGATGTCGGGGGCTAGGCTTAACGTCATGGTTCGACAGCGCATGACCGGGCGCGAACGCCGGGAACAACTCATTTCTATCGGGCGTACCGTCTTCGCGGAACGCGGCTTCGACGGCTCCAGCGTCGAGGAGATCGCGGCGCGGGCGGGGGTGTCCAAGCCGGTGGTCTACGAGCACTTCGGCGGCAAAGAAGGCCTCTACGCCGTCATCGTCGACCGGGAAATGCTGGCCCTGGAGAAAGTCATCGTCGACGCGATCCGGGAAGGACGGTGGCGCCAACGCATCGAGCAGGCCGTGGTCGCCCTGCTGACCTACGTGGAAGACGAGACCGACGGCTTTCTCATCCTGGTGCGTGATTCCGTGCCGGGAAAGGATCGCAGCTACGCGACGTTGCTCAACATCGCCGTCAATCAGGTGTCGCATCTGCTGGGCAAGGCTTTCGCGCACCGCGGGCTGGATCCCGCGTTGGCCACGCTGTACGGTCAGGCGCTCGTCGGCATGGTCTCCACGACGGCGCAGTGGTGGCTGGATGAGCGCAGCCCGGACAAGGAGACGGTGGCCGCGCACATCGTCAACCTGTGCTGGAATGGGCTGTCCCGCATGGAGGCCCAACCGAAGTTGCTCACCGCCGACGAGGTGGAGGAGCAGTTGGCGGCGGTGGATCTCAGCGCACCCGACCCCACCCTGGTCACGCCGCAGGACGAGGGCCAGGACACGACGCAGGAGCAGGAGTAGACAGACAAGACTATGGCAGCGAAGACGACGAAGGCGGACCCGGCGATGCTGGCGGGCCTGCTCAAAGTGGCCGCCACCGACCCGAAGCTCAAGGGGCTGGCCGGAAACGTGGGGCAACGACGCCTGCACATCGAGGCCATCGATCAAGCCCGCCCCTGGACCATCGGCACCCTGGCGCACCACGCGCCGGTGCTCGTGGTCACCGCCACCGGCCGCGAGGCGGAGGACCTCGCCGCGGAGCTGCGCGCCATGATGGGCGACAAGGTCGCCTGGTTCCCGTCCTGGGAGACGCTGCCGCACGAACGTCTGTCGCCGGGGGCGGACATCGTGGGCCGCCGCGCCGAGATCCTGCATAACCTCGCCGACTACCGCGTCGTGGTCACCGCCGCCCGCGGCTTTTGCCAACCCATCCTCGAGCGAGCTGAGGGGCGCGCCCCGATCGTGCTGGCGGAAGACGAGGAACACGACCTGGGCGAGATCACCGACCAACTGGTCTTCCGCGCCTACAGCCACGTCGACTTGGTGGCCAAGCGCGGTGAGTTCGCCGTCCGCGGCGGCATCCTCGACGTCTTTCCCACGACCCTGGACCACCCCGTGCGCGTGGAATTCTGGGGCGACGAGATCACCGACGTCCGCCAGTTCTCCGTCGCGGACCAGCGCACGCTCGACGACGTCGAAGTGGGGCGGGTGGAGATCTACCCCGCGCGTGAGCTGCCGGTCACCGACGACGTCGCGGCGCGTGCCCGCGCGCTGAGCACCCAATACCCGGGCAACGCCACCCTGGTGGAGCTGTTGACCAAGCTGGGCGACCGCATTCCCGCCGACGGCATGGAGGCGCTCATCCCGGTGCTCAGCGACAGCCCGCTGGTCACTCTGCCGGACTTCCTGCCGGAGGACGCGCACGTGTTGCTCATCGCCCCGGAAAAAATCCGCACCCGGATCGCGGACCTGGAGTCCACCGACGCGGAATTTCTCGCCGCCGGCTGGGAAGCCGCCGCGATGGGCGCTTCCGGCCCGATCGCCGCCGAAGGCCTGGACCTGTCGGCGTCGTCCTACCGCTCCTTCGAGGAATTGGAAGAAGCCGCACGCGACAACGGCACCCCGTGGTGGACTTTCGCCCCGCCCGGCATGTTCGCCGCCGACGAAGCGGCGACACTGCCCTTGGAATATGAACCGGGCCCGGCGCCGCGAGGCGCTGACCAGGAGATCGCGGCGATGATGGCCGAGCTGCGTGCGCACACCACCGCGGGCGGCAGGGCGGCGTTCATCGCCCCGGCCGAAGGCGCCATCAAACGTATGGTGGAACGCTTCCGGGAACAGGGCGTGCCCGCCAAGGTGGCCACCCCGGGGTGGGAGCCCACCCCGGGTGAAATCACGCTGTACCAGGCGCTCAGCCACGCCGGCCTGGTCTTCCCGAAAGTGCGCAAGCACAAAGACGCCGAGGCGCTGCCGCTGGTCGTGGTCACGGAAACCGACCTGACGGGCAACCGGGTCGGAGACATCGCCGGCGCCAAACGCCGCCCCGCGAAACGCCGCAACCGCGTCGACCCGCTCGCACTGAAGACCGGCGACTACGTCGTGCATGAAACCCACGGCATCGGACGCTTCCTCAAAATGGCCGAGCGCACCATCAACACCGGCGATGAAACCTCCCGCCGCGAATACATCGTCCTCGAATACGCGCCGGCCCGGCGCGGCCAGCCCGCGGATCAGCTGTGGGTGCCGATGGAGTCGCTCGACATCTTGAGCAAGTACTCCGGCGGCGAGGCCCCGACGCTGTCGAAGATGGGGGGTTCGGACTGGAAGAACACGAAGAAGAAGGCGCGCGCCGCCGTACGCGAGATCGCCGGGGAGCTGGTCGAGCTCTACGCCAAGCGGCAGGCCGCGCCGGGACGGAAGTTCGGACCGGACACGCCGTGGCAGGCGGAGATGGAGGACAACTTCCCGTTCGTCGAGACCGAGGATCAGATGGAGGCCATCGAGGCGGTCAAGCACGACATGGAGCGCACCACGCCGATGGATCGGGTCATTGTCGGCGACGTCGGTTATGGCAAGACGGAGGTCGCGGTGCGCGCGGCGTTCAAGGCGGTCCAGGACGGCACCCAGGTGGCGGTGTTGGTGCCGACCACGTTGTTGGCGCAGCAGCACACGAAGACGTTCATTCAGCGCATGGATGGTTTTCCGATCACGATTCGGGAGTTGTCGCGCTTTACTTCGACGGCGGAGTCGAAGGAGATTCTCAGCGGTCTCGCCGACGGTTCCGTCGACGTGGTCATCGGCACCCACCGCCTGCTGCAGACCGGGGTGAACTGGAAGAACCTCGGGCTGATCATCGTGGACGAGGAGCAGCGTTTCGGCGTGGAGCACAAGGAGCACATCACGGCGCTGCGCAGCCACGTGGACGTGTTGACGATGTCGGCCACCCCGATTCCGCGCACCTTGGAGATGAGCATGTCCGGCATCCGGGAGATGACCACGATGCTCACCCCGCCGGAGGACCGGCATCCGGTGCTGACCTATGTCGGCGCCTACGAGGACAAGCAGGTGGCGGCGTCGATCCGCCGCGAGCTGCTGCGCGACGGCCAGGTGTTCTTCATCCACAACAAGGTCGCCGACATCGAGAAGAAGGCCCGCGAGCTGCGCGATCTGGTGCCCGAGGCGCGCATCGTCGTCGCCCACGGCCAGATGAGCGAGGAACAGCTGGAGCGCACGGTCCAGGGGTTCTGGGACCGCGAGTACGACGTGCTGGTGTGCACCACCATCGTGGAGACCGGCCTGGACATCGCGAACGCGAACACCCTGATCGTCGAAAACGCCCACCACATGGGGCTGAGCCAGTTGCACCAGCTGCGTGGCCGAGTGGGACGGTCCCGCGAACGCGGGTACGCCTACTTCCTGTACCCCAAGGGCGCGACCCTGTCGGAGACCTCCTACGACCGCCTGGCCACCATCGCCCAGAACAACGACCTGGGCGCCGGCATGGCCGTGGCGCAGAAGGACCTGGAGATGCGCGGCGCCGGCAACGTGCTCGGCGCGCAGCAGTCCGGGCACATCGCGGGCGTCGGCTTCGACCTGTACGTCCGCCTCGTCGGCGAGGCCGTCGAGGCGTACAAGGCCCTGGCCAAGGGTGAGACCATCGACGCCACCGACCAGGCGCCGAAGGAAATCCGCATCGACCTGCCCGTCGACGCGCACATCCCGGAGTCTTACATCAACTCCGAGCGGCTGCGCCTGGAGATCTACCGCAAGATCGCCTCGTCGAAGGACAACACGGATCTGCAGCTGATCGTGGAGGAGATGGAGGACCGCTACGGCCCCGTCCCGGAAGAAGTCTCCCGGCTGTTGGCCGTCGCCCGCCTGCGGCACCAGGCCCGTCGCGCCGGGGTCACCGACATCGGGGTGCAGGGCACCCGCATCAAGGTCCACCCGGTGGAGTTGGCCGATTCGAAGCAGGTGCGTCTCAAGCGCCTGTTCCCGGGCTCGAACTACCGGGCCGCCGCCAAGGCCATCCAGTTGTCCTTCCCCAAGGCCGGCCGCAACGTCACCGCCCCGAAGCTGCGTGACGAGGAGCTGCTGCAGTGGATGGCGGATTTCTTGAGTTCGATGTTCGACGTGGACGCCACCGACGTCACGGGCGGGGAGGGAAAGAAGAAAGCGCGCAAGGGCAAGGTCTTTTCCGTCAGCGAGTGACCGGCACGCTGACGCGCCGGGCCTCGCCGTCGCCGAGTTCGGCCACCAGCGTGGCATAGGAGTGGCGGCCCGGGGGCAGCAACCGCACCGTCAGCGCGTCGCAGTCGTCCAAATCAGCGGCGGTGGACACCAGACGTTCCTCCAACTCCCGGTGCGGGGCGGGGTCGGCCGTGGCGGGGCTGCGGTCGTCGATGAGCCGAACCTGCGCGCCCCGGGTCCGCGCCTCCCAGACGGCGACCGTGACCGCCGGGGTGTCCAGCAGGGGTGAGCGGATCGCGTCGCGCAGGCGTTTTTCCATGATCTTCGCATACTCCGGGGAAGTGTCGTCGATGACGACCTGCAACTGGCGCCGCAACCACTGCGTCCACCCGTCGAGGAAGCGGCGGCCCCCGGTCGTGCGGTCCAGGCTGACGAGCTCGTCGCGGCTGGCGCGTTCCAACAGTGGCAGCGAACGCAGCAATTTGCCCAGCAGCACCGGGATGAATGACGCCGGCACCAGCAGCGACGCCTGATTGAGCAACCACTCCGCAGACGACGCCTCCGCAGCCAGGGACAGCGCGTCCGTGGCCTGGATAAGGGCCGTCGCGGCGGATACCGCCAGCCACGTCCCCCAAGCAAACCCTGCCCGGTCCCGCAACGCCAGATACGCGCACAGCAACAACCCCACCGGCACGTACCACCGGTACGGCCATTCCGAGGAAGCGGGAAAAGGCGCGAACTGGCCGAGCATGACCATGGCGAAGGCGCACGCGGACACCCCGTAGGCCGCCGGCGAGTCGAGACGCACCCCTTCCACGCGGCACAACAACGATAAAGCCACGGCCGTCAACGCCAACCCCGCGAGGAAGTGCCCCCACGCGCCGCTGTGATCGTTGAGCAGGCCGAGGCCCACGAACACCGCGAAAGCGGCCGCCGCCGTCGCGGGCCGGAACAACGTGCCGATGCCCAACGTCTCCTGCGCCGACGGCAACGGCCGCCGCGCAGCCTCCGGGGCAGCCGTCTCCGTGGACGAGGTGCTCCTGTCCCATTCCACGCGCACCCGCGTACCCGCCCCGGGCGCGGTGTCCAGCTCCACGCTCAATCCGAGAATGTTGCGTGGGCGGCGCAGAATCGAAATCCGTACCCCGGCGCGGTCCGTGGGGATCTGTGACGGATCAAAGCCCGGCCCGTCATCCGACACCGTCACCCGTAGGCGACCGTCCCACTCAAAGACCGCCCGGCAGTTCGCGTCGGGGGCGTGGCGCCTGGAATTCGACACCGCCTCATACACGCAGTCAATGATTGCCGCGGCCGCTTCGGTGGGCATGACGGCGCTGAGAGGGACGTCGGAGCGGGCGTCGAGTTCGGTCCCGGGAGCGGCCTTCCTCACCACCTCCCGAAGTGCCTTCGCCACTGCAGTGACCGCAGTGGATCGGGAATCGGGCATTTTCAGGGGCGTTGAATCATTCAGCTGTTCCACCGGAAGTGTCCCGGCGGCCACGGCCCGCAGATCTGCCAGCACGGTGTCGTGCACGTGGGACAGGAAGCGATTCTCCAATTCGCCCAGCAACGATGAACGCGCGACGGTCACCGCCGAGCGGTACTCTGCGACCGCGGCGGCGTCCAACCGGCGGCTGACCTGTCGGCCGCGCGCGATCATGAACAAAAACGGTCCCATCAACAGCCACGCGTGGCCGACTTCCATGAGGAGGTAAAACAGACTGTCCGGCGGGACCACGCTGTTGAAGGAGACGGCGAAGGAAAGCATCGTCAACGCTGCGAGTGTGCCCACACCCGCCGGCGCCGCCGCCACCAGCACGGCCGCCGGCAACCCGGCGTAATCACCGAGATAGAGCACCTGTAACGGGGAGGCCCCCGTCATCACACGGAAACCGATGTGGATGGCGAGCAGCGCGCTGAAGGCCACGAACGTGCCCCGGAACACCGCGTAGTAGTAGCGGCGGGAATGCACCAGCGCCGCCGAGAGCAGAAACACGGCGGACAGGCCCAGCATCACCAGCGCCACGACGGCCCACGGAGTCAGAGGCAGAGTTCCGTCGATGAGCCGGGCCGCGTTGCTGCGGGACAGCCCCACGAAGATCGGGTAACTGACGCCGGCGACCATGGCGACGATGCGCAGCAGGTTCAACTCCGAGTGCAGAGCTCGGTGAAAAGCGCCCTCCAGTTGAGGTGGCAGTCCGGTGGGGCGCTGTCTGGGGGCGGGTTCGGCATAGACGGCCTCCAGGGAGCTAGGACCAGGCATGAGGATCGTCCGGGCCCGGCAACAGACCGTCCTCCTGCGCACGACGGAAGAGTTCGATCTTCGTGTTGGCGGGTCGACCCGACAACGCATATTTGGTGCGGATGCGCTCCAGATAGTCCTGCACTGTCTCCGGAGACAGATCGAGCAAGCGAGCCACCCGCTTCGCCGATTCGCCGGAGGCGTACAGCTCCAGCACGTCGCGCTGCCGGGCAGACAACTTCGTGTGGGGGAAATCCCCGTCGGCGTCGATCGCGGCGGCCCAGTCTGCGGTGGCGTACACCTTGCCCGCGGCAACCGTGCGCACCGCCTCCGTAAGCTCCGCGATGGGCCGGGACTTCTCAATTACCCCGTGCACCCCGGCCTGCAGCGCCCGCCGGATCAGATAGGGCGATTCCAACGACGAATAAATGAGCACGTGTGCGCCCTGGGAAATCAGCCGATGAGCGTTAGCGAAAGGATCTGAATCATCACCCAGCCGCAGGTCCAGCAATACGACGTCCGCGTACGGCCATCCGCTGCGCTCATAACCCGTCACGGTGGGGAAGACGGCCTGAAACTCCAGGTCAGAAGAGCTACTCACGGTGTGGGTAATGCCGAGGGCCGTTGCCTCGTGATCCTCGATCGCCGCCACGGTGACATTCATATTCCGAGCGTAGCGCGTACAACTGCTCAATGGGAGGGGAACCGGGACGCCAGTGCCCCTGGAAAATGGGGGCACCGGGCTTCGCCGGCCTTTGTCGCACCTAGAATAAGGGTCATGACCGTGCTGCTCCTTGACCCTCGCTGGCCCACCCTCATCCCGTTGGAAGCCCAAGGGCAGCTGGAAACCCCCGTCACCTACACCTCCGAAGTGCCGATCGCGGTGCGCTGGAACTTCGAGGGCCTGCTCGCAGGAGAAGACGTCACCGGACGCGGCACTCTGGTCACCACCGACGCCGACGACCCGGACGCCGCCGCCCGGATCAGGCGCGGCGAACGCCTCATCGAGGCCGTCAGCAGGCAGGACACCGTATTCGAGGCACAACGCATCATGGCCAAGGCGGTGCGCCAAGGGCAGTGGGAGGCCGGGCAGAGCCACGCATCGCTGCTGCCGTACCTGCAGGAGGAGGCCGAGGAATTCGCCGAGGCCGTACGTACCGGAGCCAGCGATGCGCAGCTGCTGGCCGAACTGGGCGACGTGCTGTTGCAGGTGCTCTTCCACGCGGAGATCGCCTCCCGCCGCAGCGCCTTCACCTTCGATGACGTGGCGGGGGCGTTCGTGGCCAAGATGCGCTCGCGCGCGCCCTACCTTTTCGACGGCACCACCGGGCTGGTCGGCGAAGACGAACAGAACCGGCTGTGGGCGCAGGGCAAACGCAACGAGCGCGACTCAGGGGAGGGGCAGTCTTAGCCCAAGCCCGGGAACGGGACGTCGAAGTCCAGGTTGAACTGCGACGACAGTGACGGCAGCGTGTCGATGATCGTGGTGAAGTCGCCGTTCATCACCGCGGAGGACAGTGCTGCGGGATCAAGCGGGTCCGGCTGCACGACGTCGCACTCAAGGGCCTTGTCGCCGATGGCGTTGATCGTCGGAGTAGCCGCGACCTGAACCGCCTGATCGTCGCCGAGGCTGTTACGCAGAGAAGTGATGAGTTCGCCCCGGGTGGTGCCGTCGTTGACCATTCCGGAAGCCTTCACGATCGGGCCGAATACATCGCAGTGGGCATCGTTGACGAAGCTCACGGCGGCCTCGTTCATTCCCAGCAGAGTATGCAGGTTCAGTGGGCTGGCGCCCGCGGCAGGAACGAGGGCGACGGAGGCGGCTGCGGCCGCGGCGGCGGCGGACACGGCGAGGGTGCGAAGTTTCATGGACAATCCTTTACGGGGCATGGTTGAGACAGGGCCTTCACAGCATATGTTGTTTGTGCGGCAAAAGGGGTCCCTGTGATTTAGCTGTGACCATTCCCTCATTGGTGGCCTCGCCACCGCACACCCCCGCTGCGCCTGGCAACTCCATGTCAGACGCATATTCGCCGCTCTCGCGGGTTCCTCCTCCGCAGGTGCAGGCCTGTACGATCAATCGCCATGAGCAAAGGCCTGAATAGAGCGACCGGCTGTGGCTGCGGCGTCATTTTGGCCATTGTCCTCGTGGTCACGCTGGTCGGGTGGCTGCTGTCGTTTCAATCCGGCCCGATCACGCGCACCCCGCTGCAACCCATCCCGGATGACGTCCCGCCGCGGGCAGGGGCCGAAGTTCCCGCCGTCGACGTCAATGCCCCGGGCCGCACCAGCGACAAGCTCAGTCACTGGGCCACGCCGCTGGCAGAGCAGACCAATATTCCGGAACCGGCCCTGCGCGCCTACGGCAACGCCGAGCTCATCGCCGCCGAGGCATGGCCGCAGTGCAACCTGACCTGGAACACCCTCGCCGGCATCGGCTGGGTCGAGACCCGCCACGGCACCTACGCGGGCAGCTTTTTCGGCAGCGCCAGCATCAACGAGGAGGGCGTCGCCGAGCCGCCGATCATCGGCATCCCGCTCGACGGCAGCCCCGGCGTCGCCGAAATCCCCGACACCGACGGCGGGCGGTGGGACAACGACACCGAATACGACCGCGCGATCGGCCCGATGCAGTTCATCCCCGACTCGTGGCGACGCTACGGACTCGACGCCGACGGCGACGGCGAACCCAACCCGCACCAGATCGACGACGCCTCCCTCGGCGCGGCGAACCACCTGTGCGACAACGGCGCCGACCTGGCCACCGCCGAAGGGTGGACGGAGGCGGTGCTGTCTTATAACCGCTCGCGGGAATACCTGATCAATGTCCGCGACGCGGCGGCGTCGTATGCGCTGAACCAGCCCGCACCCTGACGTCCCTTGCCCCTTAAACGGGTCAACGGTGCACGTCCAGAAAGATTTTCTGCCACAATAGTAGATCGAGGTCGCACGCCGACGTCTCATACGCGTGTGAACTTCTCCCATGGAAACACGATCTTCTTTAGGAGGCCCCTGTGGCTGACATCATGCACGTTTTTGCCCGCGAGATCCTTGACTCCCGCGGCAACCCGACCCTCGAGGCCGAGGTCTTCCTCGACGACGGCTCCCGGGGTCTCGCCGGTGTTCCCTCCGGCGCCTCCACCGGCGTCCACGAGGCGCATGAGCTGCGTGACGGCGGCGACCGTTACCTGGGCAAGGGCGTGCTGAAAGCAGTCGAAAACGTCAACGAGGACATCGCCGACGAGCTCGCCGGCATGGTCGCGGACGACCAGCGTCTGATCGACCAGGCCATGATCACCCTCGACGGCACGGACAACAAGTCCCGCCTCGGCGCCAACGCCATCCTCGGTGTTTCCATGGCCGCCGCCAAGGCCGCCGCAGAATCCGCGAACCTGCCGCTCTACCGCTACGTCGGCGGCCCGAACGCCCACGTCCTGCCGGTGCCGATGATGAACATCATCAACGGCGGCGCCCACGCCGACTCCGGCGTCGACGTCCAGGAGTTCATGATCGCCCCGATCGGTTTCGACTCCTTCTCCGAGGCGCTGCGCGCGGGCACCGAGGTCTACCACGCACTGAAGAAGGTCATCCAGGACAAGGGCCTGTCCACCGGCCTGGGCGACGAGGGCGGCTTCGCCCCGTCGGTCGACTCCACCCGCGCCGCGCTGGACCTGATCGTCGAGGCCATCAAGGACGCCGGTTTCGAGCCGGGCAAGGACATCGCCCTGGCCCTGGACGTGGCCTCCTCCGAGTTCTGCAAGGACGGCACGTACTACTTCGAGGGTGGCGAGCTCACCGCCGAGGAGATGTCCCAGGTCTACAGCGATCTGGTCGACGAGTACCCGATCGTCTCCATTGAAGATCCGCTGCAGGAGGATGACTGGGACGGCTACGTCGCCCTGACTAAGGCCATCGGCGAGAAGGTCCAGCTCGTGGGCGACGACTTCTTCGTCACCAACCCGAAGCGTCTGGCCGAGGGCATCGAGAAGAAGGCCGCCAACTCGATCCTGGTCAAGGTCAACCAGATCGGCACCCTGACCGAGACCTTCGACGCCGTGGAGATGGCCCACCGCGCCGGCTACACCTCCATGATGTCCCACCGCTCCGGCGAGACCGAGGACACCACCATCGCCGACCTGGCCGTCGGCCTGAACTGCGGCCAGATCAAGACCGGCGCCCCGGCGCGTTCCGACCGGGTGGCCAAGTACAACCAGCTGCTGCGCATCGAGCAGGAGCTCGGTGAGGCCGCCGTCTACGCAGGCCGCTCCGCCTTCCCGCGCTTCCAGGCCTAAACCCGCCTGACACACCCGCGACCCCCGTTTCTGTCCGCCTCTGCGGTGCGTGAAGCGGGGGTCGCGGCGTCTCGTGGCTATGATCGAATCCATCATGGCTAAGAAGAACCGACCCGCCCGCCGCACCACGGTGCCGGTGTCGTCGCGCGACGCCAGGGACAGGAAACCCGCCGCGTCGCGTACTCGGGTGCGGCGCCCGAACCTCTGGGTCGTCGCCGTCATCGTCACGGTGGTACTGATCGTCCTCCTCGCCATCGGCGTGCCACTGCGCAACTACTATCAAGGCCGCACCGAGATCGCCCGCCTCAACGAATCCATCGTCGCCAAGCAGGAGGAGAAGGACCGCCTCCTCGACGAGATTGAGCGGTATGAAGATGAGGAGTACATCCGGCAGGAGGCCCGCCGCCGGCTCGGCGTCATCGAGCCGGGGGAGACCGCCTACCGCATCATTGATCCCCGGATGGACACGGACGGCTCGTTGAGCACCCCGCACGGGGCGGAGGAAACCCTCGACCCGTGGTACGTCACCCTGTGGGAATCCATCTCCGAGCCGCCGATGCCCGAGGTGGACATACCCCCGCCCCCGTCCGAGCCGGAGGCCCCCTGAGGCTCGCTGGCAGCGTGGTGGGGAAGTCCGACGGGGATGTGAGATACTACCTCCCATGACTGTCACCGATGCGGATCTTGCTATCGTCGCCGAGCAGCTCGGCCGCCGCCCCCGCGGCGTCCTGGACATCTCCTACCGCACCCCGGACGGGCAACCGGCCGTGATCAAAACGGCGCCCCGGCTTGCCGACGGCACCCCGTTCCCCACCCTGTACTACCTCACTGATCCGCGCCTGACCGCGGAGGCCTCCCGCCTGGAGGGGGCCCACGTGATGAAGTGGATGGAAGCCCGTCTGGGAGAAGACGAGGCGCTGGCCGAGGACTACCGCGCCGCCCACGAGCACTACCTCACGCAGCGCAACGCCATCGAGGACTTGGAGACGGACTTCTCCGGCGGCGGCATGCCCACCCGCGTCAAGTGCCTGCACGTGCTCATCGGCTACGCGCTGGCCGAAGGCCCGGGACATTTCCGACTGGGCACCGAGGCCGTGGCCATCGCCGCGGAACATGGCAACCTGCGCGGCTCCGCCATCCCCGCCGACTGGCCCACCACCCGTGAGCTCGGCATCGCCGTCGACCCCGACGGCGCCGCCAGTTTCCTGGACGACGAGAAGTAGGGGAGACGCCCACGATGACCCGTGTAGCTGCCGTTGATTGCGGCACGAACTCCATCCGTCTGCTCGTCTCCGACGTTCATCCCGACGGCTCGATCCACGAAGTGACCCGACTCAACGAAATTGTGCGTCTGGGCCAGGACGTCGACGCCACCGGCATGCTCCACCCCGACGCGATCGAACGCACCCGCCTCGCCTTGGCCGAGTACGTCGAAATCATGGAACAGGAAAACGTCCGCACCGTGCGGATGGTGGCCACCTCCGCGACTCGCGACGCCGGCAACCGCGACGAGTTCTTCGCCATGACCGCGGAGCTGCTCGGCCGCATCACTCCCGGGGCATCCGCCGAAGTCATCGGCGGCGACGAGGAAGCGACGCTGTCTTTCCGCGGGGCGGTGTCCGACCTGGACCCGGCGGACGCGCCCTTCTGCGTCATCGACCTCGGCGGCGGTTCCACGGAGTTCATCGTCGGCGACGCCGACGGCGAGATCCTCGGCGCTGCCTCCACGCAGATGGGGTGCGTGCGCTTGACGGAGCGCATCATGACCTCCGATCCTGCGGAGGAAGAGCAGATCCGCGCGGGAGAAGATTACGTCGCTGAGCGCGTTGCCGAAGTCGAGCAGCTCGTGCCGCTGGAAGAGGCGAAGACCTTCGTCGGGGTGGCCGGCACCTTCACCACGCTGGCGGCGCTCGCCCTGGGCTTGGAGAGCTACGACCGGAGCGAGATCCACGGTTCGGAACTGAAGTTCGACGCCTTGCGGGTGATGACCTGCCGGCTCGTCGAAGCAACCTCCGCGAAACGCGCCATGCATCCGGTGATCCACCCGGGCCGAGCCGACGTCATCGGCGGGGGCGGCGTCGTAGTCAACGGGATCATCGACCTGCTCAAGCGCACCAACAAGGACGCCACGAGCTTCGTCATCTCCGAGCGCGACATCCTCGACGGCATTGTGGCGGGGCTGGCTGACGGCCTCCCGGCAGCCACCGAGTAGACTCTTTTTTCAGCCGCCACGCGCGGCCTACCCGCCCCCATAGCCCAACCGGCAGAGGCAGTCGACTTAAAATCGATTCAGTCTGGGTTCGAATCCCAGTGGGGGCACCACTACCAGCATAAATAGTGCGGCCGGCAGTCAGAACCTGCCTTCAGCGTCCACCCAGTGCCCACACAATAAATGAGGCGGGCAGAGTGGCAGGCATGCCCGGCCCACCGCGCTTGCGCCGGGTTCCCGGCGAATGACCTCCCTGGCGTCAGGCAACCGGTCTAAACTGGGGAAGTAACCAAAAATCATGGACATGGCGCAGGCTGGGGCACTTCCGTTCCGCTGTCAGGGTGGAGAAAAGCTGATGGACAACTTCAACACACAGGATTTTCTATGTTCCTCCGGGGCACCCACAGGTGGCACGCCTGATTCTCGTGCTCCCGGGCACGCTCGACCGCATCGCTCCAGTCCTGCTGCCTGTCCCTATGAGACAACCGCATCGCCGTGGCCGGTCGTCTACGACGCCTAGGGGGAGGTGACCAGGTGTCCACTGTGATCCACGCCCACCAGCTCCGGAAGAAGTACGGGCAACACCTCGCCGTCGACGGCATTGACTTGAACGTGGAGCGCGGTTCCATTTATGGCCTCGTGGGCCCCAACGGCGCGGGCAAAACAACGATTCTGCGCATGCTCGTCGACGTCATCCGGCCCACCAGCGGTGATCTCACGGTGCTGGGGGAGGTCCCGCGTCAATCGAATTCCGCATTACGCCAGCGCATCGGATATCTCCCCGGAGAGTTGAAACTCACTGCACGCGTCACCGGCAAAGTACTTCTCCAGCAGTTGGGGAAGGTGAGCGGGCCGGTGGACGAGACCTTTGTGGCGACACTCGCCGAGCGCCTGGGCCTCGACTTGAGTCGCCCGGTGCACGCTCTGTCCAAAGGCAACAAACAGAAAATCGGGCTGGTCCAAGCCTTCATGCACCGCCCTGAGCTGCTCATTTTAGATGAACCCACCAGCGGCCTCGACCCCCTGATGCAGCGGGAGTTTCTGGCGCTGGTCCGGGAAGCCCAGTCGGAGGGACAAACGGTGCTGCTCAGTTCGCACATCCTGAGTGAGATCCAACATGCCGCCGATGAGGTGGCGGTGCTGACGGGTGGCAAGATCGTGGCGGACAACGACGTCTCCTCCCTGCGCCTGGCGAGCATCTCGCACCTACGCGCAACGCTCGCCGGCACGCTTGTCGATGACGTTCTCGCCTGCTTCACCCCGCTGTCTGACCTGCAAGACGTTCAGGTGACCTCCGCTCCGGGCGATCTGGTCCGACTCACCGCCAGCGTGCAGGGCGATATTGACGCGGTGATCAAAGCCCTCGCCCAATTCCAGGTCCTGGCTCTGACCATCGAGGAACCCGACCTCGAAGAGTCCATCCTGAACCTCTACTCCTCCGAGGCGGCGAACCATGAGTAGCACACCGATTTTCATCCGCGGCGTCCTCGGCAGTTGGCGTGGGCTCCTGGCGTGGGCGGCGGCGATCGTGGCGGTGCTTTTGCTCTATCTTCCGCTGTATCCCTCCATGCAGACGCCCGAACTGAGCCAGATGATCAACAACCTCCCCTCCGAGCTCGTGCAGGCACTCGGTTATGAAGACATCACCTCCGGTGCGGGTTATACGCAAGCCACCTTCTTCGGCTTGATCGGGTTCATCCTCATCATCATCGCCGCAATCTCATGGGGATCGGCGGCCATCGCCGGCAACGAGGAATCCGGGCAGCTGGAGCTGACCCTGGCCCATGCCGTAGGGCGGGTCCAGTACGCGCTGGAATCCGCCGCCGCCCTGGTGGTTAAGGTCCTGCTGCTGGGGGTGGTCGCCTTTCTCGGCATCACCCTTCTCAATGGCCCGTCTGAGCTGGGCCTACAGGCCGATAACCTGCTCGCGGTCATTCTGGCGTGGACGGGCCTCGGGCTGACGGCCGGGACCGTAGCGTTGGCCGCGGGCGCTGTGACCGGCAAACGAGCATGGGCCGTCGGGGCGAGCTCCAGCGTCGTGGTTCTCGGCTATGCCTTTGACGCCCTGGGCGAGATGAACCCCGACATGGAATGGCTGCAACCATTTTCTCCGTACCACTGGGCATTCAGGAACGCTCCCCTGGCACAGGGCGTTGATTGGGGCGGATTGACGCTGTTGTGGGGATTGAGTTTTCTGCTCATCGTGGTCTCCGCGTGGGCCCTGGCTCGACGAGATATCACCGGTTAGCCATCACCACCAGGTAGCTGAGCTGACCACGGGGTCAGTCCGAGGCCGAATCCCGGTGAGGCGCCGTCCCCGGCGGCATCCTCGACCCGAAGGGATTGGCGGCGCGGAAACTGCACGGTGGACACAGCTCCGCGCCGTCACTGCGAAACCGCGCATGACACGACGAACACCGGGTGACGGGGACGGTCTCCAACGTCTGCAGCCCCGCGCCGCCGTCACTGCCCGCCACCGTGATCGCCTGCGCCGGACACAGGTCCACGCAGCGCTGATCCCCCTGGCACAGGGAGGCGTCGTGAAGCAGCGCCGTCGACGAGTCCGACACGTCGATCAGGGACAACGCGCCTGCCGGACACGCTTTGACGCACACCCCGCAGGCCGTGCAATCCCGCGCAATCAGCTCCACGCTGAGGCTGAGCTCGACGCCAAGCACCTGCAACGCCCGCTCCAACCGCTCGGCGTCGGGCAGGTCGACGTCGAGGGGAAGGGAAGTGTCACCGGACAAGCCCAACAACGCCCGCCGCGGCAGCGGCGTCCGGTCGGCGGGAATTTCCTCGGCCGCACGCAACACGCGCCGGGCGGGCGCGGGGACGAGCCGGTCGGGCAGGCTCTCCCGGAGAGCGTCGATGACCCTGGTCGATTCGTCGCAGACCACGGCGACGGTGGGCGCCCCGCAGGCCAGCACTTCCGGGATCCACTGATCCGGAAGCTTCGCGACGCAGCGGTCCAGGCGCAGGGGGACGTGGCTGCGTGGCGCCCGCACCGGGTCGAGGTGGTCGCAGACCAACACCACATCGGGTTCGGCGGCTGCCACCCACTGCAGCAAACGCCTGGTGGTCATCGTCCCGCGACCTGGCGGGCGGAGGCGATGAACCCGTCGGTCAGCCCGGGCAGCGCCTGGTAGATGCGCGTGCGGGCGTGTTCCCGCACCCCGGTGAGCACGGCGTCGGAAAAGCTGGTCAGGTGGTCGTCGAGGAAAACCCGTAGCCGGTCGCGGTGGTCCGTGCCGTCCGAGATGAGCGTGCACACCTCGGTGACGAAGGCGATTTCCAGTCCGATGTGGTCGTCGGGGGTGCGCACGTCGGGGGCCGCGAAGCCCAGCGCCTGGTAATGTTCGCGCACCTGCGCGGCCCGGCCGTCGTGGATCAGCCCGTCGGGGGAGTGGTACGGCGATTCGTAGGGCTGCGCCAGCGGGGCGGAGACCCCGGTGAACAGGTAGAGGTGGTCGCGGTCGAGCTCTGCGGGGGAATCAGTTCCCCCGTGCAACGAGGCCACCGCCTGGGCGGAGACCTCGTCTTCCAGGGGCCAGGCCGCGAGCATGCCGGGATCCTGCAGGCTGCTGCGCAGATGCTTGGTGGGCGGGGCCAGAAACAGCGGGGAGAGGACCATCCCCGCGACGGCGACCCGGTTGGCGAGTGCGGTGTTGAGCGTCATTAGATTCCGATCCTGTCGCTGCCGCCGTAGAAGATGAAGCGGCCGATGATGGCGCTGGCCGAGACCAGCAAATAACTGAGAGTGACCATGAGCAGCAGCCGGCGTTGTGCCGGCGTGCGCACGCCGGAGTCCGCTTCCGCCTTCGTGGCCGACTGCACCAAAAACACGCCCATGAGCCCGGCGCCGATGATGAGAAGGGCGACCCGGATGACGAACCAGGCCATCGGGAAGTCGAATTCGGTGGGGTTTACGCCTGCGGGGCGGCCGTAGTAGAAGACCAGCACCAGCAACTCGAGCGGCATCAGGATGACCACGGCCACGCCGATCCACTTCAAGGACGTCGTGATCAGTCCGGAGACCTCTTCTTCGGAGACGTGCTCGTCGCGGCGGTTGGCCGGCATGAGCCGGTTGAGCCACGGGGCGTCCGCCAAAAACGGGTAGGAGCAGAACGCGACGCCGATCGCCAGGGCGCCCGTGGACAGGGTGGTCAGGTAAAACTGCGCCGGCGTCGTCCAGTGGTTCCAGGCCGGAATGGTCGGCAGCATATACAGGTTCGCCATGGACGCGACGAACACGACGCCGACCAGGGCCGTCAGGGAGGCCAGCACGACGCGGATCCGCTGCGTGAGCCAACCCAGCCACTGGCAGGCCGCGAAGAGGAAGCCGAGGCCAGCGAAAATGACGCCGAGTATCACCTCTTGGCTCAGCGCGGAGTTCGACCAGCCGCGCAAAACGTTGAGGGCGTTGAAGGGGTTGCCGAGGTGGAAGGAGGCGGCCAGGAAACCGGCGACCATGATCGGGCCGATGGCGTACAGCGCCGGATCGGCGACGCGGTCGATCACCGCGGTGGAGTATTTCTTTCTCCCCAGCACCTGGACGGCGCCCAGGACCAGGAAAGCCCCGACGGCCATCTGGCCGAAGACGGTGAACAGCGTCAACGGCCATTCGTGGGTGTTCAAGAGGGTCTCCTAGATTTCAGTGCGGTTGACGATCTCACCGTTGTCCGACTGCCACGGCTGGGCGTCGCGGTGCGGGGTGATGACGAGGTTGGGCTTCGTGATCGACGGGTCCGGCAGCGGCGCGACGGCGTCGACGTCGCCATACTTCTCCCGTAATTCACCGATCGGGCCCCAATCCAGGGCGCGTGAAGGGCAGGCGGACACGCAGGCGGGGTCCAGCCCCTCCGAGCGGTAATCGCGGCACATGTCGCACTTGGTCATCATGCCCTGCTCCGCGTCGAACTGCGGTGCGGAGTAGGGGCAGGCCCACTCGCAGTAGCGGCAGCCGACGCACTTGTCCTGGTCGACCCAGACCACGCCGTCGTCGTCCTTGGTCATGGCGGTGGTGGGGCAGGCCTTGATGCACACCGGGTCCACGCAGTGGTTGCAGGCGATGGAGGTGTAGTACGTGAAGGTGTCGTTGGTGAAGGAGCCGTCCGAGGCGAGGTTCCAGGAGCCGCCGGAGTATTCCACGACGCGACGGAAGTTCACCCCGAGCGGGGTGTCGTGCTTGTCGGTGCACGCGATCTGGCAGGCCTTACAGCCGTTGCAGAGCTCCTGGTTGAAGTAGAAGCCGAGGTTGGTGTTCTCTGACACGAGGCGTCCTTATCTTGGGGAGGGTCCGGCTCAGGCTTTTTCGACCTGGCAGATGGTGGTGTGTTGGGCGTTGCCCTTGGCGATGGGGGAGGGGTGCCAACTGGTCAGAGTGTTGACGGAGGAGCCTTCGTCGACGCCGTCTTTGTTGGGGTCGAACCAGGAGCCCTGGGGAATCGAGATCACGCCCGGCGCGATGCGCGGAGTGACCCGGGCGATGGAGCGGATCCGGCCGCGGCCGTTGTAGGCGTAGACCAGATCGTCGTTGGCGATGCCGCGTTCGGCGGCGTCCACGGGGTTCAGCCACAGCACCTGCGGGTGAGCGTCGTCGCGCAGCCAGTCGACGTTGGCGTAGGAAGAGTGCGTGCGGCCCTTGGTGTGATGCCCGATGCATTGCAGCGGATAGCGCTCGTCGGCACGCGCCGCCAGCGCCCCTTCCCAGGTGTCGACTTGTTCCGGCAGGGCGGTGATCCGGTCGCCCGGGATGGTCGGGTCGAATTCCCACTCGTCGGCGATGTCGGCGAGCTGCTGGGAGTAGATCTCGATCTTGCCTGACGGGGTCGGCAGCGGGTTGTTCTCCGGGTCTGCGCGAAACTCCGCGAGGGGGATGACCGAGTCGGCGGCGCGTTTCCACACACCCATCTCCTTGAAGTCCTCGTACTCCGGCAGGTCGGGGATCTCTTCCCGCGACTTGTCGAGGGTGTATTTCACCCACTCTTCCTGGGTGCGGCCTTCGGTGAACTGCTCGCGGACGCCGAAGCGCTCCGCCAGGTCGGCGATGACGTCGTAGATCGGGCGGCAGTCGTAGAGAGGCGCGATCGCTGGCGAGGCCAGGATCGAGTACTCCATGCTGCCAGCGGAACCCTGCTGAATGACGTCCTCCTGCTCGGCGGTGGAGGCGTCCGGTAAGACGTAGTCGGCGTAGCGGGCGGAGGTGGTCATCTGGATGTCGGAGACCACGATCAGCTCCGCCTTGGATTCGTCCTGGAGCAAGTCGACGGTGCGGTTGATGTCGCCGTGCTGGTTGGTCAGCGCGTTGCCGCCGTACTGCCAGATCATCTTGATCGGAACGTCCAGCTTGTCTTTGCCGCGCACGCCGTCGCGCAGCGCGGTCAGCTCGGTGCCCCGGTCGACGGCGTCGGTCCAGCCGTTGACGGAGATGGCGGTCTCCACCGGGTTCTCGTGCTGGGTGTTGAACGGGTAGACCATCGGCAGGGACGCGGAGGCCTCCCGGCCGCCGGTGCCGCCGCCGGGGATACCCACCTGTCCGATCAGGGCGGCGAGGGTGAAGATCGCGCGGGCCTGGTTTTCGCCGTTGGCGTGGCGCTGCGGCCCCCAGCCCTGGGTGATGGCGCAGGGCTTGGCCAGGGCGATCTCGCGGGCCAGCTGCCGAATCCGGTCGGCGGGCACCCCGGTGAGCGCGGCCGCCCACGCCGGCGTCTTTTCGACGCCGTCGGCGCCCTTGCCCTCGAGGTAGGAGCGGTAGGAGGAGTGCTCGGGCGCGCCTTCGGGCAGGTGGTCCTCGTCGAAGCCGACGCAGTAGGAGTCGAGAAACTCTTGGTCGTGGAGCCCTTCGGCGATCATGACGTGGGCCATGCCGGTGACTAGGGCGGCGTCGGTGCCGGGGCGCAGGGCCACCCATTCGTCCCCGAGTCCCACGGAGGTCTCCGAGTAGCGGGGATCGATGACGATGGTCTTGACGCCGTAATCCTGCTTGATTTTCTGGGTGACGAAGGTTTCTCCGCCGCCCGACATGCGGGTCTCGAGCGGATTGTTGCCGAACATCACCTGCAGCCGGGCGTTTTTCACGTCGTCGAAGGAGTTCGACGGCGTCCACTCGCCGTAGTGGTAGGGGTAGGCCCCGGCGATCTGGGCGGAGGAATAGTCGCCGTAATGGTTGAGGTATCCGCCGATGAGGTTCATGAAGCGTGCGAACGGCGTTTCGGCGGGGGCCAGGAACGCACGACGGTGGCGCCGATGGTGCCGGTGCCGTAGTTGAGGTAGATCGACTCGTTTCCGTAGTCGCGCAGCAGCCGCTTCATCTTGTCGGCGATCTCGTCGAGGGCCTGCTCCCAGGAAATCTTTTCCCATTCACCGGCGCCGCGCAGCGTGCCGGGCTTGCGCTTCAGCGGGGTCTTGAGCCGGTCGGGGTTGTAGATGCGGTGGCGGATGGAGCGGCCGCGCACGCAGGCGCGGATCTGTTGGGTGCCGATCTCGTCGTCGCCGGTGTCGTCGGGGAGCACGCGGGTGACCGCCCCGTCCTTGACCACGAGCCGCAACGGGCAGCGGGATCCGCAGTTGACGGTGCAGGCGGACCACACGATTTTTTCGCCGGACGCGTCACTGGCGGCGGCCGCTTGGGCGGGGCCGACGCCGGGTTCACCGGCGAAGACGCCTGAACTGACCAGGGCAGTGGTCGCGCCGGTGGCGGCGGTCCAGGCGAGGAAGGAACGTCTGTTGACGGTGAAGTCGCTCATGTGTCCACACAACCTTTTCTGCAGGGGCGGCTGAATGCTTGTGAACGACAACCTTAAGCAGTCATTGGTTTTAGTGCAAAGGTGAAATAGGGGTTGCTTATCCATTTAAAACGGGCGTACGGTTTTGCGCCCCTGCCAGGGGGTTTGCTCTGTGGTGCTCTTATTGTGCCGTTGAGCTGGGGCTACCTCTAGGGGGCCGTGAGGTGCACTTATGGGGTGCTGCTACAAGTTTGAACCCTCTGATAGGGGCCGCGAATAGTACGTACGTCTGGTTTAGGGCAAACATCACATCATTTTAGGGTGTGGGTCGGCCTCGATCACCTCGATCGTGACGTTGACTGTCGTCAATTCATATGTTCCGGGGGAGGCGTCCAGGCGGGCGCGGATCTCATCCGAGACGGTACGGGTGACCTCGATGAGGCCGTCGCCGGCAGGATCCACAGACGCCCGGGGCGTGTCCTGGGCGGGCAGAAACCGCACCGCCGGGCCCGGCCCGACGAGCGTGAACTCGCGCTCGAATCCCAGGCGGGTGCGTTGCGCCGACAGCACGGCCTCCACCGCGACGGGCCCCATCGCCAGCCGCAACCGCCCGTCGACGTACTTCTGCTCCAACCGGTCGGCGACGCCGTGCGAGGTGGAGGACCCCTCCTTCGCCGTGCCCTCGTCGATCCGGGTGGCCAGGCGAGCGTGGGCACGCAGGCTGGGTCGGCCCACGACAGTGACTCCCAGAGGGTAGGCCCCGGTGAGCAGGTCGATGAATTTCTCTGTCCGCCACCCCAGCGCATCCCGCAGGTCGCGGGCGGTGATCCCGATCAACTGGTTGAACACCACGGTTCCGGCGGAGCGGTTCGAGGAGGTCAGCGCCGGGTCCGGTGAAAACACCGCCGCCGTCAACGGCTCCGTCCCGCCGCCGGGTTCTTCCTCGCCGGCGATCGGCCCCTGCATGTCCAGATGATGATTCGGCAAGATGGGGTGGCCGTGGTCGGCGACGTAATTGGCCAGGTAGGTCAACAGGTCCACCGGCCACAGCGGGGGAGTGCCCGTGCCGTCTGTGCTGGCTGCGACCCGCATGGTCAACTCCACTCCCTGGCTGGCCGGCGCGTCCGAGAGCCCCCGGGTGACGTAGTGCCAGTGGGGCGCGGCGCCGCCGACCGGCTCCGGCACGGCGTAGGCCAGCACGTCCTCCACCACACCGGCGGGGACGGGCAGGCGGAATCCCTCCTGCCCGGGGTAGCGGTCGCGCAGGGAAAGCAGGATGAACTCCCTGCGTTTGTCCGCGTTGCTCTGCTCCTCGGGCACGCTGGGCGTAGGCTTCGGAAGGGCTGTGTCGCGGCGAAGAAGACGATCGAGGAATCCCATGAGCCAATCTTACGGCCCACGGATCACTGACTCGAGAACGGGAACAATCATCCGCCCAGTACCGTTGTACCTTTGTACGTGTCCGGCTCATAGAATTTCTCTGTGATCGCTCGTGGTCCCTATGGACCATATGACTCATTTACGCATACGGAAAGGAACCGAGGTTTTTCATGAACAGCAATAACCCGGTGCTCACACGAATCGTCGACGACGGCCACAGTCGACAGGGCTACCAGGACCCCTACGCCGGTTACGGACGGGGCGGGGCCCCGACGCAGACCACGGACCGCCCCATGACGGTCGATGACGTGGTCACCAAGACCGGCATCACCTTGGGCGTGCTCGTGGCCTTCGCCCTGGTCACTTTCGGCGTGTCCACGGTCAACATGGGCCTGGCCATGCTGCTGACCATCGGCGGCGGCATCGCGGCCTTCATCACCGTCTTGGTCAGCGTCTTCACCCGCAAGTATGGCTCCCGCACCGTGACCTTGCTGTACGCGGCGCTGCAGGGCCTCTTCCTCGGCGGCTTCTCCCTGCTGGTTTCTGGCTGGGCGGTCGGCGACGCCGACGCCGGCGCGCTGATCGGCCAGGCCATCCTGGGCACCGTGGGCGTGTTCGTCGGCATGCTGGTCGTCTACAAGACCGGCGCCATCCGGGTCACGCCGAAGTTCACCCGCTTCATCACCGCCGCCATCATCGGCGTCGCCGTCCTGGCGCTGGGCAACCTGCTGCTGGCCATCTTCACCGACGCGAACCCGCTGCGTGGCGGCGGCACCCTGGCGATCATCTTCTCGCTGGTTTGCATCGTGCTGGCGGCACTGAGCTTCCTGCAGGACTTCGACGAGGCCGACAAGATGATCCGCGCCGGCGCCCCCTCCACGATGGCCTGGGGCATCGCCCTCGGCCTGACCGTCACCCTCGTGTGGCTCTACACCGAGATCCTGCGTCTGCTGAGCTACTTCCAGCGCGACTAGGCTCTCCCGTCTCCTCGTAGACCACAAAGAACTCGGGCCCTTCCCCGCCGGTCATCGGTGGGAAGAAGGGCCCGAGTTCTTTAAGCTGGGATGCTACTGGACGACCTCAGCGCCGTCGACGGTGATCGTGGTGAACACCATGCCCTCGTCGGTCTCCTCCGCGGAAGACAGGACGACCTCGGAGACTGCCCCGGTGGTCTGGTTGGTGCCGGTGCCGGTCGCCTCGTCCTCGTCCCACGCAGACCAGGTGATGGCGGTGACGGCGTTGGCAGGGTTGGCGCAGTCCAGGGTCACCTGCTCCGGCTCCTGCTCCGGGACGCTGACGCAGTCGATGAAGGAGACCTCCGAAACGGCTGCGGCGGCCGTAGTCTCGGTCTCTGCGGTAGTGGTTTCCGTGCCGGTGGTCTCAGCGGCGGAGTCCACGCCCACGGTGTCGGCGTCCTGCTCGAGGGCGGTGTCGACCTTCTCCGTGGACGGGTTCTCGAGCTGGGGCGAGCACGCCGCCAGCGCGAAACCGGCCAGGGAAGCCGCGGCGACGGCGGCGAGGGAACGGGAGTAACGGGAAATCTGAGACAACGCAGTCAGTCCTTTGGGTAGTCAGTGCTGGAATCGTGCTCCGCAGCTACTTCGCGCGCGGAGTAGCCGCCTTGGCCGAGTCGTACGGAGCGGCGTCCACGAGGGTCACCGAGATGGTGGCCCCGCTCGGGGCGGTGTACTCGCGGGTTTCGCCCGCGTGGGCGCCGAGCACGGCGGCGCCCAGCGGCGACTGCTCCGAGTAGGTTTCCAGATCTTCGTTGTCGATCGACGCCGCGCGGGTGCCGATCAGGAAGGTTTCCTTGTCGTTCTCGTCGCCGTTGTAGTAGACGTGCACCACGGAGCCGACGACGGCGACGCCCTCGACGACGGCGGTGCGTTCGGTGGTGGAGTTGGCCAGGACCTCGGAGATCTGCTTGATCCGGGCCTCTTCCTGATCCTGCTGCTCGCGGGCGGCGTCGTAGCCCGCGTTCTCCTTGAGGTCGCCCTCTTCGCGGCGCTCATTGATCTCGGCGGCGACGGCGGGGCGGTTATCGATCAGTTCCTGCAGCTCAGCCTCGAGCTTCGCCTTCATTTCCGGGGTGATGTACTGCTTCTGGGGTTCAGCCATGAATTAACGCAACCTTCTTTAAAGTCAAGACCACTCGGCGGCCGGCAGCCGGGACAACACGGCCCCACCGCACCGCCGACGATGTCGGATCACTGTCGTCAGCTCCCAGCCGATTGAAACGCGGGTGAAAATCACCCGACGGCCAGCGGAGGTATTCTCCGGCGAATTTTAGCATAACGACGAGTCGCTGACCGTCACCGCCCAACCGGGCGGGGGCAGGGGTCACCGGGCGAGGTAGGTGGGGTCCTCCACGTCCATGTATGCCGGAATAGCCGTCGAGCAACCGTATACGCCACCGGAAACGGGGTAGTCTCGGGTCGGGAGATCGACTTCGACGCGGGTCTGCTCTTCGCCCCCGGCGGGAAGGATCACCTCGCGGCGCCCGACTTCCGCCATCGCGTAGTTCAAGGCGGTGACGATGCAGTAAGAAGGTTCGGAGGGGTCGTCGCGGGAGATGTCCACCCACAGGCGCATCGTGTCGTCGTCCTGACGTTCGTAGGTCACCAGGGAGGCGGAGACGGGCACGGACCCCCGTTGTTGGATCGTGCGGGCCACGAAGCCGACGACCACGACTAAGGCGATGACGAGGATGACCGCGAGGATCTTTCCGCCGATGCCGGAAGGCTTGGAATCGTCGTCCTTTTTCCCGTAGCGCTGTACAGGGCGGGCGGAATGGGGGGAGGACATCGGCAACCTCAGAAGTCTTCGCAATATTAGGGGACGGGCGTGGGTCCGCCGGCGGGCAAGACGGATCAGCACTAACGGGACATCTTAACCCGTCACTCACCGAAACGATATTGCCAGGACGGCCGGTATGTTCATTAAGATGGAATGGGACTATTGTTGACCATGACTGTTTGCCGCCGCTCGGCGCAGCACCGAGGGGAGAGGTTCCCTCCGTGTGTCTCGGCGGCGGACGCAATGAATCTGAGTGAGGATGACAAGAATTTGAGCGGCTACCGGCTTTTGGCCATTCACGCACACCCTGACGACGAATCTTCGAAGGGCGCCGCGACCATGGCGAAATACGTGGCCGAGGGGAATGAAGCGCTCGTGCTGACCTGCACGGGCGGCGAGCGCGGCGACATTTTGAACCCCGCCATGGACAAGCCGGGCGTGGTGGAGAACATGATTGCGCTGCGCCGTGAAGAAATGGCCACGGCCGCCGCCGCGCTCGGGGTGGATCACCGGTGGCTGGGCTACATCGATTCCGGCTTGCCGCAGGGCGACCCGCTGCCGCCGCTGCCGGAAGGCTGCTTCGCGCTCGTCGACGGCCTCGAGGTTGCGAAAGAGCTGGTCAAGATCATTCGTGAGATGCGTCCGCACGCCATCATCACCTATGACGAAAACGGCGGTTACCCGCATCCGGACCACCTGAAGGTCCACGAAGCGTCGATGATCGCGTGGGACCGCGCCGGCGACCCGGATTTCGCGCCCGAGCTCGGTGAGCCCTGGACCCCGTTGAAGCTCTACTACACGCACGGTTTCGTCTACCAGCGCATGAAGCTCTTCCACGATGACCTCGTCGCCGCCGGCAAGACCAGCCCGTACGCGCCGATGATGGCGCGCTGGGAGGCGAACAAGGCCGACATCATGGCGCGCGTGACCACCCAGGTCGAGTGCTCCGAGTTCTTCCCCCACCGCGACGCCGCCCTGCGTGCGCACGCCACCCAGATTGACCCGGCCGGCGCGTTCCTGGCCACCTCCGCAGAGGTGCAGGCGAAGCTGTGGCCGACCGAGGAGTTCGAGCTCGCCCGCACCCGGGTGTCCTCCGAACTGCCGGAAGACGACCTTTTCGCCGGCATCGGCGACCCGGCCGAGGCGGACCAGAACAACGCCGCCGTGTTCTCCAAGAACTAGCCACAACCACATACCAGCCAGCGAGGAAGCACTCCTATCATGACCATTCTCAGTTCGGCCGCAGCCACCGTCACGGCGGCGTCCGCCCACCTCAACGCCGCCGCCACCGCGGTTGTGGCGCAGGGGCCGACCGACGGGCCGGTGGGACCGGAATTCGGCAAGGCCGCGCCCATCGGCCTGCTCGTGCTCGTGCTGCTGCTCGTCGCGGTGCTGTCGCTGGGCTGGGCCTTCTACCGCCGCCACCGCACCTTCCGCCGCCGCCAGCTCTTCGCTGAGGCGCACGGCCTCGACGTCTTTGACGCCGAGGCCGTGGATGAGGCGATGCGCGAGGCGGGGGTGTGGGACCGCCGCCAGAAGCGCTTTGTGTAAACACGTGTTATAGTTCTGCACATGTTCGCTCCGCGATTTTATTTTGGTGAGGCTCCGGGACACAGATTCCCCCGCCTCGCCGTTTCGCGTGCCTGACGCGACAACGACGAACATCCCGGAGCCCAGCAGCACCTGACCACTCATCTGGTCCAGGGGCTGCTTTTTTATTTCCGGTTTCACTTCCACACCCCAGCAGCACCTATCCGAACACTTCCCAGAAAGGCAGAGACACCATGAGTCCGCAGGTTTCCCTCAACGATGCAGCGTCCACCACCAATAAGCGCGTCCGCGCTTTCCACGACCTGCCCAGCCCGGCCGAGGTCCAGGCCAAGATGCCGCTGACCCCGGAGCAGGCGACCAAGGTGGAAAGCGATCGTCAGGAGATCGCCGACATCTTCGCCGGCGAGGACGACCGCCTCGTGGTCGTCGTCGGGCCGTGCTCCATCCACGACCCAGCGGCCGCCCTGGACTACGCCAACCGTTTGGCGCCGCTGGCGCGACGCCTGAACGAAGACCTGAAGGTGGTCATGCGCGTCTACTTCGAAAAGCCGCGCACCACCGTCGGCTGGAAGGGCCTGATCAACGACCCCCACCTCAACGAGACCTACGACATCAACCATGGCCTGGAACTGGCGCGTAAGGTGCTCACCGACGTGGTCAATTTGGATCTTCCGACCGCCGTGGAGTTCCTGGAGCCGAACTCCCCGCAGTACTACGCGGACGCCGTGGCGTGGGGCGCGATCGGCGCCCGCACCACCGAGTCGCAGGTTCACCGTCAGCTGGCCTCGGGCATGTCCATGCCGATCGGTTTCAAGAACGGCACCGACGGTTCCGTGCAGGTCGCCGTGGACGCCGTCGCCGCCGCCTCCCAGCCACATTTCTTCTTTGGCGTCAGCGACGAGGGCGCCCCAGCCGTCGTAGAAACCGCCGGCAACGAACACTGCCACATCATCCTGCGCGGCGGCACCGGCGGACCGAACCATGACGCCGGCTCCGTGTCCCGGGCGACGGGTCGCATCGGGGAGGGCAGGGGCCTGATGATCGACGCCTCCCACGCCAACTCCGGCAAGGACCACGTGCGGCAGGCGGAGGTGGCCCGCGACGTCGCCGCCCAGATCGCCGACGGCAACGCCCAGATCGCCGGCGTCATGCTGGAGTCTTTCCTGGTGGCGGGCGCGCAGAAGCTCGACCCGGAGAAGCTGGTGGTCAACGGCGGTGAGGGGCTGGTCTACGGGCAGTCGGTGACCGACGCCTGCATGGACCTGGACACCACGGTGGACCTGCTGGCGGAATTGGCGGCGGCGGTGCGCGAACGCCGGCAGTCGCGCGTCTAGACTCGGGGGCGTGAAACTCCTGTCCCGATTGCTGTACCCGATGTACGAAGCCCGCCTCCGCCGCGAGCTCAAAGGGGTGGCCCAGCCGAAGCACATCGCGGTCATCGTCGACGGCAATCGGCGATGGGCGCGGGAAGCCGGCTTCGTGGACGTCAGCCACGGCCACCGCGTCGGGGCGAAAAAGGTCGGCGAGCTCGTCGGCTGGTGCGGAGACACCGACGTCGAGGTGGTCACCGTGTACCTGCTGTCGACGGAGAACCTGTCGCGCTCCTCGGAGGAGATCGACACCCTCTACGAGATCATCGCAGGCGTGGTCACCGAGCTCGCGGAAGAAACCGACTGCCAGGTGCGCCTGGTCGGGCACCTCGGCCTGTTGCCGGAGAAGGTCGCCGAGCGCATGTGCGAGGCGGCGGATTCCACCGCCGACCGGGACGGGATCGTGGTCAACGTGGCGGTCGGTTACGGCGGCCGGCAGGAGATCGTCGACGCGGTGCGCGGCCTCATCGCAGACGAAGCGGCCGCGGGGGTGGCCGCGCAGGATATGGCGGACCGGGTCACCGTCGATTCCGTGTCCACCCACCTGTACACGAAGGGGCAGCCGGACCCGGACCTGGTCATCCGCACCTCGGGAGAGCAGCGGCTGTCGGGTTTCTTGCTCTGGCAG
The DNA here is from genome assembly GCF_000442645.1 of Corynebacterium maris DSM 45190. Taxonomy (NCBI): domain Bacteria; kingdom Bacillati; phylum Actinomycetota; class Actinomycetes; order Mycobacteriales; family Corynebacteriaceae; genus Corynebacterium; species Corynebacterium maris. The sequence continues at coordinate 957,932 of NC_021915.1, forward strand.
GCGGCGTATTCGGAAATCTGGTTCACCGACACGCATTGGCCGGCGTTCCGGAAGATCGATTTTCTGCGTGCGCTGCGCGATTACTCGCAACGCACCCGGCGCTTCGGCAGATAGATCGGCGTTCGGCGGGCCGGGTAGGCTTGAATCCCATAATCCATGAGATCGTGAAGTCCGCATCGATGAGATAAGGGGAGTCCCGCCATGAGCGATCGACACGAGAGGCCGGGGGAGGAGCGGCCACCGGCGCCTGCGTTCGACGACGCCACGGTCATCCTCCGTCGCAATTATCAGGTCTGGCCGCCGGTGTCGCGGTTGAGTTCGCCGCTGCGTAAGGCCGCGACCGGTGAGCGCTCCATTCACCCCGCGCTGGTGCCGGGCATCTCGGTGGAGGACACCGACAAGAAATTCCCGACCAACACCGTCGTCTTCGCCGTAGCGCTGCTCGTCAGCCTGGCTGTGGTGGCATGGGCGTTCATCGCGCCGGACAACATCAACGACGTCGGGACCTCGATGCAGGCTTGGGTGGTGCAGAACCTCGGGTGGATGTTCACCGCCGTCGTGCTCGGGGTGACCGTGTTCATGCTGGTGGTCGGGTACGCACCGTCGGGCCGCATCCGGTTGGGGGCGGACGACAGCGAACCGGAGTTCTCCACGTTGTCGTGGATCTCGATGTTGTTCGCCGCCGGGCTGGGCATCGGGCTGATCTTCTACGGTCCGATGGAGCCGCTGATTCACTTCCAGTCCGTGCCGCCCGCCTTCGACGGCGACGGCATCGCCGACGCCAGCATGGACGCCGCGGGGCCGGCGATTGCGCAGGCGCTCCTGCACCAGGCGTCGTTCCCGTGGGTCATCTACGCCTTCGTCGGCGGGGCCATCGCCTACGCCGCTTACCGGCGCGGCCGCCTGCCGTTGATTTCCTCGGTCTTCGAGCCGGTGTTCCCGAATTCCCCCAACCACCCGGTGGGCAAGGTCATCGACATTTTCGCCGTGCTGGTCACCTTGTTCGGCACCGCCACCTCGCTGGGCATCGGCGCCCTGCAGATTCAGGCCGGCGCCTCGATCATCACCGGTCAGGATCTGTCGGGCAACGGCGTCATCGTCGTGATCATTTCGATCCTGACCGCGCTCTTCGTGTGGTCGGCGGTCGCCGGCGTCAAGACCGGCATCCGCATCATGAGCAACATGAACATGGGGCTCGTCGTTTTCCTGGCGTTGTTCGTCCTGGTGACGGGGCCGACGGTTTTTCTGCTCGACCTGGTCCCGAACTCGGTGCTGACTTTCTTCGGTTCCATTCCGGACTTCTTCTCTGTGGCCGCCAGCCAGGGTGAAGTGGAGGCTGAGTTCGTGACCGCCTGGACGATCCTGTTCTGGGCCTGGTGGATCTCCTGGTCGCCGTTCGTGGGCGTGTTCTTCGCCAAGATCTCGAAGGGCCGCACGTTGCGCGAGTTCGTCACCGTGACCGTGTTCGCCCCGGCGGCGATCTCCGTCGGGTGGTACGTCGTCTTCGGCGGCACCGCCATCTGGCAGGTTCTCGAAGGGTTCGGCCTGCCGATCCAGGGCGCGGGCGAAAACGTCATGTTCGACCTGCTCGGCAACCTGCCGTGGTCGGTCGTCATGCAGGTGGTCGCCCTGCTCGCGGTGATCATCTTCTTCATCACCGCCGGCGACTCCGCAACCAACGTCATGGGGTCGATGTCCCAGAACGGCCGCCCCGTCCCGGCCAACTGGGCGACCGTCACCTGGGGCGTGGCCCTCGGCCTGATCGCCCTGGCGCTGCTGCTGGCGGGCGGACAGAACGCCCTGTCGGGCCTGCAGTCGATCATGGTCAGCATGTCCGTGCCCTTCGCGATCATCATCATCGGCATGGCGATCGTCTGGGCGCGGGACCTCATCACCGACCCGTTGATCATCCGCCGCCGCTACGGGTGGCAGGCTCTGCGTAAGGGCGTCGCCCGCGGCATCGACGAGCACGGCGACGACTTCGTCTTCGGCGCCTCAAAGGTGTCCGCGGAGGAAGGCGCCGGCGCGGAGTTCGACTCCGAGGACGAGTCGCTGACCGACTGGTACACCTCCCATAAGGCGGATAAAGACAAGGTCGACGACGGCGACGACGGGGAAGAGGCACCGACCGAGCGTCCCTGACCCGCCGGGGCGGTAGAGTTTTCCCCATGACGAGGATTCTCTACGCCACCGCCTATGGTTCGACGCAGCAGTACGCCGAGGAACTGGCTCGCCGACTCGGAGTCGAAGCAGAGACGATCGAAGGGGTCGACGCTGCGACGCTGCGCGGCTCCGAGCCCATGATCGTGCTGTCCTACACGCACGGCCCGTCGTTGCCGGCGGCCAGCTTCATCGCCGACAATGACCTGGGCGACCGGCCCCTGGCGGCCGTCGCAGTGGGAATGTCCCGGCCGGAAAACGCGCGCAAGCGCGATCAGATCAGGAAGATGCTCGGCCCCTTCGCCGCCCAGGTGCAACGCTTTTACCTGCCGGGGCGCATGCACTATTCGGAGTTGACGGACAAGCACCACAGCATGATGCGGATGATCATCACGATGCTGAGCATGAAGCCCGGCAAGACCGACAACGATCGCGCGATGGTCGAGGAGTACAACACCGACGTCGACCGGGTGGATTTCGCGGAGCTCGATCCGGTCGTGGAGTGGGCGCAGGCGCACGGCGCCTGATTTTTCAGACTCCGTCAGAGCTTGCGCATGCGCACGTACTCGACCAGATGGTCGATGCCTTTGCGCAGCACCAGGGAGGCGCGCACCCGGGTGGGCAGAATGTTTTCCACCAGGTTCGGCAGGTTGATGGACTGCCAGATCTCCCGGGCGACCTCGGTCGCGGCCGCGTCGTCGAGGTCGGCGTAGGGCGCGAAGTGGGCGTTCGGGCGTCGAAAAGCCGTCGACCGTAGCTTCAGGAAACGGTCGATGTACCACTGCTCGATGACCTCGGTGCGCGCGTCCACGTAGACGGAGAAGTCGAAGAGGTCCGAGACCATCAACGTCGGCCCCGTCTGCAGCACGTTGAGCCCCTCCAAGATGAGGATGTCGGGCTGCTCGATCGTCTGCACCTTATCGGGCACGATGTCGTAGGCCGTGTGCGAGTACACCGGCGCCTCGACCTGCGGCTTGCCGGACTTGACGTCGGTGACGAACCGCAGCAGCGCCCGCCGGTCGTAGGCTTCGGGAAAACCCTTGCGCTTCATCAGCCGGCGCCGCTCCAGCTCCGCGGTGGGGTGGAGAAACCCGTCGGTGGTCACCAGATCCACCCGCGGATGCGACTCCCAGCGCTGCAGCAGGACCTGCAGCAGGCGCGCCGTCGTCGACTTGCCCACCGCCACGGAACCGGCCACCGCAATGATGTAGGGCACATGTCCCGGGTTATTGCCCAAGAACGTCTCCGTCGTCGCGGTCAACTTCTGCCGGGCGGACACCCGCAGGTGAATCAGGCGCGACAGCGGGAGGTAGACGTCGGCGACCTCCTCGAGGTCGATGTTCTCGCCGATGCCGCGGAGAGCCACGACCTCGTCCTCGGTCAGGACCTGGGGCATCGAGCTGCGCAGCTGCCGCCACTCGTCGCGGTCGAAGTCGAGGTAGGGGGTGGAGTCGGTGGTGCGGGCCATGAACCCCATTGTTTCATCATCCGCGCACGGCAATGTCAGACCACCCCATTAAAGGTCGACGGCTATAGGAAATCCCACTGGGCAAGGTAGACTTTTGCCCCGATACCCGCCACCGGTGACCCGCTCGAGGGTGGCGGCCGTACATCGATACTTGTCTCCCTGAAAGGTGCGCGGTTTTCATGGCCGAAGCCAACGACAATTCTTTCTTCCTCCAACCCCTCGCAGACCTTGACCCGCAGGTTGCGGACGCGATGACCGCCGAGCTCGGCCGTCAGCGCAGCACCCTGGAAATGATCGCCTCCGAGAACTTCGTTCCGCGTGCGGTGCTGCAGGCGCAGGGCTCCGTCCTGACCAACAAGTACGCCGAGGGATACCCGGGCCGCCGTTACTACGGCGGTTGTGAACACGTCGACGTCATCGAGGATCTGGCCCGCGACCGCGCCAAGAGCCTCTTCGGCGCGGAGTTCGCCAACGTGCAGCCGCACTCCGGCGCACAGGCCAACGCCGCGGTGCTGCACTCGCTGATCAAACCGGGCGACAAGATCATGGGCCTGGCTCTGCCGCACGGCGGCCACCTGACCCACGGCATGAAGATCAACTTCTCCGGCCGCCTCTACGAGGTCGCCGCCTACGAGGTTGAGGAAGACACCATGCGCGTCGACATGGACAAGCTGCGGGAGCAGGCTCTGAAGGAGCGCCCGAACGTGCTCATCGCCGGCTGGTCCGCGTACCCGCGTCAGCTGGACTTCGAGGCCTTCCGCTCCATCGCCGACGAGGTCGGCGCCTACCTGTGGACCGACATGGCGCACTTCGCCGGCCTGGTCGCCGCCGGCCTGCACCCGTCGCCGGTGCCGCACTCCGACGTCGTGTCCACCACGATTCACAAGACCCTGGGCGGACCGCGCTCGGGCATGATCCTGGCCAAGCAGGACTACGCCAAGAAGCTCAACTCGGCCGTCTTCCCGGGCCAGCAGGGCGGCCCGTTGATGCACGCCATCGCCGCCAAGGCCGTCGCGCTCAAGGTCGCCGCCACCGAGGAGTTCAAGGAGCGCCAGCAGCGCACCATCGAAGGCGCGCAGATCGTCGCGGAGCGGCTGGTCTCCGCGGACGCGAAGGCCGCCGGCGTCGACGTCCTGACCGGCGGCACCGACGTCCACCTGGTCATGGTCGACCTGCGCAACTCCGAGCTCGACGGCCAGCAGGCCGAGGATCTGCTGCACGAGGTCGGCATCACCGCCAACCGCAACTCCGTGCCGTTCGACCCGCGTCCGCCGGCAGTCTCCTCCGGCGTGCGCATCGGCACCGCCGCGCTGGCCACCCGCGGTTTCGACGCCGCTGCGTTCACCGAGACCGCCGACATCATCGGCACCGCCCTGACCGACGGCAAGGACGCCGACGTTCAGGCGCTGCGTGCCCGCGTGGACAAGCTCGCCGAGCAGTTCCCGCTGTACGAAGGCCTCGAGGACTGGAAGCTGGTCTAAGCTTTTCGACGCCGGCGAAGGCGCGGTCTTCCCCGTTCAGGGGAGGGCCGCGCCTTCGTTGTTTTTAGCCCGCCCAGTCGCCGAGTGCGCCTTCGAGTGCCCCGAGGCATGCCGTCAGCAGCGGTGCGCGCAGCTGCTCGGGGCGGCCGTGTGCGATCCAGTCGCCCACGGCCGCGTCGACGAAGCCCAGCCAGGCGGGCACGGCCACGGTGTGGCGGTCCCAGCCGGAGGTCAGGACGAGGTTGTCTCGCAGTAGCTGAACCCGACGTTCCCGCGCCGCGGCGCGCACGGCGGTGGTCGCCGCGGGTTCGTCGCCGGCGGCGATGAGCAACCGGGTGCGCGCGGCCACGCCGAGGGACTCCTCGAGCAAGACGCGGACGCGTTCGCGGGCGGAGGGGGCGGGTTCTGCGGTGGCCGCGGACCAGCGGTCGGTCAGCTCATCCAGCACGGCTTCGACGGTGTGGGCGTGTAGGCCGGCTTTGGAGCCGAAGTAGTGGAAGACCAGGGCGGGGGAGGCGTCGGCCGCGGCGGCGACGTCGGTAACCTGGACTTCGTCGTAGCCGGCCGCGGAGAAGGCCTCGGTGGCGGCGGCCAGAAGTGCGGCGCGTCGTTGGGCGGGGGAGAGTCGTCGGCGGGGCTTCTCTGCGGTCATGGTGGACACGATACCGCTTATTGAGTTAGGGTCAACAACATCTTATTGATCACGACTCAACAAGGAGGATCGCCATGGCGCACCCCCTCGACGCCGCCGTCTGGTGGCACGTCTACCCCCTCGGCGCCTGTGACGCGCCCATCCGCGACCGCTACCCCGGCGACGAGGGACATCGCCTGCGGCGCCTGACCGCCTGGGTCGACTACGCGGCCGACCTCGGCGCCACGGGTTTGCTGCTCGGCCCCGTCTTCGACTCCGTCGCCCACGGCTACGACACCCTCGATCACTGCCGCATCGACCCCCGCCTCGGCGACGACCACGACTTCGCCGAGCTCATCGAAGCCTGCCGCGCCCGCGACCTCGACGTGATCCTCGACGGCGTATTCAATCACGTCGCCCGGGAGCACCGCTTCGTCGCCGACGGCGGGCCCGTCGCCCGCGACGACGACGGCCGGGCCGTCGGCTGGGAAGGCGACATGACCCTCGCCGAACTGGACCACGACGATCCCGCGACGCTCGACTTTGTCGTCGACGTCATGGAGTACTGGCTGGAGCGCGGGGCCGCCGGCTGGCGGCTCGACGTCGCGTACGCGGTGCCCGCCGAATTCTGGGCGGCGGCCGTCGCCCGCGTCCGGGAGCGCTTCCCCGACGCGGTCTTCCTCGGAGAGATGATCCACGGCGACTACGCCGACTTCGCGCAGCGCTCCGAACTGGACACGATGACCCAATACGAGCTGTGGAAGGCAATCTGGAGCTCGATCAAAGACGCGAACTTCTTCGAGCTGTCCCACGCGCTGGGACGGCACCAGGAGTTCTCTTCGCGGGCGCGCATGCAGACCTTCGTGGGAAACCACGACGTCGACCGCATCGCCACCGCCGTCGGCGCGACCGGGTCAGCCCTCGCCCACGCGGTCGTGCTGACCCTGCCCGGGCTGCCGAGCATCTACGCCGGCGACGAACGCGGCGTCGAAGGCGCGAAGGGGGAGGGTTTCGGCGCGGACGACGCGCTGCGTCCGCCGCTGCCGGCCTCTCCGCTGGACGCGGGCCAAGAGGGCATGGCCCTGCGCGACACTGTCGCGGCGTTCGTGTGGCTGCGGCGCAACAACCCCTGGTGGGCCACGGCGGACCTGGAGGTCGTCGACGTGGCCAACGAGAGGCTCGTCTATCGCCTGCGCGCCGGTGACCGGGCCGCCGAGGTCGCCTTGGTGCTGGGCGAGGAGTGCTCCGTGCGCGTCACCGTGGACGGCGAGGTCGTCTTCGCGCAGGCCTGGGGCTGAGGCGGCGGACCCCGCGGGTCAGAAAAGCCGAGTGCCCGCCTCCCCGATCGGGGAGGCGGGCACGTGGTCTGCGCCGCGAAGAGTTTAGCTGGCGGTGTTCGCGGTGCGGTCGCTCGTGGACAGGGCGGGCTCGTCCTGCTCCTGGGCGGCGCGGGCGGCCTCGACGGCTTCTGCGTCGATGGCGGCCGGGGAGCGCGGGATCAGGGCGGTGCAGATGGCGCCGACGACGGCGACGCCGGCGAAGAGGTAGAACGCGTTGGCCGGGCCGAAGCCGGCGGCGATGATCAGGCCGCCGATGGCCGGGCCGAAGATGCCGCCCAGTCGACCGAAACCGGCGCACCAGGCGACGCCGGCGGCGCGGGAGGAGGTGCCGTAGTAGTTCGAGGTCAGGCCGTAGGTCAGGACCTGGGTGCCCAGGACGCCGATGCCGGCGCCGGCGATGGCGATGTACATCAGGGTCATCGCGCCGATGAACGGGAGGGCGAACAGGCAGATGGCGGCCAGGGCGAAGGTCGAGGTGATGACGACCTTGGCGCCGATCTTGTCGGCCACGCGGGAGGCCAGCAGGCCGCCGATGACGGCGCCGCCGTTGAGGGCGAGCAGGGAGTACAGGGAGTCGTCGGCGCTGGCGCCAGCGGACTGCATGATCTCCGGCAGCCAGGTGTTCAGGCCGTAGGTGGACAGCAGGCCGATGAAGCTCATGGCGCCGATCAGGACGGTGCCCGGCAGGTACTTGAGGGAGAAGATGGCGGCGAAGCCGGTCTTTTCCTTGACCACCGGGGTCTGCAGCGGGGTGCGGTCGGCGGTGGGGGCGGCGATGGTCGGCTCGGTGAGGAACTGCTCTTCCGGCAGGCCGTGCTTGGCGACGAGGGCCTTGGCGTCCGCGGTGCGGCTGCGGCTCATCAGCCAGCGCGGCGACTCCGGAAGGGCGAAGAAGGCCAGGGGCAGCAGGAAGATCAGCGGGGAAGCGCCGATGAGGAACAGTCCGCGCCACCCGATGAGGTCCTCGAACCAGATGGCGAACAGCGAGGCCATGACGCCGCCCGCGGGGACGCCGGAGTAGACGATGGCGTTGAAGAAGTTACGGCGGTTCGGCGGGGCGAATTCGGCGATGATGGCGCCGCCGGTGGCGACGATCATGCCCACGCCCAGGCCGGTGAGGAAGCGCAGCAGGCCGAAGGCGAAGATCGAAGTGGACATGGCGGTCAGGGCCATGCCGATGGAGAACCAGGCGATCGCGATGAGCATCACCTTGCGGCGGCCGAGGCGATCGCCCACGGCGCCGGCGGACAGGGCGCCGATCATGACGCCGATCATGGCGTAGGAGCCCAGGGTGCCGCCCATGGCGGGGGACAGCTGGCCGATCTGGCTCGGGTCATTCAGCAGGGTGGACAGCACGGCGCCGTAGACGACGAGGTCGTAGCCGTCGAAAAGGATGGAAATGCCGACGACCGCGAGCACGAGGTACACGGTGCGACGGTGGGTGGGCGACGCCCACTCGGAACCGGATGCTCCGCGGGTGGCGGCCGAGGAAGAAGTGGTGGAGCTCACTGGTCTACTCCTAGGTTGTCAGGGGTTTCTCCGCCGGTGTGGGGAGGATGTGACCAGCATATGAGTGTTCTTCGTCACAGTAACTAGGGGATTCCCTGGACTATACCCAGGGGTCAGGGTTCGTTAATGTGACCGGCGTTGTGGTTATTCGTTTTCGGTGGCGTCCGTCTCAGTGGCGGCGTCCGTTTCTGCCGCCCGGTTTTCCGCCAGAGAGGTGCGCGCCGCGCTCAGCCATTCCGGCTGATTCTCCAGCAGTTCTTTGATCTCGGCCGTGGTCAGAGGCTTGTCCAGGTCGTTGCGCTTGAGGGCGGCGATGGTGATGCCGAGCTTCTGGGCGACGACGGGGCGCGGGTGCGGGCCGCTGAGACGCAGCTCCACCAGCCACTCGGGCGGGTTGTTCTGCAGTTCCCGGAGCTCGGCGTGGGTGACCGCGCCATCCTGGAATTCCTGCGGGGTGGCGGGCAGGTAAATGCCCAACTTCTTGGCCGCGGTCATCGGCTTCATGGCCACGCCGGACGGGGTATGGGGGCTCGGGGTGTTGTCAGGGTATTCGCTTCGATCAGTCACACCTTAAAGGTATCATCGAGGTCATGCTCACCATTGCGTTCGTCACGGGAACCGAGCCCGGAAAGTGGTTCGCCCGCTTCCGGCGGCGCACCGATCACGGCACGCTCACGACCATCGACAGCCACGACCCGCTGTCCCTGCTCGAAGACGGTTCCGCCGACCTGGCGCTCCTGCGTCTGCCCGATGGGCGCATCGACTCCCGCTTCCACCAGGTCGCCCTCTACGGCGAAGCCCGGGGCGTCGCCGTGCCGAAGGACTCCATCTTCGCCGAGGTCGGGGAGAAGGTCGCCGCCGCTGACATCGACGACGAGCACCTGAACTACCGCATCACCGACGACGCGGGCATCGATTACGAGGCGCTGGCCGACGCCCTCCAGGTCGTGGCCGCCGGCGTGGGCGTCGCGATCGCACCCCGTCCAGTGCTCAAAGTGATGTCCCGCAAGCAGGTCGTCCCCCTGGAGCTCGCAGATCCCACGGTGCCGGAGACGTCGATTGCGCTGGTGTGGCTCAAAGACAAAGACAACGACGCGATCCAGGACTTCGTGGGTGTGGCGAAGGGCCGCACCGCGAACTCCTCTCGGCAGGCGGCCCCGAAACGCACCGCCCGCGACAAGGCCCTGGCCAAGCAGGCCCGCCGTGGCCAACGCCCCGGCGGCGGCGCCTCCCGGCCGGGGCGGAAACGGCGCTGAGGAAGCGACGGACTTTTGTACCCTGGTGACACAATTGCGCAGCAGCGCAGTGCCTCAGAAAGGACCTGACAACATGACTCGCTCCCTCTTCCGCCGCCCCAGCGCCCGCCGAGCCGCCGCAGGTGTGGCTGCCGTCACCCTCGCTTTTGCCTTGGCGTCCTGCGCCGACGGCGACGGCGCCACCGACACGGGGACGGCCACTGAAGAAGCGTCGGCCACCGAGGAAGAAACCACCGACGAAGAAGACGCGCCTGAAGAAAGCGCGGTTCCCGGGGAAGCGCAGAGCTCTCAGATCCCGACCGCGGACGGCAACACCGTCCTGGTGAACCCCGCATTCGGCGAGCAGATCAACCAATACGCCGAGGACTGGGGCACGCCGGAACAGGTGCAGGAAAGTGACGTCGGGGCCGTCGCCACCTTCCCCGACGGAAACCTGCTGGCCCACTCCGAAGAAGGCGGCGTCCAGCCCATGGTCGGCATGATCGCCCAGACCTGGGTCGAGGACGGTTCGCTGACCAACCCCGTGGGCATGCCGACCGCCCCCGAGCGGGAAAACGACGGCGGATCCGGCTGGGGCCAGGAGTTCACCAACGGCACGATCACCTGGGCCCGTGACGATTCAGGTGAGTTCACCGCCACCGTTTCCTAACCCCTCCCGCTACCCCTGCCCTGGTGGTGCGGCAGGGCGATGAGCTGGGTGGACAGGCATCGGCTACTGCGTGTTCACCTATGCGCGACATTCGCGTTACCCGCCCCACTTACCGTCGGCGAGTGCCCGGGAGCCGCCCCGGCTCCCGGGCACACTTCCTGGTTCCACGCCCGGCATAGGCCGGTACCGGCCCGGCGGGCGTGACAACGACCCGACACGTCCGCACAGCAGGACGGGTACCCGCCCCGCCGTGCACGAGGGAGCAGCAGATGTTCGATCCCACCACCGACCTCGCCGACGCCACCCCGTCGATCGGCGCCTGGCCCCACGAGTCCCTGGCCACCGACACCGTCACCTACGTCCTCGACACCTCCGTCCTGCTGTCTGACCCCTGGGCACTGCGGAAATTCGCCGAACACGACGTGGTGCTTCCCCTGGTCGTCGTCACGGAACTCGAAGGCAAGCGGCACCACCCGGAACTCGGCTGGTTCGCCCGCCAGGCACTGCGGATGCTGGAGGAACTGCGTCAGACCTATGACCGGCTCGACGGCAAAGTGCCCGCGAACACCGACGGCGGCTCCCTCCGGGTGGAACTCAACCATCAGGACCAGTCCGTGTTGCCCGTCGCCTTCCGCGGCACCGAAGGCGACCACCGCATCCTCGCCTGCGCCCTGAACCTCCAGCGGGAAGGAGGCGACGTCGTCCTGGTCACCAAAGACATCCCGCTGCGCGTCAAAGCTGGCGCGGTGGGATTGGCGGCCGACGAATACCACGCCCAAGACGTCGTCTCGAGCGGCTACACCGGCATGACCACCGTCGAGACCGGCCCCGACGTCATCGACGCCCTCTACCGCGACGGCTGGGCCGACCTCGGGGACGCGGCCACCGTCGACGGCGAGTCCGTGGAAGAGCTCCCCGTGCACTGCGGAGTCACCCTCACCGCCGCCGGCCAGTCCGCGCTGGGCCGCATCCAACGCGACGGCACGGTGCGCATCGTCCGCGGCGACCAGCAGGCCTTCGGGCTCTCCGGCCGCTCCGCCGAACAACGCATCGCCCTCGACCTGCTCATGGACCGGGACGTGGGCATCGTCTCCATCGGCGGGCGCGCCGGCACCGGAAAATCCGCCCTCGCCCTCTGCGCAGGGCTGGAAGCCGTCCTCGAACGCCAGGCCCACCGCCGGATCGTGGTCTTTCGCCCCCTCTACGCCGTCGGCGGACAAAACCTCGGCTACCTGCCCGGATCCGAAACCGAAAAGATGAACCCGTGGAGCCAGGCCGTCTACGACACCCTCGAAGGGCTGGTCTCCGAGAACGTCATGGCCGAAGTCGAAGACCGCGGCCTGCTCGAGGTGCTGCCGCTGACGCACATCCGCGGCCGCAGCCTGCACGACGCCTTCGTCATCGTCGACGAGGCCCAGTCGCTCGAACGCAACGTGCTGCTCACCGTGCTCTCCCGCCTGGGACGCGGCTCCCGGGTGGTGCTCACCCACGACGTCGCCCAGCGCGACAACCTCCGCGTGGGCCGACACGACGGAGTGCAGGCCGTGATCGAAAAGCTCAAAGACCACGAACTCTTCGCCCACATCACCCTGCAGCGCTCCGAACGCTCCGCCATCGCTGAGTTGGTGACCACCCTGCTCGAAGACGAACACTGATCACCTCCCCGTCACTGCGCCGGAGACCGCCCCGGGGCGGGGGAGGGTGTCGGACCCCAAGGCTCGACCACTAAGGTGGCGCCCATACGGGTTCGACGAAGAGGGTGACGGGTCATGACATTCTGGCGGCGACGACGAGGGCCCCGCGGCAGCGACCCCGACCCGGGCTTTCCCCACCTCAACCGCCGCGACGCCGACCAACTGCGTCAAGAAGTGCGCGACGCGCTGCGAGACCACGGCGCCGCCGTCCGTTTCGACGGCGACCAGGCGGTCATCCGGCACCCGCGCCGGGGGACGATGACCGTCAGCCTGGCGGGGTTGTCCCGCGACGTCGCGTACTCGCAGCACCCCAAAGCCGCCCGGCATTTGAGCAGCGCGTACGTCAACGACGTGTTCGCGGATCCGGACGTCGCCGAGCTGACGGACGCCGAACTCTACGCCGGTCTACGCCTGCGCCTCGTCCCTGCGGAAGGCGCAGGCGGCGGCGTGCAACAGGTCACCGACGCCGCCGCGCTGGGCCCGTTCACCCATGACACGGTCGCCACCCTGGTCGTCGACGCCCCGCACGCCGTCCAGACCGTCCCGCTGGAGCGGCTCCGGGCACTCGACGACCTCGAATCCCTGGAACGCGCGGCCACGGCCAACACCCGCGACGAACTCTCCCGGGCGCCGGTGGACGTGCGGCTGCACTCCGGGGCCGAGCAGCACCCCGGCGCCCGTTTCTGGTCCGTGGAGGCCGACGACGCCCCGGTGTCTTCGGCGGCGTTGCTCTTGTCGGACGCCCTGGCCTGGTGGCTGCCCAAGCTCGACGTCTCAGAGGGGCTGCTGGTGGCCGTGCCCACCCGTCACAGCCTGCTGGTTCGCCCCATCACCAGCGGGGAAGACCTCATCGAAGGGATGACCAGTATCGCCGCGTCCGCGTTGGAGAAGGCCCTCGACAGCCGACACCCGCTCTCCCCGCTGCTGCACGTGTTCCACGAAGGCGAGATCGAGACGATCTCCGCGTGGGAAGAGCAGGAGCGTCACCTGCGGATCATCCCGACCGAGCGCCTGATCTGGCTGATGCGGGAGACCCCCTGACGCTATCGCGGTCCACGAGCGCCCCGGGTACTAGTGTGGGGGAGAAATTAGGAGGCACTGACGTGAAGTTCCCATTCTCTCGACGCCGGTTTCGTCGTCCGGGAATCGGCGGCAAACGAACCGACGAGCAATTCCCGGCATTGGACCGACGCCGCGCCGATGAACTGCGCCGTGAACTGCAGGAGGGCTTCGTCGGCCACGGCTTCGACGTGCAACTGTCCGGGATGACGCTGGTCCTGTCGCGGGAAACTCCCGAAGACAAGATTGTGCTGCCCCTGGAGGACCTAGTGCACGGCATCGCCGCCGACGACGCCCCGCACGCCGTGGCCGCGTGGACGGATTCCTTCATCAAGGCCGCCCTCGCGGTCGACCTCGCCGCACACCTGGACACCTCCGGCGTGTACCGGTCGCTGCGCCTCGTGCTCATGCCGGCGCAGCCCGGCGGACCCGGTGATCACGAAGGCGCCGCCTATCCGGAGCAAGAGGAGGAGGTCCGGGTGATCGAGGACGCCTCGATCGGCCATTTCACGGCTGACCTGCTCACCTGCCTGGTGCTGGACATGGGGGCGGCGGCCACGCCCGCGCGGACGGCGGAACTGGCGGAGATCGACGACGTGGACACGCTGGTGCGCGCCGCCCGCCGCAACCTGCGTGATGAGTTGCGCAGCCTCGAGGTCGAGGTCGGCTACCAGAACATCGACGACGAGGTCGAGGGCGCGGGCGTGTGGGTGATCCGGGGCAACAGTTTCTACCTGTCGGCCGCCCCGCTGCTGCTGGAGGACTTCGTCGACAGGCACGTCCCGCAGGTCGACGCGGAGGCCGGGCTGCTGTTCGCGGTGCCGCTGCCGAACTTTCTGCTCGTGCGCGAAGTCACGGAAGGCGAGGATCTCGCCCATGGGCTGCACATGATGGCCTCGGGGGCGGTCAGCCTGGCGGCGGGGGCCGGCGCGGAGGCGGCCGTCTCCCCGCGGGTGCACCTGTGGCGCGACGGCCACGTCGAGACGATCTCCGAGGTCACAGACGGGGACGGATTCTTGATCCAGCCGAATTCTTATCTGATGAAAAGACTCGAAGGCCGCTGACCCCCTGGGCGGGGAGCAGCGGCCTTCGGGCTCAGTCAGAAGAGACCGGACGCGTTAGTTGCGGTCGGTGTTGGCCATGGCCAACACGTCGAGGCGCTTGTCCAGCTCTTCCTCGGTGAGATTCTCGCCGTCGACGAAGCCCAAGTCGATGACGGCCTCGCGGACGGTGATGTTCTCGTTCAGCGCGTGCTTGGCGGCCTTGGCGGCGTTCTCGTAGCCGATGGCGGAGTTCAGCGGAGTCACGATGGAGGTCGACGACTCGGCGTACTTCTTCATCTGTTCCTCGTTGGCCTCGATACCGTCGACGCAGCGCTCGGCGAACACCCGGGAGGTGTTGGCCAGCAGGCGGGAGGACTCGAGCACGTTGCGGGCCATCACCGGGATGAACACGTTGAGCTCGAACTGACCCTGGGTGCCGGAGAAAGCGACGGCGGCGTCGTTGCCGATGACCTGGGCGGAGACCTGGGTGGCGGTCTCGCACAGGACCGGGTTGACCTTGCCCGGCATGATCGACGAACCCGGCTGCAGGTCCGGCAGGTGGATCTCGGCCAGGCCGGTCAGCGGGCCGGAGCCCATCAGGCGGATGTCGTTGGCGATCTTGTACAGGGAGCCGGCGACGACGCGCATGGCGCCGGAGAACTCGACGAGGGCGTCACGGTTGGCCTGGGCCTCGAAGTGGTTCTCGGCCTCCTTGAGCACCTCCAGGCCGGTGAGCTTCTTGAGCTCCTCGACGACCTTCGCGCCGAAGTCGGCGGAGGTGTTCAAACCGGTGCCGGCGGCGGTGCCGCCGATCGCCAGTTCCGCCAGACGCGGGAGGGTGGCCTCGACGCGCTCGATGCCCAGCTCGATCTGGCGGGCGTAGCCGCCGAACTCCTGGCCCAGGGTGACCGGGACGGCGTCCATGAGGTGGGTGCGGCCGGCCTTGACGACGTCCGCGAACTCCTCGGACTTCTTCTGCAGCGACGCGTGCAGCACCTTCAGCCCCGGGATAAGGTCGTTGACGGCGGCCTCTGTCGCAGCGACGTGCACTGCGGTGGGGAAGGTGTCGTTGGAGGACTGGCCCATGTTGACGTGGTCGTTGGGGTGGACCTCAACGCCGTTCTGCTTGGCCAGGGAGGCGATGACCTCGTTGGTGTTCATGTTCGACGAGGTGCCGGAACCGGTCTGGAACACGTCGATCGGGAATTCGGCGTCGTAGGTGCCCTCGCCGATTTCCTTGCCGGCGGCCACGATGGCGTCCGCCTGCTTCGCGTCCAGGGCACCGGAATCCTTGTTGACCTGCGCGCAGGCGGCCTTCAGCAGGCCGAGGGCGCGGATCTGGGCGGCTTCGAGGCCGCGGCCGGAGATCGGGAAGTTGTCCACAGCACGCTGCGTCTGGGCGCGCCACAGAGCGTCGGCCGGGACCTTGACCTCGCCCATAGTGTCATGTTCGATGCGGAATTCCTGATCAGTCATGTGTTAAACCACCTTCATCAGTTGGGAACTGTCGTGATATAAGCGGCCGGTGAATCTCCGGCCGTGAGGGCCAAACATCCTCTCCTCCAAGTATGGCCTACCCCCGTTCGGGCGAACCGGAGCGGGGGTACCCGGAGAGGGGTGGGTGTGTTAGTTGGTCGGCGGGGAGTAGTCGATGGCCGAGTACTCCTGCAGCTTGGACAGCTCGTGGCGGGACTCGATGTGGCGGATGGTGCCGGACTTCGAGCGCATCACCAGCGAACGCGTGGTGGCGCCGCTGGCGCGGTAGGAAACGCCGCGCAGCATGTCGCCGTTGGTCACGCCGGTCGCCGCGAAGTAGGTGTTGTCGGAGCTGACGAGGTCGTTGGTGAGCAGCACGCGGTCCAGCTCGTGGCCGGCGTCGCGGGCCCGGCCGGCCTCGGCGTCGTCGACCGGGGCCAGAACGCCCTGGATCTCGCCGCCCATGGCCTTCAGCGCACAGGCGGTGATGATGCCCTCCGGGGTGCCGCCGATGCCCATCATGAGGTCGACGGAGTTGGCGGAGGAGGACTGGGCGGCGGCGACGGCTCCGGCGACGTCGCCGTCAGAGATGAGGCGGACCTTGGCGCCGGCCTCGCGGATGTCGCGGATCAGTTCGGTGTGGCGGGGGCGGTCGAGGACCACGACGATGACCTCGTCGGCGTCGATGCCCTTGGCCTTGGCCACGACCTGGATGTTGTGGGCCACGGGAGCCTGGATGTCGACCAGTCCGGCGGCCTCCGGTCCGACGGCGAGCTTGTTCATGTAGAACACGGCCGAGGGGTCGTACATGGAGCCGCGTTCGGCGGCGGCGATCACCGAGATCGCGTTCGGGCGCCCTTCTGCCATCAGGGTGGTGCCGTCCACCGGGTCGACGGCGATGTCGACCTCGGCGCCGTCGCCGGTGCCGACCTCTTCGCCGTTGTAGAGCATCGGCGCCTCGTCTTTTTCGCCCTCGCCGATGACGACGACGCCCTTCATGTTGACGGAGTTGATCATCTGACGCATGGCGTCGACGGCGGCGCCGTCACCCTCGTTCTTCTTGCCGCGGCCGACCCAGCGACCGGAGGCGAGCGCCGCGGCCTCAGTGACTCGGACGAGTTCCATCGCGAGGTTTCTGTCCGGAACCTGAATATTTCTGTCACTCATGTGTGGCCTCCTGGCACGTGCTGCGGTGTATTGATGGCGAGGGTGGTTTCCTCCAACCAAGCCTTTGCCTATTGTGGCACTTCTGTTCGGGAAACCGCACCGCGAAGACACCCGAAGGTGGGGAAAAGTGCACAGGTATGACGATTTCGTGCCGGGCGGGGTGTCCGAACGCAGGGGTGGCGGGGTGCGGCGGCCTGAACCTGTGCCCAGGCCGCTCGCCGATTCCCGCCCCTGATCGGGCGCATGCCATACTTAGCCCGTGGCTGAAGAGAAGAGACCCCGGATCTTCCAGGGTGGCAAGGACATGAGCATTTCCATGGGCATCATCGTGGTGCTCATGGTCCTCATCGTCCTTCCCACCGGTTTGTGCACGTATAGTCCCGGCGCTCCAGAAGGCGGCCCCGTGCAAGAAGTAGACGCGGAGGCGTTCCTGGGCCTGGAGGCCCGGGCCGCGGACTTCCCGCTGATCATGCCGGAGAATCCCGACGGCTGGGTCCCCAACTCCGCCCGCCGCACTCAGGTCGACGGCCAACCCGCCACCGTGGTCGGTTGGGTCACGGATGACGAAGGGTACCTCCAGCTGACACAGACGGGCGTGGAGCTCGAGGACGCCGTGCGCGGCGTCGATCAGGACCCGCGCGCGCTCGACCGCACGGAAAACATCGACGGCCAGGAGGTGCAGGTCTACTCCTCCGAGGAGGGAGACGTGCGCGACTTGTGGGCCGTCGACGCCGGCGAATCACGCCTGCTGGTCAGCGGCGCGGCCGACGAGGAAGAATTCCGCGCGTTGATGGCCGCTGCCCTGGACGCCGACCAGATCGTCGTCGAGTAGCCGCGTCGTCAGCGGCAGACCCCGGCGGTGACCCGCTCCGCGCGGTCCTGCCGGGCGCCGGCCGGTCCTTGGCGTACAGAGCGCAGGATGTCGCGGGCCATGGCGTCGTTGCGCTGGAAGGGCGCGGCGTTGGTGTGCGGGCGGGAAAACGCGCCCAGCGGGATTTCGGAGCTGGTCGGCCCCGTCGCCCAGACTCGCTCGTGCGCGTCGCCGTCCGGACGCAGTAGGTGATACCGGGCGTCGATGCCCAGGCGTCCGGTGCCGGCGTCTCCGTCGGCGGAGAGCACGCGTTCTTCACGCGCCATTCCGTCGGCGATTAACTGCGCGATCAGCGGATTGGCGGTGCCCTCGACGACCTGGGGCGGCAGAAAGGCGTCGATGTAGTTGCGCGCGGAGATCCGCAGCGGTGAGTGGGCGCTGACGGCGGTGAACGTCCCGGTGGCGGAATCGGCGGTGACACTGACCCCGGGACCCAAGAACCGCAGCAGGCCGGCGCGGTGCAGAGCGAGCAGCTGATGGAGCCGGTGTGGCGGCGGGCCGGAGTCGAGCAGGCTGAAGAAGGATTGCCACCGGTCCGGGAAGTCCTGCCGGGAGTCGGCGTCTAACCTGTCGACGGGCACGATGCGCGCCAGCTGCATGTGTACGTGCAGGAGCGCCAGGAACAACGCCTGCTTCTCGGAATGATCGGGAGAGGTGGCCAGACGCAGATCCTCGGAGACGTAGTCGACGAGCGCCGCCTCGACGTCAGCCAGGGTGGCGAAGAGCTCGCCGGCGAAAGGCTGATCCAGCCACGCCAGGTCCAGGTGGAGGCGGGCGTCCGGCACGGCCTCCGCGATCAGGTCCGAACGGTCGGAGCCCGCGGCCACGGCGGCGCGGAAACGAGGCGCGAACTCGGCCCAATCCAGCGCGGACCATTCGGGGTGGCCGGTGAGGATTTCGCGGTAGACGAAGTACTCGCATTCGGCGGTGATCACCGGCAGCAGGTCGCGGCGAAAGTTGATGGCCCCGGGCAGGCCGTCCACGTAGTCGCGGGTCAGGAAAGTCATGGCGGGGGAAAACTCCCCGCGTAGCTCCGCGGTGATCTTGGAGTGGTAGGGCACCCCACGGCGGGAGCCGACCCACATCCGCGGTTCCTGCCCGGAAGGCTCATAGCGCAGCCGGTCGGGCTCACCCGGCCGCGGGTCGGGGTGAAAGACGCCGCCGCGACCTTCGCTGAGCTGGGCCATGACGTCGATGAACGCCAGCCCCATGCCCGAGACCAACACATCCTCGTCGGCCCCGACGGGGGAGAGGTCCAGCTCGTGCGACTGGGCCGGCGGGGAGTAGAACAGCCGGTGACGTTCGGCGAAGTCGATCAACGCGCTGGCCCGGGGGCTGTCGGCGGCGTCGGTGTGGCCGAGCGAGAGGACGACGGCGTCGGCGTCGAGCACGGTGCCGTCGGCAAGCTCTGCGCGGTAACCCTGTCCGTCCGGGGTGACGGACGTGACCAGCTGAGTGTGTGGGGTGACGGTGACGGAGTCCGGGAATTCGGTGACGGTGGTGGCGTAAAACCAGCTCAGATACTGCGAGAGCAGGCGCCGGGAGGCGAAGGACTTCGGTTGGAGCCCGGCGATTTCGCTGCGCAGGTCGACGTCGACGTCCGGCAGGGCGATCTCTCCGGCGCTGACTAGCCGGGCCCACTGGTGCAGGTTCGGGCCTGGACGAGCGGGTCCGGCGCACTCGACGGAGTCGTCGGTGAACACACTGACGTCTTCGGCGTGCGAGTTCATCAGCAGCATGGGGCTTTGATCGGGCCGCCAGATCCGGCCGGCGCCGGGTACGTGGGGGTCGGCGACGTCGATGTCCAGTCGGAAGCCGGCCAAAAGATCCACGTTGGCCTGGATCCGTTCTAGGATCCCGGCGGCGCGGGGGCCGCCGCCGACGATGAGGATGCGGGCGGATGTTCCAGACATTTTTATTCTCTCTTTCCTCCGTGCGACTTCCTGCAGGGCAACGGTTGTGCGGTGGGAGCTGGCAGCAAGGCTAGCACCGTTCAAACAAGTCCGTCTACAGACCATAGACTAGTCTGTCT
This sequence comes from Corynebacterium maris DSM 45190, assembly GCF_000442645.1. NCBI lineage: Bacteria > Bacillati > Actinomycetota > Actinomycetes > Mycobacteriales > Corynebacteriaceae > Corynebacterium > Corynebacterium maris. Next base: position 977,768 of record NC_021915.1, read on the forward strand.
AAAGGTTGTTCCGCTCTGTCGGACGACAGATACGCACCGTCAAGCAGAAAGCTGGTACCCATGGTTTCCCGCCTCAGCGACGCCGCCCCGCGCACCGGAGCGCCCCGTTCCGCACCGCTCGGTCCGGCCTCCGGCAGCACCGTCGCCGCGGCCCACACGCACCGCTCCATCACTGATTTCCAGATCAGGCCCGTGCGCCGCCCCGGTCGCTGGGTCGGCGCCGGCCTTGTCATCGCCCTCGTCGCCGCAGTGTTCTGGTCGTTCGCGACCAACCCCCGCTGGGGCTGGGACGTCGTGGCTTCCTGGGTCTTCGCGGAATCCATCCTCGCCGGCCTCTTCGAGACCCTGAAGCTCACCGTCATCGCCGGGGCCATCGGCTTCGGGCTGGGCGCAGTGCTCGCCGTCATGCGGCTGTCCAGCTCCCCGTTGATCTCGGGGGTGTCCTGGACATTCTCCTGGATCTTCCGCTCCACCCCCTTGTTGGTGCAGCTCCTGCTCTGGTACAACGTGGGCTACCTCTACGAACGCCTCGAAATCGGCGTCCCGTTCACCGACGTCACCTTCTTCAGCGTCGAGACCAACCAGGTCGTCACCCCGTTCCTGGCCGCCATCCTCGGTCTCGGACTGCACCAGGCCGCCTACGCCGCCGAGATCATCCGCGGCGGCATCCTGTCGGTGGACCAGGGCCAGCTGGAAGCCGCCTCCGCGCTCGGCATCCCGGCGCGCGACCGCACCCTGCGCATCGTCTTCCCGCAGGCCATGCGCGCGGCCCTGCCGGCGTCGTTCAACGAAATCATCTCCCTGGTCAAGGGCACCGCCATCGTCTACGTGCTGGCCTATCAGGAACTCTTCCTGACCGTGCAGGTCATCTACGCCCGCACCCAAGAAGTGCTGCCGATGCTGCTGGTGGCCACGGTCTGGTACGTGGTGATCACCTCTGCGCTGTCGATCGCCCAGTACTACGTGGAGCGCCACTTTTCCAAGGGCGCGGTGCGCGAGGTCCCGCCGACCCCGTGGGAGCGCCTGCGCGCGAAATTCCGCCGCCGTCCGGCTTCCGCCGGTGGGCCGATCTCCGGTCCCGCCGGCGCAGACAACGCCACCACCCGTCCGCAGGAGGGATCGCTGTGACTGACACTGCCGCCACCACCGCCCAAGGCCGGGTGGAGTTGACCGATATCCGTAAATCCTTCGGGGAGACCGAAGTGCTGCACGGGGTGTCCCTGACCGTGGAGCCGGGGGAGGTGACCGTTATCATCGGCCCTTCCGGCTCCGGCAAATCCACGCTGCTGCGCACCATCAACAACCTGGAGGACATCGACGCCGGCATGGTGCGCGTCGACGACGAGATCATGGGCTTCCGACAGGATCCGAACAACCCGGACGTGCTGCAGGAGCTGCGTGAATCCGAGATTCTGCGCCAACGCACCGGGGTGGGCATGGTCTTTCAGAACTTCAACCTTTTCGGGCACATGACCGCGTTGCGCAACATCACCGAAGCCCCGGTCCGGGCGCTAGGCATGCCGCTGCCCGAGGCCCGGGAACGGGCCCGCGCCCTGCTGTCCCGGGTGGGGCTGTCCGGCAAGGAAGGCGCCTACCCGCGCCAGCTCTCCGGCGGCCAGCAGCAGCGCGTGGCGATCGCCCGGGCGCTCGCGCTGAACCCGAAGGTGGTGCTCTTCGACGAGCCGACTTCGGCGCTGGACCCGGAGCTGGTCGACGAAGTGCTCGCCGTGATCCGCGATCTCGCCGAATCCGGCACGACCCTGGTCGTGGTCACCCACGAGATGGGTTTCGCCCGCACCGTCGCCGACACCGTGGTGTTCATGGACGACGGCGTCATCGTCGAACAGGGCCCGCCCGAGCAACTGTTCACAGACCCGCAACACCCCCGCACGCAGGACTTTTTGTCCAAGATCCGCGACGTCGGCGCCACGGAGGAGGCATAAGATTGTTCTCCCGCACCACCCGCACCGGCACGCGCCGCGCGACCGTCGCCGTCGTCCTGGCGGCGGCGCTGGGCCTGGGCGCCTGCGCAGATCCCGTCAATCTCACCGCTGTTTCCGAGACCGGCCTGAACCTCACCCCGGATCAGGACCGCGTGCGTTCGGAGGTCAACCCGGAGATCGCCGAACTCGTCCCGGAGTCGATCAGCGAGGACGGGTTGCTGACCGTAGGCACACTCGTCCACGGCGCCCCGCCATTGGTGATGACCGCCACGGACAACACCACCCAGATCGGCTCGGAAGTCGACCTCGCCCAGCTGCTGGCCGACAAGCTCGGTTTGGAACTCTCGCTGGAGCTGACCAGCTGGGACAACTGGGCGTTGAAGGTGGAGGCCGGCGAGTTTGAGGCCATGCACGGCAACATCGCCGTCACCGACGCCCGCCTGGAAAAATTCGACTTCACCCCCTACCGCGCCGCCTACCTGGGCTTCATTGCCCAGGCCGGCAGCGACCTGCACATCGAGCAGGCAGAAGACATCTCGGGGCTGCGCATCGCCGCGGCCGCCGGCACCAACCAGGACCGCGTGCTGGGGGAATGGAACGACCAGCTCATCGCCGAGGGCAAGGAGCCGGCGGAAATTTACCACTACGTCAACGAAAACGACATGACGATGGCGCTGGTCGCCGGCCGCCTGGACGCGTTCTTCAACCACCTGCCGGGCGCGTCCTACCTGGCGAACACCCGCGACGACGTCGAGGTCGCCGGCCGGGTCTCGGCGGGCTGGCCGCAGGAAACCCTCGTGGGCACCGCCATGGGCCGCGGTTCCGGCCTGGCGCCGGCCGTCACCGCGGCGCTGAACGAGCTCATCGACGAAGGCACCTACCAGGAAGTGCTCGAACGCTGGGACCTGGGCGACGAGGCCCTGGACCAGACCCACACCGAGAGCCTGGAGAGCTACGGCGAGAACTGACCTCCCCCCGCGCCACAGGCCGCCCCCGTCAACCCGCAACAGCAAAGGAACAGTTTCCCATGACGACCCACCACCCGTTCATCGCCCTGGACCTCGACGGCGAGGGCGCGCACCCGGCCGCCGCCTCCTGGACGAACGCCACTTCCCAGGACACACACTCGGGAGCCAGACTGGCCCGGCGCGCCCGCGCCGTGGAGACCGCCGGCTTCCACGCTTTAGTCCTCGCCGACCGGGCGCTGGACGCCCGCACGGAAGCGCACCCGGTCAACCTGGCCGCCACCCACTCCGCCGCTTTCCTGGCCCCGGTGACCCGGCGCACGGTGCTCATCGCGGAAGCCGACGCCGTGCTCACCGAACCTTTTCACCTGGCGATGCAGCTGATGACCCTGGATCAGAATTCGCTCGGCCGCGCCGGGTGGCTGGTCCGTGGCGCCGATGAGCTGACTGAGGCCGCGGCGTTCGGCCGGGAGGTACCGGATCAGCGGCGGGTGCGGCAGGAGGTCACCGACGCCGTCGAGGTCAACCGCCGGCTGTGGGACAGTTGGGAGGATGACGCGGAGATCCGGGACGTGGCCACCGGCCGGTTCATTGACGCGGAGAAGATCCACCACATTGATTTCGTGGGGGAGCATTACTCCGTGAAGTCCGCGGCGATCGCCCCGCGTACCCCGCAGGGGCAGGTGCCGGTCATCGCCCCGCGCGAGCTGGTGGAGCCGGGGGCGGACGTCGACGTGGTCCAGGTGCGGGCGGAGTCCGTGCCGGAGTTGGTGGAAGCGGTGCGACGTGCCCGGGCGGAAGGCTTCGGCGCCGTGCTCGCGGAGGTGGCCGTCGCCGTCGACCACCTCGGTGTGCCTGCGCACGTGCGGCTGGCGCAGCTCAACGAGCGGCGGGAGTGGGCGCCGGGCGCTCTGGCGTCCGGGACCGCCGCCGAGGTCGTCGACGATCTCGCCGCCGTCCTGGCGGTCGCCGACGGCGTGCGGCTGCGTCCCGCGGTGTTCGACGTGGACGCCGCCGCCCTGGCCACGGAGGTGCTGCCGGCGCTGCGCGCCCGGATATCACTGGCCGACAACCCCATCGACGGCACTTTCCGCGACCTGCTCGGACTTTCCCGCCCGGCCAGCCGCTACGCCGTCACCCAGCAGGATTAACCCACGGGATCGTCAAAGGAGTACCCATGAGCAGCACTGAATTCACCCCCACCGGCCAGATCCAGTTCAACGCGTTTTTCCAGGGCGTGAACACCGGCACGATCTGGAAGTCCCCGGAATCCGGGTCGCAGATCGAGTTCGAGTCTTTCCGCCGCATCGCCCAGACCGCGGAGCGCGGCAAGTTCGCGGCCTTCTTCCTCGCCGAAGGCCTGCGCATGCGGGAGCAGAACGGCAAGGTCTTCGAGCTCGACGTCGCCGGCCGGCCCGACAATCAGTCGATGCTGGCGTCGTTGGCCGCGGTCACGGAGAACCTCGGCCTGGTGGCCACCCAGAACAGCACCTTCAACGATCCCGTGGAGTTGGCGCGGCGACTGCAGTCGCTGGACCTGCTCTCCGAGGGGCGGGCGGCGTGGAACGTGGTCACGACCGACAACGCCTGGACCGGCGCGAACTTCCGCCGCGGCGGCTACCTGGATCACGCGGAGCGCTACGAGCACGCCGAGCGTTTCCTCGACGTGGCCAAGGACATCTGGGCGGGTCGCGACGTCGAGCACGTGGGCAAGCACTATTCCATCGACCATCAGCCGCAGCTGCCCGCCAGCCCGCAGGGTCGGCCCGTGCTATTCCAGGCGGGAATGTCGCCGTCCGGCCGGGATTTCGCCGCGAAGAACTGCGACGTGATCTTCACGGTGCTCCCGAACCTGCCGGCGGCGCAGGATTTCCGCGCGGACATCGTCGAGCGCACCAAGAAGTTCGGCCGCCCCGCCAACGACGTCAAGATCACCCCGGTGGTGGAATTCATTCTGGCCCCCACCGCCCAGGAAGCCGAGGAAAAGCGCCAGGAGGTGCGCCGACTGCAGGTCGGTCCGCAGCAGGCGATCGCCTTTTTGGAGCAGTTCTGGGGCGCGGACTTGAGCGCCTACGATCCGGATGGGCCGTTGCCGGAGATCGACCCGGTGGTCGAGGAGACCGACGGCTCCCGCGGCGTAGCCTTCCAGGCCTCCGGGGTGCGAGAGAAGGTGGCGGCATGGCGCGAAGAGGCGGCGGCGAAGAACTGGTCCATCCGTGACCTGGCCACCAGCCAGCTCGTCGGGCGGCAGAACCCGGTGGCCGGTTCCTACGACGCCGTCGCCGAGCAGATGGCCGAATACGCGGCCACCGGCGCGGTCGACGGGTTCTGCGTCGCCCCCTGGCTGATCCCCACCGGCCTGGACGACGTGGTCAACGAGCTGGTGCCGCGCCTGCAGGACCGCGGGGTATACCCCGAGGATTACGTCGGTTCCACCTTGCGGGAGAACCTGGGGCTGCCGGGCGTGCGCTGATGGCCGAGCAGCTTGCTAGTTCTGCTGGTTGGTGCCCTCGTCGGAGCCGGCGATCGCCTGCTCGACGCGGCGGGCGGCGCCGGCCAAGTGCTCTTCGCAGCGCTTGGCCAGGGACTCGCCGCGCTCCCAGTACTTCAGGGATTCGTCCAGCCCCATCTGACCGAGCTCGAGGATCTTGACGATCTCGATCAGCTCATCGCGGGCAGCTTCGTAGCTCAGCTGCTCGACGGGGGTGAAGGCGGATTCATTGACCTGGCCGTCGCCGAAAACGTTGTCGCTCATGCGGGGATTCTCCAAATTCGTTGTGTATGGGTGTGTGGGGCAAAGAAGGGGTTAATCGGCCTGGGTGGCAGACATGCCGGCGGCGGTGATGGAGCCGTCGGCGACGCGGATGCGCAGCTGCGAGCCGGGCGGGGCCTGCTCGATGCTCATGACCACCTCGGGGTCGCTGCCGTCGCGCGGGACGACCTGCACCACGGAGTAGCCGCGGGCCAGGGTGGCCGAGGGGCCGAGCGCGGAAATCTGCCCGCGCAGGCCCGCGATCGTGGACTGTTCGCCGCTGAGCAGGTAGCGCACGTCGCGGCGGATGGAGCCCACCGCCCGCTCCAATTCTTCGCGGCGGCGGGTGATCGGGTTCATCGGATCCGCCAGCACCGGCCGCGAGCGGATCTGCGCCAGGCCGCGCTGTTCGCGCTGCACCCAACCGCGCAGGGCGCCGGCCATCCTGGAGCGGGCCTCGGTGAGGAAGGCGCGTTCTTGGGCGGCGTCGGGCACGACCCGCTTCGCGGCGTCCGTCGGGGTGGCGGCGCGCAGGTCCGCGACGTTGTCCAGCACCGGGCTGTCGGGCTCGTGACCGATGGCGGAGACCACCGGGGTGCCCGCGGCGGCCACGGCGCGCTGCAGCGCCTCCTCCGAGAAAGGCAGCAGGTCCTCGACGGAGCCGCCGCCGCGGGCAATGATGATGACGTCGACCTCCGGGTCGGCGTCGAGCTGCTGCAGGGCCGCGATGACTTCGGTGACGGCGTTGGCGCCTTGCACCGCGGTGTTGATCACCCGGAAATCCACCTCGGGCCAGCGGGACTGGGCCACCGACAAGACGTCGCGCTCGGCCGCCGAGCCGCGGCCGGTGATCAGGCCGACGCGGTGGGGCAGATAGGGAAGCGGCCGCTTGCGGGCGGGGTCGAAGAGCCCTTCGGCGGCGAGTTGCTTGCGCAGCATCTCCACCCGGGCGAGCAGTTCGCCCACGCCGACGTGGCGGATCTCGGTGACCCAGAGGGAAAAGGATCCGCGCCCGGCGTAGAAAGCGGGTTTGCCGTGGACGACGACCCGGTCGCCGTCCTTGATCGGGGTGGGGGCGCCCCGCAGCAACTGCGTCGAGCACGTGAGCTGGACGGAAGCCTCCTTCTCCGGGTCGCGGAGAGTGAGGTAGCTCAGCTTCCAGTTGGGTTTCATGTTGACCTGGGTGAGCTGTCCTTCTACCCAGAGCCACCCGAGCCTTTCGATCCAGCCCTTGACCGTGTCGTTGACCCGGGCCACGGGCCAGGGGGACTCGGCGGTGCTGGCCGGTGGCTTGGCGCCGTTCGTCACGTGTGGTCCACCTCTCTAGTGTAGGCACGCAGTGATAATAAACTCGATGTAAGTCGTGGAAAATTCTGCGACAGGTTCGTCCAGTCTATTCTTTTGGACTGCTCTTCGATACGCTGGGTTCCATGACTGATGCGGATAAGAAGGTTCTCCTGGCGGCGCCACGAGGGTATTGTGCCGGCGTGGATCGCGCAGTCGAGACCGTTGAGAAGGCCATCGAGGATTACGGTGCGCCCGTGTATGTTCGTAAAGAAATCGTCCACAACAAGTACGTCGTGGATTCCCTGGCCAAGCGGGGAGTGATCTTCGTCGACGAGGCCGACGAAGTCCCGGAGGGCGCCCACCTGGTTTTCTCCGCCCACGGCGTGTCCCCGGCGGTCCGCCAGCTCGCGGACTCCCGCAACCTGCAGACCATCGACGCCTCCTGCCCGCTGGTGACCAAGGTCCACCGTGAGGCCAACCGCTTTGACCGGGACGGCTACTACATCCTCCTGGTCGGCCACGAGGGCCACGAGGAGGTCGAGGGCACCGCGGGCGAGGCCCCGGAGGTCACTTACCTCGTCGACGGCATCGAGGGCGTCGACGCGCTGCCGGACTTCCTCGCGGACGAGAAGCTCGTCTGGCTGTCCCAGACCACCCTGTCCGTCACCGAGACCCTGGACATCGTGGCCAAGCTGCGCGAGCGTTTCCCGCACCTGGAAAACCCGCCGAGCGACGACATCTGCTACGCCACCCAGAACCGCCAGAACGCCGTGCGTGAGATGGCCCCGGACTGCGACCTGGTCATCGTCGTCGGTTCCCAGAACTCCTCGAACTCCGTGCGCCTCGTCGAAGTCGCCCTGGAGTTCGGCGCGAAGGATTCGCACCTGGTGGACTACGCCGCCGAAATCGACGAGGCCTGGCTCGACGGCGTGACCACCGTCGGCGTCACCTCCGGCGCCTCCGTGCCGGAGATCCTCGTGCGCGAGGTCCTCGAGTGGCTTGCCGAGCGCGGCTACGCGGACACCGAAGAAATCCGCACCGCCACGGAGACGATCACCTTCTCCCTGCCGCGCGAGATCCGTCCGGCCCGTGCCACGAAGGCTCGAGCCTAAACAGCTTTTCGACGACACGACGCTGCCCCCGGCCCGCTACGAGAGTGTGCGGGCCGGGGGCAGCGTCGTGGCAAGGGGCGAATTACTCCTCGGGGTGGGGGCGCGTCGGGCGCCGGGCCAGCAGCTCCTCCACCGTGATTTGGGAGGAATGACCGCGCGCGTCCGCCGCGGCCGCCCGGCCACGGCGGTCCCGGGCACGGGCCCGCCGACGCCGCCGGTTTTCCTGCTCCCGCCGTTTGCGGGCCGCCCGACGCAGCAGCCACAACCTCAACACGGCGATGACCACACAGATCCCGGTGACGGCAAGGAGCCAGGGAAAATACTGGGTCAACGGGTACACGGCCGTGATGATCGACGTCGTCGAAAACGGGTCAGAGCCTTCCGCGGCCAACGATTGCGTGACCGCCCACGCGGTGATCACGGTCATCACGGTAAACAGCAGCGGAATGGAGACGACGGTCAAAAACAGGCCGCGCGACTCCACGAACACGGCGACGACGACCGTGGCGACCGCGAAAATCACCAGGTAGAGCAGCGAGATCTCTTGGAGATAGAGACTGATGATCAGCCCCGTGAGCAGACCCGCCAGCATGATCGAGATGGCCGACCAGGTCGGTAGGCCGGAAAACCGGCCGGACGACCGTGGACGGGAGCTCGGGTATGCGTGTGACACAGCTGAAGATCATAGCGTGTTCTCCCCGCAGTCCAAGGCAGGGCCGCGCTATTTCCGGCGATTACGGCGACTGTCCAGCAGCCGTTCCACCGCATCCCCGCCCCGGCGCAGCAGCTTCGTCGCCGGCCGCCGGACGCCCTCGGCGCGGGGGGAGGGGGCCGTCTTCGCGGGTGGTGGGCCGACGTCCTCGGCGACGTCGACGTCGTCGTACTGGCCGTACTCGCGGGCGGCCGTGGCGAAAAACTCGCCGTCTTCCCGCCACCGCTGCCGTAGGACCCGGCCATGTTCTTCGTTGACCCGGCCCGTGGCCAGTCCCTCTGGGGTGATGAACTCGATCTCGGCGGCCTTCTTCTCTCCGGCTTGCAGGGAGGTGATGTCGAGAAGATAGCGGAAGGCCACCGCGATCATCGCGGCCGCCGGCACCGCCAAGAATGCGCCGACCAGACCGAAGAGGCCGCCGCCGACGACCACAGAAATCAACACGATGACCGGGTGCAGGTTCATGGCGCGCGACTGCAGCAGCGGGGACAAGATGTTTCCCTCCAGCTGCTGGACCGCCACGATCAGGATGAGCACCAGCAGCGCCTCGGTGAAACCGAGCGAGACCAGCGCCACCAGCACCGCCAGGGCGCCGGCGGTGATCGCGCCGACGTAGGGGACGAAGCCCGCCACGAAAGTGATCACGGCGAGCGTGAACGCCATGGGCACGCCGATCGCCCACAGGCCGAGGCCGATCGCGAGCGCATCCACCGCCGAGACGATCGCCTGCGCGCGGATGTAGCCGCCGAGGGTGGTCCAGGAACGGGTGAGCAGCTCCGTGGCGTGCCAGCCGCCGCGCCGGCCCATCACCGAACGGACCCACGGCAGGAAGAGGTGCCCGTCCTTGAGGAAGAAGATGACCAGCACCACGACCATGAACAAGGTGATGACCAGCGACGTGGCCGTGGACAGCCCGGTGACGACCCCGCCGGCGATGGCGCCAGCCTGATCCTGGACCCAGCTGACGAGATCGTTCAGCACGTTGTCCAGGTCCTCGCCGTTGAGGTTCAGCGGTGGGCCCTGGGCCCACAGCTGCAGGCGTTGAATGCCTTCCAGCGCCTGCAGGTACAGCACCTGGGACTGGCGTGCGATGTCCGGCGCCACGACGGCGACGATCGCCCCGAGGGCGCCGAAGAACAGCAGGATGGAAATCAACGCGGCCAACACCGACGGCATCCCGCGGCGCCGCATCCACGTGGTGGGGGGCGCCAACACCGTGCAGACGATCAGGGCGAGAATGATCGGCAGAAGACCGACCCAGAACGTGCTGAGCAGAAACCACAGCGCGTAGGCGGCCACGGCGATGATCAGGGCGCGCAGCGCCCACATCGCGACCTGCTTGAGCCAGGACCCGACGACCACGGAACGGTCGATCTGGTCGGCCACGGGGTCGTCCAGGCTCAAGGCCGCGACGTCGCGCTCCTTCTCGGAGGAATCGGATTCGTACTTCTCACTGGGCGTGCTCACATGTTATATATTGCCTCATCCGTCCCCGCCGGTGCGTCACCCGACACCCTGGACGGGGAAGCGGTGGGCTAGGGTGGACGCTTGTGAGCCTTACTCTTGGAATCGTCGGTTTGCCCAACGTGGGCAAGTCCACTCTGTTCAATGCCCTTACCCGCAACGACGTGCTGGCCGCGAACTACCCGTTCGCGACCATCGAGCCGAACGTCGGCCTGGTGGAGCTGCCGGACGAGCGGCTGATCCGCCTCGCCGAGATCTACGGGTCCGAGAAGATCCTGCCGGCGACGGTGTCTTTCGTGGACATCGCCGGCATCGTCAAGGGCGCTTCTGAAGGCGAGGGCATGGGCAACGCCTTCCTGGCCAACATCCGGGAAGCCGACGCCATCTGTCAGGTCGTGCGCGCATTCTCCGACGAGAACGTCGTCCACGTCGACGGTGAAGTCGACCCGGCCACGGACATCGCCACCATCAACTCCGAGCTGATCCTGGCCGACCTGCAGACCATCGAAAAGGCCCTGCCGCGGCTGGAGAAGGACGCCCGCAAGGACAAGGACCTCGCGGAGACCGTCGACGAGGTCAAGAAGGCCCAGGCCGTCCTCGAGGACGAGCGCACGCTGTTCTCCGGGGCGAAGACCGGAGACATCGACCTTACCCTGCTGCGCGATCTGCACCTGATGACAGCGAAGCCGTTCCTCTACGTGTTCAACGCCGACGAAGGCGTGCTCACCGATGAGGCGAAGAAGGACGAGCTGCGGGAGCTCGTCGCCCCGGCCGACTGCGTCTTCCTCGACGCGCAGACCGAGACCGAGCTGCTGGAGCTCGAGGACGACGAAGCCGCCGAACTGCTCGAGTCCGTCGGTCAGACCGAACCGGGCCTGCACTCCCTGGCGAAGGCCGGTTTCGCGACCCTCGGTTTGCAGACCTACCTCACCGCCGGCCCCAAGGAATCCCGCGCCTGGACGATCCCGCAGGGCGCGACCGCCCCGCAGGCCGCCGGCGTGATCCACACCGACTTTGAAAAGGGCTTCATCAAGGCCGAAATCGTCTCCTTCGAGGCCCTCGACGAGCTCGGCTCCATGGCTGAGGCCCGCGCCCAAGGCAAGGTCCGCCAGGAGGGCAAGGAGTACACGATGGTCGACGGGGATGTCGTCGATTTTAAGTTCAACGTATAAAATTCCTGTTCAGGACGGCATGTCCCGGCGACCACGTGAACGCGTCGCCGGTTCTGCGTTTCCTGCGCCGGGCTTCGCTTCTTCCCGTCGGGCGATAGGGTGGGAATGAGAGATCAGATCCCAGATCCGATGACACCCAAATACAGGAGTTTCTAGCCATGAGCTTTAACGTTTATCTTTCCGGCGAGATCCACACCGATTGGCGGGAGGAGATCCAGCGCGGCGCCGAGGCCGCCGGACTGGACGTGGTGTTCACCGCGCCGGTGACCGACCATGAGGCCAGCGACGCCGCGGGCGATCACCTGGGTGAGAACACCGAGCAGTTCTGGCGTGACCACCAATCCGCCAAGGTCAACGCCATCCGCACCCGCACTCTGATCGAGCAGAGCGATCTGGTGGTGGTGCGCTTCGGCGACAAGTACAAGCAGTGGAACGCCGCTTTCGACGCCGGCTACTGCGCCGCGTTGGGCAAGCCCTACGTGACCCTCCATGACGCCGACACCGTGCACCCGCTCAAGGAGGTCGACGCCGGGGCTCAGGCCTGGTGCACGACCACCGATCAGGTGGTGGAGACCCTGCGCTACGTGCTCAAGGCGTGAGCCGGGCACGGACCAGATGAAATGAACGTCCCATGGGGCGGGTAATTACCCGCCCCGGGGTGTGTCGTGCGTTTTATTAAGGAGATCACTGTGGAACTGAGCATGGACAAGGGCAACCAATTCGTGGAGGAGACGCAGTCGCCGGAAGGCGCTGCGGCATGGAAGAAGCAGTTGGACGAGTTTGCGCCGGGCGCATCCGACTGGGTCGTCGGCGCGGTCTTCGGGGGAACGTACCAGCGCGACGGCCTCGAGCTGCGGGATCGGCAGATGCTCAACATGGCGGCGTTGGCGGCGATGGGCGGGACCGAACCGCAGCTGACCGGCCACATTAAGACGGCGGTGGACGTCGCCGGCATGAGCAAGGAAGAAGTCGCGGAGTGCTTCGTGCATCTGATGCCCTACATCGGCGTGCCGAAGACGCTCGCGGCGATGCGCTGCATGAAGGCCGCGTTCGAGGAGTAACTGGCGATGACCTCCCCGGACAACATCTTGTTGCACCTCCCGGAGGACGAAGAACAGCAAGTGCGTGAGGTGTTTGCGCGTCTGGAACAGCGGGGGTTTCCCGCCCAGAGACAAACCCCGCACATCACCGTCACGTTTTCGCCGGCGATGGATGAGGGCGTCGTCAAGCGTGCCGCCGAGCTGCTCCCGCCGGTGATCCCCGCCCGTTTTCGGCGGGTGGGCACCGTCGTGTTCGGCACGAAGCGCAAACAAACCGTGGCGTGGCTGCTGGAGACCTCCGATGAACTGGAGATCGCCGCCCGCGACATCGGCGCGCGCAACCCGGACGGTCGCGGCCCGCGGTGGACCCCGCATCTGACGATGGGGTTGCGGCTGCCCCGGGAGATCGTCCCCGACTACATCCGGGCGCTGGGGGAGGAGACGTCTCCGCACCTCAAGGAACTCACGGCCGCGCGGGCGGCGTTGTGGCGGCCCCGGAGTCAGGAGCTGACCGTCCTGGCTGGCGGCGCACCGAGCTGAGCGGGCCGATAGAATCAATGCTGAACAGACGCACGCTCAGCGTCTATTCGACCGGGCTTTCACACCGCCGACGGGAAGGCTGCTTTCGTGCTTTCGACCAGTCCACTGACCCCCGCCGCCACCGGCGGCGCAGCGCCCGAGCGTGACAAGTCCGTGAATGCGATCTGGCTGCGGCACGCTCTCTTCGCGGCGGTGTACGCGGTGATGGTGGTGGCCTCGATCACGGTGGCGTATTCCGGCACCTCCATCGCGATCGTCTGGCCCTCCGCCGGCGTAGCGGTGTGGTGGGCCGTCACCTGCCGGGGATGGCGGTCGTTCGCGTGGGTGGCGGCATTCGTGTTCGCTGTTCCCGCCCTCTATCTGGGCGCCGTCGACGGACATGCGTTTTTACCGGTCATCTTCGTGGGAATCTCGCATGTCCTCACCGGACCGGCGGTGGGGCTGGCGCTGGTCCTGCTCGAGAAGAAATTCCCGCCGCGATCCCACTTCGGCGGCGGAGGTGGCCGGGTGGCTGCCCGCCTGGTGCTGCCGCATCAGGTCTACCGTCTGCTCATCGTGTGTCTCCTCATGATCCCGGTGGCAAAGGGCGTCGGGATGGTGGGCGTCGGGATGGAAGCAGAGGTGTCGGTCGAGCTCTACACGGGCCTCGTCCTCCGCGATTTGGCCGGCGTCTTGGCGGTCGCCGGTCCCGGGATCGCCATCTCCTCGGCGGTGGGGCAGGCCATCAGCGCGGCCGCCCTCCGCGAATGTGCGGGGGTGACTGCAGTCACCGCCGTGCTGCTGGCGCTGATCTTCGGCCCCGGGCAGGATCTGCCGATCGCGTATCTCGCGATGCTGCCGCTGTACTGGAGCGCGACGCGGCTGCCCGTGATCGTGGCCTCGGTCCACGTCGTGATCACGGTGGTCACGACGATGACTCTCACCTACCTGGTCGGGGCGGGACCATTCGCCGTCTCCGACGACAGCCCGATGGATCAGGCGTCGGCAACCCAGATCTTCATCATCATGTGCGTTCTGTTGTCGTTGGTGGTGTCGACGACGGTGCAGCAGCACGCTACGCTCGCCGCGGAGCTGGAGGCGCTGGCGGCGACGATTCCGGATGCGCTGCTGCTCATCGACCGCCATAAACGGGCTATCCCCATCAATGCGGCCGCGCACGACGTCGTCTTTGAAAATCAGGACGGGGAGATCCTCGCGCGCCGTCTCCGGGAGGTCGACGGTGAGTTGCTCGACGAGACGAACAGGCCCAGCAGCGCAGCGCTGCGGGGTGAAAATGTGCGGGAGATGCTCGTGGAGCTCGCCTATCCTCCCGCCGGCGGCACGGATGACGACCGCCGCTTTTATTCGGTCAGAGCTTCACCCTTGTCTTTGCCCGGTGAAGTGGAGCCGGGGCACGCTGTGCTGCTGTACCACGACAGCACCGACGAATACTGGAGAATGCGGCACTTGCGGCGGGCCCGCGACGAAGCTCGGGCTCTTTTCGAGTATGCGCCGCAGGGTGTGGCGACCCTCGACGATGACGGCGTGATTCTGCAAGCCAACCGTGCGCTCGGTGAATTAATCGGCGCCCCCGCCGCTCAACTGGTGGGTCGAAGGCTCGATGAATTCAGCCGCGACGGGGCATTCGCTGGGGAAATCGAGGCCGCGCTGGCCGATCCGGGCACGCTCGTTCAGGTGGACCGTGATTTCGATTCCGCGGACGGGTGGGAGAAAAGGGTGACGCTGTCGTTTCGCACCATCGCGGGCGGGGGAAGGGGGTCTACGCTGTTGCTGGTCAACGTGGTCGACGTCACCCATCAACACGAGTTCTATGAATTGATCAGCCACATCGCCGACCATGACGCGCTCACGGGCTTGATCAACCGGCGCCGGTTCGATGCTGACCTCGCGGACATCCTGAACGACGGCGACCGGGATCGTGGCGCCGGCGCCCTGCTGCTCATCGACCTCGACCGGTTCAAGGCGGTCAATGACTCGCTTGGTCATCAGGCGGGCGATGATCTGCTCGTGAAGTTTGCGACGCTGCTGCAGGACTGCGTCCGGGCGACCGACCTGGTCGCCCGGTTGGGCGGCGACGAATTCGTCGTCGTTCTGCCGGCCGCCGACCGAGCGGAGGCGACCGCCGTCGGCGAGCGGATCCTGGACACGGCCAATCGCCGGTTCAGGAACCGGCCCGGGGTACTGGGCGAGGTCACGGCGAGCGTCGGCGCCGCCATGTTTTCCGAGGCGAATGGGAGTTCCACCGACCTGCTCGTGCTCGCGGACCAGCGGCTGTACGACGCCAAAAACTCGGGACGCAACCGCGTCGCCTCGAATCCGCTCGCAGGCGAACAGGTGGAGCGGATCCTGAAAACGGACGCGTTGCGCTTGGAACTGCAACCCATCGTGGACATGAAGACGGGACGCGTCACGCTGGCGGAAGGGCTCGTTCGGGTGACGCCCGCCGAAGGGGACATGTCCGCGGGTGAGCTGGTGGCGGTGGTGGAGAAAGCCGGGTTGGGGCCGGAGCTCGATGCGCTCGTCATGCGTCGGGGGATTGGGTTGCTGCCGCAGCTGCAGCAGGCCAGCCCCGGCTTCCGGCTCTCGCTCAACCTGTCGGCGCAGTCGCTGGGCTCGGAGGAGGTGGCCCGGGTGATCGTCACAGAGCTGACGCGACGCCGGGTGCCTCCCGGTTCGCTCGTGCTGGAAGTGACGGAGTCGGCGCCCCTTCCCGACGTCGAGGCCGCCCGCGCGTTCCAACGCAGACTGCGGGAGCACGGGGTGGCGTTCGCCCTCGACGATTTCGGCACCGGATTCGACCCCTACCGCTATCTCAAGCAACTGGACTTTGACGTGGTGAAGATCGCCGGTGAGTTCGTGGAAAGCATGACTGACGGCGGCGTGGACCTCAGCGTCGTGAAGTCGTTGGTGCGTCTCGCCGAAGACGAGGGCATGGCGACGGTCGCCGAATATGTCTCTGCGGAGCAGATCTTCGAGGCAGCCCGACGGCTCGGCGTCACCTACGGGCAGGGGTATCACTTCGGGGCTTCGCTGCCGCCCCGGGAATTCATCACCGAGCACCTGACGGGGGCGGGCGCTGGGGCGCCGGTCGCCGACGAGAAGGGATAAGGAATGCTCCGCAACAAATTTCCCATCGGGAGGACCATCGGCATCGGCGTGGTCGGACTCGCCGCCATGGCGGGACTCCTGCTGTGGCTCGCCATCACGTTGTCCGACCCGAGTTCACCGGGGGCGAAAGAAGCCGAGCTCTTCGGGGCGTGGCAGGTGCTCTACGACGATTACGTTCCGCCGACGCGGGTGCTCGTCGCGGCGGTGCTCGTCGCATTGGCGTTTGCGGCCATCGCCGCGACGGTGGAGCGGGTAGTCACCAACCGGTACCGGCGCTCCATCGACGCCGAAGGGTTGCCGCTGGCCCCGAAGATCGTCATGGCGGAGACCCGCGGGGTGTTCCATGGCCCGGTGACGATCACCGTGCTGATCCCCGCGCATAATGAAGCGGAACGCATTTCCGCGACGATCACCGGCCTTCAGGAGCAGCACGACGCCCCGGAACGCATCATCGTGGTCGCCGACAACTGCACCGATGAGACGCCGGACCTGGCCCGCGCCGCCGGCGTCGAAGTGTTCGAGACCCGCGGCAACCGGCACAAGAAAGCGGGCGGGCTCAACCAGGCGCTCAAGGAAGTGCTTCCGCAACAGGGCGAAAACGACGTCGTCATGGTCGTGGACGCCGACACCGTCCTCGACCAGGGATTCCTCCGGGAAGCCAGGCGACGGTTCGCGGATGACCGGGCGCTTATGGCCGTCGGTGGGCTGTTTTACGGTGAGCCCGGGGCGGGATGGCTCGGCCAGTATCAACGCAACGAATACACCCGGTACAGCCGGGACATCCACCGCCGCCGCGGCCGGGTGTTCGTGCTCACCGGCACTGCCTCGGCGTTTCGTCCCCGCGGGCTGCGGGCGATCGCGGAGTCCCGGGGCACCAGGATCCCGGGGCGTCCGGGCGACGTGTACGACACCGCTGCGCTGACCGAGGACAACGAACTGACGCTGGCGCTGAAGTCCCTCGGCGGGTTGATGGTCTCACCCAACGAGTGCTCGGTGGTCACGGAAGTCATGCCCACGTGGAAGCAATTGTGGCACCAGCGTCTGCGGTGGCAGCGAGGGGCGCTGGAGAACCTCGGCGCCTACGGTCTCACCCCGCAGACGACGCGGTATTGGTTCCAGCAGCTCGGCATCGGCTACGGGGCGATCGCCCTCGGCGCCTACTTCGTCCTGATTCTCATCACGATCCTCGCTCTGGACGAATGGATCTGGTATCCGTTCTGGATGCTGCTCGGGCTGTTGTTCATGATCGAGCGTGTCGTGACGGTGTGGCGCTCGACGTTGTTCGCGAAGTTCGTCGCCGCCTTGTTGCTGCCGGAGCTCGTCTTCGCAACTTTCCTCAACGTCGTCTTCCTCAAGGGTGTGCTCGACATCCTGCTCGCGAGACAGGCGCAATGGGGGCAGTCGGACATTGACCCGGATGCGATCGCTGAAGAAAGCCAGGCCACTGAAATTCAGGTCACTGAACGTCAGGCCAGGGGAGAGGAGGAAAAGCCGTGATTCCGGAATCTGTCTTGGCCACGGAGTGGTTCTCGGCGCTCGCGGCGTTCGTCGCCATCAACACCGCGATTTACGTGACGCTGGCGATCATCAAGACCCTGCCCCGCGTCTACTTCCGCGACTATTTGCCGCGCACGTATCAGCGCTCGGAAACCCGCAGCATCTACCCGGACGCGGAAGAAGGTGGCCGTCGCCGGAAGAAAGACCCTGATGGCGGAGACGACGAGGGTAAGTGATCGCCTGGGGTGCGCGGCGGTGTCTGGGGAGGGTTTCCTCAGAAGTCGCTCTCACCACCAAGGTGAATGGCCGCCAGCCAGTCGTCATTGCCCCACTTCAGGGAAGAGGCAAGCAGGTCGTGGGCGAGCAATTCATTGTGGAAGCGACCAAACATCGTCCCTCCTTGCCGCATCAAACGAACATTGAGTTGATACGCGTTCTCAACAAGTAGCTCGAGGTGAGGGAAAGCGAGCGTGCCGTTGAGAATGTCTTCTAAGCTCTCCAGGGTAAATCGCCAACGGGTGACCTCCGCCTGGGAGTAGCGGCCCTTTTCGACGACCCAGCGACCCTTAGGATCCTGCAAAGTGTGGAGATCCACATCGACGGGCGTGGTATTGATGAACAAATCAGTGACAGTCATCCCGTCGATCACATCTTGATAAGCCACGAAAACCTCGAGGTTTCCCGCACTCAACGCCAATAGTCTTTGATGCGACCGTGGACGGTTCGCGGCCGGAAGGCACGACACCACCCATAAGTGTCTTTGCGTGTTGTAGGGGTCTGGCAGTGTCTCGTAGATGAACCAGCCGATGAGGTCCCGGAGCACCTCATACTCGGTCAACCGCGCGAGTTCGGTGAATTTCTTCGCCTCTTTGCCCGTGACGTCTTCCCCTGGCCGGGTGCGTTTGCCTCGTTCCCAGGGTAAAAAAGTGCTGATTCCTTCCGTCGAGGTGAACTCGACGTCATCCTCGCCGTAGGGGCGGTTGGTGTCCCGGACGTTTCTGACTGACGCAGCGGATTCGGTCGCCGCGATGAGGGTGCGTTCGGGGATGTTCAGATCCCCCGCCGGTACGGGGAAAAACTCGAAAGTGACGATGTCTTCCCAGCGTTTGCGGTGAGAAGTAAACCGGGAGATGACGTTGACGGATTGCCCGACGTACGCGCTGCCGTCGGCGAACCCGAGCCGGTACAAGCCTCTCTTGCTGGGCTCGTCCACCAGAATGATCGCGATCGAGTCGAGCTCGCGGACGTCGTAAATTCGTCCCGTCAGCTCCATCCGTTCCTCCGATGTTGGAATGAGTCTGCCTAGTCTCAGTGTGCCGGATGTCGGGCGGGCAGGGAAGGAATCGAGGGTGGTGACGAGCGTTTTCTGCAGCCGCAGAAAACGCGGCCGCAGTGAACACCCGGCCACTATGCGCGCGCATAGTCAACCGGCCGCCACCCCAGTCACAGTAGCGGTGGTCAACTCTGAGCGGCCAGGATATTCTCAGGCTATGGCCCGTGACACACCGACGTGGCAACGGTTTCTCCCGGGGATCGTCGCACTCCGGCACTACCGGCGTTCCTGGCTGCGTGGCGACGTCCTCGCGGGCGTCACCGTCGCGGCTTACCTGGTCCCGCAGGTGATGGCGTATGCGGTCATCGCCGGGTTGCCCGCGGTGGTCGGACTCTGGGCGGTCATCGCCCCGATGCTCATCTACTTCTTCCTGGGCACTTCCCGGAAGCTGTCGATCGGTCCGGAGTCGACGACCGCGCTGATGACGGCCGCCGGCGTAGGCGCCCTGGTGGGGGCGGTCGGCGGGCCCGAAAGGTACGCCGAAGTCGCCGCTCTGATGGCGATCGCCGTGGGGATCGTCTGCATCGTCGGTTTCGTGGGCCGACTGGGTTTTCTGGCTTCATTGCTGTCTCACCCGGTGTTGATCGGGTACCTCATCGGCATCGCGGTGCTCATGATCGTCAGCCAGCTGGGAAAGGTCACCAAGCTCGAGGTGACGGGCGACAATACCTGGGAGGAACTGGCCTCTTTCTTCAGCCAACTGGGCCAGGCCCACGTGCCGACGGTGCTGCTGACCGTCCTGGTCCTTGCCCTGTTGTATCTGGGGAAGTGGTTGACGCCCAAAGTGCCGACCCCGTTGGTGGTGCTGCTGGTGGCGGCCACTGTCGTCGCCGTTTTCGACCTGGAACGTTACGGGCTGGACGTCATCGGGGAGGTGCCGCGCGGGCTTCCGGAGCCGCGGGTCCCCCAGCTCGGCGACTTAGAGATCTGGACGTTGCTGCCGTATGCCCTGGGCATCGCCATCGTGGGTTTTTCGGACAATATCCTCACCGGCCGGGCCTTTGCCACGGGCCGGGGCGGTGAAGTCATTGATTCGAACCAGGAGTTGTTGGCGCTGGGCACGGCCAATCTCGCGAACGGCTTCATGCAGGGATACCCCGTGTCTTCCAGTGGCTCCCGGACGGTGATCGGCGACGCCATGGGCTCGAAGACCCAGGTGCATTCCCTCGTGGTCATCGCCTTGGTGGTGATGGTGCTGTTGTTCGCCGGACCGGTGCTGGAATCTTTCCCGGAGGCGGCGCTCGGTGCGCTCGTCATCTACGCCGCCACCCAGTTGATCGACGTGGCGGAGTTGCGTCGCATTAGTCGATTCCGGCGCAGCGAACTGGTCATCACCGCCATCACGGCGGTCAGCGTCGGGGTGTTCGGGGTGCTCGTGGGCATCGGCGTCGCGGTGGCCTTGTCGGTGCTGGATTTGTTGCGTCGCATCACCCGCCCGCAGGCGGACGTCCTCGGCTACGCGCCCGGGGTGCCCGGAATGCACAGCCTGGAGGATTACCCGGACGCGCACCAGGTCGACGGCTTGGTCGTCTTCCGGTATGACTCGCCGCTGTTTTTCGCCAATGCGGACGACTTCGTCGCTCGCGCGTTGGCCGCAGTCACGGATTCAGCGCGGCCGGTGCAGTGGTTTTTGCTCAACGCGGAGGCCAACACCGAGATTGACTTAACGGCGGTCGACGCGATGGAGGAGCTGCGGGAGAAGCTGGCGCAGCGCGACGTCCGGTTCGCGATGGCGAGGGTGAAACAAGACCTGTACCGGCGGCTTGAGCCGATGGGCTTCATTGAGCGCGTCGGCGACGACAACATCTTTGCCACCTTGCCCACCGCAGTACGTGAATATGCGCGCCGCTACCGGGCCTTTTATGGACGGTGGCCGACGGGTGTGCCGGAAGAAGTCCTCGATTCTTGAGTTAGCGGCGCTGGGGTGAAGCGGGCGTACCGGCAGAGGGGCCCGTGCGGGATCGTTTTCTTCCGGAAGTATGCAGTATTTATCAATTTGTTATAAAGTTCTTCCTTGGCTGAGGGTTCCCTGCTCCAGCTGCCAGGGTACTGAGGAATATGTCTCGTTTTCCGCAGGTCACTGGTCCCTGCCGGATGTTCGTAACCGAGATCATGTCAAGCGGAGAAAACGTGAAAATTAAACGCGCGTTCACAACAGTGTTCGTCATCATTCTTTTCGTGGCGGCGCTGGCGGTCACCTGGTCGCTCGCTCGGGCGACTCCGGTCGAGACCGTCGCCGAATCCAGCAACACTCAGGTCATCACCGCCGTCGAGCGCGAAGAGCAGATCGTTCTTTTGAGCGCCGCCACCCAGGGACTGTCCGAGGAAACCCGGTCCAGCACGTTGTTCGGCAGGAACGTCCCGGGTTCGGGACGCACCGAATTCGTGCAGTACAGCTACAGCGCCAAAATCGGCATCGAAGGCGGCGAGGTCAGCATTGAAGAAACCGGGGAGGACGAATTCTTGATCACAGTGCCGGAATTCATCGTCATCGGCAACAGCGACGCCGAGTTCAAGACCGTCCTGGACAACGCCGGCGTGCTCGGCGCCATGACCGACAAGATCGACACGGCGGACACCATCAGCGGGATCCTCAACGAAGCGACCATGGCGAAAGAGGTCATCGCCTTAAACCAGGGGCTCTTGGAAGATCAGGCGCGACTTTTCTACACCGGCATCATCAACGGTGTGGACGACAACGCCACGGTCGAGTTCGCGTTCAACTGACGGGGAAGAAAACCGGCGCCGCCGTTGTTGCGGGGAAGTGGATTACCCCGCACGCAATCTAAGAAAAGAGCCCGATCACTCACATGAGCGCCCACGAGAACACCCACCCGCTGTATTCCCCGGTTGAGCTCGGCGAACTGCAGCTGAAGAACCGTCTGGCCATGGCTCCGTTGACCCGTATCCGCGCAGAGACCGACGGCACCCCCAACGAGCTGATGCGGGAGTACTACTCTCAGCGCGCTTCCTTCGGCATGATCATCACCGAAGGAACGTGGCCCATCCAGGAAGGCCGCACCTGGGGTCGGCAACCCGGCATCGAGACCGACGCCCATATCGCCGGCTGGCGAAAGATCACCGACGCGGTACACGAGCGCGGCGGCCGCATCGTCATGCAGGTCATGCACGGCGGGCGCATTTCCCATCCGGAACTGACCGGCACGGGACGCACCGTCGCCCCCAGCGCGGTGACCGCCCCGGATCCGATCCGTATCTCCACCGGCAAGACCGACCCCGTCACACCGCACGCCCTGGACGCAGAAGAAATCCCTGCCCTCATCAAGCAGTTCGTGGCCGGCGCCCGCAACGCCATGGCCGCCGGCATGGACGGGGTCCAGATCCACGGCGCCAACGGTTACCTCGTCCACGAGTTTTTGGCGCCGAGCACCAATCTGCGCACCGACTCCTACGGTGGCAGCCCGGAAAATCGCGCGCGTTTCGCCGTCGAGGTCGTCACCGCGGTCGCCGAAGCCATCGGCGCCGACAACACCGGCCTGCGGCTGTCGCCGGAGCACAACATCCAGGGCGCGGTAGAGCAGGACCGTGACGACGTCCTGGCCACGTACGGGGCACTGGCCGGCGGTCTCGCAGAGCTGGGCTTGGCGCACGTGGAAATCGTCCACCACGAACCGCAAGGGGAGCTGGTGCAGATGTTGCGTGACACGTTCGGCGCCCCGGTCATCTTAAACACCGGATTCAGCCGCTTGGTCGAGCGCGAGGATGCCCAGGAGCTGGTGGACAACGCAGGCGCGGACGCCGTATCCGTGGGTCGGCTGGCGCTGGCCAACCCGGACTTGGTGACCCGTTGGCGCGAAGACACTCCCTTGAATGAGCCGGACCAGAACACCTTCTACGTCGGCGAAGAGAAGGGTTACATCGACTACCCGGCGCTGCAGCGCAACTAGACTCGCCGACATGGCAGCAGCGACGGCAGAGGTGACCGGCCCCGCCGCGGCGTCGACGGTATGGGAGCGCTACCTTCGGCCAGAGGCGTGGACCGGGTGGGCGCCGCACTTGACCGATGTGTCGGCTACGGCCGCCAACATCGCGCCCGGCGTCAGCGGAACGGTCACCGCGCTCGGCGTCGTGCCGGCGCGCTTCGAGATTCTTCACGTCGACCATGCCCAGCGCTCCTGGTCGTGGGTGGTGCGCGTGGGTCCTGTCCGGTTAGTTCTGTACCACGACGTCATCGCGCATCCCGGTCCGGACGGCGCGCCGGGCACGCTCGCGCGTATCCGGTTGGAAGGCCCGTGGCTGGTGGTGGTGACCTATCGGCCGCTGATGCGCTGGGCCATGCGGAGACTGGTCAGCCGGGAGACTGGGTCAGAAGGATTCCGCTGATCGCGCGGGCCGCACGGTCGCCGGAGGTCAACGCGCCGTTGATGGACGCGGTGTCGCGGTGATCTCCCGCGACGAAGACGTGCTCGCTGACGCGCTGTTCTCGCCGGTCGATCAGCGGCGGCGGTTGCGCGGGCAGCGTGTGGGGGACGTCGTGACGGGCGATCAGCTCCCAGCCGGACACGTCGGCGTCGTACATCCGCGCCAAGTCGCGGCGCACGTCTGCTTCAGCGGCGTCACCTTTTCCTGAACCGAGCAAGGTGGTCGCCTCCACCAGGTGCTTTCCCGCCGGGGCGTAGGAGGGCGCCACCGCGGAAATGACGGCCGCATGCAGGACTGGGCCAGCTGGGCCACCCGCGGGAGAGGAAGTGTCCAGCTGTAGGAACTTCTCCTGCAGCGGTGGCTCTTCAGCGGCAAACCACCAGGTGGCCAGCCCGTTCATTGTCGGGGCGGGGGAGCCTATGAGTTCGGCTGCGGACACCGGGTCCGCGGCCACGACCGCCATGCGGGCGCGCAGCGAACCAGCCTCGGTCTCCACGCTCACCCCGTCAGCCAAGTCGCGGACGTCGGTGACGCGGTGTTCCAGCCGCGGTGTGTGAGAGAGCTCCGCGGCCATGTGCTCGGGCAACGCCTGCATGCCGTTGTTCGGCAGGCCCGGCGCGCCGAAGGCGAAGGCGCGTAACAGCAGTTTGACTAGGTTCGCTGAGGTCTTTCCGCTGGCGTCGGCCAGCACTCCGCTGAGGAAAGTGTTCAGGACGTCGGTGCGCAGTGGGCCGGTCACGCCTGCTTTGTCCAACGACGCGGCGAGGGCGGCGTCGCTGGTGGAGCGCGAGGCCGCGGTTTCGCGCAGCAGCGTGGGGCCCAGCCACTTCGCCAGGGCGAAGACTTCGGAGGCGGTGACGTATTCGCTGCGCAGCGTGGCCGACAAAAGACGCGGGTGGCGCAGCGGGTGGGCGAGCGTGCTGGTTTTAACGCCGTCGCGGACGATGACGCCGACGCCGAAGCTGTGCAGATCCAAGGCCTTGACGTCGATCCAGTCGCGTACGGCCGGGTAGGCGGGGTTGAGGA
The DNA here is from genome assembly GCF_000442645.1 of Corynebacterium maris DSM 45190. Lineage (NCBI taxonomy): Bacteria > Bacillati > Actinomycetota > Actinomycetes > Mycobacteriales > Corynebacteriaceae > Corynebacterium > Corynebacterium maris. The sequence continues at coordinate 1,002,102 of NC_021915.1, forward strand.
CCTGGAAACCGCGGTCGAGGAGGAAACCGTCGATCTGGTCGGTGCGCACCCGTCCGCCGACGGCGTCGGAGCCTTCCAGCACGGTGACGGTCAGCCCGTTTTTCTCCAGCCTGCGCGCGGCCTGTAAGCCGGCGAGGCCGGCTCCGATGACGACGACGTCTGCGTCCATGGGTGCTCCTCGGGTGCGGGGCCTCCGAGTGTAGCGGCGCTCGGGGGAGAGTAGAGGGCGGCCGGCGGGGATGTTTCGTAGGGTGAGGCAGGGAGAGCTGTTCCCTGACACATATTCATTAAGCAGAGGAAGACGCATGTCCGTGTCCTGTGATTTCACCGACCAGGTGGACCGCCGTCGTGGCCGGAAGCGCTCTCGTCGCGAGGCTGGGTGCAGTGCCTATTAATCCCCCTGTGACGAGCCGTTTCGTGGGCGTCGACATGGCCGCAGATCCGCGGCTCACCGGGTTGGCCGTACTCGCCGACGACGGCCGTTGCAGAGTAGAGGCACTCTCCGTCGGCGTCATCGACGAAGACATCCTGCAACAGGTGGAAACCGCTGATCGGATGGGGGTCGACGTCCCGCTCGGTTGGCCGGAGTCCTTCCTCGAGGTAGTCACGGCGCACGCCGCCGGTACTCTGGTCGCGCCGGATGACACTGGACCGCAGTGGCGTCGCCCCTTGGCGATGCGGGCCACGGACCGAGAAGTTCACCGGCGGACCGGGATGACGCCTTTGAGTGTGTCCACCGACCGCATCGCTCATCCGGCGCTGCGTTGGGCCGGGATTGAGTCCCGGTTGAGGAAGCGGGGGACCGCCGTCGACCGGGCCGGATTCGGGGTGGTGTGCGAGGTCTACCCCGCCGCAGCCCTCCGGTTGTGGGGGCTGCCCTACCGCGGGTACAAGGGGCGGAAGAACGTCGAGCGGCGAGCCGAACTCGTTGTCGCGCTTAGGGAGCGTCACCCGCGGTTGGAGTGGAACGGCCACCGTGACCTGTGCCTGGCCGACGACAACGCGCTTGACGCGGTGCTGGCTGCCCTGATCGCCAGAGACGTCGCCCAGGGGGTCTGTATCCCGCCACCGGACGACCTCGTGGAGCTTGCCCGGCGCGAGGGATGGATCTGGCTACCGGGACCGGCGTAGACTTCGGGCACGCACAGAGGAAAGGGAACTATGCTCAATAAGTTGTTGCGATTGCGGCGCCTGCGTAACGACGCTCAGGCGGTACGACGCGGCCCTGAGGCGGCGGGCCGGCACTTCGCTCAGCGTGCCGTCCACCGGCTGGTGCGGCGGATTTTTCGCTAGAGCGCGCCGGTGAGGTGCGCGTGCGAGGATAAGGCGATGACCGCGACTTTCGTGGCACACACGAGAAAAGATGGCTGGCGGGGCATGGCCTCTCAATTTCCTGGCCGCACCCGCACAGAGGCCGATTGAATTGTGTCGGCCAGCTCGGAGTACGTGACGGCAGGGCCTGCATGTCGTCTTAAAGTCGACAACCCGATCGATGCGTAGCCGATCTCCTGTAACGCGGGACGTGACATGACGTAAAACTGCCACTGGGAGACGGAAAGCAGATCGTACTCTTCATGGGTGAGGGCTGTCTGAACAGCGAAGACATAGATCTCGGCGTTATAGGTCGGCTCCTCGCTCATGCCGGTGGCCGTGTCCCAGACTCTTTTCTTCAGACCGGAGAAGATGATGCGGGAAGTAGTTCGTTGCTCCCAGGACTGGAGATATGCGGAGGCCTTGACCTCGATGGTGGTTCCATCTGGGGCCACCACGTCGTAGGCGTCCCACTCCACTCGGGGGCCAGCTGCCCCGATGGCGCGGGCCACGAGAAACTCGGCGAGATAACCGCGGACATTATTCATTTTGAAGTCTGAGAGCGCGAATCGCCAGAAGTCCAGCACAGTGGCGTCGGTGCCCTGAACGGGCTCGTCTCCCCGCAAGGGAGGCGGGCTCGGAGGATGGAGAGGAAATGTCGTCATGCCCGTCATTGTCCCACCAGTTTTCGTAGCTACAGGCGCCGTGGTTGCGCCTCCGCATCGCGCGGGTGCGAGAATACTACGATGACCGCAACTCTCGTGGCACACGATGTGGCGGGCGGCCACGGCCACCGCACCCTGTTTCATTCCCTCAACCTCACCGTCGCGCCGGGCGATGTGATTGGCGTCGTCGGGGCCAACGGCGCCGGTAAATCCACCCTGCTGCGCCTGCTCGCCGGAGCGGATCACCCCCAGGCCGGGTCGGTGAGTCTGTCGCCGGCGGACGCCTTCATCGGCTGGTTGCCGCAGGAGCATGACCGGGTGCCCGGGGAGACCGTCGTCGACTACGTCACCCGGCGCACCGGGTGTGCCCAGGCGACGCTCGACATGGAGTCTGCCGCTGACGCAGTGGGCACGAGCGCGGTAGCCGACGAGGCTTACTCCGTGGCGCTGGACCGCTGGCTGGCCAGCGGCGCCGCCGACCTGGAGGACCGCTTGCCGGTGGTGCTGGCGGAATTGGGCTTCGAGGTGGGGCAGGAGGGCGTCGATACGCAGTTGATGACGTCGCTGTCCGGCGGGCAGGCGGCGCGGGTGGGCTTGGCGGCCCTGCTGTTGTCGCGCTTTGATCTGGTGCTGCTGGATGAGCCGACCAACGACCTCGACCTCGACGGGTTGGAGCGGCTCGAGGACTTCGTGCAGGGGCTGCGCGGCGGGGTGGTGCTGGTCAGCCATGACCGTGAATTCCTCGCCCGCTGCGTCAACCAGGTCCTCGAACTGGATCTCGCGCAGGATTCTCATCACCTTTACGGCGGCTCATACGACTCTTATCTGGAGGAACGCGCCACGTTGCGCCGCCATCAGCGGGAAAAGTACGAAGAATTCGTGGACAAGAAGGAGGACCTCGTCGCCCGGGCTCGCACCCAACGGGAATGGTCGAGCCAGGGGGTGCGCAACGCCATCCGCAAGGCGCCCGACAACGACAAGCTCAAACGCAAGGCCGCCACCGAGTCGAGTGAGAAACAGGCTCAGAAGGTTCGCCAGATGGAAAGCCGCATCGCGCGACTGGAAGAGGTGGAGGAGCCGCGTAAGGAGTGGAAGCTCGAGTTTTCGATCGCCGCGGCGCCGCGCTCCGGTTCTGTGGTGGCCACCCTCAACGACGCCGTCTACCGGCAGGGCGATTTTGTGTTGGGGCCGGTGTCGCTGCAGGTCAACGCGCGGGAGCGGATCATCATCACCGGCCCTAACGGCGCCGGCAAGTCCACCCTGCTGCGAGCGCTGCTGGGAGTGCAGCGTCCCGATGAAGGAACCGCGAGCCTCGGCGCCGGCGTGCAGGTCGGGGAAATCGACCAGGCGCGTTCCGTGCTGGCCGGCGGTGACGCAGTGGTGGAGGTCTTCGAGGCGGCCGTCCCAGAGATGACCGCCAGCGAAGTACGCACCCTGCTGGCCAAGTTCGGGCTCGCCGCCGACCACGTGCACCGGGCCGTCGACGAGCTGTCGCCGGGGGAGCGCACCCGCGCCGCCATGGCGCTGTTGCAGGCCCGCGGCGTGAACGTGCTGGTACTCGACGAGCCGACGAACCACCTGGATCTGCCCGCGATTGAGCAGTTGGAGGAAGCCCTCGACGCCTATGACGGGACCCTTTTGCTGGTCACCCACGACCGGCGGATGCTGCAGTCCGTGCGCACTAACCGGCGCTGGCAAGTGGAGGCGGGTCAGGTCACGCAGCTGTAGATTGCTTCCGAACCGCCCGGGTGGACGAGCTTTCCCCCCCCATACGAACCTACCAAACCGCCCTTGCGGTTAAGGTAAAGCTATCCTAATCTTGAGCGTGTGGGTCCGGGGGCGCAAAAACTTCCCGCGCCTCGTGACGGACCAGGCGTAGTTTGGGTGATCCACAGCAACACGATCGAGGGGAGCGTCGAATGGACGGCATCTTCAGCGCGTACCCGTTCTGGGCTGCCTGGATTTTTCTCTTTTTCGGGGCGATGCTCCGAGGCCAAGGCACCTACTGGATCGGCCGGGGCGCGGCGGCGGGAGTGGCCAAAGGCGTCACACGCACCCCGAACTGGTGGTCCCGCATGCAGGAGAAAGTCGCCGGCCGCACCACCGACCGCGGGCGCGCGACGCTGGAAAAGCTGGGGGTGCTCGCCATCCCGCTCGCTTACCTCACCGTCGGCCTGCAGACGGCGATCATTCTCGCCGCCGGGCTGGTACGCATGCCCCTGGGGATATTCGCCCTCGCCCAACTCCCCGGCGCGGCGGCGTGGGCGACCATTTACTCGACGATCGGGTTCGCCGCGTGGGCTGCGGCGGTACGCGCGTTGACGGGGGACTGGTGGCCATTGCTGGCGCTGCTGCTGGTGTCCGTGATCGTGGCGGTGATTTTCCGCGTGCGGGGTGGGCGCCGTAGATCAGAGGCGGAGGCCGAGCACGTCGACCATGCGGAACGCTCCGTGCAGAACTCATCTACCGGCTGAGCTGTGTGCTGACCGGAGACGTTGGTCCGAATCGAAATTATGGTTCTTGTTTCTGAGAGGTACGTCCTCTTCGAGGGGTGCCCTCGCGCCTTCCTGTTTTCCCCGACCACCAGGTCAGCGCCACCAACACCAGGGCCAGCAGCGCCGGCCACACCTGCGGTTCGGGCTGGAAGACGTTGATGATCGCCTGCACGACCGCCATGAAGGCGAAAAAGCCCAGGAAACCGGTCAGCGTCTCACGCTGCAGGCGGCGACGTTGATGCCGCGACGGGTCAGGGGAGGACATGGGGCTATCCCTGCAGGCTGTCGCGCCAGTAGTCGACGGGCAGGAAGAGGTCCTCGGTGAAGGACTCCACGGCGGCGTCGGTGCGCATCTCCACGAAGTTTAAGTCCAGCACCGCCGACAGGTAGTAGTGCTCGTGGTCTTCGGCGGTGCCCACGACGCCGGGCACCTGGGGGTTCTCGGAGTTGTCCAGGGCGGTGGCCATGCCGTCGGTGAAGTCGGCGACGTCGTCGTAGTCCAGGCGCAGCCCCACGGCGAGGAAATCCAGGCCGGAGCCCTCGTCGGTGAAGCGGCGCAGGGTGGCGTCGAACCCGGGCCACGGGGCCGGCACCTCCTCGGAGGTCTGCCCCTGCAGGTCGCGGTGTTGCGGCGTCCACGTCACCGGCGCGTCCGGATTGTCGTAGACGAGGTCGCGCCCCCACTGCGTGGACAAGTCCTGCGCCTCGGCGGCGGGGGCGCGTTCGAGGTCGAGGAACCAGGCGGTGAGCATGGCGACGCTGGCTTCGCGCTCTTGGCCGCCCTCGGCGAGATCCTCTTCCAGGGCGGAGGGCTCCTCTGCGGTTTGCTCGGCCGGTTCTTCGGCGGAATCCGGGGAGCAGGCGGCGAGGCTGAAAGCGGTCACGAGGGCGAGGGCGGCGGCGCGGAATGTTCTCATCTTCCCTAGGACTTTACGCCGCCCGCCGTCAGCCCGGAGACGATGCGGCGCTGGAAGATGAGCACCATGATGATCAGCGGCACCGTCACCAAGGCTCCGGCCGCCATGGTCGCGGCGTAGGGATACTCGAAGGCGCTGGGCCCGGTGAAGCGCGCGATGGCCACGGTCACCGGTTCGGTGGCCGTCGTCGACAGCTGCTGGGCCAGCATGTATTCGTTCCAGGAGGCGACGAACGCCAGGATCGCGGTGGTGAACAGCGCCGGGGTGGCCAGCGGCAGCAGCACCAGGCGGAAGGCTTGGGAACGGGTCGCGCCGTCCACGCGGGCGGCTTCCTCCAGTTCCCAGGGCAGCTGCCGGAAGAAGGACACCAGGGTGTAGATCGTCAGCGGCAGGGCGAAGGAGATGTTCGGGATGATCATCGCCTGGTAGGTGCCGATCCACCCGATGTCGCCGAAGAGCTGGAACAGCGGGGTGACCAGGGCGATGCCCGGGAACATCGAGGCCGCCAGGATCACCCCGGTCACCAGCCCCTTGCCCGGGAAATCCAGGCGCGCCAGCGCGTAGGCGGTGAACACGCCCACCAGCACGGCGATCACGGTTGTGGTCAGGGAGATGATCAGAGAGTTGCCGATCGCGCCCAGAAAGTCGTTGCCTTTGTCCGTGGCCAGTGCGTCGCGGAAGTTGTCTAAGGTGACGTGCGTGGGCCAGGGCGTGGTGTCGAAGGTGAAGGTGGAGTCGCGCAGGGCGACGACGACCATCCAGTAGAAGGGCGCCAGCCCCCAGATGAGGATGAACAGCACCCCGAGGTAGTGGCCGAGGGCGGCTTTGCGTTGCGCGGTCATGCCGTCGCCTCCTTTTTCTCTGAGGCCGGCTTCTTCGGGGCTTGTCGACGCCCGAGGTCCGGCACCTTGCGTTTCTTCATTCCGCGCTGACCGGAGACGTCCGCGCCCAGGAACCTGATCATGATGAACGCGACGGCGAAGACCAGCAGGAAAATCAGCGTCGACATGGCGGAAGCGGAGTTGAAGTTGCCTTGGCGCATGTCCTCGACGACCAGCTGGGAGACCACCGCGGTCGGCGAGTTCGACGACGAGGAGATCATGATGACCGGCAGGTCGTACATGCGCAGCGCGTCAAGGGTGCGAAAGAGCACCGCCACCATCAACGCCGGGCGCACCAACGGCAGGGTGATCAGGGTGAAGCGTTGCCAGGCGGTGGCCCCGTCGACGCGGGCGGCCTCGTAGGTTTCTTTGGGGATCATCTGCAAACCGGCGAGGATGAGCAACGCCATGAACGGCGCCGTCTTCCACACGTCCGCGATGATCACCGCGAAACGGGCGGCCCACGGGTCCGTCGTCCACGCGACGTCGAGGCCGAACAAGGAGTTGACGATGCCCTGCGGGGCGAAGATGAACTGCCACAGCTTGGCGGTCACCGCGGTGGGGATCGCCCACGGGATGAGCACCGCCGCGCGCACCAGGCCGCGGCCGCGGTAGTTGCCGGCCATGATCAGCGCCATGATCATGCCCAGGATCGTCTCCAGGCTGACGGTGACCAGCGTGAAGAACAACGTGTTGCGCACCGCGGGCCAGAAATCCGTCGCCAAGGTGCCGGGCGGGCAGACGGTGGCGGTGCCGTCGGCGCCCAGGCACCGCTGGGTCAACCAGTAGAGGTAGTTGTCGAAGCCGGCGAAACCGCCGTCGGTGAACAGCCCGGTGGTGGGGTCAAGCCCCTTGTCGGCCTGGAAGGACAGGTAGACGGCGCGGACGATGGGGTAGCCGATGACGATGGCGAGCACGACCAGCGCCGGGGCGATGAGCGCGGCCGCGCGTCTGGTCTGCTGGGCCCGGGTGAGCATCAGGGACCTCCTGGTGGGACACAAGGCGCAACCGCCGCCCCGACCTGGGTGTGGCGTCGGGGCGGCGGAAAGCGAGAAGGACGGTTCTTAGTTCGAGGCGTTGTCGATCGCGGCCTTCATGTCCGCGGTGGCGTCGTCGACGCTCTTGCCCGCGGTCAGTGCCGCATAGGCGTTGTCCTGGACGGCCTTGGAAATCTCCGGGTAGAACGGGCTGACCGGGCGCGGCGCGGCGTTTTCCAGGGAGGTCTTCAGCGCCGGCAAGTAGGGGAACTGCTCGGTGAGGGACTCGTCGTCGTAGATGGAGGCCAGCACCGGCGGGAAGGAGGCCTCGGCGAAGGACATCTGGTTGTCCTCGTTGACGATGAACTCGATGAAGTCGCGCGCGGTGGCCTTGTTCTCCGAGTTGACGTTGATGCCGTTGTTGTAGCCGCCCAGAGTGGACACGCCGACCCCGTCGGCGCCGACGAGCGGGGAAACCTCGACGTTGCCGGCGATCTCGGAGGCTTCGCCCTCGGCGTTGGTGTACATGTACGGCCAGTTGATGGCGTACGCGGTGCGACCCTCGACGAAGGCCAGGTTGGTCTCTTCCTCGGTGGCGGCGGTGGACTCGCCGGAGATGACGCCGTCGTCGTAGGCGTCGACCAACGCCTGCAGGCCGGCCTTGGACTCGTCGGAATCGACGGTGACGTTGCCGTCGTCGTCGAGCACGGACCCGCCCCAGCCCTCCATGAAGCCGACGGTGTTCACGGTCAGGCCCTCGTACTGGCTCAGCTGCAGCGTCAGGCACTCGACGTCGTCAGCCTCGACTTCTTCACAAGAGGCGACCAGCTCGTCCCAGTCGCCCGGCTCCTCGGCGACGACCTCGGTGTTGCGGAAAAGCAGCTGGCCGTTGGTGTTCTGCGGCAGCGCGTAGAGAGTGTCGTTGTAGGTGGCGGACTCCACGGTCGCATCCAACAGCCCGTCGGTGTCGACCTCCAGGTCGCCCTCGAGCGGGGCGAGGTACTGGTTGGCGGCGAAGTCGGCGGTCCAGATGACGTCGAGCGCCATGACGTCATAGTCGGAGTTGCCGGCCTGCAGCGACTGCACGAGGGTCTCACGCTGGGCGTCGGCCTCCCCGGGCAACTCGTTGAGCGTGACCTCCTCGTCCGGGTTGGCCTCGTTCCACGCCTCGATGACGGGGATGAGCTTGTCGGTGTCGTTCGCGCCCATCGCGAAGGTGATGGGGCCGCGGCCGTCGGTTTCCCCGGCGTCCGGGGCGGCGGCGCCGTCGTCGCCGTTGCTGGTGTCGTTTCCGCAGGCCACCAAGGTGACTGCAGCCAGGGTGGCGGCGGCGAGAGTGGCCGCCACTTTACGGGGCTTGGGCAGGGTCATCGGGTCCACCTTTCGAGTTGGTCAGGTGGTCATGACATTAGTGAATTGCCACACCCCGCCACAGCGTTTTGAGGCAGATCACCCCCGTTGGGATGGGTGCTGCCGTCGGAGAAAGTCATAACCGCAGGCCGGAGGTCTGATCAAATCGATGTGCGGCGGCGGGGTCGTACGCCAGCTGCACCCGCTCACCGGGGGAGAGGCGTCGGTCGTCGGTGATGCGGGCGACGAGCCGGTCGCCGTCGCAGTCGGCGTAGACATAAGACTCCGAACCGAGCTCCTCGATGATCGTGACTGCCCCGTCCCGCACGACCCAACCTGCGGGGGCCTGCCTCTGCTCGCCGAGCAGGGCCATCGCCTCCGGCCGCACCCCCAAAGTCACGCCGTCGCCGGGAAAGAGGTTCATCGCCGGCGAACCGATGAAACCCGCGACGAACTCGTTGACCGGGGCGTCGTAGAGCTCGCGCGGCGGGGCGACCTGCTGCAAAATCCCGTCCTTGAGCACCGCCACCCGGTCGCCCATGGTCATGGCCTCCACCTGATCATGGGTGACATACACCGTGGTGGTGCCCAGCCGACGCTGCAAAGACGCGAGTTCCGCGCGGGTCTGCACGCGCAGCTTCGCATCCAGGTTGCTCAGCGGTTCATCCATGAGAAAGACTTTCGGGGCGCGCACGATGGCACGGCCCATCGCCACGCGCTGCCGCTGACCCCCGGACAGGTCCTTCGGCTTGCGGTCGAGCAGCTCGCTCAGGCCGAGCAGCTCCGCGGCCTCGTGCACCTTGGCGTCGATCTCCGCCTTCGGCAACTTCGCCAACTTCAACGCGAACCCCATGTTCTTGGCCACGCTCAGGTGCGGGTACAGGGCGTAATTCTGAAACACCATCGCGATGTCGCGCTCCCCGGGCTCGACGCCGGTGACGTCGCGGTCATCAATGAGGATCCGGCCCTCCGACACCGGCTCCAGGCCCGCCAGCGCCCGCAACGTCGTCGACTTGCCGCAGCCGGAAGGGCCGACGAGCACGAGGAACTCCCCGTCGGCGATCTCCAGGTCCAAGTCAGCGACGCTCGGGTCCTCCGCGCCGGGATAGCGGATGGAAACCTGCTCGAAAGTGACCGTTGTCATGAAAGAAAGCTACCACGCGGCAACGGTCCGGAACGGCGAAAACCTAGATGATTGATTCCTGGGGACAGCACGGGAGTCGCTACCAATAAATAAAGCGAGAGCGTTGAAAAATCGACGTTGTGGACAACAATCTCAACACTCTCGCAACAGCAGTGCATGTCGCCACCGACGACTACCCCAACACCCACCCCGACATTCTGCCTGCCCGGCCTGCCTCCGGATTTCCACCCCGGATCAGCGACGCCGAGCTCATCGTCTTGGCCGTCATGGAAACCCTGCTCGGCTTCACCTCCGAACGACGTTTCATCCGCTACGCCCACCCCCACCTGAGCACCATGTTTCCCTCCATCCCGCAGCAGTCTGGTTACAACAAACGCCAACGCCGTCTCGCCGCAGTGATGCAGCACGTCATGGCGCACCTGAGCGCCTCGACCGGCCTGCTGGGCGGCGATATCTGGGTCGTGGACTCCACCCCAGTCGAATACGGCCGCTCAAGGGAAACAGTCACACGCTCCAACCTGGCCGGCTACGCGGAATACGGCTACTGCGCCTCGCACTCCCGATTCTTCTGGGGTCTGCGCCTGCACCTGGTGGCTACGCTGCATGGCCTGCGTCAGCTACGCCATCACCGGGGCAAAAGCCGATGAACGCTAGACGTTGCTGACGATGTTGGATGCCGCGCAAGTGTGCGTGCCCAGGTGATCATGGCAGATAAAGGCTACAACGGTGCCTGGCTGGAAGAAGCGCTCAACGGTGGTGGCGTCGAGTTGATCCGGCCTGCCCGCAAAAGCGAGGCGCCCAGGCCCGGCAGGCAGGTCCTCAAGCCCTTACGCCAGCGGATTGAGTCGGTGTTTGACACCGTGAAAGGCCAGCTGGGTCTCGAACAACACGGCGGTAGGACCGTGGCTGGGGTAGTCAGCCGAGTGATGCGGTGGCTGTTGGCGTTGACCGCGGTGATCTGGCATAACGACACCACCGGGCAGCCGGTGCTGCGGTCGCTGATCGCGTATGACCACTAAACTCCCAGCACGCCCCAGCAATCAATCATCTAGTACCCCGACGGTCGTTTCCGTGACTTTTTTATCTCGGATCGCGCGCGTTTTCTTTCCAGACGACGCCGCTGCGACCCCCGGGTGGGTTTGGTGGGGCGCCGGACTACCGGCGGGGCCACGGCCTCGCGCAACAGAGCGCTGAGCCGTTGCCGGGCTACGCTTCGGTTCCGCCGCTGCGAGCGATGCTCAGAGGCGGTGATGGTGAGCACGGTCCCGGCGAGTCTGGGACGGAGATTGGCTAGGGCCCGTTGCCGCTGTCGCTCGTTTAACGCTGTGGTTGTCGCGAGATCAATGCTGAGCTGGACCCGAGAGTCAGTGGTGTTGACTCCTTGCCCTCCAGGACCCGAGGCGCGGGAGAACTGCTCCTGCAACTCGCGATCCGGAATGAACAGCCCCTGTGGGGCGCCGGGGCCGGGGGATACACGCACACCTTTCACGCCCACAGTGTCCCACATGACAGGGGCCGGGGCGGCCCGCTAGCCCCAGTCCACCTCGTCCCAGCCGGACTCGCGGAAGCGCAGATACTCACCGACGACGGCAGCGCCCAGGTCGTCCAGGTCCGGGGCGGTGACCCGCCCGCCGGCACGGTCGGCCAGCTGCTCCAAGAACTGGGCCAGGCCCGGGTCCTCGCCGAGGCGGAAGAAGGTCACCTTCGCCCCGCGCCGGGTGACCCGGTCCAGTTGAATGACGGTTTTGCGCAGAGTTTCGGGGTGGGTGGGCCAGTTGAACCAGGCCTCACCCCATTCCTCCAGGTGGGCGGTGGGTTCGCCGTCGGTGACGATCAGCAGCGTGGCGTCCATGCTGGGGTGGCGGGCGAAGAAACGCTCGGCCAGTAGCAGCCCGTGGTGCAGGTTGGTGCCTTGTTCCTGCACGGGCGGCAGGGCGGTGAGTTCGTCGACGTCCATGTTCATGGCCATCCGGCCGAAGGTGATCAGGGCGAGTTCGTCGCCGCGGAACTTCGTGGACACCAGGTGGTGCAGGGCCAGGGCGGTGCGTTTCATCGGCACCCACCGGCCTTCGGCGGCCATGGAGAATGACGTGTCCACCAGCAGCGCCACTGCGGACTGGGTGCGGGCTTCGGTGTCGACGACTTCGACGTCGCCGACCTCGATGCGGACCCGCCCGGTGGGACTCTGTCCTTCGGCGGCGCTGCGCTGCAGGGCGTTGGTCACCGTCCTGGTGACGTCCCAGGGGGCGGTGTCGCCGAACTCCCACGGGCGCGACGCCCCGGTCTGTTCATCGGAGGCACCGGACAAGCGGGTGTCGCGGGAGCCGGTGCGGGCGCTCAAGTTCTGGGCGGCGTCGTTGAGCAGGGACTGGCCCAGCCGACGCATCGCCTGCGGGGACAGTCGGAGGGAGCCGTCGGCGCCGTGGCGGAGCAGGCCGCTGTCGCGCATAGCGCGCTCCAGTTCCGCCAGCGTGCGGGCGGAGACAGTGGCGTCCTCGCCGAGCTGGCGGCCCAGCGCGTCGAGGTCGATGTCGGTGGAACGCGCCCCGTCGTAACCCTGGCTCAGCTGCTCGGACAAGGCGTCCAGTTCCGCGAGGTCCTGGATGGCGCCGGTACCGTCGCCGAGTCCCAGGCCCTGCTCACCGGAGAATTCCGCCGAGCCGGACCAGTCCAGGTCTGGGCGCAGGTCGCGCAGGTTGTCGTCCAGCGCACCCAGTTGATCCATCAGGTCCTGGGAGCCGAAGGCTTGGGCGGACAGCTCCATCAGCTCTTGGCGCTGTTCCTCCGACATGGAGTTGAGCATGCGCTGGGCGGCCGCCGAGCGCTGCGCGAGCGTGTCGATGAGTTCGTCGACGTTCTCCGGATTTTCCGGGAACTGCTCGCCGTGCTTGGACATGAAGTCCTGAAAAGCCTGGTCGGTGTCCTCACCTGCGCGGTGCTTGGCCAACAGGTCGTTCAGGTCGCTCAACATCTCCTTGACGGCGGCGCGGTCCTCGTCGGTGGCGCCTTCCAGCGCCTGCTTCATGCCGGCGAAGCGCTGATCCAGGAATTCGCGGCCGAGCATGTCCTTGATCTGCTCGAATTTCTCGCGCGCGTCCGTGGACTGCCAGTCGTAGCTGGACAGTTCGTTGACCGCCGCCGCGGTGGAGGCGGGCAGGTTGTCCAGCTGCATCTCCCGGAAGGTGCGGTCGGTGTCGTCCATCATGACGTCGCGGGCGAGTTGGCCGCGTTCGGCGAGGACGGCGTCGTCGAGAAGTTTCTGGACGTCCTGCAGCGTGCCACCGAGATTATGCTGTTGCAGCAGTTCGCGCCGTTTTTCGGCGAGGCGGCGGGCCAGGTCGTCGTAGCCTTCGCGGCCGCGCCCGCCGCGACGCAGGAACTCCTGCAGGGCGCGTTCGGGGGAGTAGCCGGCCATGACTTCCTCGGCGACAGCGTCGAGTGCTTCCGTCAGGTCGGCGGGCGGGGCCAGCGGGTCGGGCCCGCCGGTGTAGCGGCCGTAGCGGGAACGTCGCCCGTGGCCGGGGGAGGTGTGGCTCGTGGACATGGGGCCTCCTCAGCCGATGATTCAGCCGTAGATGGTGGTGCCCTCGCCGGAATCCTTGGAGATCTTCCGGGAGAGGTAGAGCGCCTCGAAGGCGAGCTCAATGGCGCTGGCGCGCGTACCGTCGTCGGTGGCGCCGAAAGCGGTGGCCAGATCGCTGTACAGGTCCGACTCACCCAGCTCCGGCAGCCCGGCGAGGAACTCGGCCGCGGTGACCTGATCGCCGGTGGACACGGTGGTGGCCCCGTCGAGCGCCTCGATCAGCGGGGAGAAGTCCACCCCACGCAGACGCTCACGGACGGTGGCGGCGGTGGCGGTGCGCAGCAGGTAATCCAGGATCTCCCACTCGCGGCCTTCCTCGCCCGGCTCGAATTCGATCTTGCCGCCGAGCACGTCGACGGCCGCCTCCAGATCGACGAGGCGAGCGACGGCGGCGTCTTCCCCGCGCACGGCGGCGCGATGACGGGCCGCGGCAGCGACGGTTTCGGCGCCGGCGATGGAAAAACGCGCGGACACGCCCGCCCGCTGGTTCACCGCCGAGGACTCGCGCAGGGCGCGGGTGAAGCGCGCCAGGATCTCCAGCAGCGCCGGGGGCACCTCGGCCAGCAGCTCGGCCTCCTGCTCGATGACGGCGATCTCGTCTTCCAACGCCAGCGGGTAATGGGTGCGCACCTCCGCGCCGAAACGGTCCTTCAGCGGGGTGATGATGCGCCCGCGGTTGGTGTAGTCCTCCGGGTTCGCAGAGGCCACCACCAGCACGTCGAGCGGCAGGCGCAGCATGTAACCGCGGATCTGCACGTCGCGCTCCTCCATGACGTTGAGCATGGACACTTGGATGCGCTCGGCCAGATCCGGCAGCTCGTTGATCGCCACGATACCGCGGTTGGAACGCGGGATCAGCCCGTAGTGGATCGTCTCCGGGTCACCCAGCCGGCGGCCCTCGGCCACGCGCATCGGGTCGACGTCGCCGATCAGGTCCGCCACCGAGGTGTCCGGGGTGGCGAGTTTTTCCGCGTACCGGTCGTCGCGGTGCAGCCACTCGATGGGCAGGTCGTCGCCCTCTTTCTCGATGCGGCGGCGGGTGGCCTCGGTGATCGGGGCGTAGGGGTCTTCGCGCAGGTCGGTGTCGGCGACGACGGGGATCCATTCGTCGAGCAGCCCCGTCATGGAGCGCAGCAGCCGTGTCTTGCCCTGGCCGCGCTCACCCAGCAGGACGATGTCATGGCCGGCGATCAAGGCGCGCTCGACCTGCGGGATGACGGTGTTGTCCAGACCGTGCAGACCCGGCCAGGGGTCCTCGCTCGCGGCGAGCCTGGCCAGCAGGTTCTCGCGGATCTCCTCGCGCAGGGGACGGTGGGTGTACTCGGTGGCCCGCAGCTCACCGATCGTGGACACATGGGGCTTGGCAGTCACAATCGCCAGGCTAGCCCCGAAACCCCCGCCCGTCGAGGGGCCGGGAAAGCGTGGCCTCTTACCGGTTCGGCGACTAAGCTGCGGGCGGTATGGGCACTGACACCGTTTCCGACGTCCCGGCCGCATCCTCCACGCTCATTCTGCTGGTGCGCCACGGCGTCACTCCGACCACCGGGAAAGTGCTGCCCGGCAGAGCGCCCGGCCTGCACTTGAGCGAGGAAGGCCGCGCGCAGGCCCGCGCCGTCGCGCGGCGAGTGGGGGAGTTGCCCGTCAGCGCGGTCTACGCCTCCCCGCTGGAACGTACGCGGGAGACGGCAGCCCCCACCGCGGAGCACTTCGGGCTCGAGGCCACGCTGCACGATGGGCTCCTGGAATGCGAGTTCGGCGAGTGGACCGGCGAGCAGATTACCGAGCTGGCGAAACTCCCGGAGTGGCAGACCGTGCAGAAAACGCCGTCCGAGTTCCGCTTCCCGGGCGGGGAGTCGTTCGTGGAGATGCGTGACCGCATCGTCGAGACGCTGCACGGCCTCGCCGCACGTCACCCCGGGGAGGTGATCGCCTGCTTCAGCCACGCCGATCCGCTCAAGGCGGCGATCACGCACCTGCAGGGCAAAGACCTCGATCAGTTCCAGGAGGCGGTCGTCGCCCCGGCCTCGATCTCCGTCGCGGAGTTCACCGCCGATGGCTCGACCCGCATGGTGGCGGTCAACACCACGAGCGGGGAACTGGGGCGACTGCGGGCGGCGGGACGGCCATGACCGCGCCGACGCCGCCTTTCGATGACGAGTTGCGCCTGCTGGAACGCGGCGAGCTCGGCCTGGTGGCCCAATTGCACGAGTCGAGCAACCTCGCCCTCGCCCTCGACGCCACCCTCGGCGAGGACTACGGCTGGGCCATCTACAAACCCGAGGTCGGGGAGCAGCCGCTGTGGGATTTCCCGCCGGGCCTGCACGCGCGGGAGCGGGCGGCGTTTGTGCTCAGCGAGTATTTGGGCTGGCACATCGTCCCGCCGACGATCGTGCGGGAGGACGCCCCCTTCGGCGTCGGATCGCTGCAGTGGTACATCGACAACGACGGAACCCACTACCTCCAGGTGGTGGAAGCTCGGCCGGAACTGCATAAACAATTTGAGCGCATGGCCGTATTCGATCTATTGGTCAACAACACCGACCGAAAATCCGGGCACGTGCTCATCGACGAACACGACCACGTGTGGGGCATCGACCACGGTTTGTGCTTCAGCTTTGAACCGAAGCTACGCACCGTGATCTGGGATTTCGCGGGGGAAGGCATCGACGCGGAGTGGGCGGCCGCGGTTGAACCGCTCATCGACGATGTGCCGGCGGAGATCGCCGAGTTGCTGCACCCCGCCGAGGTCGAGGCGTTGCAGCGCCGCGCCGCCCGCATCGTGCGCCTGCCTTTCCTGCCGCACCCCAGGTCGCACTACCAGTACCCGTGGCCCCTGGTGTGAAGGGTGCGGCCGAAGTGAACTAGCTGCGCTCGGCTGCCTTGGCGGCCGGCTCGCGCCCCTCGAAGATGTCGCGGGCCTCGTCACGCGCCGGGGTGGAGAGGTAGCGCTTCAGCGAGGAGTCCAGCTCCAGCATCCACGGGGTGTGGTGCTTCTCCGCGGTGGTGCCCGTCATGACGGAGGTGTAGGTGACGTCGCGGTAGTTGAGGATGTCGTCGCGCTTGGACTGGATCCACTGCTTGAAGATCCCGCACACCGCGTCCAGGTCGAACATCGGGTAGTCGGTCTGCTCGATCAGGTCGCGGACGTACGCGCCCTGGAAGTCGACCTGGTCCTCCATGGTCTCCAGCTTGTCGAAGCGCTCGAGCCAGGCGTCGATGCTCGCGCGCTGCTTCTGCGCGGAGGGCAGTTCGCGCTCGCCGAGGATGACGTCGCGGACGTACCAGGCCTGGGCGTCGAACATGTTGAAGGTGAACCACTGGTCCTGGGCGCCCAGGTAGAACATCTGGTTGTTCTTCTCCCAGACGACGCCGCGGTAGAGGTTGTCCGGGTAGACGTTGTTCGGCGAGTCCAGGGCCAGCGAGCTCGGCAGGAACGGGTAGTGGTGGATGTAGCCGGTGCACATGATCACGGCGTCGAACTTGCGCGAGACGCCGTTGGAGAAGTGCACGACGTCGTCCTCGAACTTCTCGATCAGCGGCTGCTCCTCCATGCCTTCCGGCCAGTCGAAGCCCATGGGCGCGCTGCGGTAGGAGAAGGTCACCGAGCGGGCGCCCATCTTGAAGGCCTGGGTGCCGATGTCCTCGGCGGAGTAGCTGGCGCCGATGAGCAGGACGTCCTTGTCCGCGAAGCTCTCTGCGCCGCGGAACTCATGTGCGTGGACGATCTGGCCCGGGAAGGTGTCGATGCCCTCGAAGTGCGGGACGTTCGGGAAGGTGAAGTGTCCGGAGGCGACGATGACGTTGTCGAACTCGTTTGACTCGGTCTCACCGGTGCGCAGGTTCTCCACGTGGACGGTGAAGGTCTTGGCGTCCTCGTCGAAATCGACCCACCGCACGGCGTGGGCGAACTTCACGTACTTCTTCACGTCGGATTTGCTGGCGCGGCCGTCGATGTAGTCCCACAGCGCCTCACGCGGCGGGTAGGAGGAGACGGGGCGACCGAAGTGCTCGTCGAAAGTGTACTCCGCGAACTCCAGGCCCTCCTTGGGGCCGTTCGACCAGAGATTGCGGTACATCGAGGTGTGCACGGGCTCGCCGTACTTGTCCGTGCCGGTGCGCCAGGTGAAGTTCCACTGGCCGCCCCAGTCGTCCTGCTTTTCGTAGCACACGATTTCGGGGATCTCATGACCCTTCTTCTGTGCGGATTCGAATGCGCGCAGCTGCGCCATTCCGCTCGGACCTGCCCCGATGATTGCAATACGCTTAGTCAAACATGCCTTTCCGGCCCGTTTCTCCGGGCCATGAACACCACCTGCCGGGCAGGGGCCCGCCGAGTTTTTATACCGGGGCGCCGAGCCGCACTGCAGGCGATCTTCTTCACTGTTCTATTGTCTTGGGTTCTGCCGTGACCTTCGGAACACGCTCACCTTGCGCATTCTGCCGGGAAACAGAGGGGCCGTCGCACCCCGGGAACGAGGTCGGCGAGGGCCACCATTCATAATTGAAAACTCTGAATGCGGTCACATCCAGGGATGAATGCTAACACACTTTGCCCCACAATGCACGATTGTCCATACTTTAAGTCCATATGTGCACGTTAAGCGCGGAACCTTGCGTGCGCTGCCACGACGCCCCGCCGCAGTATGTGGTTCGGCCCGCCGCTGATCTCTTTCGGTCCCGCGGACGTAGCCACACGTGAACACTGGGCGATCAACTCAACGCCACGCCCGCCCGGCTCACGGCGAAACTGCAGGGGTCGATCGCACACATCACCCGCACGTCATCTGCGGGCACGGCGCAGCTGACGGGGCCGTCGACAAGCCTGGTTCCGGGCTCCAGCACGCGCGTCCGCTCGTGCGGCGCAAAGATCCGGTTGACGTGATGCGTCGTCGCCGGCTCACCCCGGCGGAGGGAGACGGCGTTGACGTCGCCTTCGCCGTCGTGTGCGCACAGCACGGTCGGGTCGTCGTCGCCGTATATCTCGCAGTAGGTGCCGTCCGGGCCATGGAACTGCAGGCCGGGTTGGGCGGGGAAAATCAGGGAGGACGCAAACGGGGCGGGGTCGGTCTCGGGGACGGCGGCGATCTCCCCGACGAAGCGGCTGCCGGGGACGCCGATCTCCCAGGAGGATGAGGGGGCCGAGGCGTCTGCCTCAGTCATCGTGACGCTCTCGGTGACGGTGGAGACGACCGGGCGGGGTGAGATCGTGGCCTGGCCCCCGTCCCACGTCGGCTCCTCAGCCACGCACCCGGCCAGGACGAGGGGACCTGCCATCACGGCCATGATCCGGACCTCACGTTTCACGCCGACCACACTCCTTTGCCGCCAGCCTACGTCGAGCCGCCCGCACGGGCATGCGTCCTAGCGCATCAGTGGGAATGTGATTAGCCTGGCGTTCACCCTGCCCTTGTGACCTGTGCAGCCCCCGCCCTCGACCCTGGGAGAAACGATGGAATACACCATCAACGTGACCATAGACGGGACCGACCATGAGCTGACGCTGGATGCGCGCACCACGGTGCTCGACGCGTTGCGAGAACACCTGGGCAACACCTCGCCGAAAAAAGGCTGCGACCACGGCCAATGCGGCTCCTGCACCGTGCTCATCGACGGCCGCCGCCAGCTGTCCTGCCTCTCGCTGGCCGTCGCCCACGACGGCACGGAGATCGTCACCGCCGACGGACTCGCCGAAGACGGCCAGCTGCACGACGTCCAGCGGGCCTTCATCACCCACGACGGCTTCCAGTGCGGTTACTGCACCCCGGGACAGGTCTGCTCCGTCGTCGGCATGCTCGACGAAGCCGCGCAGGGACACCCCAGCCACGTCACCGAAGACTTTGACGACGAGGTCGAACTCACCGACGCAGAGATCCGCGAACGACTCAGTGGCAATCTCTGCCGCTGCGGCGCCTACGCCGGCATCCTCGCCGCCGTCAAAGAGGTGAGCGGACGATGAAACAACTCGAATATCTCGCTCCCACTGAGGTGGCGGACGCCGTGGCCGCCGTCTCCGGCGATCCGCAGGCACAATTTCTCGCCGGCGGCACCAACCTCGTTGACCACCTCAAACTCGGGGTGCGCACCCCGGGCACGCTCATCGACGTCCGGAAACTCCCACTCCACGACGTCGAAGAGACCGACGCCGGACTGCGGATCGGAGCGAACGTGGCCAACAGTGACTTGGCCGCGCACCCGGCCGTGCGCGCCGGGTGGCCAGGTGTGTCCCGCGCGCTGCTGGCGGGCGCGAGCGCCCAGATCCGAAACCAGGCCACCACCGGCGGCAACCTCCTGCAGCGCACCCGCTGCGTCTACTTCCAGGACGTCACCACCCCCTGCAACAAGCGCGAACCCGGCTCAGGCTGCTCCGCGATCGGCGGGTACGAACGCTACAACGCGGTGCTCGGGGCCAGCGACGCCTGCGTAGCCACCCACCCGTCGGACCTGGCGGTGGCGTTGACTGCGCTCGATGCGGAAGCAACCGTCGTCGGACAGGCCGGTGAACGACGCGTCCCCATCGCCGCCCTACACCGCCTGCCCGGCGAGCACCCGGACAAAGACACCGTTCTGGAGCACGGCGAACTGATCACCGCGGTCGATCTTCCGGCCACGGAGCTGGCACGCAACTCCACCTACGTGAAGGTCCGGGACCGCGCCTCCTTCGCCTTCGCACTGGTGTCCGTGGCCGCCGCGCTGCGGATGGAAGACGGATTCATCGCCGAGGTCGCACTCGCGTGGGGCGGGGTCGCCCACACCCCGTGGCGGGCGACCCGCGCGGAGGCCGCCCTCCTCGGCCAGCAGCTGACCGAGGACAACATCGCCGCGGCCGTGGACGCCGAGCTGCAGGACGCGCAGTTCAGCGCGGACACCGCCTACAAACGCCCCATGCTGCGCGGCGCCACCACCTCCGCGCTGTTCCAATTGGGCGGGGAGGAGAACTAAATGACCGCCACACCGATCACCGCCGCCGCCATGGGCTCGCCCCTAGAGCGCGTCGACGGGCAGGAGAAAGTCACCGGCCGCGCCACCTACGCAGTGGAGAAAGACCACGAGCTGTCCCGGCCGCCGCTGCACGGCTGGCTGGTGACCTCGACCGTCGCCAAGGGCAGGGTCACCGACGTCGACGCCGCCGCAGCGCTGCGGCACCCGAACGTGACGGCCGTGCTCGACCACACCAACGCCCCGCGCCTGGCGGATACCAGCGACGGCGAACTGGCCGTGCTCCAGGACGACCGGATCGGCTACCGCGGCCAGATCGTCGCGGTCGTGCTCGCCGAAACCCCGGAGGCGGCCCGGGAGGGGGCGCGCCTGGTCACGGTCACACAAGAAGAAGAACCCGCCGCACTGAGCATGGACGACGAGTCCGTCGAGTGGTACAAACCCACCGAAAAAGCCGTCGGCTCCCCGCCGGACACGCAGACCGGCGACGTCGACGCCGCCCTGGCCGCCGCCCCGGTCACGACGGATCACGTCTACACCACTCCGCAGGAACAAAACGCCGCCATGGAGCCGCACGCCGCCACCGCCGTGTGGCACGACGGCGAATTGACCATGTGGGACTCCACCCAGGGCGTGCACCGGGTGGCGGGCAAGATCGCGACGATGCTCGGCGTGGACAGAAAGAAAGTCCGCGTGCAGGCGCCGTATGTCGGCGGCGGCTTCGGCAGCAAAGGCCTGGCGCACGGCCCGGAGCTGGCCCTCGTGCTGGCCGCGCAATGGGCCGACGGACGACCGGTCAAACTCGCCGTGACCCGCCAACAACAGTTCGCGATGACCGGCTACCGCGCAGAAACCCGCTCGCACATCCGTCTCGGCGCGCAGGAGGACGGCCGCATCACCGCCCTCGAGCACGCGGTCTTCACCCAGTCCTCGAACGTCAAGGAATTCATCGAGCACGCCGGCGTGCCCGCGCGCATGATGTACGCCGGAGACAACCGGCGCACCAGCCACCGCGCCGTCGCCCTGGATGTGGCGGTGCCGTCCTGGATGCGCGCGCCGGGGGAGATGCCCGGAGCGCACTCGCTGGAGGTCGCGATGGACGATCTCGCGGTGGCCGCCGGCGTCGATCCGGTGGAGCTGCGCATCCGCAACGAACCGGAGGTCGACCCCGATACCGGCAACCCCTTCAGCAGCCGCCGCCTGATCGAGTGCCTGCGCCGCGGGGCGCAACGCTTCGGGTGGGATTCTCGTCCCGCCCATCCGCGCGCGACGCTCGACGGCGACTGGTGGGTGGGCACCGGGGTGGCGTCGGCGACGTACCCGGCGAATTTCTTCCCCGGCAACTCCGCCCGCATCGACGCCCTGGGCAGCGGCCGCTACCGCGTGTCCATCGGCGCGGTGGACATCGGCACCGGGTCACGCACCGCCCTGCTGCAGATCGCCGCCGACGCGCTGGCCGTGCCGGTCCCGGACGTGGATCTGCGCATCGGTGACACGGACCTGCCTAAGGCCACCGTGGCCGGCGGATCCTCGGGCACCGGCTCCTGGGGCACCGCGATCGTGCAGACCGCCCAGCAATTCCGCGCCGATCACGGCGACGACCCAGAAGAAGGGGTGCACTCCATCGCCACCACGGAGGAATACCCGGACATGGAGAACCTGTCCATGCACTCCTTCGGCGCCGTGTTCGCAGAGGCCCGGGTCCACCGCTGGACTGGCGAGGTGCGGATCCCGCGCATGACGGGGGTGTTCTCGGTGGGGCGGGTGATCAACCCGGTCGCGGCGCGCTCCCAATTCCTCGGCGGCATGATCATGGCCCAGTCGGCGGCGTTGTATGAGGAGGCCGTCCGTGACCCCCGGTTCGGGCACACCGTCACCCAGGACCTCGCCTCCTACCACGTGGCTTCTCCCGCGGACGTCGGCGACCTGGAGGTGGAGTGGCTCGACGACGTCGACGAGCACGCCACCCCGATGGGCTCACGAGGCATCGGGGAGATCGGGATCGTCGGCACCTCGGCCGCGGTCATCAACGCCGCCTACCACGCCACCGGCGTGCGGGTCCGGGAGCTGCCGGCCACGCCGGACAAATTCCTGAGGCAAGGAGGCTCGGCATGATGGTGGGAGTGATCCTCGCGGCCGGGGCCGGCGCCCGCCTGGGCCGGGGGCCGAAAGCGCTGCTGGACCTCGTCGACGACGGAGAGAGGCAGACCCAGGTGGAGCGGACGGTGGCCACCCTGCGTGCCGGCGGTTGCGACGACATCGTGGTCGTCGTCGGCGCGGAGGGCCAACGCGTGCGTGACCTGTTGAGCCCCGGCACCTGCCGCGTGATCCACAATCCCGACTGGGAGGCAGGCTTGGCCTCGAGCTTCAAGGCCGGCGTCAGCGTCGCCGAGCGGCTGCTCGACAGCCGCCCGGAGGGAGCGATCATGGTGGCGCTGATCGATCAACCGGACGTCGACGACCGCGTCATCGCACACCTGAAGAAGGCGGCGTCTCCCACCAAAGTGGTGGCCGCCGGCTACCTGGACGAAGACGGCGAGGTGGTACGCGGGCACCCCGTCGTCTTCCCGCTGGCGATGGCCCGCGCGGCGGCCGCGTCGGCGCACGGGGATGCGGGCGCCCGGCGCTGGCTGCAGGAACGGCCCCACCTGGTGGAAGTGATCGACGTGAGGAAGTGGGCCACCGGCCGTGACATCGACACCCCGGACGATCTGCGCCGGTGGCGGGATCAGGGGCGGCCGTGAGCCGCCCCGTCCCCGATGAGGTCGTGCACCACCTCGTGGAGTGGCTGAACGCCCCCGACCCCCGCCCGGTGGTCCTGGCCACCGTGACGGAGACGTCGGCGAGCGCCCCGCGACCGGCGGGCACGCAGATGGCGGTCGGCCCCGACGGCATGGTCGTGGGCAGCTTGTCCGGCGGGTGCGTCGAAGCCGACGTCGTGGCTCGCGCCGAAGACGTCGCAGAGACCGGTAAACCGCACCTGCAGGACTACGGATACAGCGACGTCGACGCCTGGACGGTGGGGTTGACCTGCGGCGGCACCATTCGGGTGCTACTGGAACGGTTGGATCCGGTGGAAGTCGAACCATTCCGGGAGCTGGCCGAGCACATCCGTCTCGGCAGGTCTGTCGCGCTGATCACCTCCCTCGACGGCGCCCAGTATCCCGCACGCCGACTGCTCACCCTCGAGGCGGGCCCCGACCGAGGGGACGCGCGAGCGCAGGAGATGCTGCGAGAAAACCGCTCCGGAGTGGTCGTCATCGACGGGGAGCAGCACCTGGTGCGCAGCTACGCCGCGCCGGAACGCATGATCGTCTTCGGCTCCAACGCCTTCGCTGCGGCACTGTGTCGGCTGGCGGCGCACGTCGGTTACCGGGTGACCGTCTGCGACGCCCGCCCGCTGTTCGCCACCCGCGGGCGTTTCCCGGACGCGGACCGGATCGTGGTGCGCCAGCCGCACGCCTACCTCGCGGAGACGGACGTGGATACACGGACGGTGCTGTGCGCGATGACCCACGACCCGAAATTCGACGATCCGCTGTTGGCGGCGGCGGTGACCACGCCGGCGCAGTTCATCGGGGCGATGGGTTCTCGGAAGGTGGCGGACGACCGCCGGGAGCGGCTGCGGCAGCGCGGGGTGAATGAAACCCAGTTGGAGCGGTTGCGATCGCCGATCGGCCTGGACTTAGGGGCGTTGAGCCCGGAGGAGACGGCGGTGTCCATCCTCGCGGAAATCATCGCCGCCCGCAGCGGCGGCACCGCCCGGTCGTTGACTGAGACTTCCGGCCCGATCCACGCCCGGCACGCGGTCAAGTAAAACGCCGGGTCGGCGGGGCGGGGGAGGGGCCGTCAGTGCCGTGGCCGCGCAACGAGGTCGCGCACGCCACGCCGGCCGTCGTCCCCAGCCCCACAGCGACGGGGATCAACTGCAGGTCGGTGGTGATGTCGCCGGCGGCGTAGACCCCGTCGACGCTGCTGAGCTGGAAGCCGTTGACCGCGATGGAACCGTCGTCGGTGAGTTCACATCCGAGTTCCGCCGCCAGGTGCGTGGCCGGCTGGTGGCCGTAGGAAAAGAACACGGCGGAACCGGCGACGAACGTGCCGTCGGTGAGCAGGACCCCGCGCAGATCCCCCGGTTCGCCGACGAACTTCTCGGCGGCGCCGTCGACGACCTCGATACGGTGCTCGTCGAGCACCTCGCGCTGCGCCTGGTCGAATCCCGGGTCGGAGCTGTCGGTGACGATGCGCACGGTACGGGCCCAGTCCAACAGCTCAGCGGCGTAGGCCGGTACGTGGGCGCCGTCGCCGAGAATGATGACGTCTTTGCCGGCGACGGTCAGCCCGTCGCAGGCGGGACAGTGGTGGACGTCCGTGCCGTAATGTTCGTCGACGCCGATGACCCGCGGCAACTGATCCTTCACGCCGGTGGCCAGGACGATCCGGGAGGCGGCGACCTCGGCGTGATCGTCGATGAGCACGTGGAATGTGCCGTCGTCGCTGCGACGGATCGTATTCACCGTCCCGTTGTGGAGGTGGACCTGCGGGTACTGGGCGAGGCCGGCGCGAGCTTCGGACATGAGGTCGGCCGGGGTCACGGGATCGCGGGTGAGCACCCCGTGGGCGTGGTCGGCGGCGCGGTTGCGGTGTGCGCCGGCGTCCACGACGAGGGTGGAGCGTTGGTACCGGCCGAGCCAGGTGGCGGCGGCCAAGCCGGCGGGCCCGCCGCCGACCACGAGGGCGTCCACGGTGTCCGGCAGTTCAGGGGTCATCGATTCTCTTTCTCATTGTCGGTGGGGTGGGCGGGGTAGCGGACGACGTCGTCGTCGCCGACGACGGCTCCTTCGGTCAGCGTCGCCGCGGTGACCTTTCCTGCGCCCATGATGTGGCGGACGTCCTCGCCCGCGGCGAGCAGGTGGTCGGCGATGATGCGGCGGTGGCAGCGCCACCACACGGCTTCGGAGCACATCACGGCGGTGTGCTCTTCTTCGCCGGCACGTCGCAGCCGGCCCAGCGCCTCGTCGAATTCGGCGGACAGGGCGTGATCTGCGTAGTTGTGGAAGCTGCGGTTGCGCCAGTTGCCGTTGACTTCGAAGGGCACGGTCTTGGACACGGGGCGTCGCCCGGTCAGCGCCTCTTCCCGGCGGTAGGAGATCCCGGCCTCCGGCAGGCGGGCTGCCAGCACGTCGTCGTTGAAGTGCGGATATTTGGTGGATCCGGGGAGTTTACGCACGTCGACGAGCGCGGTGACTCGGGCGTCGAGGAGCAGGTCCAGGAACTCTTCCAGGGAGCGGGTGGAGTGGCCGACGGTGAACACGGGCATGGCGGTCAGGGCTCCCGGGCGGGGTCGAGTTGGGCTTGGGCGGCGGCACGCTGCGATTCGTCGCCGGTGTCCAGGACGTAGAGGCCGTAGGAGACCGGCCCCGCCGCGGCCAGTTCGGCGGCGTGGTCCGCCAGACGAGGCCAGACCCGCCCGCCGCGTCGCCGATAGCGGTCCACGGTCAGGTCGAAGGCCTCCCGGGTGGCCAGGGTGCGGTGCACGGCGAAGTCCCGGGCCGGGTCGCCGATTAAGGCGGTGGTCCAGTCCAGCACCCCGGTGATGCGTTCGTCCTCGATCATGGTGTGGCCGGGGTAGAGCTCGCCGTGGGTGAGCACGCTGTGCTCCGGCCAGTAGCTGTCCTCGTCGAGCCAGGCCTTCCACCGGGCGAGGAGGTGCGGGGCGACGGTGAAGGACTCGGACACCCGCGCGATGTCCGCGCGCCACGCCCGTCGGTTCTGCTCCGGGGTGCGCACGGTCACGCCGGTGGCCAACGCGAGTTTGCGGTCGATGGCGTGCAGGTCGGCGATCAGCTCCCCGAGGGCGCGCGCGTAGTTGTCTGAGGAGGGATCGACCCGCCAGAGCACCTCGCCCCGCTCGTCGATCTCCAGGCCGGGCTGGCCCGGGAGCAGGGGGTAGGCGATCAGGTGCCGGCTGTGGACCTGCCAGTCGGGCACGGCCACGGACAGGTACGGCGCGATGAGGGACAGCACGCGGTCTTCGACGGCGGCGCGGCCCATCACCTCCCGGCGACGGGGAAGACGCAGCACCCAATCTTCGCCGTCGGTGGTGCGTGCCAGGACCACCCGGAAATCCAGCCCCATCTCGTTGACGCGCAGCGAGTCGGGTCGCAGGTGCAGACCGTGCCGGGAGGCCAGGTCCAGGATGGCCGAGGGATCCGCGTGGTCGGCGTTCATGGTGTGGTCCGTGCCTTAAGCCCCGAGGACGCCACAGGCCAGGCGGCTGCCGGCGTCGCCGGTGGACAGGGTGTCTTCGTCGACGCCCTCCGGTGCGTAGCGCTCCGGCACGTTGGCGTAGTTGTCGGCGTCGGAGTGGATCATCATGGCCGAGCCGTCCTCGTCGTCCAGGTCCGACAGCGTCAGCCGGTCGGACTGGAAAGTCATGGAGGCGTCGCCGGACTCCATGACCAGCAGCTGCGGCAGGTCTCCCTGGTGGCTGGGGTGTTCGGCTTCGTCGCCGCCGACGTGGCCGCCGGCGGACATGAAGTCGCCCGTGTCCTCCGGGTCGTCCGGCGCGGCGCTGTCCGGTTCGCACTCGCCGATGCCGTGGATGTGGAAACCGTAGAAGCCGGGCTCCATGCCGGAGGCGGAGACGGTGAATTCGAGGGCGCCGTCCTGCTCGGTGACGTCCACAGTGGCCATCTCGTTGCCGTCGGCGTCGTTGAGCGTGGCGCTCAGGTCGCTGTCCGCGCCGTCGTCGGCGGCCGTGGTCTCCTCCGCCGTCGTTTCATCGGTGACCACCGCGTCGGTGGCGGTGGCGGTGGCGGTGTCCGCATCCTGGTCTTCTTCGGTGGCGCAGGCGCTGACGGCGAGTAGGCCGGCCGCGCCGACCAGGGCGAAAGCGCTCCGGGACAGAGTGCGGTGTGAACGGTGCATGATGGGTTCCTCTCGGTCGGGATTCTGCGAGTCGCCCGGCCCATGCGCCTGTCGTCGACGTGCCCGGGTCCGGTGTGTCCGCCACGGTACCGAGGCGCTGCCATTGATGTCGGGAAAGTTATCTCTTCGTTGTCTGCCTACCTGGGAGCACGACGTCGTGAACAGGGGAGATCACCGGATTTGAGGCACGAGGTGAAGGCGGTGAAAGAAAAACGTCCCGGCACGGTACCCGGGTGTCCTGGTACACAGGGAGGCACCCAATAGATTAAGGAGCTGACCATGACGGAACGCGACGAGATTCGCATCGACAAGGCGCTGCAGGGCGCGTCCTTCCCGGCCGCTAAGGCTGAACTGCTGGAATATGCCCGGGCGCGTGTCCAGGACAGCCCGAAGACCCTCCATGCCCTGGACGCCATTCCCGACCGGGAATACGCCGACAAGGATGAAGTGCTGGAGGCCGTGCCGCACCGCCCGCAGGGCGATGACGCCGCAGGCGGTCGCCACCGCGCGGAGTAGTGGAGCCGCTGGTAGGTAAGGCGGTCCCGCCCGCCCTGCATGTGATGAGCTGGAATATCCGGCGCATCCTGCCGGCCCCGCTGACCCGGAAGGCAGACCGGTGGGACCGCAGGTCCCCCGGAATGGCGGAGTTGCTGGGCCGCGAAGCGCCCACCCTGCTGGGCGCACAGGAGGCGTTGCCCGAGCAGGTGGATTTTCTCCTCCGCAGCCTCGGTCGAAGCTACCGAGCGGTGGGACGCGGCCGGGGCGCCGACGGCGGCGGCGAGGCCTCACCGCTGTTGTACGACTCCACCCGCCTGAGCTTGGTCAGCAGCGGCCAGTTGGCGTTGTCCGACCACCCGGAACGGGCGGGGTCGAGGTCATGGGGAAACCTCATTCCCCGCGTCGTCGTGACGGCGACGTTTCAAGACCGTGTGACGGGAGGGAGGTTTTTCGCCGCCAACACCCACCTCGATCACCTGTCCGCTCGCTCCCGGCGCCGTTCCGTCGACATGATCTTAAAGCTGGCGGAGGCCAGCGGTGTGCCGACGGTGCTCACCGGCGACCTCAACGCCGACGCCCGCAGCGACACGCTGCGGGCGCTTGTGGCTTCGGGCACGCTGGAGGACGTCTGGTCTCTCGCGGCCGATTCCGGCGCGCGGTGGGGGACTTTCCCCAACTACCGTCCACCGCGGCTCGAGGGGCGCCGCCTCGATTGGGTGCTCGTTTCTCCCGAGATTAAGGTGCTCTACGCTGCCCACAACCCGCGGCGCTACGCCAACGGGTGGCCTTCCGACCACCTGCCGGTGCACGCCGTACTGATTCCACCCGAAGGTTCCGCCGTCGATGATCGATAATTTCCTCCGTCCGCCGCGCGGCACGCTTGAGCATCTGGCGGACGCGTTACGCCTCCTCGGCCTGGCGGGAGTAGTCGCCGCGGCGCTGTTTCTGGAGTGGACGGACGTCGGCATCTTGGCGTTTACTTTGCCCGGCCTGCTGTTGGCGCGGTTCATCGGAATGGTGGCGTGGGGCGATATCGTCGTCTCCGTCGTGCTGCTGATCGCCGCATGGAGCAACGTTTTCGATCTGTATACCACGGTGCCGGGTTGGGACAACGTCGTGCATTTCTTCTGCGCGGGTATGCTGTCGGTGGTGTGTTATCTGCTGTTGGCGCAATGGGGGATCGTGCCGGTTCTTTCCGCCGGCTGGGACCGGTCGTCCGTGGCCGCAGTGGTGCTCACCACCACTTTCGGGCTGGCGCTGGGGGCGTTGTGGGAAATGGTCGAGTGGGTGGGCGTCACCTACGTCACGCCCGACATCTTCGTCACCTACGAGGACACGATCGGTGACATGGCGATAGGCGGGTTGGGGGCGTTGGTGATGGGTCTGGTGGCGGCGCGCACGCCGTTACTGCGGACGGATCAGCGCGGACGTCAAGTGGAGCGGGCCCGGGAGAGCCACTGACGTGGAGATGTGCGTCAACGCTTCCGGTCGATGGCTACGCGGCAGGGGCCAGGAACAGGGGCCAAGAGGAGGAAGCGATGCGCCCCTGGAACCTCAGGTGAGGACCCCTCGTCTGTGCATTGTCCAACAATACCAAGCGAAGAGTGCCGTCACGAGGCCAATTCCGATGTCGAACCACGCGATCGCCGCGCCGAGTGCCGCCCATCGGTCGAAGAAGGCGAAAGTCACCGCGAGAACCACTATCTGAGCTGCAGCTGAGATCACCGCGGCGGGAACCGCCCAACGGCTGCGGGCAAGCAAGAGCAGGGGAGCCGTCAAGCCTCCGAGGATGTTGAGTGTCCAGACGAGACGGAGCAGAAGCGGGTAGTCGGTGAAGTACGCGACCCCCTCCGTTCCGAACTGCGCCTGCATGTACTCGGTGTCGCCCACCAGGAGCAGGAGATAGTCACGGGCCCCGCCGAGGTAGAGGGCGAACACGGCGATGGCCACCACCCACAGGTGCCAAGGGCGAGGTGCGCGATGTCTCTGGGTCTGACCGCTCACTGATCCTCCGATCCGTCGATGCGCGCGTGAAACAAGTTCAAGGAACTCCACGGTAACGCGGCTGAAAATTTCGCCGGATAATCCGACCACCCCCATATACCCCCACGGGTATAAAAGGGGTGGTTTTTATTGTTAAATGAAATCATGTTCAATAAGGCGAATTCCCCCTCCACCCCGACTCAGCCCGTCCCTGCCGGCGCGGCCACGAGGGCCGTGATCCCGCCCATCATCCTGGGCGTGCTCGCGCTCGTGTCCGCCGTCGAGCCCTTATCGATCAACATGTACCTGTCCGGCTTGCCGCAGCTCGGCCGTGATTTGGGGATCAGTCAGGCCGGAGCACAACTGACCCTGACCTTCTTCTTGGTCGGCATGGCCGTCGGCCAGCTGGTCACCGGGCCGATGTCCGACGCCCGCGGACGGCGCGGATTGTTCCGCGGCGGCGTCGCCCTGCTGGTGATCGCGACCGTGGCCAGCGCCCTGGCCACCCAGGCATGGATGCTGTTTCTCGCCCGATTCCTGATGGGCGCGGCCGGCGGAACCGCCGTGGTGTTGGCGCGCGCCGTGGCCGGCGACCTGGCGAAAGGCCCTGAACTGGCGCGAGTGTTCTCGCTGTTGCAGCTGCTCACCGGCGCAGCGCCTGTGGTGGGGCCGATCATCGGCGGTCTAGTCGTCGACGGCGTCGGCTGGCGCGGTGTGTTCTGGGTGCTGGCCGCACTGAACCTCGTCATGGCGATCGGCGTGTGGCTGGCCATCCCGGAGACCCTGCCCCACGAGGAGCGTTCCAGCGGCGGGCCGCGCCGCTTGTCCTCCGCGATCGGGCTATTGCTGCGCGACCGAGCCTACGTCGGCTTCACCGTGGGATTCATCTTCAGCTTCTCCACGATGTTCGCCTACGTTTCCGCCTCCCCATTCTTGCTGCAGGACTACTACGGTTTCACCCCGGTGCAGTACTCGATCATCTTCGCCGTCAACACGACCGGCATGTTCCTCGTCGCGCTGCTCAATGCCCGCCTGGTGCGCCGGATCGGGGCACTGCCGCTGGCCAAGATCGGCAACGTCGTTTTGCTCACCGCCGTCCTCTACCTCGTCGTGGTCTCGCTTCTCGACGCCTCCCGCTGGTTCCTGCTCGTCGGCCTCTTCGTCGTGGTCGCCTCCATGGGCGTGAACTTCGCCAACAACTCCGCCCTGGCGATCTCCCGGGCGGGCGCGCTGACCGGATCCGCCTCGGCCTTCATGGGGGCGGGCCAGTTCATCGTGGCCGGCCTGCTCTCCCCGCTGGTGGCTTTGGCCGCCTCCCTGGGACTCTCCTCACCGGTCTCGATGACCGTCGTCATGCTGGCTACCGCGCTGCTGGCCGCCGCCGGGGTGTGGGGCGGCGCGAAGGCGTTGAAACGGGAGCCCGCGCAGTAATTTCTTCTCTCCGCCCCTGCGTGGGAGACTGAGCGAATACTCAGAATAATGCCAGGAGGTTCATGGTGAAGGTGCGGCGTTGGCTCACGGCTTCGGCGGCGGTTATGACGATGGCGCTGACTGCCGTCGCCTGCGGCCCGGCGGAAGAGACCACATCGGGACAGGAGGCGGTGTCCGATACGACGTCCGTCACTGCGGAGGTGGAGACCCACACATCCACCGTCTCCTCGACGGAAGGGGACGCCGTCGAAGAGGCTCCCGCTGAAGAAGAGGTCGGCGAAGCCGCGGAGACGCTGGAGACTTTGGCGGTCAAGGGACGAGCTCCGCGGACCGGTTACGACCGCGATCAATTCGGCCCGGCCTGGGCCGACGTCGACCACAACGGCTGTGACACCCGCAACGACATCCTCGAACGGGACCTGTCTGACGTCACCCACCGTCCCGGCACGCAGGACTGCATCGTCACCAGCGGCGTGCTCCAGGACCCGTTCACCGGCGCCGAAATCCAGTTCGTCCGCGGCCAGGACACCTCGTCGGCCGTCCAGATCGATCACGTCGTCGCCTTGTCCGACGCCTGGCAGAAGGGCGCCCAGCAGCTCGACGAGGAAACGCGCCGCCAGTTCTCCAACGACCCGCTCAACCTGTTGGCCGTCGACGGCCCCTCGAATTCGCAGAAGGGTGACGGCGACGCCGCGACCTGGCTGCCGCCGAACCGGGCGTTCCGCTGCGATTACGTCGCCCGCCAGATCGCCGTCAAGGCCCGCTACGCGCTCTGGGTGACCCCGGCGGAAAAGGACGCCATGCACGACGTGCTGGGCACCTGCCCCGGTCATCCGCTCCCGGACGAGGTCAGCGCCTTGAACTACACCGAGCCCTGGCCGGACGTGATCCCGCCGCTCGAGGAGGAACCCGCCCCGGCGGCGCCCCCCGCTGAGATTCCCGCGGAGGAGGCGCCCGCTGAGGTCGCGTCCCTCGGCGGCGGCACCGACCCGCACTTCGGCACGTGCCGTGAGGCCATCGCCGCAGGCTACGGCCCGTACACGCAAGGAATCCACGAAGAATACGGCTGGTACCGCGACGGCGACGGCGACGGCGTCACCTGCGAGCGCTGACCCGGCACGAATCCCGGGGCGTAGCCCGGTACAGTCCGGGGCATGGGGCAGGGAGACGACCCGCCGCGGGCGGGGCAATTGACAGTGATCACGGGCCCGATGTTTGCGGGGAAAACCAGTGCGCTGCTGCGTAACATCACCCGGGAGAAGCGTCGACGTCGGAAAGTCCTGGCCGTCACGCACCGCCTCGACGACCGCTTCGGCGTCGGGTTGATCGCCTCCCACGACCGGCTGAGCGTCGACGCCGTCGCGTTGGGTGGGGCGGAGGAGCTCCGGGAGCATTTCTTCGCCGCCTCCGCCCGTCCGGACGTGGTCGCGCTCGATGAGGCGCAGTTCTTCGGGCCCGGGCTCTCACCCGTCGTCGCAGAGATCCTGCGGGCGGGCACGGACGTGGACGTCGCCGGGCTATGTCAGGACCACGGCGGCCACCCCTTCGAACCGGTGGCCACGCTGATGACGCAGGCGGAAGACGTCATAAAACTCGTCGCCACCTGCGCGATCTGCGGCGCGGCGGCGGTCCACCAACAGCTGATCGACGATCGCCCCGCCCCTCCGGGCCGCTCGTCGGCGGAGCGGAACTCTACGAGCCCCGCTGCCGCGCCCATTTCCCCGGGCTGTACTGCTAGGCCAGCCCGGTCAGCTCCTCACTGAGCCGCCACAGCTGATCCTGCACGTCCTGCTCGTACGCCTCCGGCAGCGCCTCCTCGGGAGATGTCCGGAAGAAGTACTGCCCCGTCACACCGTTGAGCCGCGGGGAATCGATCAGGTGGCGCGTCGAGGCGACCCCGGTGGCGAGTTTGTCGACGTTGGCGCCCCATCCTTCCTCCACCATCGCGGTGGGCATCAGCGTCGCCGGATGCAGGGAGTTGACCGTCACCTCGCCGGCCGGCAACTGCCCCGCCAACCGGAACCCGGCGGCGATCATCGCGAACTTGCTCTGCGCATAGGCCCGGCTGCCCGTGTACTCGTTCACCAGCTGCGGGTCGTCGAAATCGACGGGGGTCTGCGCCGCGGATGCCACGTTGACCACCCGGCTCGGCGCACCCGCCCGCAGCAACGGCAAAAGCCGCATCGTCAACAAAAAGGGCGCCAGATGGTTGACCGCCAACCGCAGCTCGTGGCCGTCGGCGGACGTCTCGCGCACGTCTCCGCGACCCTGCCCGACGCCGGCGTTGTTGACCAGCACCGACACATGATCGGTCAGCCCCGCCACGTCCTGGGCCAGCCGCTCCACCTGCGCCAGCTCGCCGAGGTCGGCGGTCACCGGATCCAGGTGCGCACGGGCGGGAGACAGGTCGTCGATGAGTTCCGTGAGTTTGTCGGGGTCGCGACCGTGCAGGATCAGGTGGCCGGGTTGCAGCGAATACTGCCGAGCCAATTCCCGGCCCAGGCCACTGGTGGCCCCGGTGATCAGCATGGTGCGGTCTGTCGTCATTCTTAGCCTCCTCGGGCATGTGGGGTATGAGCCCCCATGATGGCTATCTGAGCAGGTTCTCGCCAGGACGAAGCGTGCCGGCGCCCGCGTGATTGAATGGATCCGTCGAAAAAGAAAAGGGGAACGATGTCAGAGAACCTGCGGATACGGGCGCGTGACCACGTGCGGAGCCTTCCCCTGGGGTCCTTCGCCTTCGTGATGGCCGCGGGCATCGTCTCCGTGGGGCTGGACCAGATCGGACGCGAGACGGCCGCCCGGACCATGCTGGGGGTGGCCGCGGTCGGCTACGTCCTGCTGGCGGGGTTGAGTCTGGCGCGGGTGCTCGGCTGGCGCCGGTTGGTGGCCGCGGATCTGCGCAACTCCGCCCGCTCCTTCGGATCGTTCACGTTCGTCGCGGGCACCAACGTGCTCGGGGTGGCGTTGGCGGTGCAGGGGTGGCCGCGCGCGGCGCTGGCGTTGCTCGCCCTCTCCCTGCCCGTCGGCGTCGTCCTGGGGTACGTCGTACCGTGGCTGGCCGTGCTTGGCGGGGGAGACCCTCCGCTGAAAAACGTCGACGGCTCCTGGTTCGTCTGGGTCGTCGCCGCTCAGTCGATCGCGGTGCTGGCCACTCTGCTGGCCCCGCAGTTCCCGCCGCTGACCAGAACGCTGTCCACGATCGCGGTGATCGGCTGGTCCTCCGGCGCCGTGCTTTATGTCGTCGTCGCGGCGTTGATCATCGTGCGGCTGTCCTCCCGGCCGGTCGGCCCCGCGGACATGAACCAGTCCTACTGGATCACCATGGGAGCCATGGCCATCACCATCGTGGCCGGTTCGATGATCGTTTCCCTCGACGCGGCGAGTTCACCGATGGTGTACGCCACCCAAGGGCTGATTTCGGGCGTCAGCGTGATCATGTGGTGCTTCGCCACCGCCTTGATTCCCGCCCTGCTGGCCATCGGCTATTGGCGCCACGTCGTGCACCGCATTCCCCTGCACTACAAGGCGGCGCAATGGAGCATCGTCTTCCCGCTCGGAATGTACGCCGTCGCAGGCATGCAGCTGGGCTGGGCCGACGACCTGCCGCTGGCCGCCGGGATCGGCCGAGCATGGGTGTGGGTCGGGGTGATCGCGTGGGTGTTGACCTTCGCGACGATGCTCGTCTCCCTCGCGTCTGGGCGCCGCTCCTCGACGCCTGCCCTCCCGACGCCACAGTAGGAGTGATCTAGGTCACTGGGTGGTAGTCTGGGGCGCATGCGCCGACTTGTCGTCCCCGCCCTGACCGCCACGTTGTCGTTGGCGCTGCTCTCCTGCACCGACGACGCCCCATCCGAGACCGCCCCTGCCGCCGGACAAACCTCCGACCTGTCGTCGTCGAACCCGTCGTCCTCTGGCCACGCCGAACTCCACGAAGATTTCACGGTGGTCGAACACGCCACCTTCGACGAAGGCTGGGCCATGAGTTTCCTGCCGGGCACGGACCTGCTGGCCGTCACCGAACGCGGCGGCTCCCTCCAGCTCTACGACCCCGACGCCAACGACGCCCGCCGCCGTCGACGGCGTGCCCGAGGTCTACCACGAAGGCCAGGCTGGCCTGCACGACGTCATCCCGGCCCCGAGCTTCGCCGACGACGGCGCGGTGTACCTGAGCTGGGCGCGCGAAGGAGACACGGTCCACGGCGTCGCCGCCCGCGCCACTCTGGACGCGGCGGACGCCGAGCTCCGCGACCTCGAGATCATCTGGGAACAGGCCCCTGCCCCGGGCGCCGGGCACTTCGCGCTGCGGCTGCTCGTCCAGGGCGAACACCTCTTCATCACCTCCGGCGACCGGCAGCAGGAGGACCCCGCCCAGGAGCGGGACACCAACCTCGGCGCCGTCGTCCGCCTCACCCTCGACGGCGATCCCGCGCCGGGCAACCCCTGGTTCGAGGACGGGGGCGCCGCCGCCGAATTGTGGAGCGTCGGGCACCGCAACCCGCTGGGGATCGCCGAAGACGCGGACGGCGCGCTCTGGGTCTCCGAGATGGGGCCGCAGGGCGGCGACGAGCTCAATCTCCTGACAGAGGCCGGCAACTACGGCTGGCCGGACGCGTCGATGGGCGTCCACTACGACGGGAGCCCGATCCCGGACCACAGTGAGGAGGACGGGTTCGTCGCCCCGGCGGAACATTGGGTGCCGGCGATTTCCCCGGGCAGCCTGATGATCTACCAGGGCGAGCTATTCGAGGAATGGCGCGGCGACGCCTTCCTCGGCGGGCTCTCCGGTCAGCGGCTGGTGCGCGTCGAACTCGAGGGCGAGGCGGCGGAGGCCGGGCAGGAGTGGGACGCGGGCGAGAGGATCCGTGCGGTCACCGAGGGGCAGGACGGCGCGCTCTGGGTGTTGGAGGACGGAGCAGGCGGACGGTTGCTGGAGCTGCGTCCGAATTAAGCCCGATCGGGGGTCCCCGGCTCGGCCTCGCCCAGCCGAGGTGCGGAGAGTGGGTTATCGTCTTCTCCCGGAAAGAGCTTTAGGGGAGGAAAACAAGTGGGGGTACTGCCGGAAACAGGGGTCGCGCCCGTCCCCGTCGAGGTACTGGAGTCGCGCCTTCTGGAAGACGTCCGCGCCTTGGCGCCGGGCGACCGGTTGCCGGGGGAGCGCGAACTGATGGAGCGTTTCCAGGTCTCCCGCCCGATGATCCGCCGGGTCCTGGCTTCCCTCGAGGCACGCATCCTGGTGCGCCGAGTCCCCGGGGCGGGCACTTTCGTGGTTTCGCGGGTGGATCTGCCGATCTCCAACCGGCAACCCCCGTCACTGCATGCGGCCGCGGCCGCCGCCGACCGTGAGCTGCGCACCCGCCTGGTGTCCTCCGGTGAGGACGTGGTCCCCGCCTGCGAGGCCGCCCAGTTGGGATTGCCCGCGAATCAGGAGGCGTTGGGGCTCGTGCGGGTGGGGGACATCGACGGACTGCCGGCGACCTATTCCCGGGAGTGGGTGCTGCCGGAGCGCGCCCGCAACCTCGACGCGGCGCTGGGCGTGATCGAGTCGGTGTACGAGTCGTTGTGCGCCTTCGGCTTCGAGCCGCAACGCGGCCGCAGCATCGCCTCTGTGGAGGACGTCCCCGCGGAGGTGCGTTCGAAGCTGCGGCACCGGAAGCCGGCGTTGGCGTGGCGCATCCTGTCCATGACGGTCGACGCGCGCACCCGGGAGCCGTTGTTGATCAGCGAGACCTGGTTCCGGATGGACCTGGTCCGGCTCATCTTCGACTTCGAGTGAGCGGCCGCGGGCATCAGACGCTGAGGCTGGCTTTGGTGTGGGTCTTCGGCTGTGGTTGGCCGTAGAAGCGTGCCAGCTTCGACGGCCACCAGACCTTGGGTCCGATGTCGTGGACCAGCGCGGGCACCAGCAGCGAGCGGACGATGAACGTGTCCAGCAGTACGCCGAACGCGACGATGAACGCGAGCTGAACCAGGAACAGGATGGGAATCACGGCCAACGCGGCGAAGGTCGCGGCGAGCACGACGCCCGCCGAGGTGATCACCCCGCCGGTGATGGTCAACCCGCGTAGCACGCCTGCTCTGGTGCCGTGGGTGAGGGATTCCTCGCGCACGCGCGTCATCAGGAAGATGTTGTAGTCGATGCCGAGGGCGACCAGGAAGATGAAGCCGTACAGCGGGACGGCCGGGTCGGCGCCCGGGAAGTCGAAGATGCCGTTGAACACCAGCGCGGACACGCCCAGCG
The DNA here is from genome assembly GCF_000442645.1 of Corynebacterium maris DSM 45190. NCBI lineage: Bacteria > Bacillati > Actinomycetota > Actinomycetes > Mycobacteriales > Corynebacteriaceae > Corynebacterium > Corynebacterium maris. The sequence goes on from NC_021915.1 coordinate 1,039,444, forward strand.
CAGTGCCGAAGGACAGCACCGTCGTGGCCACCAGCAGCACCGGGGCGATGATCGAGCGCAGCAGGAGCATCAGGATCAGCAGGATGACGAACAACACGATCGGGATGATCAGGTTGCGGTCGTCGATGGCGGTGTCGTTGGTGTCGATGGAGGTGGCGGTCACGCCGCCCACGAGAGCCTCGCCGGGGACGGACTCCAGCTGCGTACGCAGGTCGCGGACGGCCTGTTCGGCCTCAGCGGAGTCCGCCGCCGAGGCCAACGTGCCCTGCAGCAGGACCTGGCCGTCGATCGTCGTCGGTTCGGCCGACGGGCCGCCCTCGAAGGCGGGCTGAACGGTGCCCTGCTCGTCGAGGGGCGCGGAGCCGGTGGGGGAGTCCTGGGCCGTGGCGGTCACGGCGCCGATCTCCCCGTTGTCCCACATGGTGCGGGCTGCCTCGGAGGCGTGCTGCTGGTCGACGAGCACGTAGACGGGAGAGCCGGAGCCGCCGGGGAAGTGCTCGCCGAGCGCCTCCTGTCCGTCGCGGGCCTCGGACTGGCCGAGCACCAACTCGGATTGCGGCACACCGCTGGCTTGCAGTTGGGTGACGCCCAGCGCGCCAAAAATCAGGACGATTGTCGTCGTGATCCAGATGGCGCGCGGACGGCGTCCGACGTGACGGGCCACCCAGGCCCACGGGCCGCGGGTGGACGCCGCGCCTTCGACCGCCGCCGGGTCGTAGAGCGGGCGGCGCGGCCAGAAGGCGCTGCGGCCCAGCACGTAGAGCAGGGAGGGCAGGAAAGTCAGCGCCGAGGCCATGGCGAAGACGATGCCGATGGAGGCGATGGGGCCGAGCGTGCTGTTGGACTTCAGGTCGCTGAGTAGGAGGCACAGCAGACCCGCGATGACGGTGCCGCCGGAGGCCAGGATTGGTTCAACGGAGCCGCGCAGCGCTTTGCCGGTGGCGTCCCACTTGTTCTGCGTGTGCCGGAGTTCCTCGCGGTAGCGGGCGACGTACAGCAGCGAATAGTCGGTGGCCGCGCCGATGACCAGAATGAACAGGATGCCCTGTGTCTGGCCGCTGAGCAGCACGATCTCCGCCTTCGCCAGCCACCACACGGACAACAGCGCCACGCACAGGGCGAACATGCTGGTCGCGAGCACCGCGATGGGCAGCAGGAGGGAGCGGTAGACGATGATCAGGATGATGAACACCGCGATCAGCGCGACGGCGAGCAGCAGCCCGTCGATGCCCGCGAAGGCGGCGCCCAGGTCGGCGGAGAAGCCGGCCGGGCCGGTGACGTAGACGGACACGCCCTCGGGGGCCCCGTCGGTGAGGGTCTCGCTGAGTTCGGCGACCGCGTCGCCGGTGTCGGCCGCGGAGTCGAGGGGGACGAAGGCCTGCGCGGCGAGCCCGTCCTCGGAGGGGATGGGCGGAGAGATCTCGTCGGCGGCCACCTCCAGATCGGCGGCTTCGTCGAGTTGTGCAGCGATAGCGCCCAGCTGTGGTTCGCTGAGCTCTTCTTCGCCGACGAAGACCACGACGGCGGGGATGGCGTCGCTGTCGGTGAATTCCCCCAATTTCTGCTGGACCACCGAGGCGTCCGCGGACTCGGGCAGGTAGAGGGTTTGATCGTTGGTGGAGACTTCGCTGACGCGTCCGAAGTATGGTCCGCCGACGGCGGCGCCCGCCAGCCAGACGACGATGAAAAGGGCCGGCAGTAAGATACGCAGCCAGCGGGGCACGCGAGAGAGCATGCTGGTCCTTCCGTGGGGCTTCCGGGGGTGGGAGTATGATGGTGTGGCCAATTAGCTAACCAAGCAAGATGTTAGCCTAGCATGCAATATCCGAGTGTTAGGATCAGGCCATGAATTCGAAGCAGCCGGAGGACGACGGCCAAGGCGGCGCCCCGCCCAATAAGATCAGCCTCTACGCCGTCGACTCCAACGACCCGCATAAGCGACTCATTGACCGCGCTGACGTGTCGCCGGAAGACATCGAGCAGATCAACGATCTGATGCAGGCGATGGGGGACCTGCGGGAAGCGGAGAATCACCTCAACGACGCCTCGCTGGAGTACATGAAACTGGGCAAGACCGACATGCGGGCCCTGCACCTGCTCATCGTGTCCGAACATCAGGAACAGGTGGTCACGGCGTCGATGTTGGCGGCGCACCTCAACATCACCAGCGCGTCGACCACGAAACTGCTTGATCGGCTGGAGCGCGGCGGTCACATCGTCCGCACCCCGCATCCCAGCGACCGCCGCTCCCAAGCGATCAGCATCACCCGGGAAACGCATGCCTCGGCGGTGGAGACCGTCGGCGCCCAACAGTCCCGCCGGTTTTATGCCGCCGCCCGCCTGACCAGGGAGGAACGGGAGGTGGTCATCCGTTTCCTCCGGGACACTGCCGCAGAGCTCAGAACGGGCATGGAGTGGAGTAAGTGATAGCGCTGCAACCAGTTCAGCCACGCAACAGCGGCACGAAGCGGTAGCGGCCGTGGCGGGTAGTCTCCGCCGCGCCGTCGACCATCCTCACCCGGAGCATGTCACCCGCCACCGGAATGACCAGCACTCCGTCATCGGCGAGTTGTGCCACCAGATCCGTGGGCAGTTCCGGGGCTTCCGCCGACACCAGGATGCGGTCGAAGGGAGCTTCGTCGGGTAGCCCAAACACCCCGTCCACGGCCTGCCGGATTTGCGCGTTCGGGAGGTCATGCGCGGAGAGGTTCCTCTGCCCGAACGCCGTCAGCTCGGGCACCAGTTCGGTGCCGGTGACGGTGCCGTCCGGCCCGGTGAGCGTGGCCAGCAGCGCGGTGGACCAGCCGGAGCCGGTGCCGACGTCGAGGATGCGCTGACCTGGTCGGACGTCGAGAAGTTCGAGCATGTTGGCCACGGTGCTCGGCTGCGAATTGGTCTGTCCGTGGCCGATGGGCAGCGGGGCGTCCACCCGCCAGTGTTCACGGCAGGAATCGGGGAGAAACCCGATGCGGTGGACGGATTTCATGGCTTGGCTGACACGGTTCATGGGAAAACCTCCATGGGCTCGCCCGGCTGCCCTTCGACGAGCGGGGTGGACGTGCATGCGGTCGCCGACGCAGCCGATGCGCCCGAAGAAGTCGGCGTGAATTGCAGTACAGCGCTTCACGGTGATCATTTTAGCAGCGAAATCATGTCCGCTGCCCAGAAAAATGCTGTCTCTCGCCCCTGCGCCTCCGAGGCGTCTGCGAGCCCGGTCAGATCTCCGTGGCGTCGCCGGGACGCAGAGGCAGGTAGTTCAGCCCGTTTTCTTCGGCGAGTTTGGTCAGCAGGTTCTTGCGCAGGGCGAGCCCGAAGTCGTTGTCGATGCCGTCGTGGACGCCGATGAAGGACGTCGGCTTGGTGGTCTTGAGGAAGGCCTCCACGTCGAGCATCTTCAGCCACGGCGCGCTGACCGGGACCAGGGCGACCTCGACGCCCTCGAGGTCCGGGAAGGAGTCGCCGGTGTGCAGGACCCGGCCGTCGACGAGGTATCCGAGGTTGTCCGGCAGGGGAGTGGATTCGGTGATGGCGCCGTGCGGCCAGCGGTGGACCGAGACGTCGAAGTCGCCGACGGTGAAGGCGTCACCGTCGGTGACGGCGGTGTAGTCGACGTCCGCGTGCTCGCGCAGTTCGGCGGGTCCGTAGACCTTGAGCCCCGGGCTGCGTTTCTGGGCGGTGGCCAGCGCCTCGGCGTCGACGTGGTCCGGGTGGATGTGGGTGACCAGGACGGCGTCGACCTCGGCTAGGTTGGCGGGCACCTCAAAGGAACCCGGGTCGATGAGCAGGGTCGTCTCGTTTTTCGCGAGCTCGACGCAGGAATGGAAACGGCGGGTGATCTTCATGGTGTCCATTGTGGCTGAAAACCCTGGTCTGCACAGGCAAAAGCCGCATAGGGATGACCCCTATGCGGCAGTGCGGTTAAAGAAGCCGGCGACTAGTTCGCTGCGATCCGGACCTCAGTCAGGTCGTTGCGGTCAACGTCGTCCAAGCTGATCTCCCAGCTGAGGGTGCCGTTGTCCTCGTCCAGTTCGGCGTCATCCAGGAAACCGTCCTCGTGCTGCTCGAGTGCTTCCTGAATGGCATCAGTGATGGACACGGTGGTGTCCTGGGCGTAGGAAATGTCCTCGCCGTCGTGCTCGCGGTCATCCTCGACGACGTTGCCGTCCTCTTCGACCTTGAGCTCGAAGACCTCGTCGCCCTCGACGACGTCGACCTCGTAGGCGTCGGTGTCGTCCTCACGGTCGATGCTGATGATGATGCCCTCGGGGTAGTCGGCCATGACGGCGTCAATGGCGCCGAAGACCGGGTCATCCCCGCCGGCCGCGTCATCGGCGACGGTGGTTTCGGTGACGGTGCCGTCATCCTGGGTCTCTTCGCCGGCCGCCTCCTGTCGACCCTCTTCAGCGCTGTCCGCAGTGTCGTCCTGCGTGGCCTCAGCAGCGTCGGTGGCGGTGGTGGTTTCCACGGTGGTGGTGTCGTCCTGCGTGTCGTTGCAGGCGCTCAGGAACAGGGCGGCGCTGGTGGCGATACCGGCGGCGGCGAGAATGCGTGACTTCTTCATGGATTCTTCACTCCTTTAAGATCGGGTGATTACCAAGATACGTATAAAAAGCGGCGCGGAAGCTGAAGTCTCACTGAAGGGTTGAGACTGTGAGCGATTTCCTCCCTGGATTTTCTCTCTCTTAAGTCGAAAACAGCAGCTCATGAGGCGAATGAAGGGGTGGGTCGAGGGGTGGCCGACGACGCTGAAAAATGTGCTTTAAAAATATTCAGTGACGTTTTGACAATCGAGAACGGGAGGAATCGCCCGTCGTCGACGGCACGGACGGGGACTAGGCTCGAGGCCATGAAACTGAGCGCAGTGACCGGGGACATCACCACGATGAAAGTCGACGCGGTCGTCAACGCCGCGAATTCCACGCTGCTGGGCGGCGGTGGCGTCGACGGGGCCATCCACCGGGCCGCGGGACCTCAATTGCTCGCCGCCTGCGAGACGATCCGGCGCACGAAACTGAAGAAGGGGCTGCCGGCGGGCAAGGCGATCGCCACGACGGCCGGCGACCTGCCCGCGAAGTGGGTGATCCACACGGTCGGGCCGGTGTACTCGATCTCCGAGGATCTGTCGCATGTGCTGGCCTCGGCCTACACGGAATCGCTGTACACGGCCCTCTATCTGGGCGCACGCACGGTCGCCTTCCCGGCGATCTCGACGGGCGCCTACTCCTGGCCCATGGCCGACGCCGCCCGCATCGCGGTGGAGGCGGTGCACTCCCTGGCCTGGGAGCTGGGCACGGACATCGATGAGGTCATCTTCGTGGCCTTCGATTCCCGGGCGGAAGCCGCCTTCCGCGAGGCGCTGCGCAACCGGGGACCGCTCACGCGTTAGCGTCGATCCACTCCGCGACCCGCGCCGCCGGGACGGGCAAAAAGTCATGGGAGTCCACGCCGACGTGAAATTGTCGGCCGCGCACGGTGTCGCGCTGATGCGTGTGCCCGTGGACGAGCAGCACCTGACCGTCATCGTGCGGCATGAGCGCACGCATCGCGTCTGAGGCGTATGGGTCATCGAAAGGATAGTGAGAGACCACTGCCTCGTTGCCTGCGGCGGTGACCAGCCGGTCGCCGGTCTCCGGCAACAACTCCACGAAATGCGTCTCATAGAGCTTGCGCCGTCGTCCCCCGCAGAGCTGAGAGACGGCGTCGTGGTTGCCGGGCATGAACAGGATGACGCCGTTGAGACGCTGCGCCGCACGCAGCGTCTTGCTGCGGGGCCCCAAAGCGAAATCCCCGAGATGCAGCACCGTGTCCGATGGGGAGACGACGTCGTTCCACCGCTGGATCATCATTTCTTTCATGTCGTCCAGGCGGTCGTCGTAGCCGCGTCCGGCGAACGCGGAGATCCGCTTGTGACCGAAATGGTGGTCGGAGGTGAGGAAGTCGACGGCGCCGCCGTGCTCTTTCAAACGCAGCATTCCCCAAGTCTGCCACGTCCCTATCCTGGGCGGCATGCGCTTCCTCAACGATAGACAACCCCAGCACGAGCTGACGTACGACGACGTGTTCATGGCGCCGTCCTTGTCCGAGGTGGGCTCCCGGATGTCGGTGGACCTGTCCACCCCCGACGGCGCCGGCGCCACCATCCCGCTCGTGGTCTCGAACATGACCGCCGTGGCGGGCCGACGCATGGCGGAGACGGTCGCACGCCGGGGCGGGCTCGTCATCCTGCCGCAGGACGTGCCCGCCGACATCGTCGCGGAGACGATCGGCAAGGTCAAGGCCTCCCACGTGCTCTACGACACGCCGATCACCGTCAAGCCCCACCACACCGCCGGCTATGCCCGGCACCTGCTGCCCAAGCGCGCGCACGGGGCGGCGATCGTGGTGGACCCGGCGACGAATGAACCGGTCGGCGTCCTTACCGAGAAAGACCTGCGTGGGGCGGATAACTTCGCGCAGGTCGGCGCCCTGATGTCGACGTCCTTGTTGACCCTGCCGGACGGGATCGACCCGCAGGAGGCTTTTCGACGCCTGACGGAGGCCTCACGCAAGCTGGCCCCGGTCGTGTCCGCCGACGGCGCCCTGCTGGGCGTGCTCACCCGTCAAGGCGCTCTGCGCGCCAGCCTCTACGAACCGGCCGTCGACGCCGACCGGCGCTTGCGCGTCGGGGCGGCGATCGGCGTGACCGGCGACGTGGAGGGGCGTGTCCGTGCGCTCGTCGACGCCGGCGCCGACGTCCTCGTCGTCGACACCGCCCACGGGCATCAGACCTCGGCGCTGGACGCGGTCCGACGGGTCCGCGCCCTGGATCCGCCGGCGCCGGTCGTCGCGGGCAACGTCGTCACCGCCGCCGGCGTACGCGACCTGGTGGAGGCGGGCGCAGACGTCGTCAAGGTGGGCGTGGGCCCGGGCGCGATGTGTACCACCCGGATGCAGACCGGGGTGGGGCGTCCGCAGTTTTCCGCGGTGCTCGAGTGCGCCGCCGCGGCCCGGGAGCTCGGCGCCCACGTGTGGGCGGACGGCGGGGTACGGCATCCGCGCGACGTGGCCCTGGCGCTGGCGGCGGGGGCGTCGAACGTCATGGTCGGCTCCTGGTTCGCCGGCACCTACGAGTCTCCCGGGGACCTGCTGAAGGATCCGGACGGACGCGAATACAAGGAGTCCTTCGGCATGGCCTCGCGCCGCGCGGTGGAAAACCGCAACGCGGCGACCGAGACCTTCGAGAAGGCGCGCCGCGAAATGTTCGAGGAGGGCATCTCCTCGGCGCGGATCTTCCTGGAGCCCGGACGCGGGGGAGTGGAGGACCTCATCGACTCGATCGTGTCGGGGGTGCGTTCGTCGTTCACCTACGCGGGCGCCGCCTCCATCGCCGAGTTCCAGGACCGGGCGGTCGTCGGGGTGCAGTCCGCCGCGGGCTACGCGGAAGGGCAGCCGCGCCCGACGCGGTGACCGGTCACTTCACGTATGGCAACAGCAGCCGCGACGGGTGCTCGGCGTCGCGGTAGACCGTGGTCGTGGTTCTGCGCCCGATCGGCAGGTGGAACGCGTCCGGCGGCAGCAGCGCGTTGTGTTCGTCGGCCATCGGCTCGTTGTTGGACAGCTCCACGACGAGTTTGTGTCCCGGCATGAAAGTCGCCGCGAAGGGGTAGACGCGGATGACGTATTCGTTGATCTCGCCCGGAGTCACGGGGGTCTTCGAGGTGTGCGGGTGAACGGGGTTTCCCTCGGTGGATTCCGGCGACAGTTCGTTCTGGCTCGCCTTGAGGTAGCCGGTCGTGATCAGCTGGCGTTGTCCGGTGGGGCCCTGGTCGAAGAACCTCAGGATGAAGTTGGTGTCGTCCTGGTCGATCGCGGCGAAGATGTGGGCGGCGCCGACGCCCTGCATCTCGGCCGGTTCCGTGAATGCCGGGGTGGCCCAGGAAAGCTTCGCGGTGTCGTTGGTCAGCGTCATCGGCAATTGCGTGAACGCCTCCGGCTCCGCGTAGTCCGCGCTCAGCGGTTCTGGGCGGTCGGAGAGGATGTGGCGGGGGCGCAGGTACAGGGGACGGTGCTCGGTGTCCTTGGTGGGGAAGGAGTCGCCGGTCTCGGTATGGTGGGACCCCTCGACGTGGACGGTGACGGCCGGTTCCTCCATGACGCCGTTGTCGACGCCCTTGAGCCAGTAGTCGTACCAGCGGAACATTTCGTCGTGGGCGTCGACGAAGGGACGCGAATTCATCGGCGGGTACGCCAGGATGTCCAGCTTCTTCACCCCGGAGACCTTGTCGAACATCTCGATGGTGCCGTCCATGGTCCAGCCGCGCCCCTGGGCGATCTGAAAATAGGAGGGAATTTCGATCTGGTGCGCCAATTCGTTCGGGTTGCGCTCTTGGTACCACTCGCCGTCGAGGTCGTTGAGGACGATGTCGAACCAGGCTTCGTGGTGCTTCGGGTACATGAGGGTGTGGAACATGTTGGGCCAGCCGGCGACGTCCGGGTCCCGCAGCCGTTCCTCGACCATTTTCTGCACTTCTTCGGGGGTGTGCTCGTCGAGCACACGGGAGGTCACCCGGTCAGTGAAGGCCCAGCCGGAGTCACCGCCGCGGCCTTCCCGGGCAGCGCGCGGCATCAGCCACATCACCCCGCCGTGATAGGTGGTCTCGTAGAAGTCGTAGTGGCCGCCGTTGACGAAGATCGCCTTCAGCGCCGGCGGGTTCTCCGCCGCGGCCAGCACGGACATGGACCCGAAATAAGAGGTGCCGATCATGCCGACGTTGCCGTCGCACCACGGCTGTTCCGCGACCCACTGGATGAAATCGTAGGCGTCTTCGCCAAGGGGCACGCCGCCGGCGTTGTAGTTGCCGCTGTGGGTGCCCTCGGAATAACCGGACCCGCGCAGGTCGCCGATGACGTGGACGTAGTCTTCCTCGACGACGCGGGCGATGTCACCGGCTTCGATGCAGCCGTCCCAGGTCACGGACGGCCGGTACTGGCCCGGCATCTTCAGGGAGTAGGCCTGTAGTTCTTTGCCGTAGGGAGACAGGGCGATGAGCGCGGGGCGCGGGGCGTCATCGGGCTTGTGGTAGGCGTCGGCGGCGAGGTTGACTCCGTCGCGCATCGGCACGCGGAGGTTCTTGCGGACGTGGATGTCTGTGGCGCCGGTGGTGATGGTGGAGACGGACTCGGCGGGAAATCCCGGGTAGGAGGCGGTCATGGGCCATCCCTTCTGTGTCGGTATGACGTTGATCGGTGGGCCGTCGGGGTGTGGAGCTCGCCACACCGCTACTAGTTATATTATTATGACAAAGTGTACGGGGCAAGAGGATTAGGCTGAGACTTACGCCCCGGCTGACCGTCGCAACGACATAAGGAGCACCGCATGACCGTCGACATCACCCCGCTCATCGCCCCCTGGGGACGCTTCAGTCTCTACACCTTCTTCATCGACGCCGAACAACCGGCGGTCATCGACACCGGCATCGCCGGCACCCCCGTAGACGGCATCGCCCCCGAACTGGAGAAATTGGGCAGGCGCGTGCAGGACGTCCAGTGGATCCTGCTCACCCACGGACACATCGACCACCTCGGCGGCGCGCACGCTCTCTGGGAGATGACCGGACGCACGGCCAAGGTCGTCATCCATGAAGCCGACCTGAAGTACCTGCAGGCGCGCCGGGCGCACGTGGACAACTATCTGGCGCTGCGCGCCGACTACATTGACGACCCAGAGGCCGAGGCCCGGCAGACCGAGATGGCTGAGCGGGCGATCTCCGGGGAAATGGCCGCAGACGTGGTGGTCTCCGGAGGTGAGACCCTTGACCTGGGCGGTGGCGTCACCGTCAGCGTCGTCCACACGCCGGGACATTCCATGGGCTCGGTCGCCTACGTCGTCGACGGGCAAAACGACGTCTTCGTCGGTGACGCCGTCCAAGTCCACGGCGCCGCCAACGGCTTCCCCGGCTACGAGGACCCGGACGCCTACCGGGCGTCCCTGGAGACGATTCTCGAGCTCGCCCCCGACAACATGTACATGGGACACCCTTACCGCACCAGCCAGGGGACGCCGTACCCGGTGATCCTGGAGAAGGAGACCGCGGAGAAGGCGATCCGGGAATCCCTCGAGATCGAAGAGCGCATCCGCACTGTCGCGCAGCAGGCCTTCGAACAGGGAATCGCAGACACCGACTCGCATTACTCGCCGTTTGAAGCCATCGCCGAAGCACTGGGGTACGAGGGAGACCCGACGCTGGAACCGTCGCCTTTCTTCACGACGCTCGACGGGTACCGGCGCCTGCACGGCCGCGCATAACTTGCGGCCATAGACAGTGCTGAGGGGACTGCCTACACTGAGCGGCGTGACTGCAGACAATTCCCCTTCCCGCCCGCGCCGAGGTTTCCGCCCCTGGGTGGCAGGCGTCGTGTCCACTGTCGCGGTGGCGGGCCTGGCCATCGGCGCCACCGTCGGATTCAGCGGAGAATCCGGCGTCCCCGCAGAATCTTCGGCGCCCTCGTCCGATCTCGCCCTAGAAACCGCGCCCGACCCTGTTCCTGAGCCGGCCCCCGAGCCGGTTCCTGAAGTCATCGAACCGGCGCCCTTCGACTATGGGGAGTGCCCGCCCGTCGCCCGCGCCTGCGTCGACCTCGACGGTGAGCGCGCCTGGTTGCAGGAAAACGGCGAGGTCACTTATGGCGCCGTGCCGATCGGCCAGGGCGGCCCGGGTTATGAGACCCCGCGGTCCGAGTTCCACGTGACCAGGAAGGTCAAGGACGAGGTTTCTTACATCTACGACATGGAGCCCATGCCTTACGCGGTGTACTTCACCAATTCCGGCCACGCCTTCCATGAAGGGGACCCGAACGGAGACTCCCACGGCTGTGTCCGGCTTCCACCCGGGGACGCGGAGGTCTTCTTCGATTCACTGGACGTCTATGATCTGGTGCACATCTACTGATCTACGAGGACTGCCTGGCGGCAGCAGTGGAGTCGCTGACTTTGCTCGGCGCCGATTCCTTGAGGAACAGGGCGAAGAAGGTGGCGACCAGTGCGCCGCCTGAGGAGATGAACAGGGCGGAGGCCAGGCCGTATTGGTCAGCGACGGCGCCGGTGATCACCGGGTTGAGGAAGCCACCGATGAACTCGCCGACGCCCACGGGCAGCCCCACCGCGAGGCCGGCGACGGCCGGGCGGACGGATTCCGCCGGGATGACGGACATCGCCAGACCGCCGACTCCCATGCCGGCCGCGAAAACGAAGACCGCTGCGCCCATCAGTCCGGGTTCCTCGACGAAAACTATGGCCAGCGGCGCGAGGGCAGACATGAGGCCGAAGAAAACGGCGGTGGGCTTACGACCGATCTTGTCGGAGATCAGCGGGACGACGAAGCCCCACACGGCGGTGCCGACGCCGAAGGCCGCGAGGATGAGGCTCATGGAACTGACGGTCCACCCGTGGACGCCCGTGATATAGAGCGGGCCGAAGACCTGCAGGGAGATCAGATACACCATAAAACCGGAGAACATGACGATGGAGAGCCACACGTTGCGGTTGCGCAGGACCTCGCGCAGGCCGCCCTCGTGGTCGGGGGCGCCGTATTCGGCGGCTTCCACAGTGGTGGCTCGGGGTTCGCGCATGACTTTCCAGATGACGAAGGCCATGAGCAAGCCCGGGACGATGGTGAAGAAGAAAGCCGTACGCCAGTCAAAGATATTGGCCAGGGCGACGATGACGATCGGGGCGAGCACGCCGCCGAACAGGCCGTTGGCGGTGTTCATGGTGAAGCCGAGGTTGAACCCGCGGCGATGCGGGGATGACTCCATCGCCAACACCGACTGCGTGACGGGAATGGTGGGGCCCTCGAACAGGCCCATCATCAGGCGCAGGATGATCAGGTGCACGAAGGTGCCCACGAAGCCTTGGGTGAACGACACAACGGAGAAAGCGACGAGGAGGGCGACGAGGTAGAAGCGTTTGCTTTTGACCCGGTCGGAGATGCGCCCGCCGACGATGGAGGCGATTGACCAGGTCAAGGCTGCGGCGCCGGCGAGCTGCCCCACCTGGGCGTTGGTCAGGCCCAGGTCTTCCTGGATGAAGGGCATGAGGAAGTTGATGATCAAGCGGTCGAAGAAGACTAGGCCGACGGCGAAGAAGAACACCGTGACGAGTTTGTTTTCGTAGGTCCAGAAACCGGTGGAGCCCGACTTCCGGGAGTCCGTGGGCGGGGTGATGGTGGAGCGTGTCGACATGGTGGCCTCTTTCGGGTCACACAGTGCAGCCTTAAGGCTCGGCTCTGTATCGGAGGGGAGTTTTCGGGTAGGAAAAAGGGCCGCACCCGGAAATCCGGAAGCGGGTGCGACCCTGGGGTGGTTGGTGTGAGAGGTGCGGTTACTTCTTCAGGAACTCGGCGGTCTGCCGGAACACGTCGTAAAACTCCGGAATCCAGCTGAAGTTGACCACGAACCCGTGGTTGGCGTTGTCGTAGGGCAGGTGGGTGACGTCCACGCCGTGCTCGGCGAGTTTGTCCGCGTAGGCGACGCCTTCATCGCGCAGCGGGTCGTAGCCGGCGGTGACCACCAAGGCGGCCGGGAGGCCGGACAGGTCGGGGCGCTTAATCGGGGAGACCAGCGGGTCCGCCGGGTCGGCGCCGTTGTCCAGGTAGAAGGAGTTGAACGGGGCCAGGCCGTTGTACTCCAGCCCGTAGCCCTCGGCATTGTCCTTGAGCGACGGCCAACGGTCCTGGTCGAAGTCGAGGTCCACGGACGGATAGTAGAGGATCTGGTGGGTGATGCGGGTGAACTCCGCGTCGTGGGCGAGGAAGGTCACGGCGGCGACGAAGTTGGCGCCCGAGGAGTCGCCGGCCAGGGCGAGGGTCCGGTGGTCCCACTTCAGGTCGTCGGCGTGCTCCACGGCCCAGCGTACGACCCCGAAGCACTCATTGATGGCGACCGGGAATTCGGCCTCGGGCGCGAGCGAGTATCCCACGGAGATGACCTTGGCGCCGGTTTCTTTGGCCAGGGAGCGGGCGACGTGGTCGTGGGTGTCCAGCGACCCGGAGAAGAAGGCGCCGCCGTGGAAGTAGACGATCAGCCCGTATTCCTGGGCGTCGGCGTCGTCCGCGTAGATGCGTACCGGAACCTCGCCGACCGGGGTGACGGCGGTGACGTCCTCGACGAGTCCGAGCATGGGTTCGCGCTCGTCGACCGGCTTGACCTGCTCGGCTTCACCGGCACGCAGGGCGGCCGGGTCCGGCGGGGTGGTCGACGCCGGCGGGATCTGCTCGACGATCTTCTGGATTTCCGGGTGCAGGGGTTGGGCAGTCATAGTGGGTCCTTTGCTCGAGGTGTCTGACACGATGGCGCCGGGACAGCGGCCACGTGGCCCAGTATGGGCGCCAGGGTCGGCGCGGTCACCCGAACGGGGCAGTCGTGGTGGGCGTCGGGGTGCGGGTCCCCCTTCCGGGATATGACCTGGGTTACACCCTGGCCCCAGATTGGCATAATGTCATGCCAAAGTCAACGGTGCGGGTGAGGTCTCCGGTCAACGATTCGGCAGTGTGTCTCCTATGCGCCCCTGCACGTGGCGGGACCGGCGGAGGATGGTTACCGTGGGGGCATGTCCACTAAGCGTGTCCTCGGTTGGCCGGTGTTCCGGCAGCTCCGCTCGGGCGATGTGTTCGGGCGCGGCGAGACCACTCAGTCCCGCAAGTCCAAGAACCTCTCCGCCCGCACCACGGACGCCGATCGCGTCGTACAAAGCGTGTGCCCTTATTGCGCGGTCGGCTGCGGTCAACGCGTCTTCGTCAAGGACGAGAAGGTCGTCCAGATCGAAGGCGATCCCGATTCGCCCATCTCCCGCGGGCGGCTCTGTCCCAAGGGGGCCGCTAGCGAGCAGCTGGTCAACTCTTCCCGCCGCGTCACCGACGTCCTCTATCGGGCACCCAAGTCCACCGAGTGGCAGAAGCTGGACCTGGATCAGGCGATCGACATGATCGCCGACCGCGTCCTCGAGGCGCGTGCCAACCACTGGGAGGACACTGACGAGCAGGGGCGCCCCCTCAACCGCACCCTCGGCTTCGCCGGCCTGGGCGGCGCCACCCTCGACAACGAAGAGAACTACCTGATCAAGAAGCTGTTCACCGCCGCTGGCGCGGTGCAGCTCGAAAACCAGGCCAGAATTTGACACTCCGCCACCGTTCCCGGTCTGGGGACCTCGTTTGGACGCGGCGGCGCGACCCAGCCGCTGCAGGACATGGCGAACTCTGACTGCATCGTCATCCAGGGCTCCAACATGGCCGAAAACCACCCCGTCGGTTATCAGTGGGTCACCGAGGCCAAGGCGCGCGGCGCCAAGGTCATCCACGTCGACCCGCGGTTCACCCGCACCTCTGCCGTGGCCGACCGGCACATCGCCCTGCGAGCGGGCAGCGACGTGGCGCTGCTCGGCGCCCTGATCAACTACGTGCTCGACAATGACCTGTGGTTCAAGGACTACGTCCTGAACTACACCAACGCGCCCATCATCGTGAACGAGAAGTTCCGCGACACCGAAGACCTCGAAGGGCTCTTCTCCGGCTACAACCCCGAGACCGGCCAGTACGAGATGGACTCCTGGGCCTACCAGCACCGCTCGGGCGAGCAGATGGAGAGCGAAGGCGAGGAAGGACGTTCCGGTGACGAACAGTCCAAACGCGGCCGCGCCGAGGTCGCCGGCGCCGGCGGACCGACGATCGGCTCCTGGCGCTACGACCTCGACTCCACCCTCGAGCACCCTAGGACCGTTTTCCAGATCCTCAAGCGCCACTACTCCCGCTACACCCCGGAGATGGTGGAGGAGACGTGCGGCATCTCCCGCGAGGACTTCGACTACCTGGCCCGAACCATCACCGAGAACTCCGGCCGCGAACGCACCACGTGCTTCGCCTACGCCCTCGGCTGGACTCAACACACCCTCGGCGCGCAGTTCATCCGCACCGCGTCCATCCTGCAACTGCTGCTGGGCAACATCGGCCGCCCGGGCGGTGGCGTCATGGCGCTGCGCGGACACGCCTCCATCCAGGGCTCGACCGACATTCCGACGCTCTATGACCTGCTGCCGGGTTACCTGCCGATGCCCAGCGTGGACGCCCAGAGCCTCGACAAGTATCTGGACAATGTCCGGTCGATCGACCAGAAGGGCTTCTGGCACAACGCCCCCGACTACATGGTCAGCCTGCTCAAGGCCTGGTACGGCGACTACGCCACCGAGGACAACGACTGGGGATTCAACTTCATCCCGAAGATCACCGGCCACCACGACACCTATCACACCGTGGAAGGAATGATGCGCGGCGAAGTAGACGGCTACTTCGTCTTCGGACAGAACCCCGCGGTCGGATCCGCCAACGGCAAGTTCCAACGCATGGGCCTGTCGCACCTGAAGTGGCTGGTGGTCCGCGACTTCCAACAAATTGAAACCGCCACCTTCTGGAAGGACGGCCCCGAAATCGAGACCGGCGAACTGGTCACCGAGGAGATCGACACCGAAGTCTTCTTCATGCCGGCGGCCAACCACGTCGAAAAGGCCGGCACCTTCACCCAGACCCAACGCATGCTGCAGTGGCGCCACCAGGCCGTCCAACCGCCGGGACAAGCCACCAGCGAACTCGAGTTCTTCCACAAGCTCGGCAATCGGCTCCGCGAAAAGGTCGCCGACTCCACCGACCCCCGCGACCTCCCGCTCCAGGCCATTACCTGGGACTACCCGACCGACGAGCACGGCGACCCAGACGCGGAGGCCGTGCTGGCCGAGATCAACGGCTACCACGTCACCGGCGACAAGGCCGGCCAGCCGCTGTCCGCCTACGGCGAGATGAAGGCCGACGGCTCCACGGCCGGAGGCTGCTGGATCTACACCGGCGTGTACGCCGACGGCGTCAACCAGGCGGCCCGACGCACACCCGGCCGGGAACAAAACGACGTCGCCCTCGAATGGGGCTGGGCGTGGCCCGCCAACCGTCGCATCCTCTACAACCGCGCCTCGGCCGACCCACAGGGCAAGCCCTGGAGCGAACGCAAGAAATACGTCTGGTGGAGCGACGAAGACGGCAAGTGGATCAGCGCCGACAACGTCGACTTCCCGCCGAACCTACACCCGGACCACCGCCCGGAGGAGAACGACGTCGGCGTCGCCGCCCTCTCCGGCAACGATCCGTTCATCATGCAGTCCGACGGCAAGGGCTGGCTCTACGCTCCCAACGGCACCGTCGACGGCCCGCTGCCCACCCACTACGAGCCGCAGGAATCCCCCGTGGCCAACCCGGTGTACAAGCAGCAGGCCAGTCCCGCCCGCATCACGCTGCCGCGCGAGGACAACCTCAGCGCCCCCAGCGCAGGCGCGCCGGGTGCGGAGGTGTATCCGTACATCTTCACCACCTACCGGTTGACCGAGCACCACACCGCCGGCGGAATGAGCCGTTGGCTGCCCTACCTCTCGGAACTGCAGCCGGAGATGTTCTGCGAGATCTCGCCGGAACTCGCCGACGAGCACGGCCTAGAGGACTATGGGTGGGCGACGATCATTTCGCCACGCTCGGCCATCGAGGTCAAGTGTCTGGTCACCGAACGCGTCAAACCCCTGACCATCGCCGGCGAGACCTTCCATCAGATCGGCCTGCCGTACCACTGGGCCAACGGCGGCAACGCCGTCGTCGAGGGGGACGCGGCCAACGACCTGCTGGGCGTGACCTTGGATCCGAACATCCAGATCCAGGAGTCGAAGGTCGGTTCCTGCGCCATCATCCCGGGGCGCCGTCCCCGCGGCGAGGCCCTGACCAGGCTGGTCAAGGAGTATCAGGAGCGCGCGGGTCTGACCACCGAAACCGGCAATAAGCTGCTGACCATGGAGGACGCTTTCACCCAGACAGTCAAGGACGACAACGAGGAAGACATCGACGACGACGGCGGGAAGGAAGAATAGATGACGATCAACCCGTTGATCGAGACGCCCGAGGAGCTCCGGTACGGGGCCGACGAGCACCCCCGCAAGGGCTTTTTCACGGACACCTCCATCTGCATCGGTTGCAAGGCCTGCGAGGTCGCCTGCAAGGAATGGAACCACAACCCGGTGGACTCGGACTACGAACTCTCCGAATCCTCCTACGACAACACTGAGGCCCTCGGCGCCGACACCTGGCGCCACGTCGCCTTCATCGAGCAGGACGACGAACAAA
The DNA here is from genome assembly GCF_000442645.1 of Corynebacterium maris DSM 45190. Lineage (NCBI taxonomy): Bacteria > Bacillati > Actinomycetota > Actinomycetes > Mycobacteriales > Corynebacteriaceae > Corynebacterium > Corynebacterium maris. The sequence continues at coordinate 1,056,624 of NC_021915.1, forward strand.
TCGAGAAGGCGCGCGAGTCTGGGCGCCAACTGGTGGGGTTGGGGATGCCGTCCGTCGGCTCGCCGGAGCAGGATAAGCCGGTGGACACCACGCCGCCGGATACCCCGGATTTTCGGTGGTTGATGTCTTCGGACGTGTGCAAGCACTGCACGAACGCCGGTTGTCTGGACGTGTGTCCGACCGGTGCGTTGTTCCGCACCGAGCACGGCACCGTGGTCGTGCAGGATGATGTGTGCAACGGTTGTGGCACGTGTGTCGCGGGTTGCCCGTTCGGGGTCATCGAACGCCGCACCGACGGTGGCGTGGAGAAAAAACAGAGCCATGGCCGCGACGACGGGCATCACGCCGCGGGGGAGGGGGAACCCACCAATGTGGGCGTCGCCCAGAAGTGCACCCTGTGCTACGACCGGATGAAAGACGGCCAAACCCCGGCGTGTGCGCAGGCATGCCCCACCACCTCCATCAAATACGGCGAGTACGACGACCTGCTGGCCACCGCCAAGGAACGCGTGGCTGAGCTGCACGCCCAAGGCATGACCGAGGCCCGACTGTACGGCGCCAACGACAACGACGGCGTCGGCGGCACCGGTTCGATCTTCCTGCTGCTCGACGAACCGGAGGTCTACGGGCTACCGCCGGATCCGCGGGTGCCCACCGCGGATCTGCCCCGGATGGTCAAGACCGCCGGCGCCGCGGCGCTGGGCATGGTCGGCGCCGCCGTCGGCGTCTTCCTGATGGGAGGCCGCAAGTGACCGCACCCAGATTCTCCGCTAGGGGCAAGCCCGGACGGAAACGTCGCCGCAGGGCCGGCGCGGACGACGGCTCCAAGCCGATGCAGATGGTGCCGGACGTCGAGTTCGACACTTATTACAACCGCCCCGTGGTCAAGGCACCGCCGTGGGAGTGGCCGATCGCCGCCTACCTTTTCCTCGGCGGCGCCGCCGGCGGCTCCGCCATCCTGGGCCTCGGCGCGCAGCTGACCGGCCGGCCCACGCTGCGCCGCAACAGCCGCCTCGCGGCCCTCGGCACGGCGGGGGCGGGTTCGTTGGCTCTGATCGTCGACCTCGGACGTCCGGAACGGCTGTTCAACATGTTCCGCGTGTTCAAACCGTCCTCGCCGATGAACATGGGTTCCTGGCTGCTGGCGGCCTTCGGCACGACCTCCGGCGTCGCGGCGGCGGCGGAACTCGATGAGCTGACCGGCCGGAAGATCCCGCTTCCGGACATGCTGCGCAACACCCTGAAGCTCGCGGCGAGCCCGGCCGGGGCGGTCACCGGTGTGCTGGGCGCACCACTGGCGGTCTACACCGCGATCCTCTTCAGTGACACCGCCGTGCCCGCGTGGAACTCCGCCAAGGACCACCTGCCGTTTCTCTTCGTCAGTTCGGCGGCCGCCGCGTCCGGCGGACTGGCCATGATCACCACCCCGGTCGAAGAGACCGGGCCCGCGCGCGGCTTCGCGGTTCTCGGGGCGGTCGGCGACGTCGCCGCCACCAAGATCCAGGACGCGCGCATGGACGAGGTCTCGAATGAGCCCTACCGCAGCGGTAAGCCCGGCAGGCTGCTGAAATGGGCGGAACGTCTCGTAGTCGCCGGCGGCGTCGGCGCCGCGGTCGGTGGCCGCAGCCGGGTAATTGCCGGGCTATCCGGCGCTGCACTGCTCGCCGGTTCCGCGTTGACCCGTTTCGGAGTGTTGGAGGCGGGCCTCGCTTCGGTGAGGGACCCGAAATATGTGGTGGATCCGCAGAAGCGCCGCCTCGAGGAGCGCCGCCGCGCCGGCACGGTGGACGATTCAATCACCACCGTCGGCTGAGCACGGACAGGCGAACACCGCCGCCGGCGGCGCTCAGCTACGCCGGCCCGGTCAGTAGTCGATCTTCTCCTTCTCCGGGAACGCGGTCTTGCCGGCGGACTCGGCGTCCCAGGACTCTCGCGAGATGCGCTGCAGTTCCTGGACCGGCTCCTTGCGCAGTTCCGTGTACTTGTTCAGTGCGGCCGGGACAGAATCCTCGGAGACGAGGCAGTCGGCCAGCACACCGGCGTCGAGGACGGCGGAGTTCGCGCCCTGGCCTTGGTGGTGCAGCATGGCGTGGGCGGCGTCGCCGATCAGGACGACGGCGTCGGTGTTCCACTGCTCCTGCGGGTCCAGGTCAGCGGCGGCGCGCTGGTTGACCGTGGCCCAGTCGAGTTTGGCGATGATCTTGAGCAGCCGCTCGTCGAAGTTTCGGCACATCTCCAGCACCTCCTCCTGGGAGACGTTCGGGTTCCAGGTGGTGTCCGGGTGCGGGAAGGTGATGTCGAAGGAGATCTGGCCGTTCTCGCCGCGGTGGCGCAGCGGCAGGAAGTAGATCATGCCGCCCGTCTCGGTGTCGAGGTACATGCGCAGGTTGTCGTCGATGAGCAGACCCTCGCCGAGGGAGCCGTCGATGACCGCCCGGTAGGCGTGGGCGTAGGCAGGGACGGGCTGGGAGTCGGACCACAGTGCGCGGACCTTGGACTTGATGCCGTCGGCGCCGACCAAGACGTCGAAGGTTTCTTCAGTGCCGTCGGTGAATTTTACGGTGACGGAGTCGCCGTTGTCCGTGATCTCTTCGGCGCGGTGGCCCAGCTGGAGCACGCCTTCGGGCAGCTGGGAGTGCAGGGCGTCGACGAAGTCGCGGCGGTGGATCATGCGGGTGTTGTGCTTTTCGCCGCCTTCTTCGAGGTGGGGCCAGACTTCGCGGTTGAGCACGTTGCCCTTCGCGTCGAGGATCTCGAAATAGTCGGAGGGGGAGGTGACTTTCTCGATGGCTTCGAAGACGCCGAGCTTTTTGAACAGCTTGACGGTCGCCGGGCGCAGACCGATGCCTGCGCCGACTTCACCGGACTTGGGGGCCTGCTCGTAGACCTTGACGTCTGCGCCGATCCGGGACAGCGCCAGGCCCGCGGTGGAACCCGCGAAGCCGCCGCCGATGACGCCGATCTTCAGGTTCTGGATGTCTTCCTTCTTCATGGTCTTGCCTCTTTCTTGTGGGGGTGGGGCAGATGGTGGGGAAGTGCTTTAGGAATCGAGGGTGAGGAACGCGGCGGGGTTGGTGACGAAAATGCGCTCGATGGTCTCGTCGTCCACTCCGTTGTCCTTCAGATCCGGGATCAGGTCCTCGAAGATGTAGTTGACGGTGTGGCCCTTGACGCCCGGCCAGCCGAGCGGGGAGCAGTTGGCGTCGGCGGAAGCCAGCACGGCGTCGACGTCCTTGGTGACCCACTTCATGAAGTGCTCCATGCGCTCGTCGCGGTCGCGGGCCCAAAACGGCGGGTCCGGCAGCTGCTTTTCATAGCCGAAGGTGTCGAAGCCGAGGATCCCGCCCTGTTCGACGATCCACTCGTCGGGGGTGTTCGGGGCGTTGACGCCGTCGTCGACGTGTCCGAAGAGCACCCGGTCCAGGCTGAGCCCTTCGTCGGTGAGGACTTCGACGGCCGGCTGCGGGTCGATGGCCAGATGGGTGAAGATCGGCACGCCGGTGTCCTTGGCTGCGCGGGCCGCGGCGCGGTAGATGCGCTTGTCCAGCTCGGTCATTTTGCCGCCGCGGGAGACGCCGACCTTGATGATGCCGGCTTTGGCGCCGGTGTCGCCGATGCCGACGGTGATTTCGTGCATGAATTGGCGGTAGAGGTAGTCCACCGAGGCGTGTTCGAAGAAGGGCAGGGCGGTGTCGCCGCCGACGAAGCCGGTACAGGCGACGATGTGCACGCCGGTCTTGGCGGACAGTGACTTGTAGTAGTCGATGTCGCGGCCGTTGCAGATGCCGGTGGCGTCGACGAAGGTGCGTCCGCCGTACTCGGCGAATTTCTGTAGCTTCGGCACGGTCTCCTCGTAGCGGACGACCGGGTCCTTCCACCACTTGGTGTCGAGTTCGGAGCCGGGCATGCCGTACCCGATGTGCTCGTGGATGGCGACGTAGCCGAGGGTTTCCGGAGCGACCGGTCCCAGGACTGTGTTGACGTGGGGCATGGTGGTTCTCCTTTATTTTCCGGCCAGCAGGGTGCGCGGGTTGTCGACGAGGATGCGGCGGGCGTCCTTATCGGACAGGCCGGCGGCTGTGGCCGCCGGGATGAACTGCTCGAGGACCGCGGTGTACGCGACGCCGTTGTCTTTGTGGGCCACGGCGACGCCGGTCGAGTTCGAGGACAGGATGATCTTGTCGGCGTGGCCGGCGGCGACGAGTTCCAGGACCAGGGCCACGCGTTCGTCGTCACGCAGCAGCTCCTCGTCGTCGTTGACGCCGACGTGGTCGATTCCCACGAAGGCGCCCCGCTCGGCGACGGCGTCGGGATATCCGGCGTCGACTGCCTGTCGACGGTCGAGCCCGCCGATCAGAACCCGTGACTGGTCGAGGCCCTCGGAGAGGATGATTTCCAGCTCGGCGGCCGCGTCGGCGCCGTAGCGGAAGGAGGCGGCCGTGTCGGTGGACGCGGCGGCGCGGGCGGCGCCGCGGAACAGCGACTCATCGGTCTCGGTCAGCCCGGCACGGGTGCCGGCGGTGGTGACCAGACCGGCGCTGGCGCGGCGCTCGATGCGCGGCACGACCATGCCCTCGGTGACTTCCGCGGTGAAAAGATTCGCGAACTTTTCGGCCGGCCACGGGGTCGGCGGGTTGGTCTGCGGAGTCAGGAAGTACCCGCCGAGCATGGCCTCCGGGCCCTGGCCGGTGGAGGCGATGACGTGGACGCCGGTGGCCTTGGCCAGTGACTCGTAGAGGTAGACGTCGCGGCCGTGGAACATGCCGGTGGAGTCGACGATGGTGCCGCCGCCGGCGTTTTTGAAGGCGGTCAGCTTGTGCTTGAGGGTGTCGAAGATCGCGGCCTTGTCGATGGTGACGTCGTAGCCGTATTCGGCGCCGGGGTACACGGAGAGAAGGGATTCGTGTACGGCGACGACGCCGAGCTCTTCTGCCGGGACGGGGCCCAGGACGGTGTTGACGGTGCCGGTGGCTGGGGATGCCTCTGCCATGGCTCATGCCTTTCTGCGGACGATCACTCAGGGGATGCGACTGAGTGGGGGAGGTGGGTCCGTGTCGGATCGGGCACCGTGGGAACGTCGGCGCCGGCGACTGGGCAACGCGGGCGGGCGGTCGTCGTTCTTCCGAAAAGGGGCCGTGGCCCACAGTGGGGGAAGGGGTGTGACCGTCCTTACGTTGTGCAACCAGAATGACATATTGTTATGCCAAAGTCAACGACTTTGGCACTGGTCACACGTTTGAAAGGGTATGGCGGCGCTAGCGGAAGGTCTCGGAGAAGCGGTAGGTGAACTCTTCCGCGCGGTGGAAGGCGATGCGCCATCCGGTGGCCTGACCGGACTCCAGAAAAAATGTCGTGGCGATGGCCAATAAGGCGTCGCCGGGTTCGACGCTCAGGCGGCGGGCCTGCGTGTCGTCCGCCGTCGTGGCCCACACCTCGTTTTCGGTGCGTCCCAGCTTCACGCCGTGGCTTTGTTCGAGCAGCTCGAAGGCCGAGCCGGACGACTCGAGCTCTTTATCGGTGGGGTGAAAGTCCACGGGTGCGTCCATGTACATGGTCGCCACCACGAGTGGCACGCCGTCGACGGAGATGATCCTGGTGAAGTTCAGTAGTTCCGTGTTTTTGTCCAGCCCCAACCGTGTACGCACGCGACTGGGCGCCTCGGCGCGGACTGCGGGCGTGACCGTCGAAGTCGGGTTCAGGCCTCTGTCGTTGAGGAAGCGCTGCAAGTTTCCGGCTCGGACCCCCGCCGGCCGCTCCACGCGGGCCGACGTGGCGGGAAACGTCCCCCGCCCCTGCTTTCGGTAAACGTACCCCTCGTCGGCGAGCTCCCCCAGGGCTTGCCGGACCGGTGCGCGGCTGACGCCGAAACGCTTCAGCAGCAACGCCTCGGTGATGGGTTCCGTCGGGTCGGCCTCGCCGGTGACGATCTCTTCGCGCAGGATGTCCTTGATCTGCCGGTAGAGCGGGACGCCGGACTGTTGGTCGAGCTCTGGGACGTTCACGTCCGGCACCTTCTTTCAGCGGTGGGGCGCGGGGCGCGGGACGCGACCCCGATGGGTACTGCCAAAGTCAACCATATGGTGCGGACGTCAACCTCGGCGACGTCCCGGCAGAGAATTAGACCACGTTGGTATGTTCTAATTTGCCTCTTGTCGGATAGTGTAATCGCAGTTCAAAGGTAATTTTTATAGGCTGGCTTGTTTTAATCTCCATGACTACTATGAGCTGTATGTCGCGTAAAATAAAGCTGGATTGGCCAGTTCTCCGACAGCTCCGGGCGAGGGATCCGTTCGGGCGAGACGAGAGCACCCAGTCCCGAAAGAGCAAGGAGCTCACTCCGCGAACGGAGGGGGCTGAGGTCTACAAGAGCGTCTGCCCTTACTGTGCGGTTGGTTGCGCTCAAAATGTCTATGTCAAGGACGACAAGGTCGTCCAAATCGAGGGCGATCCGGATTCCCCGATCTCCCGTGGCCGTCTTTGCCCGAAGGGTTCCGCCTCCGAGCAGCTGATCAACTCCGCCGGACGCCAGACCAAGGTCCTCCACCGTGCGCCTTATGCCACCGAGTGGACCGAGCTGGAGCTGGATGAGGCGATCGACATGATCGCCGACCGTGTCCTAGAAGCCCGCGACAAGGGCTGGCAGGACGTCGACGAGGAAGGACGTAAGCTCAACCGCACGATGGGCTTCGCCGGCCTTGGTGGCGCGGTGCTTGACAACGAAGAGAACTACCTCATCAAGAAGTTGTACACCAACCTCGGTGCGGTACAGATCGAAAACGTCGCCCGTATTTGACACTCCGCCACAGTTCCCGGTCTGGGAGCTTCGTTCGGCCGCGGTGGCGCGACCCAGCCGCTGCAGGATATGGCAAATGCCGATTGCATTGTCATTCAAGGGTCAAACATGGCTGAAAACCACCCGGTGGGATTCCAGTGGGTGACGGAAGCCAAGCAACGTGGCGCCAAGGTGATCCACGTCGATCCACGTTTCACGCGTACCTCGGCGGTCTCTGACCGTCACATCCCGATTCGTGCCGGTTCGGACGTCGTCCTGCTCGGTGCGTTGATCAACCACGTCCTGTCCAACGACCTGTACTTCCGCGACTATGTCGTGGCCTTCACTAACGCCGCGACGCTGGTGGACGAGGGCTACCGGGGTCCAGAAGACCTCAACGGGTTGTTCTCGGGGTACAACGAGGAAACCGGAGCCTACGACGACGCGACCTGGCAGTACCAGCGCGCGAAGGACGCTCCGGAGTCAGCTTCCGTGTGGAACTACGAGCGCGACGAGACGCTGGAGGACCCGCAGTCGGTCTTCCAGATCCTCAAGCGCCACTATTCCCGCTATACCCCGGAGATGGTGGAGCAGGCCTGCGGCATCACGCAGGAGGAGTTCGCGTATCTCGCGGACGCGATCGTGGCCAACTCCGGCCGCGAACGCACCACCGTGTTCGCCTACGCGCTCGGCTGGACCCAGCACACGCTGGGCCCCCAGGTGATCCGTGCCTCCGCGGTGCTGCAGCTGTTGCTGGGCAACGTCGGTCGCCCGGGATCGGGCGTCATGGCGCTGCGCGGGCATGCCTCCATCCAGGGCTCCACGGACATCCCGACGCTGTACCACCTGATGCCGGGCTACATCCCGATGCCGGCGGTCAACCACACCAGCATCGACAAGTGGATCGAGGCTTCGGGCACCGTCGAGGCCAAGGGCTTCTGGTCCATGGCGCCGGCGTATAACGTCAGCCTGCTGAAGGCGTACTTCGGTGAGAACGCCACGAAGGACAACGACTACGGCTACGAGTGGCTGCCGCGCATCAACGGCAAACACGGCACGTACCAGACGTCGATGGACATGGCCGACGGCAAGGTCGACGGCTACATGATCTTCGGGCAGAACCCGGCGGTCTCCTCGATCAACGGCAAACTGCACCGCAAAGCCTTCCGCAACCTCAAATGGCTGGTCGTGCGCGACACGACGATCATCGAGTCCGCCAACTTCTGGAAGGAATCGCCGGAGCACGACGCCGGTGAAGTCACCGCCGAAGACATCGGCACCGAGGTCTTCTTCATGCCGGCCGCCTCCCACGTGGAGAAGGACGGAACGTTCACGCAGACCCAGCGCATGCTCCAATACCGGGAGAAGGCCATAGAGCCGCCGGGAGACTCCCAATCCGAGCTGGATTTCTTCTACCAGCTGGGCCGCCGTCTGCGCGAGCGCAAGGCCGGTTCCACCGACCCGCGGGACCAGGCGCTGCTGAACATGACGTGGGACTACGCCACGGGCGACGATCCGGAGATCGCGGACGCCGAGAAGGTGCTGCTCGAGATCAACGGCCAGTACCTCGAAGGCCCGCGCGCCGGTGAGCCGCTGGACAAGTTCGCCGACATGAAGTCCGACGGCTCCACCTCGGGCGGCTGCTGGATCTACTCCGGCGTCATGGCCGGCGGACAGAATCACGCGGCCAACAAAAACCGCGCGAAATTCCCGACGGACCCCGCCCCGGACTGGGGTTGGATCTGGCCGGCGAACCGCCGCGTCCTGTACAACCGCGCCTCTGCGGACCGCGAGGGCAACCCGTGGTCGCAGCGCAAGAAGTACGTGTGGTGGGACGAGGATTCCCAGAAGTGGGTGTCCACCGGTGACGTCGTCGACTTCCCGGCGACCTTGAGCCCGCACTACCGTCCGGAGCCGAGCCTCAAGGGCGTGGCTGCGCTGTCCGGTGATGACGCGTTCATCATGCAGGGCGACGGCAAGGGTTGGTTGTTCGCGCCGGACGCGATCGTCGACGGCCCGTTGCCGACGCACTATGAGGCGCAGGAGTCTAGGGTGGAGAACCCGCTGTACGAGGTGCAGTCTTCCCCGAACCGTGGACTCTTCAGCCGCAGCGACAACCTGCAGACCCCGCCGGCGGGCACGGAAGGCTCGGACGTCTACCCGTTCACCTTCACCACTTACCGCGTCACGGAACAGCACGGCGCCGGCGGCAAGAGCCGCTGGGTGCCGTACCTGGCTGAGCTTCAGCCCGAGCAGTTCGTCGAGGTCTCTCCGGAGCTGGCGAAATTGCGCGGACTGGAAAACGGCGGCTGGGCCACCATCGTGTCGCCGCGTTCCGCCATGGAAGCTCGTGTGCTGGTCACCGAGCGCATGAAGGCGCGCAAGGTCAACGGCAAGGAATTCCACCAGATCGGCATTCCGTTCCACTTCGCCAACTACGGCGACGGCGCCGAGGTCAAGGGCGATTCCGCCAACGACCTGATCGGCGTCACCCTGGAGCCGAACGCCTCGATCCAGCAGGCCAAGGTCACCGCGTGCGACATCATCGCGGGCCGCCGCCCGCGCGGTCCGGAATTGACGACGTTCGTCGAGGAGTACCGCCAGCGCGCCGGCATTGACCTGGAGACCGGCATGGACCGGATCACCAAGCCGGGCGAAGAGGAGCAGGACTTCCAGCCGACGGCCGTGGAGGACGTCGAGAACGCGAACGAGCAAGAGCGACCCGAGAAGCCGCAAGGAGTTTAAATAATGACCATGTTGGAATCGAATTCGATCGGTTACGACCTGGATGAGCGCAAGGCGTTCTTCACGGACACGTCGATCTGCATCGGTTGTAAGGCCTGCGAGGTCGCCTGCAAGGAGTGGAACCGCGTCCCGCAGGACGGCGACTACGAGATGCTCAACTCGTCGTACGACAACACCGGCGACCTGGGTGCGAACACTTGGCGCCACGTGGCGTTCGTCGAGCAGAGCGAAGAGCGCATCGACGCCGCCAAAAAGTCCACCCAGAACCTGGTGGGGCTGGGCATGCCGTCCATCGGCTCACCGGGGAAGGACAAGCCGGTGGACACCACGCCGCCGGACACCCCGGATTTCCGGTGGCTGATGTCATCGGACGTGTGCAAGCACTGCACCAACGCCGGCTGTCTGGACGTATGCCCGACCGGCGCGCTGTTCCGCACCGAGCACGGCACCGTGGTGGTGCAGGATGACGTGTGCAACGGCTGCGGCACGTGTGTCGCGGGTTGCCCGTTCGGCGTCATCGAGCGTCGTGACCAGGGCGGGATCTCCATCCGCGAGTCGCACCACGACAAGGGCGAGGACTTTACCCCGGGCGAAGAAGCGCCGATGAAGAACAAGGGCGTCGCCCAGAAGTGCACCCTGTGCTACGACCGTCTCAAGGTCGGCGACACCCCGGCGTGCGCCCAGGCCTGCCCGACCACGTCCATCAAGTTCGGCACCCGAAACGAAATGCTGCAGGTCGCCCGCGAGCGTCTCGACGAGCTGCACGCCCAGGGCATGACCGAGGCCCGCCTGTACGGCGCCAACGACGAGGACGGCGTGGGCGGCACGGGCTCGATCTTCCTGCTGCTGGACGAGCCGGAGGTTTACGGACTGCCGCCGTACCCGGAGGTGCCGACCCGCGATCTGCCGAACATGTACAAGACCATGTTCAAGGCGGCGGCCGGCATGGCCGGCGCCGTCGCCGCGGCATTCCTGGTGGGGGGACGTAAATGAGGATTCCGAAGATCATCCCGGACATCGTCAACCGGATAACCGGGCGTTGGAGTCCGCCGGCCACCGGCCCGTCGAAGGGTAAGCCGCGGCTGCATCTCGACTACGTCGACGAGCAAAAGAAAGCCGAGCAAGAAGAGGCTCGCGCCGCCGCCGGTAAGGCGGCCGAAGAGTTCGCCGATGAGCAGGCCAAGAAGCGCAAGTATCGCAAGGGCGGCAAGACCGGCGGGCTGGAACAGGCCATGGTGCCGGACGCTGAGTTCAGCTCCTACTACGGTCGGCCCATCGTCAAGGCCCCGCCGTGGGGTTGGCCGATCGGCGTGTACCTCTTCCTTGGCGGCATCGCCGGTGGGTCGTCGCTGATCGCCCTCGGCGCGCAGGTGACGGACAACAAGGAATTGCTGCGTACCACCCGCCTTTCCTCCTTCGTCACCGCCGCCGGGGGTTCGCTAGCCCTGGTCGGCGACCTCGGCCGCCCGGAGCGGGCCTTGAACATGTTCCGTGTGTTCAAGGTCAACTCGCCGATGTCCATGGGCTCGTGGCTGCTGCTGTCGTTTGCCAGCGTGTCCGCGATCCAGGCCGCCTCTGAGGTCGATGAGCTGCTCATCGAGAAGAAGAAGAAGTACACGCTGCCTCTAGGCGGTGTGTTGCGCAAGGTGTTGCGCGGGGCGTCGGCGGCCGGAGCCACCGTCACCGGTGCATTGGGGCCGCTGCTGGCCTCGTACACCGGCGTGCTCTTCGCCGACACGTCGAACCCGGCGTGGAATGGGGCGAAGAACCACCTGCCGTACGTCTTCGTCTCCTCCGGCAGCCTCGCCGCCGGCGGCTTGGCGCTGGTGACGACCTCTCCGGAGAACGCGGGCCCGGCCCGTGCCTTCGCCGTCGGCGGCACCGCCGCTGAGCTGGTCGCCATGAAAGCCATGAAGGACGACATGGATCCGACCATCCGGGAGGTCTACGAGAAGGACGCCCCCGGCAAGCTGTTGAACCTCTCCGAGGTGTGCGTGATCGCCGGCGCCGTCGGCGCCGTGCTGGGGCGCAAGAACCGCGTGGTGTCCGCTCTGTCGGGGCTGTCGCTGCTCACGGGTTCCGCGCTGACCCGTTTCGGCATCCTGCACGCCGGCCACAACTCGGTCAAGGACCCGAAGTACGTGGTGGAGCCGCAGAAGCGTCGGATGGAAAAGGACCGTGCCGAAGGCGTGGTCACGGAGAACATCACGACGTTGAGCTAGTGTCTCTGGCTGAATGAGGCGCCCGTTCCCGGCAGTAGCCGGGGCGGGCGCTTCGTCATTTCCGGGATGCCGGTGGATTCGTGGGGCCGCCACTTATTCTGCAGCTGCAGAAAGTGAGCGCCGCTCGGCGTCTTTTCGGATCGGAGATGGTCTTAAACATCCGGAAGGTTGAAGTTTAAACCAATTGCGGTAGGGTGAAACCATGAACAACTCAGCTGGACTGAACCTGACCCCCATGCCCGAACCCAACGGCGTCGTCCTCGTCGCCGGCGACGGCGGCCTCATCGGCTCCTACGCCGCCCGCACATACCACGAGCTCGGCTGGGAGGTGCACGGCGTCTCCCGCCGCGACCTCGACGTCGAGTGGACCCATCACCGCGCCGACCTGCTCACCGGTGAAGGCCTGCCCACGGACGTCCTGGCGCGCGTGACCCACCTGGTCTTCGGCGCGTACATTGAAAAGCCCACCGACGCCGAACTCATCGAGGTCAACGACGCGCTCCTGCAGAACGCCCTCGACGCACTCCGAGACGCCGGGGCGCCGCTCAAGCACGTCACTCTCTACCAGGGCGGCAAGGCCTACGGCCACCACCTCGGGTTCTTCAACACCCCGGCCAAGGAGACCGACCCCGTCTGATCGCCCCGCACTTCTACTACACGCAGGAAGACCTGCTGAAGGCGAACGCCGAGCAGCGCGGCTTCGCCTGGACCGCCCTGCGCCCGGAGGGCGTGACCGGCTACGCCACCGGCAACCCGATGAACCTGCTCATGGTCATCGGCGTGTACGCGGCGATCAACAAGGAACTCGGCCTGCCCATGCGCTTCCCGGGGACCCGCGCGGCCTACGACGTGTTGTATCAGACCACCGACGCCGAACTGCTCTCGCGCGCGACGGTGTGGGCGGGCTCGGCTGATTCGGCGGCCGGGGAAACGTTCAACGTCACCAACGGCGACGTCTTCCGCTGGTCGCAGCTGTGGCCTGCCTTCGCCAAGCATTTCCGCATGGACTACGCCGAACCGCAACAGATGTCGCTGGCCGAGGCCATGCCCACCCGCCGCGACGTCTGGGAGCGCCTCGTCGAGCGCCACGGGCTGATCGACACCCCCTTTGACGAGCTCGTCGGCTGGGGCGTCGGCGACTTCCTCTTCCATCACGAGGCCGACAACATCACCTCGACGGTGAAGGTCCGCCAGGCCGGTTTCGCCGACGCGTTGGACACACAGTCGCGCCTGCTCGAGCTGTTCGACCAGCTCATCGAGGCGAAGATCCTTCCGCCGCTGACCGAGAAGTAGTCTTCCCGCCATAATGGCGGGCATGCGCATCCTGATCGCCCCGGACAGTTTCAAAGGCACGTTCACCGCCGCAGAGGTCGCCGATCTGATCGCCGAGGGCGTGCGCGGCGCGGGCGGGCGTCCCGTCCACCTCCCGCTCGCCGACGGCGGCGAGGGCGCCCTCGACGTGTTGGCCGGTGCCCTCGGCGCCGAGCTCATCGACGTCGAGACCGTCGATCCATGGCACAGACCTATTGCTGCCCAGCTCGCGCTGGCAGGAGAGACCGCGATCGTGGAGCTGGCCCGAGCCTCCGGGCTGCACCACGGCCCCGGCGACCCGGTGCGTGCCTCGACGTACGGCACCGGCGTGCTCATCGCAGCGGCCATCGACCGCGGAGCCCGTGAGGTGCTCGTCGCCGCAGGCGGCTCCGCCACGACGGACGGTGGGACCGACGCCGTGCGGGCGATCACCGAACGCGGGGGCGTGCGCGGGGCCCGGTTGACGGTGCTGTGCGACGTGACCACAGCCTTCGTCGACGCCGCTACGGTCTTCGGCCCGCAAAAAGGGGCGGGACCGGAGCAGGTGAAACAGTTGACTGAACGCTTAGACGAGCAAGCGGCCAGTTTTCCGCGTGATCCCCGCGGTGTGGCCCGCACAGGGGCGGCCGGCGGTTTTTCCGGCGGGATGTGGGCGCACTTTGACGCAGAATTAGCCGACGGCGCGGCCCGGGTCCTCGACGTCCTCGGCTTCGACGCGCTGCTCACCGACGTGGACGCGGTCGTGGTGGGGGAGGGGCGCCTCGACGGGCAGACGGCGCAGGGCAAGATCATCGACGCCGTGCTCCACCGCGTCCATGGCAGGTTGCCGGTCATCGCGGTCGTGGGCAGCGTGGGAGATGACCTGGGCGCTTACGCCGAACGTTTCGCCGAGATCATCGTCGCCTCCGACGCCGATGCCCTGCGCCGGGCCGGGGGACGGGTCGCGGAATTTACTTCACGGTGACGATTCCCGCGTCACCCGCGGTGGTCTCGCCGATGACGGGGTAGCCGGGGACCTCCCCGATGACCAGCAGTCCGCCGGAGGTTTGGGCGTCGGCAAGCAGGATCAGGGTGTCCTCGTCGACGCCCTCGGCGCGCACGTTCGGGCGCACCCAGTCGAGGTTGCGGCGCGAGCCGCCGGAGACGAAGCCTTCGTCGATGGAGCGCACGGCGGCGTCGAGCTTCGGCACCGCGGCCGCGTCGATCGTCGCGGAAATCCCGGAGGCGCGCAGCATCTTGTACAGATGCCCCAGCAACCCGAAGCCGGTGACGTCGGTGGCGGCCTTGACCCCGGCGTCCTTGGCGGCCTGCGCGGCGTCGCGGTTGAGCGTGGTCATCAGCTCCACGGCCTCGGGGAAATTCTCGCCGGTGGACTTGTGCCGGTTATTGAGGATACCCACGCCGATCGGCTTGGTCAGGGTGATCGGCAGGCCGGCCTCCGCGCGGTCGTTGCGCATCAGCTGGTCGGGGTGGGCCACCCCCGTGGCGGCCATGCCGTAGGTCGGCTCCGGCGAATCGATGGAGTGCCCGCCGGTGACCGAGATGCCCGCCTCGGTGGCGACGTCGAGTCCGCCACGCAGAACTTCGCTCATCAGCTCCGTGGGCAGCACGTCGCGCGGCCAGCCCAGCAGATTGATGGCGGTCACCGGGGTCCCGCCCATGGCGTAGACGTCAGACAGCGCGTTGGCGGCGGCGATGCGGCCCCAGTCGTAGGCGTTGTTGACCACCGGAGTGAAGAAGTCCGCGGTGGAGATCACCGCGATGCCGTCGGCGATACGCACGGCCGCGGCGTCGTCGCCGTCGTCGAGCCCGACGATGACGTTGGGGTCTTGGACACCGGTCAATCCGCGCACGGCGTCTTCGAGCTCGCCGGGCGGAATCTTGCAGGCGCACCCGCCCCCGCTGGCGTAGCTGGTCATTTTGTAGGATTCGAGCAGTTCCGGTGTCATAAGTCCCACCTTAGTGTTTTCGCTCATTTTTTAAAGTGTTAATCTTTCCCGTGGAGGCGTACGTGTCCTGGTGGGCGCCCCGGTCTTCAAAACCGGTGAAGCCGAGTATCTCGGTTTGGCAGGTTCGATTCCTGTCCGTCTCCGCCAATCTTTTCCACCAGGAGGGCCCGTGAACGTCACCGATCCGCGCCGGCGTATCCCGCGCACCGACCAGCTGCTGGCCCTCCCCGAGGTCGTCGACGCGCCCCTGTCCGACAGCGCCGTCCGCAGCATCGTCGCCGAGGCCCAAGCCGCCGCCCGCGCCTTAGAGATCACCCCCGAGGCCGTCGTCGACCGCGTCCGGGCCCGCGTCACCGCCGCCCGCGCGACGTCCATGACGCCGGTGATCAACGCCACCGGCGTGGTCGTGCACACCAACATCGGCCGCGCCCCGCTCTCCCCGGACGCCCAGCGCGCGCTCATCGACGCCGCCGGATACGCCGACGTCGAAATGGATTTGCGCACCGGCCTGCGCTCCACAAACCGCGGCCTGGGGGCGAAGAGCGCCCTGCTCGCCGCCTGCCCCGGCGCGGAGGACGCGCTGGTGGTCAACAACGGCGCCGCCGCCCTGCTGCTGGCGACCACGGCATTGGCGGAGGGCGGCGAGGTGATCATCTCCCGCGGGGAGCTCATCGAGATCGGCGCCGGTTTCCGCTTGCCCGAGCTCATCGAGACCGCGGACGTGCGCTTGCACGAGATCGGGGCGACCAACCGCACCCACCCGGCGGACTACGAGCGCGCCGCCGAGCGGGAGCGGGCCAAGGCGATCTTGAAGGTGCACCCTTCAAATTTCCGCGTCGAGGGGTTCACCGCCGCGGTGGGCACCGCCCGGCTGCGGCCGCTGGCCGACGAGAAAGACCTCGCCCTGATCGTGGATTTGGGCTCCGGGCTGCTCACTCATGATCCCGCGTTGCCGGAGGAGCCGGACGTCGCCGCGGAGATCGCCGCCGGGGCGGACGTGGTCATCGCCTCCGGCGATAAGCTGCTCGGCGGTCCGCAGGCGGGCATCGTGCTGGGCAGATCGTGGGCGATCCAGAAGTTGAAGAAGCACCCGCTGGCCCGGGCGGTGCGCACCGACAAGCTGCGCCTGGCCGCGCTGGAGGCCACGCTCACGGGCCGCGAGGCGCCGGTCAAACAGTACCTGCACGCCGATCCGGCGGAGCTCAAACGCCGCGCTGAGGCGCTCGCGGGATCCGTCGGCGGGGTCGTCGTCGCCCATGACGGCCGGGTCGGCGGGGGCGGGGCGCCCGGCTTCCCGCTGCCCGGTTACGCCGTGGAGCTGGAGGAGCATCTGGCGGCGAGGTTGCGCGCCGGGGATCCGGTGGTGTTGCCGCGGGTGCATCAGGGCACGTGCCTGGTGGATCTGCGATGCGTGCCGCCGGAGTTGGATAAGACGGTCGCCGCGGCCATCGCGCGCGCCGAGAAGGAGCAGTCTTAAAGTGTTTGTCGTCGCCACCGCCGGTCACGTCGACCACGGAAAGTCCACGCTGGTCAAGGCCCTGACGGGCCTGGAGCCGGACCGGTGGGAGGAAGAACGGGTCCGGGGCCTGACCATCGACCTGGGGTTCGTGTGGACCCGACTGCCCTCGGGCCGTGACGTGGCGTTCGTGGACGTGCCGGGGCACGAGAAGTTTCTGGGCAACATGCTCGCCGGCGTCGGCCCGGCGCCGGCGGTGCTGTTCGTCGTCGCCGCCGACGAAGGGTGGCAGGAGCAGTCCGACGACCACCGTGACGCCGTCGACGCTTTTGGCGTCACGGACGCGGTCATCGTGCTCACCCGCGCCGACCGCGCCGATGACGCCCGCAGAGCGGAGACGCAGGCGCAGGTGCGCCGCGAATTGGCGAACACCACGCTGTCCGACGCCCCGCTGGTGACCGTCTCTGCCCGCACGGGCGAAGGCGTCGAGGAGCTCAAGGCCACCCTCGACGAGATGCTCGCGAACGCCCCGCAGCCCGATCCGGAGGCCCGGGTGCGCATGTGGCTGGACCGCGCGTTTTCCATCAAGGGCGCCGGCACCGTCGTCACGGGCACCCTGTCCGCGGGCACGCTCGCCGAAGGCGACGTGCTCTCCCTGGCCACCGCCGACGGGGTGCGCGAGACCGCCGTGCGTTCCCTGCAATCCGAGGAGACCGCGCACCAAAGCCTCGGGCCGGCCACCCGCGTGGCCGTGAACCTGCGCGGGGAATCCGCCGACGACATCGCCCGCGGCGACGTCCTGCTGACCCCCGGCGCCTGGCCGCTGGTCGATCTCGTCGACGTCCGACGCACCACCGGCTCCCCGCTGACAGACGCCCCCAAGGAGGTCGTGGTCCACGTCGGCACCGCCGCCGTGACCGCCACCGCCCGCCCCTTCGGCGAAGACCACCTGCGCCTGACGCTGGGCCGGCCGCTGCCGCTGATCATCGGCGACCGGCTGGTGCTGCGCAAACCAGGCTCGCGCTCCGTGTTCGCGGGCGTGTCCGTCCTGGACCTGGAGCCGCCGCAACTCGGCCGCCGCGGCGACGCGACGCGCCGGGAGGCGACCCTGGCCGGCATGGACGCGGCCGGCGACGTCGTCCACGAAGTCACCCGCCGCGGCGCGATGAAACGCGCGGAGCTGGTGCGCGCCGGCGTCGACGCGCCCGCCGAGCCACCGAAGGGGATCGTCGCCTACCGGGACTGGTGGATCCACGCCCCGCGGCTGATCGCCTGGCGCGACGCGCTGACCGCGGCCGTCGACAAGCACGCCGCCGAGCACCCGCTCGCCCCGGGGCTGACGCGCGGTGCGGCGCTGACCGAATTGAACCTGCCCGGCGACGACTTGTTGGCGCTGGTGATCGTCGCCGCCAAGCTCGAGCAGACCGACGGCGTGCTGCGCCGTCCCGGCGCCGCCGTCGACTTAGGCGCCGCGGAAGAGGGCGTCGCCACGCTGGAGCGACGCCTGCGCGAGACCCCCTTCGAGGCGCCCGAGGCAGACGACCTCGCCGCGCTAGGGCTGGGCGCCAAGCAACTCGCCGCCGCCGAACGTGCCGGCCGGTTGCTGCGCTTAGGCGACGGCATCGTCTTACTTCCCGACGCCGCGGTGAAAGCCAAAGCCCTGCTCGCCTCCTTGGAGCAGCCCTTCACCACCTCGCAGGCGCGTAAGAAGCTCGGCACCACCCGACGCGTGGCCATCCCTCTGCTCGAGCACATGGACGCACGCGGCATGACCCGGCGCCGCGACGGGGCGAACCGCGAGGTGCTGTAGATGGATCTCACCGACTACTACGGCGCGACCGTGCCCGACCTGCTGCCGGAGCCGCTGAAGCTGCTGTTCGTGGGGATCAACCCGTCGCTGATGTCGGCGGCGACGGGCTCGCACTTCGCCCGCAAAGGCAACCGGTTCTGGCCGGCGCTGCACCGCGCCGGGATCACCGAGTGGCTCATCGACGCCTCGGAGGGGTTCCGCCCGGAGGATGAGGCGCACCTGCACGAGCGCGGGGTGGGCATCACCAACATCGTGTCGGCGGCCACGGCGCGCGCCGACGAGTTGACCCAGCAGCAGATCGAGGAGGGCCTGGCCCGGTTGCGTGAGCTCGTGGACAAGCGCCGCCCGGCGGTGGTGGCCATCGTGGGCATCACCGCCTGGCGCCAGGGGACGGGGCGCAAGAAGGCGAGCGTCGGGTGGCAGGACTCGCCGTGGGAGGACGTGGGGGTCTTTCTCGCGCCGAACCCCAGCGGGCTCAACGCGCACTACCAGGTCCCGGACCTGGCGCGCGCCTACGGGGAGGCGGCGCTGCAGGCGGGCGTGATCACGGCCCTGCCACCGGACGAGGACCCCGCGGAGGATCGAGGCTGACCTCGGTGGCGTCGATGAGCGCTTCCCAGTCGGCGCTCAAGTCGATGGGTTGATAGGGCTGCGGCGGGGGCTCCGACAGCGCCGGCAGCGGTTGCGCGGCGTCGATCAGATCCGCCGCGACGTCCACGGCGATGAGGTTGTCGCCGCAGAAGGCCCGGGCGGCCAGCGGGGTGCCGGCCTGCTGGAAGGCGGCGACCTGGCCCGCGAAACCCAACGGCGTCCGCGCCGCCGGCAACACGCCCAGCGGCCGGTTGTCGTAGACGGCCACGACTTCGTCGGCGACGCTGCTCAACGTCACCAGCAGCTGGGCGGGGGAGACCGCCGCGATTTCCTCTGCGCTGACCCCGTCCGCGGTGGAGGTGTCCAGCAGGAGGCCTTCACCCTGGGGCAGCAGCAAGGCGGCCGCGGGCAGGGCGTTGCGGGGCACGGCAAAAGGCGGGGCGGGCAGCAGCACGTCCATGGCCAGCAGCCCGTCGCCGAGGTGGGAGAGCTGGGCGATCGTCGCCGGTTCCATCCCGGAGCGGTGCACCCGCTGCAGCTGCGGGTACTCCTCCCGTGCCTCGGCGTTCAGCTGCCCCAAGGCGCCGTGGCGGGTACGCACGAACCACCCGCCGGTCACCGGGTTCGGGGCGAGCGAGACCTGCAGCAGGTCGGTGCTCGCCGCGTGATTCCAGGCGGGCCCCAGCGCCAGCTCCTCGACCTCGTAGGCGCGGGCCTCGCCCAGCGCGGTGGGCGCCAGGGGGTAGGTGGGTGGCGGCACGTCACACTCCTTGTCGTCTACAGGGGTCAGGGGACCCGGTGCGTCCACTGCTCGGTGGCGAACTTCTCGTCGACGAGCGTACGGGCTCGCTCCAGCTCGTCGTCGGTCAGCTCACCGCGCGCCGCCGGGTAGCGGGAGACAAACGTCTCGATCATCGCCTCGATGAGCTCGGTGCGCGACGCCCCGGTCTGCCGCCGCAGCGGGTCGACGCGCTTTTTCGCGCTGCGCAGGCCTTTCGACGCCAACTTCACCTTACCGGTGCGCAGGACCTCGCTCATTTTGTCGGCGTCGATGTCGTAGCTCATGGTCACGTGGTGCAACACCGCCGCGCCCAGCCGCTTCTGCGCGGCGCCGCCGATCTTGCCGCCGTCGGAGGTGATGTCGTTGATGGGCACGTACCACGCATTGACGCCCTGCCCGCCCAGCGCGGCGAGCACCCACTGGTCCAGGTACTGGTAACTGTCCTCGTACGACAGGCCGCGCACCAGCGACTCGGGCGCGTACAGCGAGTAGGTGATGCAGTTGCCGCCCTCCATGAACATGGCCCCGCCCCCGGAGATGCGGCGCACCACGGTGATGCCGTGCTCGTCGACGCCGTCGGGATGCACTTCGTTGACGTAGGACTGGTAGGAACCGATGACGGCCGCCTTGTCCCCCCACTCCCAAAACCGCAGCGTCGGCCCGCGCCGCCCGGCGGCGACCTCGCGGGTGAGGACCTCGTCGAGGGCCACGTTGAGCGGCGTCGGCAGGGTCGGGGAGTGGATCACGGACCACTCGTGGTCGGTGAAGTCCGTGGCCCCGGTGACGGCGCGGCGGACGGCGACGGCCACGTCGCGGGTGCTGAACCCGTGCAGCTGCAGCCCGTCGAAAGCGCTCAACGCCTGATCCAGCCGGGCGGTCAACGCCGCGGCGTCCTCGGTGACGGCGGCGCCGACCAAGGCCGGGCCGAGGGCTTCGTAGGCGTCGTCGGGTTCCAGGAAGAAATCCCCCGAGATCTGCGACGCGGTGATAGTGTCGTCATCGACCTCGACGTCGGCGACGACGAGCTTTCCGCCGGGGACCTTGATTTCGAAATGGTGGTGGGTGGTCATGTTCTCCGACGTTAGTGCCCGAGCAGGGAACACGGGACAGTCACTCGGCGTTGACACGGGTATGAGCGTTCCCGACCCTGACTTTTCCGGCCTGGCGATCGGCCCCGAACGATGAGCATCGGGGTCAGCCTGCTGCTGGTGCTGCTGTTCGTGCTCGTCGGCGGGGTCTTCGCCGCCACGGAGATGGCGCTGGTCAGCTTGCGCGAATCGCAGATCCGCAAGATGGAACGCGGCGGCACGTCCGCCCGCACCGTCGCCGGACTGGCCCGCGACTCGGGGCGGTTTTTGTCCGCGGTGCAGATCGGAGTCACCTTCGCCGGGTTCTTCTCCTCCGCGTTCGGCGCCTCGACCATCGCCCCGCAGATCGCCCCGTGGTTGACGCGCCTCGGTCTGAGCGAAGCCATGGCCGGCGGGGTGGCTCTGGTCGTCATGACGCTGCTGGTGTCCTACCTGTCGCTGGTGCTCGGCGAGCTGGTGCCCAAACGCATCGCGATGCAGAAGGCCGAGGGCTTCAGCCTGGCCGTCGGCCCGACGCTGAACGTCTTCGCCGCCCTCATGCGCCCGGTCATCTGGCTGATCAACAGTTCCTCGAACGTGATCCTGCGGCTGCTGGGCTTCGACCCCACCGCCCGCACCGAGGAAATGAGCACCGAAGAAGTCCGCGACATTGTCGCCGCCCACGAAGGCTTCGGACAAACCGAACGGGAGATCCTCGACGACGTCTTCGAGGCCGGGCAACGCCTCGTCGGCGAGGTCATGCGCCACCGCTCCGACATGATCGCCTACGAAGCGGACGCCACCATCGCCGAGATTCTCTCCGACCTGCACAAACAGCCGTACTCGCGGTATCCCGTCTACGAGGGCACCGTCGACGCGATCGTCGGCTTCGTGCACGTCCGCGACGTCTTGGGCCGCGCCGCCGACAACGACTACGACGCCCCACTGCGTTCCCTCATGCGCCCGATCGCCCAATTCCCCGGCACCAACCGGCTGCCGCGGGCGTTGTCGCAGATGCGCGCCTCCGGCAACCACATCGCCATCGTCGTCGACGAATACGGCGGCACCGACGGCATGGTCACCCTCGAGGACCTCGTGGAGGAACTGGTCGGCGAAATCTGGGACGAATACGACCGCGACGAACGCAGCGCCGCCTTGGCGCTGCACGAGTCCCGCTCCCTGGAAGCGACGATGAACATCGAGGACTTCGCCGACGCCACCGGCATCGCCCTGCCCGACGGGCCCTACGAGACCGTCGCCGGCTGGCTGCTCACCGAACTGGGCCGCCTGGGCAAAACAGGCGACGTCATCCCGATCCCCGCGGAGTTGACCGCTGACCCCGCCGACGACGGTGACAGCGGAATCCATTACCAAGTCGAGATCAAAGAAGTCGCCGGCAACCGCATCGTGCTCATCGAATTGCGCAAAACCACCGTCGACTGCAAAGACGACGACGCGACCCACTAAACTGGCCGCCTATGTACGATCTCTCGACGATGGCCGTGGCTTTCGCCATGACGCTGGTCGCCGGCCTGGCCACCGGCCTCGGCGGGCTGATCGGCGTGGTCAAACGCGCGCCGGGGGACAGGTTCATGGCCAGCGCCCTCGGTTTATCCGCCGGCGTCATGCTGTACGTCTCTTTCGTGGAGATCCTGCCCAAGGGAGTGGAGGACCTCTCGGAGGCCTGGGGGCAGCGCGCCGGGCCGTGGGCCGCAGTGGCCGCCTTCTTCGGCGGCGTCGCACTCATCGCCGTCATCGACCGGTTCGTGCCGGAGGAGATCAACCCGCATGAACCGTCGACCGTGACGGGGGTGGCGGGCGACGCCCGCAAACGCAAGATGATGAAGGCCGGGGTGCTCACCGCGGTGGCGTTGGCCCTGCACAATTTCCCGGAGGGCTTCGCCACCTTCATCGCCGCGCTCGAAGACCCCATGGTCGCGGTGCCGATTGTCGCGGCCATCGCCATCCACAACATCCCGGAGGGCGTGGCCGTGGCCGTGCCGATCCGGGAGGCCACCGGCTCGCGGGCCAAGGGGTTCTGGTGGGCGACGGCCTCCGGCCTAGCGGAGCCGGCGGGCGCGATCATCGGGTTCGTGATCCTGGCGCCGTTCATCGGGCCGGCGGCGATGGGGCTGTCCTTCGCGGCGGTCGCAGGCATCATGGTGTTCGTCAGCCTCGACGAGTTGCTGCCGACCGCGGAGGCCACGGGCAAGCACCACCACGCCGTCTATGGGTTGATCGCGGGCATGGCGATCATGGCCCTGTCGCTGCTCCTGCTGGGCTAATCGTCCTCGCGCGCGGCGTGCTCGACGAGGCGGCGATTGTCGTCGGCGTCGCGTTCGGCGATCTTCAGGTCGGACTTTTCCGCGGAGTCCCGACCCAGGCGCTGACTGGCGCGGAAGACCTCGATGAAGGCGTAGACGACCAGACCCCAGATCAAGCCGACGACCAGGGAACCGGCGGTGTTGACCAGCCAGCCCAGGACCCCGCCGCCGACGGTGGTCTCCCAGCCGTGGATGGTTTCGTACGGCCAGGACCAGAACAGCTCGTCCATCCCGAGGACGAGGATGTGGCCGCCGACCCAGAGCATGGCGAAGGTGCCCACCACCGCGATGACGTTGAGGATCACCGGCATGGCCTTGACCAGGCCGCGGCCCAGGTTGGGGGCCTGTCCGCGCTTGACCATGCCGAGCCCGATGTCGTCGAGCTTGACTAGGAGCGCGACGGCGCCGTAGACCACCGCGGTGATCAGCACGGCCACGACGATCAGCGTGGCCAACCGCAGCCAGAAACCATAGTCCAGCACGCTGTTGAGCGAGATGACCATGATTTCCGCGGACAGGATGAGGTCGGTGGTGATCGCGCTGCGCACGAGTTTGTCCTCCGCCTCCGGGCCCGTCTCCTTCACCGAGACGTCGTGCTCTCCGTGGCCGGTGAGGGCGCCGACGATTTTATGGGCCCCTTCAAAGGCGAGGTAGGTGCCGCCGAGCATCAGCAGCGGGGTCAATAGCCCGGGCGCCCAGATGGACAGGGCCATGGCGATGGGCAGGATGATGATCAGCTTGTTGATCAACGACCCCTTCGTGATCCGCCAGATCATGGGCAGTTCCCGGGCGGGGCTGGCGCCCTCCAGGTAGCCCGGGGTGACGGCGGCGTCGTCGATGACCACGCCCGCCGATTTCAGGGAGGTTTTGCCTGCCAAGGAGGCGACGTCGTCGACGGTGGCCGCAGCCTTGCGGGCGATCAACGCCACGTCGTCGAGAAGAGCGAGAAGACCACCGGACATGAACGGGCGCCTTTCATACGGGAATCATTGAGGAACCGACATCCTACACCCAGAACCGCAGTAGGATGACGGCCATGAAGATTGCGGTGCTCGGCGTCGGGGCCGTCGGCGGCTGGTTCGGCGGCTCATTGGCGCAGGCCGGCCACGACGTGACTTTCGTGGCCCGCGGCGACACGTTGCGGGTGTTGCGGGACACCGGGTTGACGCTCAACGACGCTTCACCCTTGCCCGTGCGCGCGGTCGTGGAACTCGCAGAAATCGACGACGTCGACGTGGTGCTGCTGGCGGTCAAAGCCACCGGGCACACGCACCTGCGCGAGATGCTCGCGGACTTACCCGCCGGGGCGGTGGTCGCCGTGACCCAAAACTCCGTGGAGGCCCCGCACCTGGTGGCGGAGATCGTCGGGCGGCGGCGGGTGTGGCCGGGCGTCGTGCGCGGCTTCTTCCATCACACCGGGCCCGGGCGCGTCGAATTCCACGGCGGGCCGATCTCGTATTCCTTCGGCGCCTGGGACGGCGACGAGGACCCCACGGCCCGCACCTTCGCCGAGGCGTTGACGGGCGCCGGGATCCAGGCGCACCTGCGCGACGACGTCTTCGTCGACGTCTGGGAAAAGGCCATGTTCGTCACCTGCTTCGGCGCGCTCGGCTCCGCCGCGGGAGCGCCCCTGGGGCACCTGCGCACCCGTCTGCGGGGATCGTTGCGCGGACTCATGGAGGAGGTCGCCGCCGTCGCCCGCGCCACCGGGGTCCCGCTCGCCGAGGACGCCGTGGACCGCACCATGGCGTTCGCCGACCGTATGCCCGCCGGAGCGACGTCCTCCATGCAGCGCGATCTGGCCGCCGGGCGCGACAGTGAGCTGGACGCTCAGGTCGGGGCAATTATGCGGTTGGGCACATACCACGGGGAAGACGTCCGTTTGCATGATCTTCTTTATGGTTTGCTCAGGTAAGGTGTCGCGGTATGACTACCTCGTCGACCGCCCGTGTTACCTGCGATCGCCCGGGACGCTACGGAAAGCAACTCGCGTCGCACTTCTCCAAGAAGCTTGAGACGCGCTGGGATCCGGAGGCCGGCCGCGGGCATCTCAGCTTCGGCAGCGAGACCCCCGGCGAAGTCGAGATGATCGCCGGCGAAGGCGTCCTGCTGCTGCAGCTGGAGGCCCCGACCGAACACATCGAGCACCTGGAAAACGTCATCGGCCGCCACCTGGTGAAATTCGGCCTCCGCGACGAGCTCACGGTCGCCTGGAAACGACCCGGCGGCGTCGACGGCACCACCCAGCTCGCGACTCCGGAAGGCTAACTGCGCAGTTCCCGCTCGATACGCAGGTACTGCTCCAGCAGCTCGTACCCGCGCCGCCCGGCCTCGCCTTCTTCGGCGAGGCCGGTTTTCATGGACTCCGCGAGCTCCTCGCCGTGCGGCAGGGGAGGCAGCAGCGGCACGTCCGCATCGGTGTGCGCGTCGATGACCACCGGCCGGTCCGCCGCAAACGCCTCCGCCAGCACCGCGTCCACCTCAGCGGCGTCGCTCACCCGCAGCCCGACGAGCCCGAGCTGTCGCGCATAAGCCGCGAAATCGAAGCCGGGCACCTCCTGCGAGGCCGCGAAACGCGGCTCGCCCTCCGTTTCCCGCTGCTCCCAGCTGACTTCCGCCAGGTCGCGGTTCTGTAGCACCAGCAGCACGAACCGCGGGTCCTGCCAGTCACGCCACCGGTGCGCCACCGTGATCAATTCGTTGATCCCGAGCATCTGCATCGCCCCGTCGCCGGCGAGCGCCACGACCGGACGCCCCGGGTCCGTCTCTTTCGCGGCGAGCGCGTACGGCACCCCGCAGCCCATGGACGCCAGCGTGCTCGACAGGTGCGCCGGCACGGACGTCGGCCAGGAAGTCTGGCGCACGTAGTGGTACACGCAACTGCCCACGTCGATCGCTGCCTGGGCGTCGTCGGCGACGCGCTCGCCGAAGCTGCGCACCACCAGCTCCGGATTCAGCGGCGCGGCCTCGACGTCAGCTCGTCGACGCGCGATCTCCCGGGAGGCGGCCACCGCGGCCTCGACCTCGGCGCGCCAGTCGGTGTCGGCGCGTTCCATGAGGTGCGGCAGCAGCGCTTCGATCGACTCCGCGGCGTCGCCGACCAGTCCGACTTCCACCGGATAACGGTTACCCAGAACGGATGGATCCACGTCGATCTGCACTGCCCGTGCCTGACCGGGCGCCGGATAAAACTCCGTCCAGGGGTCATCGGTGCCGATGAGCACCACCGTGTCGCAGTTCTGCAGCGCATGCGCCGAGGCAGGAGTGCCCAGATGCCCCATCGTTCCCGCCGCCAGCGGATGCGACTCATCCACATAGGGTTTGCCCAACAGGCTGGTGGTGACCGCCGCGCCGAGCCGCTCCGCCAACTCCATGACCTCGGCCTGGGCGTGGCGCACCCCCTGGCCCGCCAGGATCGCCACCTTCTCGCCCTCCGAGATCACCTTCGCCGCGGCCCGCACGTCTGCCTCCGCGGGCACCGTCACCCCGGTGGTCCACCGCGGGGCGGTGACCACTTCACCGTGCTCCTGCCCCAACTCCGGGGCGGGTTCCTGCTGCACGTCGTGCGGCAGAATCACCACCGTCGGGCCGCCGTGGGCCAACGCGGAACGAAACGCCCGGTCCAACACCATGGGCAGCTGCTCCGGGGCGGAGACCGTCTGCACGAAACCGCTGGCCACATCGGCGAAAAGATGCTGCAGGTCAATTTCCTGCTGATACCCCGACCCCAGCACGGAGCGCAGCTGCTGGGCCACCAGCGCCACCACGGGTGCGCTGTCCAACTTCGCGTCGTACAGGCCGTTGAGCAGATGCACCGCGCCAGGTCCCTGCGTGGAGGTGACCACCCCGACGCGTTCGCCGTACTTGGCCTCGCCGACCGCCATGAACGCGGCGCCCTCTTCATGGCGGGAGCCGATGAACTCCGGCGAGCCCCCGGCCCGACGTAAGGCACCGAGCAACGGGTTGTTGCCGTCGCCGGCGTAGCCGTAGACCCGCTCTACTCCCCAGTCGCGGAGCCGGCGGACGATCAGGTCGGAGGTCGTGTTCTGCGGGGATGGGCTCATGATGTGCTCCTGACGAAGAGTTAAAGACGTTTCAGATCCTGTGTCGCCGGGCCCTCCAACAGCGCGCCGTCGGCGGTGAAGCGGGAACCGTGCAGCGGGCAGTCCCAGGACTGCTCGGCCTCGTTCCACGCCAGCGTTCCGCCCATGTGCGGGCACACCCGGCTGACCTGACGGTTCCGGTCGCGGACCGTGTCGACGATGTTGCTTACCTGGGCGGTCACCGCTCCGGTCTGTTGTGTGGCCGTAGTCGCGGCGGAGCCCACGACCGACGGGGAACCGAAGCTGATCTGTTCCGGACGGCCCAGGATGAGGTCGGTCACCCGGCGCGCGGCGGCCGGGGCCCCGGTCATGCCCCATTTGCTGTACGCGCCCGCGAAGTGGACGCGGCCGTCACCCCAGGACATCGTTTCGGCCAGCGGCACCATCCCGACGGGGTGGTAGTCCTGCGCGGACCAGCTGTGGGTGCGCCGCGCGCCGGGGAAGTGCTCGTCTGTCCAGGCGTCGATTTCCGCGAT
This sequence comes from Corynebacterium maris DSM 45190, assembly GCF_000442645.1. Lineage (NCBI taxonomy): Bacteria > Bacillati > Actinomycetota > Actinomycetes > Mycobacteriales > Corynebacteriaceae > Corynebacterium > Corynebacterium maris. The sequence goes on from NC_021915.1 coordinate 1,084,231, forward strand.
CTGTTCGTTCGTGTCGCGGGACTGGCCCGTCCGGTGCCCGGCGCCGCCGACCAACAGCCGGGGCTCCTCTCCATCGAGGTAGGTGCGCAGGGAGATGCCGGGGGAGCCGACGGACAAAAACATCCCGTCGGGCAGCACGGAACCGGGGGCGGGGTCGTAGGCGCAGAGGTAAGACCGCTCGGGCACCAGCGACATCGTGGACGTTCCTTTGTCCAGGATCGGGGTGGCGGTGGCCAGCACCACGTGGCCCGCGGTCATGTCCCCGGCAGTGGTGGTCACCGTGACCCGGCCGGCCTCATCGTCGGCGGTCAGGTCCGTGACGCGTGCGCCTTCGGTGACGGTGGCCCCGGCGTCGGTGACGCGACGGGCCAGCGCGGTGAGCAGGTCGGCGGGGTTGAGTTGGAATTGCTCGGGCAGTTCCACGGCCGTGTGGACGGGGAAAGGCGTGAGCAGGTTGTCGTGCAGGGCGACGGGTAGGCCGAGTTCCTGCGCCACCTCGTACTCGCGGCGGATGTCGGCGACGGAATCTTCCGTGGGGGCGTAGGTGAAGGCGCTGACGGTGTGGGCGTCCACCGCATTGTCCTCACAGAAGTGCCGCAACCAGCCCTGCCCGAAGCGGTGGGCGGCGAGGTAGTCGGCGGCGACGTCGATGGAGTGGGTGCGGGCGAGCGTCGATAAGCGGATGCCCTGCAGCAACGTCGTCTTGGCGGTGGTGGATCCGCTGGCTCCGGCGCCGACGCCCCGGGCCTCGAGGACGGCGACGCTGCGTCCTTCTTCGGCCAGAAGCAAGGCTGTGATCAGGCCGGTGAAGCCCGCCCCGACCACGGCCACGTCGACGTGGGCGTCGGCGGGGAAATCCACCGGGTGATTGGTGACGGGTTGGGGCCAGAACGGGGTATTCATCAGCTCTCCGCCTTCGGATCCAGGACCACCTTGATGCAGTCGTCCTCCTTTTTCTGGAACATCTCGTAGGCGCCCGGCGCCTCATCGAGCGGCACGCGGTGGGTGACCAGGTCGTCGACGCCCAACGGGTCAGAAGAGTCTTCCACCAGCGGCAGGAGATCGTCGATCCATGCCTTGACGTTGCATTGGCCGGCACGCAGTTGGATCTGCTTGTCGAAGAGGGTGAGCATCGGCATGGGGTCGGCCTCGCCGCCGTAGACGCCGCTGAGCGAGACGGCGCCGCCGCGGCGGACCAGGTCGAGCGAGGAGTGCAACGCAGCGAGGCGGTCCACGCCGGCTTTTTCCATCAGCGGTTCGGAGAGCGCGTCGGGCAGCAGGCCGACGGCCTGGTGGGCGGCCTTGCCCAGCGGGGAGCCGTGGGCCTCCATGCCGACGGCGTCGACCACGCCGTCGGGGCCGCGGCCGTCGGTGGCGTCGCGGATCGCGTCGTTGGTCTCGTCGGTGTAGTCGAAGACCTCGACGCCGTGGCGTTGGGCCATGGCACGGCGCTCGGGGACCGGGTCGATTCCGAAGACGCGGGCGCCGAGGTGACGGCCGATGCGTGCGCACATCTGGCCGATGGGACCCAGGCCGAAGACCGCGAGGGCGTCGCCTTCCCCGACGTCGGCGTACTGCACGGCCTGCCAGGCAGTGGGGAGCACGTCGCTGAGGAAGAGGTAGCGGTGGTCGGGCAGGTCCTCACCGACCTTGATGGGGCCGAAGTCGGCGTGGGGCACGCGCAGGTATTCGGCTTGGGCGCCGGGGACGGAGCCGTAGAGTTTGGAGTAGCCGAAGAGTTTGGCGCCGGAACCGTATTCCTTCACCTGGGTGGTCTCGCACTGGGAGTACAGGCCGCGGTCGCACATCCAGCAGCTGCCGCAGGCGATGGTGAAGGGGATGACCACGCGGTCGCCTTCAGACAGGTTCGAGGACGGGCCCGCTTCGACGACGCGCCCCATGGGTTCGTGGCCGATGACGTCACCGGGTTCCATGAAGGGGCCGAGGACCTCGTAGAGGTGGAGGTCGGAGCCGCAGATGGCGGTGGAGGTGACTTCGATGATCGCGTCGTTGGCGGCTTCGATCTTCGGGTCGGGGACGGTTTCTACGCTGACTTTTCGTTTGCCTTGCCAGGTCAGTGCTTTCACGTGTGCTCTTCCTTCTGCGGTAGTCGGTCGTGCAGTGAGCGCAGTGCGTGCAACTCGGTTTTTTCCACGATGTCGGCGGGTTCGCCGGAGAAGTGGTGCAGTTCGGTGGTGACCTCACCGCGGAGGCAGACGGCGATCCAGGTGGTGCCCGGTGGTTGTCCTTCCTGTGGCTCCGGTCCGCCCGCGCCGGTGACCGCGACGGCGGCGTCGGCGCGCATGAGGTCGGCGACGCCGGCCGCCATGGCGGCGGCGGCTTCTTCGGTCACGACGGGGTGTCCGTCGGGAACGCCGAGCACCTCGTATTTGACGTGAGTTTCGTAGGCCACGACGCCCCCGGCGTACCAGGTGGAGGAGTCGGGGGCGGCGGCCAGGCGGCTGGAAATGGCGCCGCCGGTGAGGGATTCGGCCACCGCGACCTCGATGTCGGCCGCCTGGGCCAGTTGGCCGATGCGGTCGGCGAGGTCGTCTGCGGTGGGAGTGGACATGATCTCTCGCTTAGTAGTTGCCCGGCGCGTCAGAGGCGGGGAAGGATTCTTCGCCCTGCTCGTCGGCGAGATCGTCGTTGTCGAGGGTGCCGGCGTCCTCCTTCTTGGGGGACGGGTTGGCGTTGTCGGCCTCGGCCTTCTTGGCCGCGGCGACGTCGTCGACGTTCTGATCCGGGCTCTTCGGTGCGTCCTGAGCGTCGTTTTCGTCGCGGTGGTCCGGTTCGGCCGGGTTCGGGTTGGAGCGGTTGGCTTCAGTCATTGTTTTGTCTCCTTGGTGTGTAGTGAGGGTATGGGTCAGGACTCTTCGCGGTAGATCCGGCGATCCTCGTCAAAGGCCCTGACCCGAGCGTACTCATGTACGCGCTCTAATGATTCGAGTTGTTTGTCCGCGGCGGTGACCAGGTCGGTGAACACGTCCGGGTCGAGGCCGAGGTTCTCGGCGTTGGCCCGCAGCGTCAGCCAGCCGCCCCGCTTGGCGGTGATGGCCCCGCGCATGAGTTCTGTTTCCAGCAGCATGGTCATGGGGGAGCGTTCCATCACGCGGCCGTTGAATTTCAGGCGGCCGACGCGCTCGCCGGCCCAGGCGGTGACCTGACGGTAGCGGCGCTGTTTGATGTCGAGGTCGTGGACCAGATTGCGCAGGAAAGTGCGCTCGGCCTTGATCTCGAGGGCGACCTGCGCCAGCAGCGGGTAGACGGGGGTGTCGACGAAGTCATTGGCCATGCGTTCGATGCGGTTGGCCCCCGCCGTGGCGCCGGTGAGGTGGTCGGAGACGTACAGGCCGAGAATGTCTGCCGACAGGTCCTCGGAGATGCCCGGGTCGGTCGATTCTCCCGCAGAGGCGCCGCGGGCGGCCGGTTCGGACACTTCGGGGACGTCGGCGTCGTTGAGGTCGCGGGGTTGCAGCGGCGGGGAGTTGTGCCCGCTGCCGTGGGCGAGGCCGTCGAGCAGCTCCGCCAGCGCGTCGGCCGCCGAGTGAGTGGGCCGCCAGCCGAGTTCCTCCCGGGCGCGGGTGGAGTCGAGCATGGGCACGTTCATGGCCATGTCGATCCAGCCCGGGTCGGCGGGGACGGCGCCGGTCTTGTACGCGGCGGCCAGGGCAGCACGGACGACGGCGGCGGGCGCCGGGATCACCCTGCCGTGGTCGACGATGTCCGCCAGTTCCTGGGGGCCGAGGATGTCGTCGGCGGCGATGTTGAAGGCGCCGGGGAGGCGGTGAACGACGGCGGCGGCATACGCCCGGCCGACGTCGTCGGCGTGGACGGCCTGCACAAACAGATTCGACGGCACCGGCAGACCGGGCAGGTCCCCTGCATTGAGGGCCTGCAGGGGAAGCCATTCGCCGAGGAAGTAACGCTGGATTTCGGAGGCGGCGAGCCCCTGGAAGATCAGGGCGGGGCGCAGGCGGGTGACCGTGACCTCCGGGTGGCGTTCAGTAAAGGCGTCCAGCGCGCGTTCCTGGTCGGCTTTGTCCTCGCTGTAGTGGGAGCCGGGGATGCCGGTGACCGACCAGGTCTCGTCGCGCGCCGGCGGAGGGGTGTCGGAGTGTTCTTGGCGAGCCGGGTCGGGCTCGTAGGCGCCGAGGGAGGAGGCGACCACGAGGTGGGGGACGTCGGCGCGTGCCACGGCTTCGGCGACCCGCTCGGTGCCGGTGACGTTGACGCGGCGCAGCAGCTCGCGGCGGTCGTTGGGCTGGATGAGCCACGCGAGATGGATGACGGCGTCGCAGCCGTCGAAAAGTTCGGTGAGTTCGCCGATGACTTCTTCCCCGCGTTCGGGGGTGTCGGTGCTGGCCCCGATGTCCACGGATTCCCACCGGCAGTCTGTGTAGGGCTCGGTCTCGGGGTCGGGCAGGCGGCGGGCGACGCCGATGATCTCGGTGACCTCCGGGGTGTCTTTGAGGGCGCGCAACACCGCGGTTCCGGTGTTGCCCGTGGCTCCGATGACGGCGACTCGCATGGTGTGCTCCTTATGACTTCGTCTCGCTATTGACACCGAGCGAACTGAAAAGTGACGCGCACCGCAAGGAGGGAGGCGGAAAACGCAGCTCAACACACCGGCCATTTATATTTCTCGGGCCAAAGCACCAGTTCGGGAGTCGATTTTTCTGTGGGCTAGAATATGTCCTCGATCCCACGGGTACCCGGTGTAAGTCCGGGCTGAGACGCCGTCACACGGCGAACCGTCGAACCTGATCCGGTTAGCACCGGCGCTAGGAAGGACAAGACAACCATGGCCGACACTCCCACCCCCGCACGCGTCGTGAGATGGCGTGTCGTCGACATCGTGATCGCCGCCGTCCTGGGCGTGGCCTGCGGGGTGATCTTTTTCCTCTGGAACTACACCGGCTACTTCGCTTTCCTGGCCCTCGACTCCCTGGCGCCGGGGCTCGGCGGACTGTTCGCCGGCCCCTGGCTGCTCGGCGGCGTCATCGGCGGGCTGGTGATCCGTAAACCGGGCGCGGCGTTATTCGTCGAATTGCTCGCCGCCATCGTCTCCGCGTTGCTGGGCAACGTGTGGGGCATCGGCACACTGTATTCGGGCGTCGCCCAAGGACTGGGCGCCGAGCTGGTCTTCGCGGCCTTCGCTTATCGACGTTTCGGCGTCGCCCCCGCCGCCCTCGCCGGCGCCGTCTCCGCCCTCGGCGCCTTCGTCCTCGAGCTGTTCACCGCCGGCAACCTGGCGCGCACCCTCGAATTCAACCTCATCTACCTGTCCTCCCTGCTCGTCTCCGGCGCGGTGCTGGCCGGCGTGCTCGGCTGGATCATCGTCCGAGCGCTGGCCGCCACGGGCGTGCTCGACCGCTTCGCCGCCGGCCGGGAACACCGGGAGCGGACCACATGACCGGCCGTATCGCCGCCCGCGGCTACTCCTACCGGCACGCGACTCGCCCGCACCCGGCCCTGAGCGCAGTCGACCTCGACGTCGCGCCGGGGGAGCGGATTCTGCTGACCGGCGATTCCGGCGCCGGAAAATCCACCCTGCTGGCCGCCATCGCCGGCCTGCTCAGCGACGACGAAGAAGGCGAAAGCCGCGGCGATCTGCACGTCGACGGCGCCGTCGGCATGGTCCTGCAGGACCCGGACGCACAAGTCATCTCCACCCGCGTCGGCGACGACGTGGCCTTCGGCTGTGAAAACCTCGGCGTCCCGCGCGCCGACATCTGGCCCCGGGTCGAGGAAGCCCTCGAACTGGTCGGCCTCGACCTCCCGCTGGACCACCCCACCCGGCACCTGTCCGGCGGGCAGAAGCAACGCCTCGCACTCGCCGGGGTCATCGCCATGGGCGCACGCATCCTCTTACTCGACGAACCCACCGCCAACCTGGACCCCGCCGGCCGGGAGCAGGTGGTCGCGGCGGTGGCGCGCGTCGTCAAGCGCACCGGCGCGACGTTGATTGTCGCGGAACACCGGGCCACCCACTGGTTGCCCGTCGTGGACCGCATTCTGCACCTGGGCGACGGGCTGTCCGAGATCGCGGCGCTGCCGCCCGTGCCCGAGGTGCCGCCGGCCCGCCCCGCCACCGGAGAACCGCTGGTGTGGGCCGAGGAACTGGTGACCGAATGGGGCCCGCCGCGCACCCTGGCCCTGCCTGCCGGAGCGTCCACCGTGATCACCGGGCCCAACGGCGCCGGAAAGTCCACCCTCGCCCTGACGCTGGCCGGGCTGCTCGCCCCGCTCGACGGGAAAGTCCACTACGCCGAGTCGGTGCGCAGAGGGCTCACGGGGCCGTCGATACGCTGGAAATCCTCGGACCTGGCCCGCCGCATCGGCTACGTCTTCCAAGACCCCGAGCACCAATTCATCGCCCGCACCGTGCGCGGGGAAGTGGGGGACTCCCCACGCGCCGACGACCTGCTCGAACGCCTACGGCTGACACACCTGCTCGACGCCAACCCGTTCACCCTCTCCGGCGGAGAAAAACGCCGCTTGTCCGTCGCCACCGCCCTCGTCGACACCCCCGGCGTGCTCATCCTCGACGAACCGACCTTCGGACAGGACGAGACCACGTTCATCGAACTCGTGACACTGCTGCGAGAACTCACCGACGCCGGCGTCGCCGTCGCCTCCATCACCCACGACGACGTGTTCACCGCCGCCCTCGGCGACCAGGAGGTGAGGCTATGAACCTGCTCGCCGGCGTCAACCCCGTGACCCGCATCCTCGCGGTCATCCTCATCGCCACCCCGCTGCTGCTGAGCATCGACCCCGTCTCCGCGACGGTGGTGCTCGCCTTCACGCTCGTCATGGCGCCGCTGTGCGGGATGTCCTGGTGGCGGCTGCTGCGACGCTCTTGGTGGTTGATTGTCGCCGCCGCCGTCGCGGCCGTTTCCATGCTGCTCTACGGCCAACCCGGCGGCGAAGTCTACTTCTCCTGGTGGCTGATCACCGTCACCGACAACTCCGTGTGGCTCGCCGCCGCCATCTTCCTGCGCGTGCTCGCCGTCGCCCTGCCGGTCATCGTGCTCAGCGCCGACGTCGACCCCACCGACCTCGGCGACGGACTGTCCCAAGTGCTGCGCCTGCCACCGCGATTCGTCATCGGTTCCGTCGCCGCCCTCCGACTGGTGGGGCTGCTGCGCGAGGACGTGGAATCCATGCGCCGGGCGCGCCGGGCCCGCGGGATGTCCGACCGGACGGGGCCGCGGTACTGGGTGGGCCTGGCGTTTGGTGTGTTGGTCTCCTCCTTGCGCCGTGGGGCGAAGCTGGCGACGGCGATGGAGGCGCGCGGTTTCGGTCGGGAGGGACGGCGCACGTGGGCCCGGCGGTCTGTGTTGCATGCCCGGGACTGGCTGGTCATGTCTGTGGCCTTGATCGTGGGGGTTGGATCGCTGGGTGTGGCCGTGTGGGCGGGCACTTTCCGGTTTCTGGGGCTGGGGTGACGGGTATGTCTGAACGTAGTGTCGTGCTCGTGGACGGACCTTCCGGCTCCGGCAAAACGACGTATGCGCGCCGCCTGGCGCAGAAGACCGGGATGACGCTGGTGCACCTCGACGACTTCTACCCGGGGTGGGGCGGACTCGCGGAGGGTTCACGCATGGTGGCCGAGGATGTGCTGCATCCGCGGCGGCCGGGGTTCTGGCGCTGGGATTGGGTGCACGATCGGCGGGCGGAGTGGGTCCCGTTGGATCCGGCGGACTCGCTGATCGTCGAGGGGGCGGGCGCGGTGACCGAAGACTCGATCGCCGCGGCGTCTAGGTCGGGGAGGGTGCGTACGGTGCGGATCACGGCGCCGGAACAGGTGCGGAAAGAGCGGGCGTTGCGGCGTGACCCCGGTTACGCACCCTGGTGGGAGATGTGGGCGGCGCAGGAGGCGGTGCATTTCGCGGGCCCGGGGCACGTGGCGGTCGACGAATGTTTATCGAACTGAGTTTCGATTTTTCGTAGCGGATGTCTGTGCGATGGTGCATGATGGGGGCGTAGTCGCAACGATGTTCTACTTCGGGGGAATTCGCCTTGGCCACCACGCTCGCTGACGGCCACGACCTGACCGACACCGACCTACTGACCTCTCTGACCTGCGCCCACGACGACCTGACCCGCCACAAAGCCCGTTTTTTGATCTCGCTCGCGGAGTTCGACGCCCGCGACCTGGCTCGCGCGGCCGGAGCGCCTTCCACGGTGTGTTGGCTGGGCCGCGCCCTGGACGTCGCGGATAAAACCGCCTACGAATACCTCGGCGTCTCCCGGACACTGGGAAAATTTCCGCTGATCGCCGCCGCTTTCCTCGCGGCGGAGCTGTCCTACTCGAAGATCCGTCTTCTGGCCTCGCACCTGACGCCCGAGAACGAGGCCGAGCTGTTGGCGCTGGCGGTCGCGCTGAGCCTGAACGAACTGGCCTTAGCGCTCGCCGGCCGTCGCAGCGTCGACGACGATGACGGTCCGCGCGAGGACAGCTTCAAGATGTGGATCGACAAAAACACCGGCCGGTACCGCTTCTCCGGGGACCTGAGCCCCGAACTCGGGGCGAAGTTCGCCGCCGCCCTGAAGTGCGGGGAACTGGCGAACCTGCGGGATCTGGCAGACGTCGACCCGCAGGAGCGCGCCGACGATGAAGCGGTCGGCGAACTCATCGACGCCGCCGAGGCGGAAGCTCCGGCGCTGCCCGCCACCGACGGGAAAGGCCACCCCGTCACCCGGTTCGGACCGCCACTGCGCTCCGCGTTGCTGTCCGGGTTGCTGGGCATGATGAACCTCGCCCGCACGGCCGAGACGAGCGCGCGGCAGGCTCCGGGCGCGCAGGTGCACGTGATGGTCACCGAGGACGGCCACGCCTTTCTGCCAGCCAACCCGGGGGCGCCTTCCGACCTGCTCAAGGACCTGGTTCTCAACGGCCGGTTCCGGGGGCATCTGCTCGACGCCAAGGGGGTGACCATGAAGATGGGGCGGGCCCGCCGGCTGGTGACCCCGGGGCAAGAGACGGCGTTGCTGGCGCGGTGGATGTTTCAGTGCGCGATGCCGGCGTGCAACCACGCCCGTTTCCTGGAGTTCCACCACATCGTGGAGTATTCCGCCGGGGGATGCACGGACACGGACAACCTCATCCCGTTGTGCTCCGCGTGCCATGCGTTGGTGACCTCCGGCATGGCGAAGATCGAGGTCGAAGGCGCGGCGTTGCGGTTTTCTTTCCGCGACGGCAGCGTCTACCTGTCCCAGAACCGTAGCCTTCCGATGAAGGTGGGGCAGGAGCCGGGGTTATTCGACGCCCCCGCGGCGGAGTGGCGCGGCGACTGGGATGAGTCGGGCGCCCTGAGTTTCGACGACGATGATTCTGCACGTGCAGAAAAACCGGCGCCGGCAAGGGGGCTAGATAATCTCGTCCAGCAGTGACAGGGGGCGGGGAATGCGGACGCCTTTGTCGGTGACCACGATGGGTCGCTGGATCAGCCGCGGCGTCTTCATCATCGCGTCCAGCAGTTCATCGTCGCTGCTGTCCTTGCTCAGGCCAGCGTCCTGGTAGGCGGGCTCGCGGGTGCGCACGGCTTGGTGCACGCTCAGGCCAGCGTCCGCGATCAGCCGGGCGAGTTCCTCCCTGCTCGGCGGGGCGTCGAGGTACTTGATTACCTCGGGGTCGCGGCCGGCGGCCTTGAGCGTCTTCAACGCTTCACGGGAGGTGGAGCACTGGGGGTTGTGGTAGATCCGATCCATTTACATCTCCGGGGCGAGTTCGACGTGTTCGGCCCATGTTACGTCGTAGCCGAGGGAGCCCAACCACGCCATGGCGTCGTCGTGGTGGCGGGTGATGCCCTCGACGGCGGTGAGGGTGGCGTCGATGGCCAACTCCGTGTCTTGCGCGCTGATCAGGCCGGCGGCGCAGGCGGCGGACAATTCGTCGATGTCGAGGACGTCCACCGATTCGCCGGTGACGGACACCAGGTCGACGTAGAGGTCGCGGGTGGTCCAGATCCCGCCGTCGGGTGCGCCGCGTTCGACGTGGGCGACGTCGAAGTAGAAGTCCTGGCGCTCATCGACGCCGGCGCGGAAGTGGAAGATGTTCGCGCGCAGATTCAGGTCGGGCAGCAGCCAGGATTCCAGGTAACCGAATCGCGGGTGGTCGGCGCCGCGGGCCATGTACAGGCCGAAATCGGTGGGTCGGTAGGCGTCCACCTGGCGGAGGAATCCCTTGGGGTCGGTGTTGATGCGCGACCGGACGTCAAAACTTTCGTGCTTGATCGGGTGCAGATCCACGTGCTATCTCGCTTCGATGAATGCGGCGGTGGGGAGGAAAGAGCAGGCATTGTCTTCGGTGGTGACCGTGCCTTCGACCAGCGCCAGGATGCGTCCGTTACCGGTGTCCCCGACCCCGGAGACGGTGGCGGGGCCGTCGGGGTTGATGCCGTGGTCCGTCAGCGGGGTTTCGCCGTAGGTGAGGGTGTCGATGTTGAACCAGCGCACGGTCATGTGTTGCTCGCCCGCGGCGGGGGCGGTGCCCAGCGCGGTGAACAGGAACGCGGTTTGGCCCGGCGCCGCACCCGGGGCCGGAATGTCCGCGGGCCCGGGTACGGCGAGGGCGGAGCCGACGGAGTTCAGCCCGTCGCCGATGCAGTTTCCGGAGACCGTGGGCCAGTAGAACTGGGTGAAGGTCGGGGCCTCCTCCGGCAGCGGCGGCCCGCCCGGCTCGCCGGTGCCGGCGAAGAAGTGCAGCGCGGTCAGCATCAGGTCGCTGGCCTCGTCGGGCACCCAGGGCTGGTCGGCGAGGAGGCGGACCTGGTCTTGCGTGTGCTGCGTCGGGCGGCCGAGTTCATCCAGCCAGACGTTCTGGGAGAGGTCGGGCAATTCCGGCGGGGGAGGAAGGTTCGGGAGGGAGGAGGCGGAGGCCTGTGCCGGTGCGGCGACGGCGACGACGGCGGCGAGCAGGGTGGCGGCGATGGCCGCGATGGCGCGACGCGCGGGGAGGGTGTGGGGGCGGGACACGAAAACCTCTCGATATTATTGTCACATGCGCAACTAGGGTTTCAGTAGTTTACTTACGCAACTCTAACTGCTTTGTGGTGGCGAGCAACCGTCTGCGGATAACGTCGACCCCCGTGACCATTTCGTTACACCCGGATGCGCCGGTAGTGCATTGGGCGAGGTTGGCGAGTATCGTTACGGGGCATTCGCTTTCAATCCTCCAAGGAGAACCCCTTCGTGACGTCTTATCCCGAGTTCCGTAACGTCGCCATCGTCGCACACGTCGATCACGGCAAGACCACCCTCGTCAACGCCATGCTGGAGCAGTCCGGCGCCTTCGGCGACCACGGCGGCGTGACTGACCGCGTCATGGACTCCGGCGACCTGGAACGCGAGAAGGGCATCACCATTCTCGCCAAGAACACCTCCATCCGCCGCCAGGGCAAGGGCAAGGACGGCTCTGACCTCGTCATCAACGTCATTGACACCCCGGGTCACGCCGACTTCGGCGGCGAGGTCGAGCGCGGCCTGTCCATGGTCGACGGCGTCGTCCTGCTCGTCGACGCCTCCGAGGGCCCGCTGCCGCAGACCCGCTTCGTGCTGTCCAAGGCGCTCGCCGCCAAGATGCCGGTGATCATCTGCGTCAACAAGACCGACCGCCCGGACGCCCGCATCGACGAGGTCGTCGAAGAGGCCCAGGACCTGCTCCTCGAGCTGGCCTCCGCCATCGATGACCCGGAGGCCGCCGAGGCCGCCGAAACCCTGCTCGATCTGCCGGTGCTGTTCACCTCCGGCCGCGAGGGCAAGGCCTCGACCGAGAACCCGGGCAACGGCAACCCGCCGGCGGCCGACAACCTCCAGGCTCTCTTCGACGTCATCTACAACGTCCTGCCGCAGCCGTCCGCCGACGTCGACGCCCCGCTGCAGGCGCACGTCACGAACCTGGACTCCTCCTCCTTCCTGGGCCGCATCGGCCTGGTCCGCATCCACAAAGGCACCCTCAAGAAGGGCCAGACCGTCGCCTGGATCCACCATGACGAGGAGGGCAACCAGGAAATCAAGAACGTCCGCGTCGCCGAGCTGCTGACCACCGTCGGCGTCAACCGCGTCTCCACCGACGGCCCGGTCATCGCCGGCGACATCGCCGCGATCTCCGGCATCGAGAACATCATGATCGGCGACACCCTCGCCGACCCGGAGCACCCGGACGCGCTGCCCCCGATCACCGTGGACAAGCCGGCCATCTCCATGACCATCGGCGTCAACAACTCCCCGATGGCCGGCCGCGGCGGCGGCGACAAGATGACCGCCCGCATGATCAAGGACCGCCTCGACCAGGAGCTCATCGGCAACGTCTCGCTGCAGGTCCTGCCGACCGAGCGTCCCGACGCCTGGGAGGTCCAGGGCCGCGGCGAGATGGCCCTGACCGTGCTCATCGAGACCATGCGCCGCGAGGGCTTCGAGCTGACCGTCGGTAAGCCGCAGGTGGTCACCGAGGAGATCGACGGCAAGCTCCACGAGCCCTACGACCACATGATCATCGACGCCCCGAGCGAGTACCAGGGCAACGTCACCCAGCTGATGGCCGCCCGCAAGGGCCAGATGACCGCGATGAGCGCCGGCGCGGGCGACTGGATCCGCATGGAGTTCGACGTCCCCTCCCGCGGGCTGATCGGCTTCCGCACCACCTTCATGACGGAGACCCACGGCGCGGGCATCGCCAACTCCTTCCCGATCGAGCCGCGCCCGTGGGCCGGCGAGATCAAGGGCCGCCCGACCGGTTCCCTGGTCGCCGACCGATCCGGCAAGATCACGGCCTTCGCCCTGCAGTCCCTGGCCGATCGCGGCACCTTCTTCGTCGAGCCGGGCTCGGAGGCCTACGAGGGCATGGTCGTCGGCGCGAACAACCGCGACGAGGACATGGACGTCAACATCACCAGGGAAAAGAAGCTGACGAACATGCGTGCGGCCAGCGCCGACACCACCGTCACCCTGAACAAGGCGAAGACCCTCTCCCTGGAGGAGGCCGTCGAGTTCTGTGGCGCCGACGAGTGCGTCGAGGTGGCTCCGGACGTCATGCGCGTGCGCAAGCTCATCCTCTCCGCCACCGAGCGCGGCCGCGCCCGCTCCCGCGAGAAGAACCTCAACAAGTAACGCTTCTTTTCGTGCGCACGACGGCGCCCGCCGGGGTCGGGCTGATGTTCGCCACCAACGGCGCCGCCTTTGCGTCCCTGCTGCCCTGGTACCCCACGCTGAAGGACCAGTGGCAGCTTTCCGACGCCCTCTTCGGCCTGCTGGTGGCCTGCTTCGCGGCGGGCTCACTGCTGTCCACGGCGTTGCCCGCCTGGGCCGAGCGGCGCTTCGGTCCCCGCGCCACGGTGCTGGCCGGCACCCTCGTGCTCGCCGTGGCGGCCGCCGCCGTCGGCGTCGCCCCCGGGGCGTGGGCGTTCGCCTTCATCCTGCTGGTGTTCGGGGTGTTCGACGCCGTCGTCGACGTCTCCCAGAACGTCATCGGCGTGCGGGTGCAGGACGCCCTCGGCCGTTCGATCTTGTCCTCCCTGCACGCCTGCTGGTCCCTGGGGGCGGTCGTCGGCAGCGCCGCCGCCACCTGGGCCGCGACCAGCGGCGTCGGCGTCACGACCCACCTGACGGTCGCCGCGGCAGTCATCGCCGCCGCCGTCGTCCTCGCCGCCTGGCTGGTCGGCCCACTTCCGCGCCCGGCCCTGGCCGTCGGCGACCCCGGGAACGCCGCCGCACGCCGCGTCCCGCTGACTCGCATTCTGTGGTTGTCGCTGCCCGTCGCCCTGGTGGCCGGCTCGGGCACGGTTGTCGAGGACGTCGCCAACAACTGGGCCGGACTGGCGGCCGTGTCTTTCGCCGGGGTGCCGCTGCCGCAGGCGGGCGTCGCCCTGACCGTGGTGCTCAGCGCCCAGATGATCGGACGCTTCACCGGCGACATGCTGATCAACCGTTTCGGCCGGGCCGTCGTGGCCCGCGCGGGCGGGTTGTTCATCGCCGCCGGGGGAGTGTTCGTGATCTTCGCCCACGAGTCCGCCCCGCTGTACGCCGGCCTGGCTCTGGCTGGCTTCGGCTGCGCCACGCTGGTGCCCAGCGCCTACGCCGCCGCAGGCACGCTGCCGGGCCTGCGCCCCAGCGACGGGGTCACCGCCGTCAGCTGGCTGATGCGGGTGGGGTTCCTGGCGGCCAGCCCCGTCATCGGCCTGATCGCCGAGTGGAGCGGCCTGCGCGTGGCGCTGGGCGTGCTCGTCGTCGTCGGTGTCGCTGCGGCGCTCTGTGCACCGGCATTGCGCGCCCGGGGACAAGAGCTGGTAGGTAGTAAAGAATGACGTTTCGTCCCGGTCTGCGCGTGGCGGCGGCGATGCTGGCCGCCGGCCTCCTCGTCGGTTGCTCCGCCCGCCCAGGCCCGGCGCCGGTCGTGGAGCCGGAACCTGAGCCGACCGCCACCACCACGACCACCACCAGCCGTCCGCCGAGCGCGACTCGGACGTCCATCGGCGCGGGGGTGGAGCCGCTGCGCAACGGGCTGAACCCGCACTTGGTGGGCGACAGCATGGCCACCGTCGAATCGATCGCGGACCTCGTGCTGCCCAGCGCGTTCTGGCGCGGGCAGATGGACACGAACCTGCTGGTGTCGGCGGAAGAGATCGACGGCCCGGCGGCCCAGACCGTCCGGTACGTCATCTCTCCGGCGGCGCAGTGGTCCGACGGCACCCCGATCACCGGCGCCGATTTCATCTACCTGTGGCGGGCTCTGACCACCACCCCCGGCGTCGTCGACCCCGCCGGGTACCTGGCGATCTCCGACATCCGGACCTCCGACGGCGGCAAAACCGTCGACGTCGACTTCCACCAGCGCGTCGACGACTTCCGCCCGCTGTTTCACCACCTGCTGCCCAGCCACCTCGCCGAGGCCGACGCCTCCGACTTCGCCACCGCCTACTTCGCCACCATCCCCGCCTCGGGCGGGCGCTACATGGTCGCCAACGTGGACCGGGCCCGGGGCATGATCACCCTGCACCGCAACGACCGGTTCTGGGGCCACGGCGCGGCGGACACGGACGTGCTGTCCCTGAAGGAGGTCGACTCCGTCAACCAAGGCGTCGACCTGTTGCGCACCGGCCAGATCTCCTACCTGGACGTCGTGCCGGAGGAGACGTCGGTGGCGGCCTACGAGCTCCTGCCGGACACGCAGGTGCGGCTGGTCGACGGCCCCGGCCAGCTGCAGCTGACTTTTTCCGTCACCTCCGACATCCTGTCGGCGCCCGAGGCCCGGGCGGAATTCGCCGGGCTCATCGACGTGCCCTTCATCGCGCGTCAGGCCGCCGGCCGCAGCGCGAATCTCGCGGTGCCGGAACACATCCCGCCGAACGGGCAGCCGCTGACGCTGCTGCAGGAGGCCACCGGCGGGCAACCGCTGCGGATCGCCGCCGACCCCGCCGGCGAGCAGGCTTCCGCGGCGGCCCGCACCCTGGTCAACGTGCTCGCCCGCGCCGAGGTCGACGCCGAGCTGGTGTCCACGGACCTGATTGACGTGGCCGGTCGACGCCTGCCGGCGGGCGACGTCGACGCCGTCGTCGCCTGGTCCCGCGACGACGACACCCGCCCCACCGCGGTGTCGCCGTTGCTGTGCCCGGCGGACCCCGCGGATCCACGGCTGCGCAATTTCTCGGGTTTCTGCGCCCCGGAGACCCAGGAGGCGCTCAGCGCGTCGTTGGCCGGCGAGCTGGACGCGGAGCAGACGGAGGCGATCCTCCGGGGAGTCAACCAGGCGGAGACGCTGGTCGTGCCGCTGCTGGACGAGCGCCGGGTCGTGGTGCTGGGGCAAGGTATCGTGGGCCCAGACCCAGACCTCAACGCCTGGACGACGGGCCTCGGCGCGGCGTCCACCTGGAAGAGACAAGAACCATGAACGAACTGAGCGGATACCGGATCGTCGCCGTCCACGCCCACCCGGACGATGAAGCCATCACCACCGGCGGGGCGCTGGCGTATTTCGCCTCCCGCGGCGCGGACGTCACCGTGATCACCTGCACCCTCGGCGAAGAGGGCGA
The DNA here is from genome assembly GCF_000442645.1 of Corynebacterium maris DSM 45190. NCBI lineage: Bacteria > Bacillati > Actinomycetota > Actinomycetes > Mycobacteriales > Corynebacteriaceae > Corynebacterium > Corynebacterium maris. The sequence goes on from NC_021915.1 coordinate 1,100,268, forward strand.
GGTGATCGGGGAGACCTACCGGCGCCTGGTCAACGACGAGGCCGACCAACTCGGCGGCTTCCGCATCGGGGAGCTGGGGCGCGCCCTCGAGATACTCGGCGTGCGCGGGATCCACCTGGGCGGGGCGGGACGCTTCCGCGACTCCGGCATGGTCGGGTCCCCCTCGGCGGAAAACCCGCGCGCCTTCGTCAACTCCGGCGAGGCGGCCGTCGACGAACTCGCCGGGCTCTTCGAGCGCCTGCGCCCGCACCTGGTGCTCACCTACGGCCCGGACGGCGGTTACGGGCACCCGGACCACATCCGCGCCCACGAGATCACCCACGCCGCCGCGCAGCGCGTCCCGGTGCCCCGCATCCTGTGGGCGGTGCATTCCCGCGCCGAGCTGGACGAGGCGTTGGCGGCGATCGAGGAGATCCCCGCCGGGTGGCGCCGTTCCGGCGACGGCGAGTTGGCGGCCGTCGAGAAGGTCGACGCCTGGCTGGAGCTCGACGACGAGCTCTACCACCGCAAGCGCGAAGCCATGCGGGCGCACGCCACCCAGTTGTGGATCGCCGACGGCGGGGTCTCCGCGACCAACCCACGCGCCGCCCGCGCCCAGGCGCCGCATACCGTGTACGCGCTGTCGAACCTGATCGCCCAGCCGATCATGCGCCGCGAGCACTACCAGTTCGGCGCCGGCGTCCCGCTGGCCGGGCCCACCGACCTCCTGGCCGGAATCGAACGCTGATGGTTTCCGAGGACAGGGTCATCCGCACGGACTTCTCCCGCGGGGAGATGATCGGCGGGTTGGTGTGGCTGTCGCTGGCGGCGGCGCTGTCCGCTTTCCTGGAAGTGATGTACCTCGGCACCTGGATCACCCTGCCGGACGGCACGCGGGTGGCCGCACCGTACACGATTATTATTGCGTTCCTGTTTAACGTCGTGCTCACGCGCACCGCTAGGCTGTGGACGGACAGGGGAGCCGTCGCCGCCGTCCCCCTGTACGCGTGGATCGCCACGTACGCGGTGCTCGTCATCGGGCCCGCAGTCAGTGGCGATCAACTGGTAGGAAATAACATTCGATCGATTCTGCTGCTCGTCGCGGGTGTATCCGGTGGACTTTGGCCCCTTATCCGGAGAAAATGACATACTGTCTGCCATCCCGCACCAAGCACCAAGACAGGAGACACGGAGATCTCATGACTTATATCATTGCCCAACCCTGCGTTGACGTCCTCGACCGCTCGTGCGTCGAGGAATGCCCCGTCGACTGCATTTACGAGGGCAAGCGCATGCTCTACATCCATCCTGACGAGTGCGTGGACTGCGGCGCCTGCGAACCCGCCTGCCCGGTTGAGGCGATTTTCTACGAGGACGACACCCCCGACGAGTGGGAGGAGTACTACGACGTCAACGTGGCCTTCTTCGACGACCTCGGCTCCCCGGGCGGCGCCGCCGCGTCCGGCCCGCTGGACTTCGACCACCCGAAGATCGCCGCGCTGCCCCCGCAGAACCAAGACGTCGAGCTCTAGGCCTTGGCTGCGCGAACGCCGCTGGGGGAGCGGCTGCCTGACTTTCCCTGGGACACGCTGACCGAGGCGAAGAACACCGCCGCCGCCCACCCGGACGGTATCGTCGACCTCTCGGTCGGCACCCCCGTCGACGCCGTGGCACCCGGCATCCAGCTGGCCCTGGCGGAGGCGGCCGGCGACCCCGGCTACCCGCCGACCACCGGGTCGCCGCAGCTGCGGGAGGCGATCGCCGACTGGCTCAGCCGCCGCTACGGGGTCACGGGTGTGGACACGGAGGCGGTGCTGGCGGTGACCGGCACGAAAGAAGCCATCGCGACGCTGCCCACGCTGCTGGGGGTGCGCGGCGGCACCGTCGTCATCCCCGAGATCGCCTACCCGACCTACGAGGTCGCGGCGACCCTCGCGGACTGCCGCACGCTGCGCTCCGACTCGTTGTTGAAGATCGGCCCGGCCACCCCGGACCTGATGTTCATCAACTCGCCGTCCAACCCGACCGGCAAGGTGCTGGGCGTCGACCACCTGCGCAAAGTCGTGGGTTGGGCGCGCAGCCGCGGGGTCATCCTCGTCGCGGACGAATGCTACATCGGCCTGGGCTGGGACGACGAGAACGTGCCGCTGTCCATCCTCGACCCGCGCGTCAACGACGGCGACCTGACCGGATTGATCGCGGTGCACTCGCTGTCGAAGTCCTCCAACCTGGCTAGCTATCGCGCCGGTTTCCTCGCCGGCGACCCCGCGCTGATCGCCGAACTGACCGGGGTGCGCAAGCACCTGGGGCTCATGGTGCCGGGTCCGATCCAGCACGCCATGATCGCCGCCTTAAACGATGACGGTCAAGAGCAGCTGCAGAAGCTGCGCTACGCCACGCGTCGCGCGAAGCTGCTCTCAGCTCTGCTCAAGGCCGGTTTCCGGGTCGACGATTCCGAGGCGGGGCTCTACCTGTGGGCCACCCGCGGGGAGCCGGGCCGCGACACGGTCGCGTGGCTGGCTGAGCGCGGCATCCTGACGGCTCCGGGTGATTTCTACGGGCCGAACTCCGGCGAGCACGTGCGTGTCTCGCTGACCGCCACGGACGAGCGCATCGACGCCGCCGTCGAGCGACTCCGTGTCGGCTGAGCGTGCCGACGGCCGCCCGCCCGCCCGCGGCGGCCTCACCGCCGTGCGCACGGTGCTACGCGGCACCACTCCCGTCGGCGAGTTCTTCGCCGCCCGGGCCGGCGACTCGCCCTACCGGCCGGGCGAACTGATCGCCCCGGGCACAGTCCTGGAGCGTCCCGTCCCGGCGTGGACGTTTCCGGTGATTCCCGAAGAACCGCCGATCCCCTTCGACTACCATGTGCTCCACGTCGACGAAGAGCTCATCGTCGTGGACAAGCCGCATTTTCTGCCGACGACCAGCAACGGCCGGATCGTCCGGGAAACCGTGCAGACGCGCCTGCGCCGCGACTTCGGCGAGGACGTCACCCCGCTGCACCGCCTGGACCGGCTCACCGCCGGGGTGGTGGTCTGTTCCCGGCGCCCGGCGACCCGCGGCGCCTACCAGCGTCTCTTTCAGGATCGAAAAGTGCGCAAACGCTACCTCGCGCGCACGGTGACGGCTGTGGGGCAGCCGACGTGGCGGGAGCTGTCGGTGCCCATGCGCAAACAGCCGGGCGGGCGGTCGGTGGCCGTCGACGACGAGGGGACGATGACCGTCACCCGCCTGCGCGGGGCGGGCACCGTCGTGGAGCTGGAGCCGCTGACCGGACACACCCACCAGTTGCGGGTGTTGCTGGCTCACCTCGGGGCGTCGATCGTCGGCGACGACGTGTACCCGCGCGATCTCGGCCTCAAGCTGCGTGACTATTCTTCCCCGCTGCACTTGCTGGCCGCGGGCGTGGAGTTCGCGGACCCGGTCGACGGGCGCGAGCGGGTCTTTACGTCTTTGCGGGGGCTACCGGCTAACCTTGATTGATTACAGGTACGCCAGGCAAGGGGAGGACGCGGCATGGGAGAATCGGGCTCCACTGCGGTGAAAAAGAAGTTCAGCACCGTGGACATGCTCTCGACGCTGCGGCAGTTTTTCATGTTCGGCCTCGTCGGTGGGTCGGGCACCCTGGTCAACCTCCTCGTCGTCTACGTGGTCACCAGGATGCTGCTCAGTGGCGCGGGGCTCACGCCGGAGGACGTGGTGGCCGGACTGCCGGGCACGCCCTGGAACATCCGCTGGTACCACGTGATCATGACGATCGCGTTTTTGGTGGCGAACACCTGGAACTATCAGCTCAACCGCTCCTGGACTTTCCGCGGGGTCACCAAACGCAGCTGGTGGCGGGGATTCTTTCCGTTTTTGGCCACCGGTTTCTTCGCGTTTCTGGTCAGCCAGCTGGCTGCCACGTTGATGATGAACCCGACGTCGCCGGTGGCGTTGCCGGACGAGATCTTCGACAACTCCACTGGGTTGCGGACGAAGTTCTACTGGGCGGCGGCGATTTCCGTGATCGTGGCGATGCCGGTGAACTTCGTCATCAACAAGCTCTGGACCTTCCGCAAGCCCAAAGTGGTGGTGGTGCAGGAGCGTATGCCGGCCACGCAGGAATAGTCTGCGGCCTCCGGACGTTGTCCATGGTGACACGGCAACAACTGGAGGTTTGTGTGAAGATCGGAATTCTCGGCGCAGGCAAAGTGGGCACGATTCTGGCCCGCCTGACGGTGGAGGCCGGGTATGAGACCTACCTGGCGGCCTCCGGCGACCCCGCCGACATCGACTTGATCGCCAGCGTGCTCGCCCCCGGGGCCACGACCGCGACCAGCGCGCACGCCGCCGAGGAGGCGGACCTGGTGATCGTGGCCATCCCGCTGCGCAAACACGACACCCTGCCCGTGGAGCAGCTGCGCGGGAAAATCGTCGTCGACGCCATGAACTATTGGTGGGAGACCGACGGGCGCGACAGCCCCTTCGGTGCGGCGGACGCCTCCACCAGCGAATTCATCCAGTCCCAGCTGCCGGAGTCCACCGTGGTCAAAGCTTTCAACCACATGGGCTACCACGACCTCGACGAATTGGGCCGCCCCGCCGGAGACCCTGATCGTCGCGCGATCGCCGTCGCCGGGCCACGCGCCGCCGGCGAGACCGTGATGGGGTTGATCGACGACGTCGGCTTCGATCCGCTCTACATCGGCGGGCTGCCCGAAGGGGTGCGGCTGCAGCCGTTCAGCCCGGCCTTCGGAGCCAACGGCACTCGTGCCGAACTGGGTGAGATCATAGAAAACTTCCCCGCCACCGAACGTGGCAGGGAAGTGTACGCGGCGTTGGGCCGCTAACCGACGGTCTCGCCGAAGCAGACGCGCTCGTTCACGGTCACCGCGCTCAACGAGCCGGCGCCGTAGTCGATGAAGGCGTCCGCGCCGACGACCGTGCCCGGCGCCAGGTAGGCGCCCAGGCGCACGCGACCGGAGTCGACGACGGTGACCTCGTCGGGCACCACGTAGTCCAGCAGGCGCGGGAACTTGTCGACGGAAAACACCGTCACCGGCGCCCCGCCGGCCAGCTGGCCACGGATCATCTGGAAGTCCTTCATCGCGCACGGACCGTAATTGGTCCACACCACGTTGGCCAGGTGCTCACGGGCGCCCTCGAGATTGACCTCGCCGGGCTTGACCAGCCGGTGGGACAGCAGGTGCAGCCGCAGGTAGACGTCGTAGGCGTCCACCGGCGCCTGGCCGAGGTCGCTGATGCGGGTGGCGACGGGCACGCGGGCCACGCCGCGGGTCTCGTCCGGGCCGGCCAGGGCGGCGAACTGCTGCGGCGTGGTCTCCAGCCGCTCGGTGCCGGCTGCGGTCACCGGCTCATCCAACTTCGGGGCGGGGTACCACACATCTAGGACGGTGCCGTCATAGGTCAGGGTGGCCAGGCCCCGGGCATAGGCGCTGGAGGTCACGTCGTGATCTTCCGTTTCTTGTTGTTTTTCGTGGTCAGCGACAGTATAGCCAGAACACCGGTGACAACGACGACTGAGACGATTTGAGAGCGCGCGGCCTCGTCGAAAAGCATCAGCGCCACCAACCCCACGAGCAGGGCCATCGTCACCCAACTCAGCCACGGGTAACCCCACATGCGCACGGAGGGGGTCTCGCCCGCGGCCTCGATGGCCGGGCGCAGCTTCAGGAAGCTGGCGGTGGTCATGATCCAGATGACGATCAGGCAACCACCCACCGCGTTGAGCAGGAACGTCAACAGGCCGGTCGGGTTCCACCACTGCAGGCCGACGGAGATGAAGGCGAAGATCATCGACAGGATGACCGCGTTGATGGGGACGTTCTCTCGGTTGGTCACCTTGAAGATCCGCGGGGCGTCGCCTTCTCGGGCCAGGTCGTGGACCAGCCGGGACGTGCCGTAGATCTGGGCGTTGAAGGCGCTCAACAGGGCCAGGACGATGACGGCCTCCATGAAGCCGACCACGCCGGGCAGATTCGCCAGAGACAGCACCTGCGTGAACGGGGACTCCGCGGCGGTGGAGGCGTCCTGGATCTGGTCGTAGGGCACCAGCATGATGATGACCAGCACCGAGCCCAGGTAGAAGACGATGATGCGGAAGATCACCGAACGCACGGCGGTGCCGATGGCCTGGGAAGGGTTGTCGGACTCGGCCGCCGCGATGGTCACCAGCTCGATGCCGCCGAAGGCGAAGGCCACGGCCAGCAGGCCGGCGGCGATGCCGGGCAGACCGTTTGGGGCGAAGTCGACCTCGCTGATGTTGCTGAACAGGATCGGCTCACTGGCGGGCAGCAGACCGAAGAACAGCAGCACGCCGACGATCAAGAAACCGATGATGACGGCGACCTTGATGAAGGAGAACCAGAACTCGAACTCGCCGAACCCGCGGACCTTGGCGAAGTTCACGAACGCGAAGAACACCACGGCCACCAACGCCGGGATCCACGGATCCACGCCGAACCAGGAACCCATGATGGCGGCGGCGCCGGTCATCTCTGCGCCCATGACCATCACCAGCATGAACCAGTACAACCAGCCCAGCACGAAACCCGCCCAGTGGCCGAAAGCCTGACGCCCGTACGTGGAGAAGGAACCCGACGACGGGCGGGCCGACGCCATCTCACCGAGCATCTGCATCACGAGGACGACGATGGCGCCCGCCGCGATGTAGGCGAGGAGGACGGCGGGGCCGGCGGCGCGGATGCCCACGCCGGTCCCGAGGAAAAGGCCGGCGCCGATGGCGGAGCCCAATCCCATCATGGTCAAATGGCGGGTTTTAAGGCCGCTCCCGAGGCTGGTATTCGTGCTCATGAGGGGAAATCCTATCGTGTGACCTGACACTCAGTGAAAAGGGCCGGGTTCGGAATCACCGACGGTTGTTCCAGTGCACCACCGGGACGGAGTGATCCGGGGACATCCGCACCGTCCAGGCGGAGAGACCGTCCAGGGTGGAGCCCCGGACGTGCTGGTCCAGGCTCGTGTCGTAGAGCTGGGTGTCCGGGGCGATGACGATGTTGGGCTCCACCGTGCAATCGTCGCCCAGGGAGATGCCCAACACCCCGGAGCTGACGCCCAGGCGGCAGTTGTTTCCCATCGTGATCGGCTCCCGCAGGGTGTCGTGGCGGCGCTTGGCCATGAACGTCGATGACAGGCCCACCTCACAGCTCTCGCCGACGAGAGTGGACGACGACAGCCGCCCCTCCACCCGCGCCGCGCCGAGGGTGCCGGAGTTGAAGGAGACGTAGCCTTCGCGCAGCACCCGGGTGCCCGGGGCCAGGTACGCACCGAGCCGCACGCGCTCGGCCTCGGCGATGTTGATGCCCGACGGCACCACGTAATCGACCATCCGGGGCAGTTTCTCGATGCCGTAGACATGGATCAGCCCGCGGGAGCGCAGTTCGGTGCGCTGGAATTCGAAGTTGTCGGGCAACGCCGGGCCCTTGTTGGTCCACACCACCGTGGACAACGTCCGCAACGCGTTGTCCATGTTGATGGTCAACGGCTTGACCAGCCGGTGGGACAACAGGTGGAGCCGAAGGTACACGTCGTGCGCGTCGACGGCCTGGGACTGCAGGTCCGCGATGGTGGTCTCCACGGCGACCTGTTCAACCAGCCGGTCGTCGTCGCGCATGATCAGCTTGAGGTAAGAGTCGGGGATGTCCGCCGCGCCGAGCCGGACCGTGCCCGGCACCAGGCCGGCGCCGTCGATGAGGGCGGGGGAGGGGTACCACGTGTCGAGGATCGTCCCATCCATCGCGATGTTGGCGATACCTTTGGCGCGGGCGCCTTGCTTCGTCATGGCGCTTATCCTACGACCCCCGGCGCGACGCCACATCTTGAAGGTCTCGCCGGGGTGGACGGCGTCGCGGGGGTAAATTACGCTGGGCAGTCCGAACATAAACATCCCCGCACACGAGAAGTCGAGACCGCACGCCATGGCCCCCACCATCCAGCCCGAACCCGAAAAGAAGCGCAAGTTGCGTGGACCGGTGCTCATGCGCACCGAGAGCGACGAGCAGACCTCGACATACGATCAGCGGCTGCTGGAGCTGGGCGCGGACCATGACTGGCAGCACGCCGACCCGTGGCGCATCCTGCGCATCCAGTCCGAGTTCGTCTCCGGCTTCGACGCCTTGTCGCGCATGCCCAAGGCGATCACCGTCTTCGGCTCCGCACGCCTGGGTGAGGGCACCCCCGAATACGACCAAGGGGTGGCGCTCGGCCGCGCGATCGCGGAGGCGGGCTACGCCGTCGTCACCGGCGGCGGGCCCGGACTGATGGAGGCCCCCAACCGCGGCTGCCACGAGGCCGACGGTCTGTCCGTCGGCCTGGGCATCGAACTGCCCCACGAACAGGGGCTCAACGCCTGGGTCGACCTCGGCCTGAACTTCCGGTACTTTTTCGTCCGTAAAACCATGTTCCTCAAGTACTCGCAGGCGTTCATCTCCCTGCCGGGCGGATTCGGCACCCTCGACGAGCTCTTCGAGGTGCTGTGCATGGTCCAGACCGGCAAGGTCACCAACTTCCCGATCGTGCTCATCGGCGTCGACTTCTGGTCCGGGCTGGCCACCTGGATCGAGGAGCGGCTCCGCGGCCAGGGGCTGATCTCCGAGGAGGACACGGATCTATTCTTGATCACCGACTCCATCGACGAGGCCGTCAACCACATCGTCGAACGCCACCAGACGCTCACCGACGGCCGCCTCCAGCACCCGGGCCTCGATGACTGACCCGTTGGCCCAAGTGATGGCCATCGTCAACCGCACCCCCGACTCCTTCTACGACAAAGGCGCCACCTTCGCCCTCGAGCAGGCGTTGCGACGCTGCGACGAGGTCATCGCCCAGGGCGCGACCATCGTCGACGTCGGCGGGGTGAAAGCGGGCCCCGGCGAAGACGTCTCGGCCGCGGAGGAAATCGACCGGGTGCTTCCGCTGGTCACGGCCGTCGCGCACCGACACCCGGGGGTCACCGTCTCCGTCGACACCTGGCGCTCGGACGTCGCCGACGAAGCCATCCGGGCCGGGGCGCGGCTGATCAACGACACTTGGGCGGGGTGGGACCCCGAACTCGTCGAAGTCGCCGGCCACCACCGCGTCGGCTACGTCTGCTCCCACACCGGCGGCGTCACCCCGCGCACCCGTCCGCACCGCGTCCACTTCGACGACGTGGTCGCCGACGTCATCGCCGAAACCACCGCGCTCGCGGACAAGGCCGTCGCCGCCGGCGTGCCGGAGGAACAGGTGCTGATCGACCCGACCCACGACTTCGGCAAAAACACTTTCCACGGCCTCGAACTGCTGCGGCGCATCGACGAGGTCGTCGCCACCGGCTGGCCCGTGCTCATGGCGCTGTCCAACAAGGACTTCATCGGTGAAACCCTCGACCGCCCCGTCGGCGACCGCGTCGCCGGGACGTTGGCCGCCACCGCCTGGGCCGCCACCCGGGGAGTGGCCGCTTTCCGCGTCCACGAGGTCGCCGAAACCGTCGACGTCATCCGCATGACCGCCGCCATGGCCGGCGAGGCCGCCCCGCTCAACACGGTCCGGGGGCTCGCGTGAGAGTCTCCGTCGTCATCCCGGCGCTCAACGAGGAAGCCACCGTCGCGGGCGTCGTTGCGGCCGTGCTCGACGACGCCCCGCACGAAGTCATCGTCGTCGACGCCGACTCCCACGACGGCACCGCCGCCGAAGCCGCCCGCGCCGGAGCGCGGGTGCTCGGCTGGCGTGAGGTCCTCCCTGAGATTGCGCCGCGCCCCGGCAAAGGCGAGTCCCTGTGGCGCGGGGTGGCGGCGGCGAGCGGCGACGTCGTCGTGTTCATCGACGCCGACCTGGACGTCGTCACCCCGGGCGCCGTCGCGGCCCTCGCCGAGCCTTTCGGCGACGACGGCGTCCACCTGGTCAAGGCCGACTACCCGCGCACCATCCACGGTGCGTCCACCGGCGGCGGCCGGGTCACCGAACTGACCGCCAAACCACTGCTGCGCCTGTGCTTCCCAGAATTGGCGGACGTGCGCCAGCCGCTGGCCGGGGAGTACGCGATCCGTCGCTCCACCGCCTGGGACCTGGCGTTCGTCGACGGCTACGGCGTCGAGGCCGGGCTGCTCATCGACGTCGCCCGCCGCTTCGGGCCGGACGCCGTCGCCCAGGTGCCGCTGGGGCCGCGCCGGCACCGCAACCGGCCCTTGGCCGAGTTGGGCCCCATGGCCGACGTGGTGGCCGCCACCATTCTGGGCCGGGCCGGGCTGTCCGGCGCGAACGTCGCCGAACGCCCGCCGCTGTCAGGTATCCTCGGCACATGCTCACCTGGATCCTGCTGATCATCGTCCTCGCGGCGCTCGTCGTCGTGGGCACCTGGAGCTGGGGAAAAATCTTCGGCCGCGGCGAGGTGCTGGCCCCGATGCCGGAGCCGAAGACCACCGTCGAACACAACCGGCGGCTGGTGGACGGCGGCGACGTCGCGGACGTGCGTTTCGAGTTGGCCACCCGCGGTTACCGCCCGGCGCAGGTCGACGACGTGCTGGATCAGCTGCACCGGAGACTGCTGGAAACGACCGCGGAACGGGATGCTTTACGCGCGCGGCTGGGAGAAATTACTGGTGAGGGGCGCGCAGAAAAAAATTATGGGACCTCGCCACGATCCATCGAGTAGAATGGGCTGAGAAACAATACCTTGGAGAAGGAGTCAATTCAAGATGGCTGCTATGAAGCCCCGCGGTGTGAACGGCCCGATGGAAGCTGTGGTCGAAAACCGTAAAATCGTCATGAGGATTCCATCCGACGGCGGCGGCCGGCTCGTGGTCGAACTCTCCCAGGAAGAGGCCAGCGAACTGGGTGGCCTTCTGCTGGAGGCCGCCGGCGAATAACGCCATGCTCACATCTGCGCCCACAACCCACGACCGATGTCGTGGGTTGTTTTGTGTCGTGGCCGATGCACAATGTCCCCGCGCACCGGGATCCGGGTAGATTGACATCATGCTTTCACACATCATCGACGTGCTCGCCGACCCCGTCGACGGCACCGCGTTGAGCGGCGCCGACGATTTCACCCGACTGGTCTCCGTGTCCGGCCACAGCTACGACGTCGCCCGCCAGGGCTACGTGACGCTCGCCGGCGGGGCCGGACTCAATCACTCGGGTGACTCCGCGGAGATGGTGGCGGCCCGGGAGACTTTCCTGTCGCAGGGACACTTCGCCCCCTTAGTGGAGGCCGTCTCCGCGGCAACGCTCGACGCTCTCGACGAAGCGTCCGTGCCGGACGACGCCGACCCGGTCATCCTGGAAGTCGGCGCGGGGACCGGCTATTACCTCTCGCACACCCTCGATCACATCGACGGCGCCCGCGGCGTGGGGTTGGACGTGTCCACCTCCGCGGCGAAGCTCCTGGCCAAGTCCCATCCCCGCGTCGGCGCCGTGGTGGCCGACGTCTGGTCGTCGCTGCCGCTGCTGGACAAGTCCGTCGACGTCATCTGCGTGGTGTTCGCGCCGCGTAACCCGGCGGAGTTCGCCCGGGTGCTCAAGGACGGCGGCGAAGTCATCGTGCTCACCCCGGACGCCGGGCATCTCGCCGAGCTGCGGGAGCCGCTGGGCATCATCGACGTGGAGGAAGGCAAGGTCGAGCGCATGCTCGAGCAGGCCTCCGGGCACCTGCGCCAGGTGGGGGAGAGCACGCACATCACTTTCCCCATGACCTTGGACAAGCGGTCGATCGCGGCCCAGGTCGCGATGAGCCCCTCCGCCCGACACATCGAGGCCGCGGAATTAGATGAGCGCGTGGCGTCCTTGCCGGAGACCATGACGGTCACCGGTAAGGCCACGCTCACGCGCTTGACCGTGTGACGGAGACCGCTACACCCGGCTGCCGGCCCCCTGCCAGTCACGCAGGATTTCCGCGTCGCCGGTCGTCTCCGCGGTGATGCCGCTGCAGCCGCCGTCGAAGTACACGCGCGACGCCATCGTGACCTGGCCGCCGTCCGCGAAGACCTCCACGGTGGAGCCGTCGACGAGGATGGTCAGGGAATCGGTGTCGCCCTCCTGCAGTGGGGCGGTGGCCGGCGCGTCCGCGAAACGCGGATCCATCGACCGGTCCAGCGTGAGTTCGTCGCCCGAATGCGTGATCCGGCAGGCGACCTCACCCTCGCCGTTGAACAGCGACACGGACAGGGTGGAACCCTCCGGAATCTCGCACAGCCCCGTCCAGGACCGGGCCCGCTTAGTGGAACGGACCATCTCCGGCATACCGGAGACCGGCGTCTGGTAGAGCAGCCCGCCCTGCAGCGTGACCACGCGGGGGACGGACAACGCGTTCACCCACCCCCCGAGCTCCAGGGAGTAGTGCTGCGTGGCGTCGTCCTGTCGGCCGACCCCGTTGAGCAGTCCGAACATGATGGCCTGGTCATCGCGCTCCGCCTCCGGGACGGTGCCTGGGGTGAACGTCGCGTTGCGGGGGCGGGTGAAGTCGTGCCCGTAATCGATGCGGGTGAAACCACGGGTGATGGTGAATTCCGTGCCTTCGAGCTGACCCACCAGGTAACCGGAGTGGTCGATGCCGTCGCGTTCCTGGGTGACGAGGAGGATGTCGTAGATTTCCCCGTCGACTTCGTCACGCAGCCGCATGATGCGCGGCGCGACCAGGGAGGAGAGCTCGATGTCGGCGTCGCCGCTGAAGGTCAGCGGGCCCCGGAAGTCCCAGTCGCGACCGTCCTCACTGGTGAGGATGACCGGCTGCGGGGCATCCATGGGGCCGGAGACCGCCAGCATCAAAAAGCCTTCATGTCCGGCGTCGCGGTCCTGCTCGCTGTTCCAGCCGGGTACGACGCAGGGGGAACGGAAACGGGCGTGGCCGTCACGGTCGGCGACGGCGGTGGTGACTCGGCGGAACTGGTCGTCCAGCGCGGTGGGTTCATCGGAGATCGGGCAGTCGTCCGGAATGGTCGCGGCCTCCGCGTACTTGATCGTGTTGTTGTCTTCCGTAGCGGACGTGAAGTACAGGCCAATGCCGTCGCCCTCCGCGACGACGGAGCCCGCCCGAACGGTGATTTCGTCGCCCTCCGGCGCGAGGACGTCATCACAGAAGTCCCAGTCCAGCGGGCCGTCTGACCCGATGGCGTGTCCCCACCGGGCGGGGCCGCCCGGCTTGGGCTGAAACTGATAAAACATGTGCCACACGTTGCCGTTGCTGAGAATGCCCGCGGGGGCATTCAGAACACCGATTTCGGCGGTCACATGAAGTTCAGGGCGGTGAATGTCTGCTGCCACTGAGTTTTCTCCTTAACGAAGCGAGGCGTAAATGTCGACGGTTTGTCGGGCGATGGTCGCCCACGAGAACTTCTCCTCCGCACGGGTGCGTCCCGCTGCGCCGAAGGCCTGAGCCCGCGAGCGGTCGGCGACCATGGCGTTGACGGCCTCAGCGATGTCGCGCTCGAAGCTTTCGGTGTCGTTCTCGTCGTAATGCACCAACGTACCTGTTTCTCCGTCGACGACGACCTCCGGAATCCCGCCGACGTCCGAAGCGACGACCGCGGTGCCGCACGCCATCGCCTCCAGATTCACGATGCCCAGCGGTTCATAAATGGACGGGCACACGAAAGTGTCGGCGGCCGAATAGATCTGCGCGATCTGATCTTGCTTGAGGTGGTCCTGCACCCAGAACACGCCGTCACGCTCAGCCTGCAGCTCCTCGACGAGCACGCGGGTGCGCTCGGCGATCTCTGGGGTGTCCGGGGCGCCGGCGCACAGCACCAGCTGCACGTCCTCGTCGAAGAACTTGGCGGCGCGCACGAGGTGCTCCACGCCCTTCTGGCGGGTGATGCGGCCGACGAACGCGGCGATCGGACGCTGCGGGTCGACGCCCAACTGCGTCAGGTAGGAATCTTCGGCGAAGGCCTCGCGCGGAGTCCAGATCGCCGTGTCGATGCCGTTGAGCACGACGTGTACCTTCGACTCGTCGATGCGGGGGTAGGCGTCGAGGATGGATCCCTTCATCCCCGCGGACACGGCGATGACGGCGTCGGCGTATTCCATGGCGTTGCGCTCCGACCAGGAGGAGACGTCGTAGCCGCCGCCGAGCTGCTCCCGCTTCCACGGGCGGTGCGGCTCCAGGGAGTGGGCGGTGGCGATGTGGGGGACGCCGTAGAGCTGGCCGGTGAGGTGCCCGCCGAGGCCCGCGTACCAGGTATGCGAATGCACGACGTCGAGGTCGGTGGCGGCGTTGGCCATCCGCAGGCCGGTGGACAGGGTCCGGACCGCGGAGTTCGCCTCCTCGAGCACGGGGTCGACGCCGTGGACGAAGACGCCGGCCTCGTCCCGTGGGGCGCCCATGCAGTGGACGTCGACCTCCACGCCGTCGACGTCGCGCATGAAGCGGGTCAGCTCCGTCACGTGCACACCGGCCCCACCATAAACTTCCGGCGGATATTCTCTTGTCATCATTCCGACTCTCATGCTTGCCAGACTAATCAGGAAAAACTTTCGGTGCAGTCCCGTTCGGGGGCAATTCCGACGACCGCCTCCAAACGGGGCCACGAACCCCTGCAGAGGTGGCGAAACTTAAATAAGGTTAGTGTTGTGAAAACACAGCCAAATGTTCTTGCCATCGTCCTCGCCGGCGGCGAAGGGAAACGACTCTTTCCGCTGACGGAAGACCGCGCCAAGCCCGCGGTCCCGTTCGGGGGAACCTACCGACTGATTGACTTCGTGCTGTCGAACCTGGTCAACGCCGGTTTCCTGAAGATCGCCGTGCTGACGCAGTACAAGTCCCACTCCCTGGACCGACACATCTCCCAGGCGTGGAACCTCTCGGGCCCCACCAGCCAGTACATCGCCTCCGTGCCTGCCCAGCAGCGCCGCGGCAAGCGCTGGTACAACGGCTCCGCCGACGCCATCGTGCAGTCGCTCAACCTCATTTACGACGAAAAGCCCGACTACGTCATCGTCTTCGGCGCCGACCACGTCTACCGCATGGATCCGTCGCAGATGGTCGCCGACCACATCGCCTCCGGCAAGGCCTGCACCGTCGCCGGCATCCGCGTGCCACGCATGGAGGCCACCGCCTTCGGCGTCATCGACGCCGACGAGGAAGGCACCATCACCAGCTTCCTGGAGAAGCCGGCGGATCCCCCGGGCACCCCCGACGACCCGGACGCCGCCTACGCCTCCATGGGCAACTACGTCTTCACCACCGAGGACCTGATCTCCGCGCTGCTCGAGGACGAGCAGAACCAGGAGTCGCAGCACGACATGGGCGGCGACATCATCCCGTACTTCGTGGAACGCGAGGAAGCCCACGTCTACGACTTCTCCGCGAACGAGATCCCCGGCTCCACGGAGCGCGACCAAGGCTACTGGCGCGACGTGGGAACCCTCGACAGCTACTACGAGGCGCACATGGACCTGATCTCCGTGCACCCGGTGTTCAACCTGTACAACAGTGCGTGGCCGATCCACACCACGGACGACTCGAACCTCCCGCCGGCGAAGTTCGTGCAGGGCGGCATCGCGCAGTCCTCCATGGTGGCCCCCGGTTCGATCATCTCCGGCGGCACCGTCCGCAACTCGGTGGTTTCTTCCGACGTGCACATCGACGAAGGCGCGACGGTCGAAGGCTCCGTCCTGCTGCCGGGCGTGCACATCGGCAAGGGTGCGGTGGTGCGCCACGCCATCCTGGACAAGAACGTCTACGTCCGGGAAGGCGAGATCATCGGGGTGGATCGCACCCGCGACGAATCCCGCTTCAAGGTCTCTGCCGGCGGCGTCGTGGTCGTGGGCAAGAACGAAGTGGTCTAGCCCCGGCCGGCTGTGAACAGCCCGCCCGGCGCACCGTCACGAGGTCGCCGGGCGGGCTTTCGTGCTGTCGCAGCTTTTAGGCGCGGCGTCAGGAGCTGCGCGTCACCAGCGTCATGCCCGCGCCGAAGGGTAGGCGGGTGACCAGGGCGTCGTCGAGTTCCCGGACCATCTCTTCGGCCTGGCGGGCGGCGGCAGTGTCGCGGTCGCGGCGGGTCTCGTCCGCGATGGTGCCGTCGAGCAGCGCGTCCACCAGCACCAGCGTCCCGCCGGGGCTCAGCAGCGGCCACGCGGACTGGATGACGACGGGCAGGTCGATGGTGTGCACGTCGACGTAGACGAGCTGGTAGGCGCCGGTGGCCAGCCGCCCCATCACGTCCAAGGGGTGGGACGGCAGGAACCGCACCCGGGACCCGGCGTGGCCAGCCTGACGGAAGAGGCGCTTGGCCTTGTTGTGGTGCGTGGCCTCCGGGTCGATGCAGGTGAGCGTGGACTTCGCGGGCAGGCCGGCGAGCAGGTACAACCCCACCACCGCGGCCGCGGGGGTGACGGCGACGGCGCCCGAGCCTCCCTGTCCGCCGGAGGCCGCCAACGTGCTCAACAACTGCCCGGTCACCTCGTCGGGGACAGTGAGCCCGAACTCAGCGGCGTCGGCGCGGGCGTCCCGCAGCGCCGGGGAGATTTCGCTGGTCTCTTCGATGTAGGTGGTCAGTGCGTCATATGCCGGATCAGTCACGCCTACAGTCTAGGTGCCCCGGGTGGCCGAGCGGTACAGATCCAGGCGGCCCGGGGGAGCGAGGGCGAAAAAATCTGGCCCGGCGTCGGATTCACAGCGTCATGTCATAGTTTTATTGGCCTGTGGTGAGCGTCGTTTGTGACAATGGGAGTCATGACGAAGAAGCGTGGCTCAGACGATCCTTTCCCTGCCGGTCCCGTCAGCGAGGTCGCTTCGGATCCGCATGATCCGGCGCAGACCCCGGGCGCCCCGGAGGGCGAAGAATTGAGCGCCACCGAGGCTTTCGACGCGGGTAAGGGGGCCATGCCCGGCTGGGGGGAGCTGGTGGCCGAGCACGCGGACAGCGTTTACCGCCTGGCGTACCGGCTGTCGGGCAATCAACACGACGCCGAGGACCTGACCCAGGAAACCTTCATGCGCGTGTTTCGTTCGCTCAAGGACTACCGCCCCGGCACGTTTCGGGGCTGGCTGCACCGCATCACCACGAATCTCTTCCTGGACATGGTCCGGCACCGCGGCAAGATCCGGATGGAGGCGCTGCCCGACGACTACGAGCGGGTCCCGGGCAGGGAGATGACCCCGGAGCAGGCCTACACGGTGTCCAACCTGGACCCGACGCTGCAGGAGGCGCTGGATGAGCTCAGCCCGAATTACCGCGTCACGGTGGTGCTCTGCGACGTCGTGGGCATGAGCTACGACGAGATCGCGGATACACTCGGGGTGAAGATGGGTACCGTGCGTTCCCGTATCCACCGGGGCAGGACGCAGCTGCGCAACCACATTGAGGCGGTCGCCCGCGAAGACGAGGACGCGAAGCTGCTGATCCGTTCGCGGTGACCGGCGTCGGTGAGGAGAGGACTGAAGTCTTTGTTGGATCACAGTGCGGGCCCGCGGGCCCGTCGACCGCGCCGGAAACGCCATTTCAGCTCGACTGAGCACCTGAGCCCGGAGGCCGTGGCCGCGTTCGCGGACAACGAGCTGGCCGGCTCCGCCGCGCATCGGGCGCGGGTGCATCTGGTGCAGTGCGACGTATGCCGCTTCGACACGCACAGCCAGCGCGGGACCGCGGACTGGCTGCGAGGGACCCATCTGGCGGAGGACGTGCGCGCGCCCCGCGATCTGGTGGCGCGGTTGGCGTCGCTGTCCGCGGGCCCGTTGACGCCGGGGCCGGACGCAGATTCCTTGCAGGCGGCCGGGACGGAAGATTTCTTCGACCGGATGGCGACGACTTTCCGGGCCTTGCGTCGACGCAACGGGCGCGGCGTCGAACGCTGAGACTCCTGGGGTGGGGCGTTCGATGAGCTTCCCCCCGGCGCTTTTACTAAGGTGAGTGTGTGTTTGACAATATCGGCTGGGGCGAAATACTCGTCCTGATCATCATTGCGGTGATCGTCATCGGTCCAGAACGCCTTCCTGACCTGATCAAGGACGTGCGTGCCGCCGCGTACGCGGCCCGTAAGGCGATCAACAATGCCCGCGCCGAGCTCGACGGCGGTTTCGGGGAGGAGTTCGATGAACTGCGGGAACCCATCTCCAAGGCGGCGGAATGGGGTAGGCTGGGCCCGCGTAAGGCGGTGACCAAGGCGCTGTTCGACGACGACGATTCTTTCTTGGATGACTTCGACCCGAAGAAGATCGTCGGCGACCCCACCACGACGTCCTCCTCGGCCACGCGGCCGGAACGTAAGGCCGCGCCGGCGGAGAAGGATCCGCTCGAGGCGCGGCGCGAGCAGATGATTGAAAACGCCCGGCGGCAGCAGCCGTCCGGCCGGGCGCAACAGCCGCCGCAGCCCGCGCCCGAGTCTGGGGACTCCAAGGGCGACTACGGCACCGGCGGAGGCTTTTCCTGGGCGGACGTCACCTAGCCGGAATTTTAGCTCCGGGTCACGCCCAGGCCGAGGGGTTTGCCGGCCAGGGAGTCACGACGCACGACGAGTTTCTCGACGATCTCCTCGATCCGCTTGGCCGACGGGGACTCCGGGTCGGAGATGGTCACCGGGTGGCCGTCGTCGCCGTGGACGCGCAGCTGCGGGTCCAGCGGCACCTGGCCGAGCAGCGGGACGTCCGAACCGGTGAGCACGCTGAGGCGGTCGGCGACGGTCTGGCCGCCGCCGGAGCCGAAGACGTCCATGGTGGAGCCGTCCGGCATCACCATGGCGGACATGTTCTCGATGACGCCGGTGATGCGCTGCCGGGTCTGCTGGCTCATGGAGCCGGCGCGCTCGGCGACCTCGGCGGCGGCGTTCTGCGGGGTGGTGACGATGAGCAGCTCCGCGTTGGGCAGCAGCTGCGACACCGACAGCGCCACGTCGCCGGTGCCCGGCGGCAGGTCCAGCAGCAGCACGTCCAGATCGCCCCAGAACACGTCGCCCAGGAACTGCTGGATGGCGCGGTGCAGCATCGGGCCGCGCCAGACGACGGGCGCGTTGCCGTCGACGAACTGGCCGATGGAGATGTGCTTCACGCCATGCGAGATCGGGGGCATGATCATGTCCTCGACGGCGGTGGCCTTCTGGGTGGAGCCCATCAGGCCGGGCACGGAGTGGCCGTAGATGTCGGCGTCCACGACGCCGACCTTCATGCCGCGACGGGCCATGGAGACCGCGAGGTTGACGGTCATCGAGGACTTGCCGACGCCGCCCTTGCCGGAGGCCACGGCCCACACGCGCGTGGTGGAGTCGGGCTGGGCGAAGGGGATGGTCGGTTCGTGGGCGTCACCGCGCAGGCTGTTGCGCAGCTCCTTGCGCTGCTCGTCGCTCATCACGTCGAGGGAGACGGTGACGTCACCGACGCCCTCGAGGTCGGCGACGGCCGCGCGGGTGTTGTTTTGGATGGTGCTTTTCATCGGGCAGCCGGCGATGGTCAGGTAGACCTCGACCGCGACGTCCGCGCCGTCGATGTCGATGGACTTGACCATGCCCAGCTCCGTGATGGGCTTGCCGATTTCCGGGTCTTCCACGGTCGCGAGCGCGCCGCGGACTGTCTGCTCAGTAATAGTGGTCATGATGATGGTGATCTTAGCCCCGATTTTGCTCGTTGTTAATCGAGGGGTCCGCCACATCGCCTTGGGTGGGGTCCGCCAGGTCTTCGGGGGAGGTGGTGGTGAGGTCGGAGGAGACGTCGTCGAGCTTCGATTCCATGCGTTCCAGCAGGGAACGCATGTCCTCGAGCTCGTGGCGGAGATAGTCGCGGGAGACCATGTCGCCGATGTTCAGCCGCACGTTGGCCAGCTCCCGGGCGATGAATTCGGTGTCCGCACGGGTCTGTTCGTCGCGGCGGCGGTCGGCGGCGATGGTGACCTTGTCGCGGTCCTCCTGCCGGTTCTGGGCGAGCAGAATCAGCGGCGCCGCGTAGGCCGCCTGCGTGGAAAACGCCAGGTTGAGCAGGATGAACGGGTACGGGTCCCAGTTCCACCAGAAGCCGCCGATGTTCAAGGCGATCCAGACGATCACGATCGCGGTCTGCCACATCAGGTAGCGCCCGGTGCCGAAGAAGCGGGCGACCTTTTCGGCGGCGGCGCCGATCGTTTCGTCGTCGAGACGGATCAGGCGGCGGCGTTTGCCGCCGGTCGGGACGGACAGGTCCGAGCGGTTGTCGTCAGCCACGGTGGGTCTCCCTCTCATGCGGTCGGATGCCGGTTTCCCGCCAGTCCTCGGGCAGCAGGTGGTCGAGCAGGTCGTCGACGGCGACGGCGCCCAACAGGTGGCCGTCGCCGTCGACGACGGGGCCGCACACCAGGTTATAGGTGGCGAAATAGCGGGCCGCGGTCTCCTGGTCGTCGTCCACCCGCAGCGAGGGGAGGTCGGGGTCGAGCACCCCGCCGATCAGCGTGGAGGGCGGCTCGCGCAGCAGCTTCTGCAGGTGTACGCAGCCCAGATACTGGCCGGTGGGGGTGGCCGTGGGCGGGCGGGCCACGAAAATCAGGGACGCCAGCGACGTCGGCAGACCCGGGTCCCGGGCCAGCGCGAGCGCTTCCGCGATCGTCGTCTGCGGGGTCAGCACGAGTGGTTCGGGGGTCATGATGGCGCCGACGGTGCCTTCCTTGAACGTCATCAGGCGGCGCACCGGGGCGGATTCCACCGGGTCCATCAGCTCCAGCAGGACTTCCGCCTTGGCGTGGTCCAAGTCATGCAGGATGTCGGCGGCGTCGTCCGGGTCCATCTCTTCGAGGACGTCGGCGGCGCGTTCGATGTCCAAGGCCTCGAGCAGCTGCGCCTGGTCGTCGTCGGGCAGCTCCGCCATGACGTCGGCGAGGCGTTCGTCGTCGAGCTCGCCGGCCAGTTCCCGGCGCCGCGGGTCGGGCAACCGGTTGAGGTAGCGGGCGACGTCCGCGGGGCGCATGTCCTCGATGGCGGCCAACGACTCCATCAAGGAGGCCGACGCGCCGGCGTCGCCCGTGTCCAGCCCGTGGACGCTGGCCCACGGCACGATGTGCAGGGCGCGGGCGCGGCGGAACTTCGCCCGCTGCGGGAACACCGCCACCCGGCTGATGACCCAGTCGCGGGTGCGGGTGCGGGCCAGTTCGACGTCGGCGATCTCGACGGCCTTGCCGTGCAGCTCCGGCAGCTCGGGGTCGTCGGTGTAGATCTTGGCGCTGACGAGATCGCCCATGACGGTCGCTTCGCCGGCGCGGGGCTGGAAGGTGCGCAGGGAGACTGAACCGGTCGCGAGCGTGACGTCGCCGGGTTCGATGGCGGCGATGCGCAGCATGGGCACGAAGATGCGGCGGCTGTTGCCCAGTTCCACGACGAGTCCGAGCGCCCGGGACGGCGTCGGCAGGGGACGGACGGTGACGACCACGTCGCGGACGCGGCCGATGACTTCGAAGTCCGGGCCGCGGACCTGCAGCCCCGACAGGCGTCCGGCGTAGACGCGGGCGGTTTCACTCATGGACGCCAGTGTAAACCCCCGTGCGGGGGAACTTATCTTTCGTTATAATCGTTGAATAGAGGAAAGTTCATCAAGTAAACCTATGAAAAGGAAGTGGCATGACCAACCCGCAGCCCGCCCGCTCCAACCAACCACGCCAACGCCCCACCGGCTGGCCGGTCGGCAGCTTCACCACTTACGCCGAGGCACAGGCCGCCGTGGACCGGCTCTCCGACGAGAAGTTCCCGGTGGAGAAGTTGTCCATCGTCGGCGTGGACCTCGTCGAGGTGGAAAAAGTCACCGGCCGGCTGACCTGGGGCAAGGTGATTGGCGGCGGCGCGGCCTCCGGCGCGTGGATGGGCATCTTCTTCGGACTGCTCTTCGGCATCCTGGGCGGGCCCCTGCTGGGCGCCCTGCTGTGGGGCATCGTCATCGGCGCGATCTTCGGCATCATCTTCGCCGCCGTGCCTTACGGCGTGAGCGGCGGTGACCGCGACTTCACCTCCCACACCCAGATCGTCGCCGGCCGCTACGACGTTCTCTGCGCGCCGGATCACGCCACCCGGGCCCGCGACATGATCGCCCAGATGGGCGTCGCTTTGCGCCACTCGCCGCAGGAGGACCCCGCCCCGCGCCCGGAGGAAGGCGACGACGGCCAGGGGCGTTAGAATCGGCGGAACCCCTTTCACCGCCTATCTTTCCCTGGGAGCACGATGAACCGCCGCCGACGCCCGCGCCACCCCTACGGTCCCCGGACCGGAATGGCGGCGCTGCTCGCCGCGGCGCTGGCCGTCACCGGATGCACCGCGGCGGAACCCGGCGCGGCGCCCCGGGCGGAAGACGCGCGCCCGACGGTGATTTCCGTCACGGACGGCGACGTCGACCTGGCCATCCTCGGCGAGGTCTACGCCCGGGTGCTGACCAGCGGCGGTTACGACGTGCAGTTGGAGATCCACTCCGCACAGGATCCGGTGTCCAGCGCGGATCGGCTGCTGGCGGGGGAGGCCGACTTCATCGTCGGGTGCACGGGGGAGTTGCTCGCGGACTTCAACCCGGCCGGGGCGGAGGAGATCATCGACCAGTGGCCGGAGCTCGAGGAGGAGGGCGTCGGCGGTTTCGTCGTCTACGACGAGCTGATCGCCTCCCTTCCCTCCCGGCTGTCCGCCACCGACCCGTCGTCCGCCACCAGTTGCGACGACGCCGCCGAGGAGCAGGGGTTGACCCAGCAGGTGGTGCCGATTTTCGGTGCGACGTTGTTCGACCGCGAGCAGCGCGAGGCGCTGACCGGCATCACCCGGTTGATCACCACCGCGGACCTCGAGGACATGGAGGAGGCGGCGGAGGAGACCGGTTCGGTGGTGGAGGCGGTGGATGAGTGGGTGCTGGACAACGAGGCACGCTCCGGCGGCGCCTTCGAAGACGACCGGGAAGACGTGAGCTACCTGTACACGCCGTAGCCCCGGCACAAAAATACGCCCCCGCTTCCCTCGCCCTCGGCATGTCGCCGAGGTGGGGGAGGCGGGGGCGTGGTCTTCGCCTGGCGCTTTGAAGTGCGCTAGAAGTCGAAGGCCTCGTCCATCAGCTGCTTCTGCTCCAGCTGGTGGACCTTGGCGATGCCGGTTGCGGTCGAGGACTGCGCGCGGCGGGAGACGCGCGTCATGCGCGGCATCTCCGGCAGCAGCTCGTGCAGGTGCTCGTTGTAGAACGGCCAGGCGCCCTGGTTGGCCGGCTCATCCTGGACGAAGCGGACGTTTTCGAGGTTCGGGTAGGACTCGAAGGCGTCGCGCAGGCGGTTGAACGGGATCGGGTGCAGCATCTCGACGCGGACGATGGCGACGTCCTCGCGCTCGCGCTTGGCGCGCTCCTTTTCCAGTTCGTAGTAGATCTTGCCGCTGACCAGCATGACGGTCTTGACGGCGTCGACGTCGCCGACCTTCTTGCCGTCGCGGTCGACCAGGCGCGGGTCGTTGATCACGGACTGGAACTTCTTCACGTCGGTGAAGTCGCTCGGCTGTGAGGTGGCGTCCTTGTTGCGCAGCATCGACTTCGGGGTGAAGACGACCAGCGGGCGGGCCATGGTGCCCAACGCGTGGCGGCGCAGCAGGTGGAAGTGGTTGGCCGGGGTGGTCGGCTGGGCGACGGTCATGGAGCCTTCGGCCGCCATCTGCAGGAAGCGCTCGGGGCGGGCGGAGGAGTGGTCCGGGCCCTGGCCCTCGTAGCCGTGCGGCAGCAGCAGGATGACCTTGGACAGCTGACCCCACTTGGCCTCGCCGGAGGAGACGTACTCGTCGACGATGGTCTGGGCGCCGTTGACGAAGTCACCGAACTGGGCCTCCCAGGCGACGACGGCGTCGAGGTTGCCCACGGAGTAGCCGTACTCGAAGCCCATGCCGGCGAACTCGGTCAGCGCCGAGTTGTACACCAGGAACCTGCCGCCGTTGCCGGTCTCCTGCGCGGCCTCGTGCAGCGGGTTGTATTCTTCGCCGGTCTCCGGGTCGAGGGCGACGGCGTGGCGCTGGGTGAAGGTGCCGCGGCGGGAGTCCTCGCCCGCGAGGCGGACGAGCTTGCCTTCGGCGGCGAGAGAACCGAAGGCGAGCAGTTCGCCCCAACCCCAGTCGATGCCGCCGTCGGTGACGGACTGGGAGCGCTTCTTGGCCACCGGCTTGACGCGCTTGTGGTAGTTGAAGCCCTCCGGCGGGGTGCCGTAGGCCTCGCCGAGCAGGTCGAGGGTCTCCTGGGTGACGGAGGTGTCCAGGCCGGTGGACAGCTCCTGGGAGGAGGTGATGCCGGTCTGCTCTTCCGGACCGGCGTTCTCGGCTTCCTTGACTTCCTGGAAGACGGACTCCATCTGGTCGGCGAAGTCTCGGGCGGCTGCCTCGACTTCTTCCTCGCTCAGGTCGTGCCGGCCGGTGAGCTCCTCGGTGTACTGGGCACGGACCGTCGGGCGGTCGTCGATGAGGTCGTACATCTGCGGCTGGGTCATCGACGGGTCGTCGGCCTCGTTGTGGCCGCGGCGGCGGTAGCAGATCAGGTCGATGAAGACGTCCTTGCCGAAGCGGCGGCGGTACTCGGTGGCCAGGCGGGCCACCCAGACGACGGCCTCGGGGTCGTCGCCGTTGACGTGGAAGACCGGGGAGTCGAAGCCCTTGGCCAGGTCGGTGGCGTAGTAGGTCGAGCGGCCGGAGTCCGGGGTGGTGGTGAAGCCGACCTGGTTGTTGACCACGATGTGGACGGTGCCGCCGACGGTGTAGCCGCGCAGCTGGGACAGGTTGATGGTCTCCTGGACCACGCCCAGGCCGGCGAAGGAGGCGTCGCCGTGCAGCATCAGCGGCATGACGGTGTAGCCGTCCTCCTCGTTGCCCTTGTCCAGCAGGTCCTGCTTGGCGCGCGCCAGGCCGACCATGACCGGGTCGACGGCCTCGAGGTGCGAGGGGTTGGCGGTCAGGGAGACGTCGATTTCGCCGTCGCCGAACATCTGCAGGTAGCGGCCTTCGGAGCCCAGGTGGTACTTGACGTCGCCGGAGCCACCGACCTGGCCGCCGGTCATCTGGCCCTCGAACTCGGTGAAGATCTGGGCCAGCGGCTTGCCCACGACGTTGAACAGGACGTTCAGGCGGCCGCGGTGCGGCATGCCGATGACGACCTCGTCGAGGCCCTGGCCGGCGGCGGTGTCGATGGCGGCGTCCATCAGCGGGATGAGCGACTCGGCGCCTTCCAGCGAGAAGCGCTTCTGGCCGACGTACTTGGTCTGCAGGAAGTTCTCGAAGGCCTCGGCGGAGTTGAGCTTCTGCAGGGTGTACTTCTGTTCCGCGGTGGTCATCTTCGGCATGCCCGCCTCGAGGCGGTCCTGCAGCCATTCGCGCTCGTCGCGGTCCAGGATGTGGCTGTACTCGGTGCCGACCTGCAGGGTGTAGGCCTCGCGCAGGGTGGTGAGCACGTCGCGCAGCGTCATGGTCTCGCGGCCGGCGAAACCGCCGACGTTGAAGGTGCGGTCCAGGTCCCACAGCGTCAGGCCGTGGGAGCGCATGTCCAGGTCGCGGTGGTCCGGGATCGCCAGTCCGGGCTGCTGCCAACCGATCGGGTTGGTGTCGGCGATCAGGTGGCCGCGGGAGCGGTACGCGTCGATGAGCTGCATGACGCGGGTGTTCTTGTCGATGCCGGTGTTCGGCAGGTCCTGGGACCAGCGCATCGGCTGGAACGGGACGTTCTTGGACTCGAAGATGTGGTCCCAGAACTTGTCGTCGACCAGCAGCTGGGAGATGGTGCGCAGGAACTCGCCCGACTCGGCGCCCTGGATCACGCGGTGATCGTAGGTCGAGGTCAAGGTGACGAGCTTGCCGATGCCCAGCTCGGCGAGGCGGTCCTCGGAGGAGCCGGCGAATTCGGCCGGGTAGTCCATGGCGCCGACGCCGATGATGGCGCCTTGGCCCTTGGTCAGGCGCGGGATGGAGTGGCGGGTGCCGATTCCGCCCGGGTTGGTCAGGGAGATGGTCACGCCCTGGTAATCGTCCAGCTTCAGGTCGCCGGTCTGGGAGCGCTTGACGATGTCGTCGTAGCCGTCGACGAACTCGTCGAAGGACATCTTCTCGCATTCCTTGATGGCGGCGACCACCAGGGCGCGGGAGCCGTCCTTCTGGGGCAGGTCGATGGCCAGGCCCAGGTTGACGTGCTCCGGGGTGACGACGGACGGCTTGTTCTTGTCGTCCAGCTCGTAGGAGACGTTCATGTCCGGATGGGCCATGACCGCACGGACCAGCGCGTAGCCGATGATGTGGGTGAAGGAGACCTTGCCGCCGCCGACCCGCTTGAGGTGGTCGTTGAGCAGGGACCGGTTTTCAAACATCAGCTTGACCGGCATGTCGCGCACGGTGGTGGCCGTGGGCACCTCGAGCGACTCATCCATGTTCTTGGCGATCGCGCGGAACATGCCCTTGAGCTGGGCAGAGCCGGCCTCCGGGGCGTCCTTGGCGCGGTCCATCGGCGAGGTCGGGGCCTTCTTCGCCGGCTTCTTCGGCTCGGCGGACTCGCGCTGAGCGGCCTTCTCGGCCTGCTTCTTCTCAGCGGCGCCGGCCCGTCCGGCCTCCTTGTTGGCGCCCGAGGCCCGCGCCTTGTCGGCGGTGGCCGACTCGGTGCGCAGGGTGCCCTGGGACTTGTCCTGGGATCCGGAGCGGGACGCGGTGGTGGGGGCCCCGCCCTTTTCAAACAGGTCCCGCCATTCCTTGTCCACGGAATTGGGGTCCTGCTGGAACTGGTGGAACATTTCGTCTACCAGCCATTCGTTCTGGCCGAAAGTACTAGCGCTGCTCACGGCAGAGGCTCTCCTCTAAATTGATTCGCGTATGGTTTTCACCAACTGTAGGTGTCCTACCCAGAGTAGCGCTTATCCGGCCCTTCTCTAGTCAGCGCCGATCAGGCGCGCCACCCCCATTATCGGTTGACCGCCCACATTTCCGCGTAAATGCCCTCATTTTCTAGCAGCTGAATGTGAGATCCGTCTTCCATGACCTGTCCGTCGGCGATGACCACGATCCGGTCCGCGCGTTGCGCGGTCGCCAACCGGTGCGCGACGACGACGGAGGTCCGGCCCCGGGTGGCGCGGTCGGACGCGGCCAAAAACGCCGCTTCCGTGGCGGGGTCCAGGGTGGCGGTCGCCTCATCGAGCAGCATCACGTCCGGGTCTAAGAGTTCAGCGCGCGCCAACGCGATGATCTGCCGCTGCCCGGCGGATAATCCGCGGCCGCGTTCACCGACCGCCGCGTGGAAGCCGCCCGGGACGTCGGCGATGACGTCGAGCGCGCCGATGCGGCGCACCGCCTCTTCCACCTCGGCGTCGGTGGCCTCCGGGAAGCCGTAGCGGATGTTGTCGGCGACGGTGCCCATGAACAGGTGCGCCTCCTGCGGCACCTGCACCATGGCGCGGCGCCACTCGGGCAGCGGGAAGTCACGGACGTCCGTGCCGTCGGCGGACACCCGCCCGGCGACGGGGTCGTAGAAGCGGGCCAGCAGTTTGAGCACGGTGGACTTGCCGGCCCCGGTCGGGCCGACCACGGCGACGGTGGTGCCGGGTTCAATGCGCAGGTCCAGATCCTCGGCGACGTTCGGCGCCTCCGCGGAGTAGGCGAAGTCGACGCCTTCGAGCGCGAGTTCACCGCGGGCGGCGGACGCGGCGCCGGGGCGGCGGCCGTCGTCACGCACGCTCGGGGTCGTGTCCAGCAGGTCGGTGATGCGGCCGAAGCTGACGGAGGCCTGCTGCCAGGAATCGAAGACCGAGCCCAGCGACTGGATCGGCCCGTAGAGCTGGCCCAGGTACATCAGGTATGCCACCAGCACGCCGGCGGAAAGTTCTCCGTCCGCGACGGCAACCGCGCCGAATCCCAAGACGATCGCCGTGGTGATCTGTGAGATCGCCTGCATGCCGGCGAAGTAGAGGGAGACGATGACCTGGGAGCGCACGCGCAGGCGCCGGTAGACGTCGGCTTCGGCGGTGAAGCGTCGCAGCAGATGCCCGGTCATGGAGTGCATCTGGGTGATGCGCAGCCCGGAGATGTTTTCCTGGAAATCGCCGTTGACGGCGGAGATCTGCTCGCGGGCGGCGCTGTAGTAGCGCCGGGAGATGCGCCGGAAGATGACCGTGGCCACCACGATCAGCGGGATGGCGGCCACCGCGATCAGCGACAGGCCCGGGTCGGTGACCACGAGCAGGACGAGCACGCCCAGCAGCGTGCCCAGCGAGACCACGGCTTGGGCCAGCGCAGTCTGCAAAAAGCGCGACAGGGTGTCGATGTCGGTGGTCATGCGCGTCAGGATCTTGCCGGACAGGGTGGCGTCGTAATAGTCGACCCCCAACCGTTGCAGGTGCGCGTACGAGCGCAGCCGCAGTCCGTAGAGCAGGCGTTCGCCGGAGCGCGAGGTGATGATGGTCTGCGCCCAGGCGGCGACCCAGGCCACGGCGACCACGGCCACGCCCGCGGCGGCGATCAGCCACAGGGTGCGCCCGGTGGGGTCCTGGGTGCCGTCGTCGACGGCCACGCGCATCAGGGCGGGGAACGCCAGGTCGGCGAGCACGCCGACGATCATGAGGCCGACGGCGGCGGCGATGAG
Organism: Corynebacterium maris DSM 45190; assembly: GCF_000442645.1. Lineage (NCBI taxonomy): Bacteria > Bacillati > Actinomycetota > Actinomycetes > Mycobacteriales > Corynebacteriaceae > Corynebacterium > Corynebacterium maris. The sequence goes on from NC_021915.1 coordinate 1,128,739, forward strand.
CCACTTGACCGCGCCGAAAAGGTCGCGGACCTGGAACGGGGTGTCTTTGGCGCGCAGCGACTGCGCGTCGAGGGCGGGTTGCTCGGTGGCGGGCGGGAGCTTGTCGACGTCCGCCAACAGCTCCTCGGTCGCCGTGATCGCGGCGGCGGAACGGTGCCCGCCGAGGGAGGCGGAGGCGTCGATGACGTGCTCGGAACTACCGGCCTCGACGTCCGGCCACAGCAGCGCCGGGTCGGGTTCGACGGCCTCGGCGGGACGCTCGGGCAGCACCTCGGCGTCGGCGTCGACGCGTCCGTGGTCGACGACGATGACCTCCTCGGTCAGCGCCAGCGTGGAACGCCGGTGGGCGATCGCCACGACGGTGACGTCGGTGAGTTCCTCACGCAGTCCGGTGAGGATGGCGTGTTCGGTGGCGGCGTCGATGGCGCTGGTGGCGTCGTCGAGGATGAGCACGCGCGGGCGCGCGAGCAGGGCGCGGGCCAAGGCGATGCGCTGGCGTTGCCCGCCCGAGAGCGTCAGGCCGCGTTCGCCGACGACGGTGGCGTAACCTTCGTCGAGTTCGACGATGAAGTCGTGGGCCTGGGCGAGCCGGGCGGCGTGCTCGACCTCGGCGTCGGTGGCGGACGAACCCATCGCGATGTTGTCGCGGATGGACGATGAGAACAGGAAGGCCTCGTCGAAGACGCAGATCACCGCGTCGCGCAGCGCGGTGGTGGAGACCTTCTCGTAACCGAGGGCGTTTCCGTCGGCGTCCAGCAGCGAGATCCGCCCGGCGTCGGGGGCGTAGAAGCCGCCGGCGAGCTGGACGGCGACGGATTTGCCGGACCCGGGCGGGCCGACCATCGACAGCGAGCCACCGGCGGGCACGGTGAAGCTCAACCCGTCGAGCACCCGGTGGTCGCCGTGGGAGAACTCGACGCCGTCGAAACGCAGGCCCAGCGGGCCGTCGGGGAGCGGGGCCGGATCGGCGGGTTCGTCGTAGGCGGGGTTCTCCGGTTCCAGCGCCAGGATGTCGTCGATGCGTTCGACCGAGGCGACGGACAGCTGGTAGGTGATGTAGGAGTTGGCCAGCATGGTCACGTTCTGGGTGAGCGTGGTCAGATACGCGGAGAAGGCGAAGAAGACGCCGACGGTGATGTCGCCGCGCATGACCAGGATCCCGCCGAGCAGGATGGTGGCCACCAGCGCCAGGCGCGGCAGCTGCGTCATGGTGGGCTGGAACCGCGCGGTGAGCTTCGCCGCGCGCATCTTCACCGAGTAGAGGATCCGACCCAACGCGTCCAGCCGGTCGATCTCCCGGTCCTCCTGGGCGAAGGCCTTGACCACGCGCACGCCGGTGACGGACTGCTCGACCTGGGTCGACAGGTCCGCCGTGGCCTGCTGGTTGACCCAGGTGGCCGCGTAGAGCGACTTACGCGAGACGAAGGCGGTCACCGCCAGCAGCGGGATCATCACCAGCGCCACGACCGTCAACCGCGGGGAGACGGTGAGCATGACGCCCACGGTCAGCAGCAGCTGCAGCGCGCGCCCGGCGACGATGGGGCCCAACGCCATGACGGTCTGGACCTGGCCCAGGTCGCTGATCGCGCGGGAGGCTACCTGCCCGGTGACGATGCGGTCCTGGCCCGGACCGTCGAGGCGTTGCAGCGTATCCAGGATGCGCACGCGCATGTCGTGCTGGGTGTCCACGGACAGCCGGGCCTGCGCCCACCGGCGCACGACGTTGAAGGCGTACTGGCCCACCGCCACCACGATGAGTGTGACCACGGTGGCCTGCAGCGTGGTCAGGGTCGGAAACAGCCGGCCGGCGGCGGTGGTCTCGTCCGCGCCGATTGCACCGGTGGCCACGTCGATGGCGGAGCCGGTCAGCAGCGGCACCAGCACCTGCAGCCCTACGGCGAGGAAAGCGAAGAGCACGGCGAGGGCGGCGATGTTCTTGCGGCGCACGACGGCGCGGGTCAGGAGGCGGAAACCTCGGCTCATGGGGGCGCCTCCTTCAGTGGCGGGGATGATGGTCGGGGAAGGGTCAGTCGTCCAGCTCGTCGATGACGGCGGCCTCCTCCTTCGTGGGCTGGGGCAGCGCGTCGAGCTCGACGGTGAAATCGCGCGGGGCGGGGCCGAAGGACAACGCGGTGTTGGCGATGACGTCCTTGGCCAGTTTGCGGTTGGCCACGGTGCCGATGACCGCACCGATGCCCAACGGCATGATTTTACCCACCCAACCGCGGGTCAGGCGTTTGCCGAAGCGCTTGAGCGCCGCCTTCAACAACCGGCTGTTGATCCCGCCGAGCTTGACCGGCGACAGGCGGCCGATCCAGCTGGTGGCCGGGACCTTCGCGGCGCGTGCGGCACTGGCGGAGCTCAAATCGCCGACGACGGTGTCGACGATCGCGGAGCCCTGCGAGCCCAGTAAGGCCACCAGGATCAGTGCGCGGCGGCGCTGCGGGTCGGTGACGTCCACGCCGCGCAGGTGCGCGCTGGCCAGGGTGTAGAAGGCCGCGGCGTCCAGAAACAGCAGCGACTCCGCCCCGATGGCGGCCGTGCCGGTGAGCAGGCCGATGCCGGGAATGGCGGCGGTCGCGCCGACGCTCGCGCCGGAGCCGGTCGCCAGCCGCCGGAAATGGGCGTCGAGCTTGTCCTGGATCTGGGCGGGGGAGGCGTCCGGGTTCTTGCGGCGCAGCCGGGCGACGTACTTGACGATGACGCCGGTCTGCAGCGCCACCGCCCGGTCGAGCGCCTGGATGAACACGCGCGCGGCCGGTCCGGCGTTGTCCTCGATGGTCTTGGGGTCCGAGCCCAGCGCGTCGAGGACGGAGTCGTCGAGGCGCGTGGAGTCGGCGTCGGTGGTGTGTCGGGCCATGGTCGATCGCCTCACTGTTCTTCGGATGCGGTGGTCGGGGGAGCGTGATTCACGTTCTACTCCCGCCCGGTACACCCTCTCCAACATCAACAGGTACCGGCTAATTCCAGCCAGGAGAAAACAAGCAGGTCAGCGCATAAAATGCACAGGCAATATCCAGTAAAGAAAGTTATTCTGGAAAGCATGACACTTACCGCCACAACACTGTCCGGCCCCGTGGTCCCCACCACCGCCGGCGACGTGCGCGGGTTGCTCGACGAGGACCGGGAACTGATGACCTGGCGCGGCGTCCCCTTCGGCGCCGACACCTCCGGGGCGCACCGATTCTCCGCCCCCCGACCGGCCCAACCCTGGACCGGAGTCCGCGACTGCATCGACTTCGGCCCACCCGCCCCGCAGCCGACCTACTCGCTGAACGACGCCGTCGCCGGCAGCGAAGACTGCCTCCACCTCGACATCGTCCGCCCCGCCACCCACGCCACCCTGCCCGTCGTGGTCTACCTCCACGGCGGCTCTTTCCTCATGGGCGCCAGCCACCAACGCCTGTTGCGCGGCTACGAAATGGCGCTGGGCATGGACGTCGTCTACGTCTCCGTGAACTTCCGCCTCGGCGCCCTCGGCTACCTCGACTACCGCTCCGTACCCCTCGGCGAAGACGACGAGCCCTGCGTGGCCAACCCCGCCATCCACGACCAACTCCTCGCCCTGGAATGGGTCCGCGACAACATCGCCGAATTCGGCGGCGACCCCGACAACGTCACCCTCATGGGCGAATCCGCCGGCGGCGCCGCCGTGACCACCCTGATGTGCGTGCCCGCGGCCGAAGGACTCTTCCACCGCGCCATCGCCCAATCCCCGCCCGTGGCCTCCATCCACTCCCGCGCCCAATCCACGATGTGGATCCGCGACCTGCTCGCCGGCCTCGACGTCGACGACACCGCCGCCGAAGACATCACCCTCGGCGACCTGCGCGATCTGGACGCCGCCGAACTCGTGCGTGCCGGGCAGACCATGCTCTTCCAGGGGCGCGAACTCATGCACCTCAACCCGTGCTTTTCTCCGACGGTGGACGGTGAACTGCTGCCGGACCACCCCTTCGAGGCTTTCGCGGCCGGCGACCAGATGAAAATTCCGCTGGTCATCGGCTCCAACCTCGATGAGATCGGGTTTTCCCGCTTCATGTACCAGCGCTCCAAAAAGCGCGGCAGCGTCGCCCGGCAGCTGCTGAAGGTCTTCGACCCGTTGGCCGCCCCAGGCGTGCTCGAGGCCTACGACGGCGGCGTCCAGCGCAAGGATTTTGCCGACCTGCTCAGCGACGCCGTGTTCTGGGCGCCCGCCGTACGCGTCGCGGAGGCGCACAGCCAGTGGGCGCCCACTTGGCTTTACCGCTTCGACTACGCCCCGCAGCTGCTGCGCTGGCTGGGGCTCGGCGCGATGCACTCGTTGGAGCTGTCCGTCATCTTCGGCGACCCGGGGGCGCACCGGGCGGTGAACTTCGCCAAGTACGGCGGCCTCGGCGGGTTGGAGGAGGTCATGGAGACCATGCAGTACGAGTGGGCGCACTTCTTCCACACCGGCGGCGTGGCCCCGGATTGGCCCGAGTACGTCACCGACTCCCGCCTGGGGGAGAAGCGGGCCACGATGATCTTCAACGTCGAGTCCGAGGTCGTCCACGACCCCGAGCCGGAAAAGCGCGTCGCCTGGGAAGGCTTCGACCTCACCGAGTGGGGCGTGGGTCGTCCGGACCTGCTCGCGGAGCTCGGCCTCCTCGCCGAAGTCGCCGCCGGGGATCGCCCGGAGGACGTCGACGGCGAGGCGGATGAGGTGGCCGCTGCGCCGGAGCCGGGTTCCCCCGGCAAAGACGCGGGAACCAGGGGCTTATGGTCGGCGTTGCGTAGGCGGCGGGGCTAGGCTGGAGGAGGTCCTCCGCCCAAGCCCGGGCGGTTGATTCACCTTGGACCCCGATCAGGGAAGGACGACGGTCTAACATGAGCTTTTTCGAGGAGATCGCGGCAGCGCTCGACCAGGACGGCATCGAATCCCGAGTTCACGACGACACCATGTTCGTGCCGATCACGTCCGATCTGGAGATCCAGTTCGTGGAAATCGACGCGTTGATGCCGGCGGCCAACGTCTACATCGCCGCCGCCGACGTCGACGAGGACGACGAGGATTTTGAGGCCGTGCTGGTCTCGGTGGTGTTCTCCGTGGCGGACGCCGCGAGCACCGTCGCCCGCCACGTGGCCACCGACCAGGTGGTCACCGTGCTGCGCGACCTGCTGGAGGGCACCGACGAGCGCATCGGCGACCTGGAGTTCTTCCAGGACACGGTGAACGCCAACCTGGTGCGCGCCGAGGTCGGAGAGAACTCGGAGCTGCAGGTCCTGGTCGAGGTCGTCGGCGAGACGCCCACCGCCGCCGTGGAATTTTTGACCGTGGGCTCCCAGCAGGACGACCTGCTGGACGAGGTCATCGACGAGTTCTGGGAGTCCGACGCCGAGGCCACCTTGAGCGACGAGGACAAGCAGCGACTCTTCGGCGGCGCCGACGTCGTGGACGAGGTCCTGGACCTGGGGTCTTTCACCGACTTCGACCGGCTTTTCGACGTCCTGTCGCTCGCCGCCGATCAGGCCGAGGACTGGGAGGAGCAGCTGTTGCCCTTCGACGACGAGGAATTCGACGAGCCGGACGTCTACGACCTCTACGGCGAAGACGACTACGACGACGAGGATGAGGACGAAGACGACCTTGACGTGGAGGACGTCGTCGATGACCTGGAGCTCGTGGACGTCGACGAGGACGAAGACGCCGGGGTCCAGGACGAGCGCTGATTGAGCCGGTCGCTGACGGGCCTGTGAGCGTCGGGCCCGCCCCATAAGGAGAATGCCATATGGGGCTCTGCTATCCTATGGTCTGACCAGTCACGGCATTCCGTGCTGAGAGACGGCCGTTTCGGAGAGGCGGCGCCGTCTTTTCCATGATTTCCCGCGTCACCCCGAATGACGCTCGTCTCCGGTTGCATGAGGAGAGCATGAAAACACACCCGGAGGCGGACACGCCCGGATTAAGAGACGCAGACGGCCAGCAGTTTGTGTGGTCGGAAGTCGAACCGGGTTTCTACGCCGGAAGCTGTGCCGGAAATTTCCTCGGCTACATCGACCAGAATCTGCGGGGAATTTTCGTCGCGCACGACATGACGTCGCACGTCATCGGTGAATTTTCCACGTTGGAAGAGGCGATGGAGAGCCTGACGGCGCTGTTTTTGTCTCGATCAGAAGAAGAGGTGTGAGGGACATGGCGCACACTGACCGCCCCCGCCCAGACGGCGTGATGTACGCGGGCAAGCTGAAGTACCTCGTGTACACGAGCGTGGCCGCCCCCGGCCTCAACGACGACGACCTGGACGCGATCCTCGCAGTCGCCAGGCGGCACAACGCTTCGGCCGACATCACTGGCCTGCTGCTGCTGCGCGGCGGCATGTTCGTGCAGTTCTTGGAAGGCACGGCCGAAGACATAGACCAGTTGCTTGCCAGCATCCGCCGGGATGAGCGGCACACCGACGTCAAGGTGATCATCGAAGAGCCCGTGGACCGGCGACGGTTCCCGGACTGGCGGATGGGATTCCGGCGACCCCGGGAAACCGCCGCACCCCGCCGAGGCGGCGTCCGCGACAGTTTCCACGACCTCACGTCGGGCTCGGCCCGAGAAGTCGTGGAAAGGGCGGCCACAGAGTTTTCTCTGTGGTTCCGGGTCACAGAGGGCGTCACCGGCTAGGGGCCCGGACGGTCACGCGGCGGCGGAAAACCCCGCGTACAACGAGGCGGGGGAGCGCACCGGCGTGAATTCCCCGTCCGCCATCCACACGTACGTGGGCGACTGGCCCTCGCCGATCTCATGGACGCTGCGCACGTGGCCTTCGCCGATCAGCGCCCGCACCCACGCCTCGGCGGCGAGGGAGGCGACCCGTCCGCCCCGCGGGTCGGTGATGCGCAGGCTGATCAGGTAGGCGGGTGTCCGCGCCGAGCCGTACTCCAGCACGCGTTGACGCGCCACCTCGCCCACCCGGTGCCGAGTGACGGTGATACTCAGCGGCGGTACGCCGGGCGCGCGCGGCGTCACCTTCGACGGCGGGCGCCACGACGCCACCGGACGGGCCAGAGAGCGCGGATGGTGGATGATGGAATCCAGGTCGTGGAGCGTGGCGGGTTCGCGGCGGCGGAGGTCGTCGGCGATCTCCCAGGCTGCGGCAGGGGTGGTGTGGTCGGCGGAAGTCGGGGAAGCTGGTCGGCGGGAAAGGTTGTGCATGCTTCGTTCCATGTCTTGACACACTAGAAGACGGCTCGAACGTACGGCCCACACTATATAGAACACATTTTCGACACGCAAGGGCGATGGGACAGTTGCGCCGGAAGAGGATACCCTGGTCACAGGTATGAACGACATGTCAACGACAACTCAAGAACCCCAGGAACCCAGATCCTCGGCGATGCCCCGCGAAATCTGGGTGCTCGTCGCCGCGGCCTTCCTCATCGCCGTCGGCTACGGACTGATCGCGCCGATCCTGCCGCAGTTCGTGGTCACTTTCGACGTCTCCATCGCCGCGGCCGGCGCCGTGGTCTCCATCTTCTCCGTCTCCCGCCTGATTTTCGCCCCCGGCGCGGGACGCCTCATCGACGGTTTCGGCGCCCGCAAGGTCTATCTGACCGGCCTGATCACCGTCGCCGTGACCACGGGGATGATCGCGCTGGTCGGGGCCTATTGGCAGATCCTGGTGCTGCGCGCGATCGCCGGCCTCGGCTCCACGATGTTCACGATCTCGGCGATGGGGTTGATCGTCCGGCTCGCGCCGCCGGAGCGTCGCGGGCGAGCCTCCGCGCTCTACGGCTCGGCTTTCCTGCTGGGCAACGTCATCGGGCCCGTCGCCGGCGCGGCCATGAGCTTTTTGGGCATGCGGTGGCCGTTTGTCATCTACGGCACCGGCGTGCTGCTGGCGGCGTTTGTGGTGTGGTGGCTGATGCCCAACCGCAAGATCGACCGCATCGAGCAGAACCACGCCGCCGCCAAGGACGCCGCACCGGAGTCCGCGGAGCCGGAGAAGATGCACGTGCGGGAGGCCCTGCGTGACTCCGCCTACCGCAGCGCGCTGGTGTCCAACTTCACCCACGGCTGGGTGAACATGGGGGTGCGCGTGGCCACCCTGCCGCTGTTCGCGGCGGCCGTGTTCAACGATGGCACCGCCGTCGCGGGCTTCGCCCTGGCCATCTACGCGGCGGGCAACGCCGTCGTGTTGCAGTTCTCCGGGCGGCTAGCGGACACCATCGGGCGCAAACCGTTGATCATCGCCGGGTTGATCGGCTCCGCCATCTTCACCGGTGGCATGGGCTTCGCCGACGAGGTGTGGTCGCTGCTGTTGTTCTCTGCGCTGGCGGGCGCCTCGGCGGGCATGCTCAACCCTTCGCAGCAGGCGGTGCTGGCGGATGTCATCGGCAACGACCGTTCCGGCGGCAGCGTGCTGTCGGCGTACCAGATGTCCATGGATCTCGGTCAGATCGTCGGCCCGATCCTGGTCGGCGTGCTCGCGGATCTCTACGGTTTCCGGGTCGCCTTCGGCGTCTGCGCGATCGTGGCGCTGGTGGCCGTGGCGTTCTGGTCGTTCGGCCGGGAAACCCTGGACACGGCGCGCAAGCGGGCCGCGTCCGATCAAGGTGGGGAATAGGGTGACGACCTCGACCACGCCCACTTCGGACGCGCGCACCTCCTGGCGCGCGTTGCTCGCGCTGTGCGTCGGGCTGTTTTTGACGCTGATGGACCAGTCCTTCGTGGCCGTCGCCCTGCCGCGGATCCGGCAGGACTTCGACGCGAGCATCAACCAAGTCTTCTGGGTCAGCGCCGCCTACCTGCTGACCTTCGCGGTGCCGCTGCTGGTCACCGGCCGGCTCGGCGACCGCTACGGCCAACGACGCATGTACCTGATCGGCATGGCGGTCTTCACCCTCGGCGCCCTGGCGTGCGCGCTGGCGCCGTCGATCACCTGGCTGATCGTTTTCCGTGCGCTGCAGGGCTTCGGCGGCTCCCTGATCAACCCGCAGCCGTTGGCGATCATCAACCGCATCTTCCCGTATCACCGTCGCGGCTCCGCGATGGGCGTGTGGAGCGCCGTCGCCGGCTCGGCGGGACTGTTCGGCCCCGTGCTCGGCGGGGTCATCGTCGGCTATTTCGACTGGCGCTGGATCTTCGCCCTGTACGTGCCCATCGGGATAGTCTCGTTGATCTCGGTCGCGACGTTCGTGCCCAATCTGGCGAACTCCGCCTCCGCCATCGACGCGCTGTCCGGCCTGTTTTCTCTGCTGGCGGTGTTCGGCATCGTCTTCGCCCTGCAGCAGGGCCCGGAGATCGGCTGGGACGTGCTGGTCTGGTCCATCCTCATCGCCGGTGTGGTGGTGCTCATTGCCTTCCTTGACCGGCAGCGGCGCATGGGTGACAAGGCGCTCATGCCGCTGGAGCTGTTCCGCCACCGCAACTTCTCCTACGGCGCGGTCTCGGTGTTCGCCCTGGGCTTCGCGGTCTATCCGATCCAGCTGCCCATCATGCTGTACCTGCAGGGCCAGGTGGGCCTCGACCCGGAGGTCGCCGCCCTGCTGCTGGTGCCCATGGGGGTGCTGTCGGTGGTGCTGGCCCCGGTGGCGGGCCGGCTTACGGACGTGCTCAAACCCGGGGTGCTGTCGAAGACCGGGTATGCCAGTCTGATCGCCGCGATGGTCATGTTCGCGGTGTTCATGGGCAACGACTTCGGCATGTGGTGGCTGCTGCTGCCGATCTGCGCGCTGGGCGCGGCCAACGCCTTCGTGTGGTCGCCGAACTCGACGATTTCCATGCGCGCGCTGCCCGGGGGCCTCTCCGGGGCGGGCAGCGGCGTGTACAACACCTCCCGCCAGGTCGGCGCCGTCATCGGCGCCGCCGCGGTGGGCGCCGTGATGCAGATGCTCGAGCCGTTGGGCATCGGGGTGGCGGCAGGCACCGCCATGCTGCTTCCGGTTGCGCTGCTGATAGTCGGTTTCCTGGCGGTGTCCAACTTCCGGCCCGACAAACGCCCGTGAGCCGGCGGCAGGGTTTGGCCCGCCCGCCACGATCGACGAGAATGGCTGTCTCATGAATTTCGATGTCCCGGGCCTCGTCGACGCCATCGCCGCGCACGCCCCACTGGTCGTGGCCCTCATCGGCGTCTCCTCCCTGCTGGAGGCCGGCCTGGGCCTTGGCGCCGTGGTCCCGGGGGAGACCGTCGTGGTGCTCGGCGCGACCGTGCTCGCCGACGCGGGCCTGGCGTGGATCCTCCTCGGCATTCTCGTCGTGGCCGTCGGCGCCAGCACGGGCGATCACCTGGGCTGGTGGATCGGGCGCAAGGCAGGCCCGCCGCTGCGCCATTCCCGACTGGTGGCGAACATGGGCGTGGACAACTGGGACAAGGCGATGGGATTCGTCGACAAGCAGGGTGTCCTGCCGCTGGTCCTGGCCCGGCAACTGCCCGGCGTGCGCACGCTGGTCTCCGCGGCGTGCGGGGCGGCGCACATTCCGTACCGGCGCTTTTTCACCGCCAGCGTCTTAGGCTCGCTGCTGTGGTCGATCGTGTGGACCGGCGGCGGTGCGCTGTTTGGACCGCTGGTCATCGACGTCCTGGGGCCGATCCTGCCGTGGCTCATCGGGGCCTGGCTGCTGCTGCTCGCCGGCTTCGTCATCTACAAGCGGGTGAAAAAACGCCGCGCCGCGAAGCGTTCCCGCAGCACCCTTAAGGTCCGCGTCCACCAGGAACCGCGCCGGGAGGGATCCGCCTAGACTCAGGTCTCATGACCCCTCCTCCGGTTCTCCTCGACTGCGACCCCGGCATCGACGACGCCCTGGCGCTGATCTATCTCGCCGGACTGCACACTCGCGGCGACATCCGGCTGGTGGGGGTGACCACCACCGCCGGCAACACCACCACGCGGCGCACCGCCGTCAACGCCGCTTGGGTGCTCGCCCGCTGCGGGATCACCGACGTGCCCGTCGCCGCCGGGCGCGCCGAGCCGCTGAAGGCGCCGCTGGTGACCACCCCAGAAACCCACGGCGAGCACGGCATGGGATACGTCACCCCCACGGTGGATCAGGACGTGGACACGCACTGGGAGACGCTGTGGGACAAGGTCTGCGCGGAGCACGGCGAGAGCCTGCAGCTCATCGTCACCGGACCCTGCACCAACCTCGCCGCCTGGCTGGGGGAGGGGAGCCAAACCACCGCCGCCTTCGACTCAGTCACGATCATGGGCGGGGCCGTGCTGTATCAGGGCAACACCACGCCGACCGCGGAGTGGAACTTCTGGGTCGACCCGGACGCGGCCAAAGACGTCTTCGCCCAGGCCAGCCCGGAACTGCCGGTCACTCTCGCCCCGCTGAACGTCACCGAGCAGATGCTGCTGGACCCACTGGGGTTGGAAACACTCATCGCCGCCCTCGGCGGCACCCCGATCGCGGCCGACCTGCCGGAGATCCTGCGCTTCTACTTCGAATTCCACGAGGCCACCGGCGCCGGCTACCAAGCCCAGATCCACGACCTACTCACCTGCATGATCGCGCTGGGAACCGTGGCACACCGCACCACGGAAACCACTGTCGACGTCGAAGCCGACTCCGAACTCACCCGCGGCACCAGCCTCGCCGACCACCGCGGCCACTGGCAACGCCCCGCCAACGCGCACCTGGTCACGGAGGCGGACATCCCGGCGGCCTGGGCCGAGTTCCACGCCGCCGCCCGCACACTGGCCCAGGCGGCGGCGTCGCGCTAAGATTCTGAACCCGTCCAGGTTCGCGACGACCCGCCCCGAGGTGACATAGGGGACAACGGCGCGCGACATGCTTTCCACCCGCAGAAAGACCTCCCCCATGTCACTGATCCCACTCACGCCCGCGCGCCGGGCGTTCGCCATCATTGGCGGCCTCATCGTCGCCGCCACCTGGTTCTACCTCGTGCTCGTGCGCCCCACCGACTGGTCGGCAGTCGGCGGCAGCACCGAAGCGCTGCTCACCCTGGCCGGCTACGTCGGCGGCGCGGCACTGCTGCTGATCGCCGTGCTGCCCGCCCTGCCGGCGCGCACCATCGGGCTGATCCCCATCGCGTTGGTGCTCAACATCGTCATCGGACAGATCATCGGCGCCATCGGTATTCCGCTCTACCTCGACTCCGTGGGCACCGTCCTTATCGCGGCACTCGCCGGACCCATCGCGGGACTGGCCACCGGCACGCTGTCCTCGGTGGTGTGGGGGCTGTTCAACCCGGCCGCCCTACCGTTTGCCGCCGTCGCCGCCGCCACCGGCTGGCTCGCTGGGCTGATGATCAAACACGGCGGCTTCACCACCCTCCTGCGCGTGATTCTCAGCGGCATGGTGTTGGGACTTGTCACCGGGGCGCTGTCGGCGCCCGTCGCCGCCTTCGTCTACGGCGGCACCGCCGGGGGGGGGAACGGGTGCGCTGGTGTCGCTGCTGCGGGAGATGGGCAACTCACTACTCGGCTCCGTCACGCTGCAGGCGTTCATCTCCGACCCGCTGGACAAGGTCATCGTCCTGCTGCTGGTGTGGGCCGCCGTGAAATCCCTGCCGAAAAAGACCCTGGCCAGCCTGCGACCAGAGGCAAACCACCCCCATGCCCACGCTTAACCCTCTGTCTTGGCTGGTCGGGGCGCTCTCGCTGATGGTGCTGATCATCGGCGTGAACCAGCCGTGGCTCTCCGCGACGGTGCTGACGGTGAGCCTGGCCGTGGGCGTGTGGGGAACCCGCTCGCTTACGCCCGCGTTGGCGACCCTCGCCCTGGCCATACCCACGGGATTATCCATGCTGCTGATCCACGCCCCGCACGGCACCCAGACGCTCTTCGGCCCGGTCACCGCCGACGGGCTGGACATCGCCGGGGAACTCACGCTGCGCTTCGCCGCTCTGATCGCCGTGCTGCTGGCCGCCATGGCGAATATCCGCATCGACGAATTGGTCAAGACCTTGCAGACCTCCCGCGTCGGACACCGCCTGGCCTATATCCTCGGCGCCGCCCTACAACTCCTGCCGCAGGGCAGGCGCACCGTCCAGACCGTGCGCGACGCCCATCGCCTCGCCGGGACGCGCCTCCGTCCGCTCAACTCCGTGCCGCGCCTGACCGTACCCGTGATGACGCACCTGCTCACCCTCGGCGCCCGCAGGGGAGTGGCCCTGGAAACCGCCGGCTTCGACCTCCCCGGCCGCCGCACCGTGCTCATCCCCGTGCCGGACACCCGCGCCGAGCAGGTCGCGCGCATTATCGTGCCGATCCTGGTTGTGGCCGCGGTGGTGATCGCATGGCTGAGCTGAACCTTGAGAGGTTGGATCTGCGCGCCGGGACGATCACCCAGGTCATCGGACAGTCCGGGTCTGGGCTGAGCCGGCTGGCGGAACAGCTGCGAGGAAAACACCCCGGTGCGGTGGTGGTCATCCAGGACGCGCTGGCCCACATCACCTTCCTGCGTCGCACCGTCGCCGAGGAGGTCGCCTTCGGGCTGGAACAGCGTGGCACAGACCGCGCGGAGATGCGGCGCCGTGTCCACGCCGTGCTCACTGCTCTGCGCCTGGATCATCTGGCCAAGTGCGATCCGACAAAACTGTCCGGCGGGCAGAGTAAACGGCTGGCCGTGGCCGCCGTGATGGTGCTGGAACCCGAGGTGTTGATCCTCGATGACTCCTTTGCGGGGCTGGACGCTGGCTCGGCGGAGGCGTTGGTGCGGGCGCTTACCGGATACAGCGGGGCAGTGGTCGTGCTGGGCAACCGAGCACAAGATCTGCCGGGGGAGGTGTTCACGCTTATCGACGGATCGTTGATTCCTGGACTGCCGGGGCCTGCGAAGGTTGCGTTGCCGGAGCCGGTACGAGGCGCGTTCGGTGAAGTGATTGAGCTTGGGGAGGTGGTTGGTGATCGGGGTGGACGACGGGCCAGGTGGTGGCGCTTTGGTGGGGAGAAGGTGCCGGAGTTCACCGTCGGACCGGTGGATCTGTCGCTGCGACGAGGCGAGGTGCTGTGGTTGCAGGGAGCAAACGGTTCCGGCAAGACGACGCTACTGCGCGCGATCGCCGGGTTGGACGGGGCCCCGGCACCGCAGCCCGGGGTGTCGCTGATGTTGCAACGACCGGAGGACCAGGTGGTCAACCCCACGGTGGGGGAGTTCGTCGGTGACGCCGATGCCGTGGAGAAACTGGGGCTAGACGCGGAGGAACACCCGCTGGACCTGCCGGCGGCGAAGCTACGGCTGGCGCAGGCTGCTTTCGTGTTCGCCCAGGGGCGTGCGGTGGTGCTGCTGGATGAGCCCGACGTTGGGCTCGATGATTCTGCACGTGCAGAATTTCACGCAATGCTTGCCAATGCCTTGCGCGCCGGGAGGGCGGTGGTGATGACCTGCCATGATCCAGGATTTATGGGGGAGGTAGGGGAGTATGGGGTGGTGGAGATGCGTGTACTTGCGGAGTAATGAGCGCGGAACCTGTTCCAGAAATTCTGCACGTGCAGAATTTCTGGGGCTTAAGAGTGAGGATCAATCGGTTAAGTATCTACACCACAGCGCGTCCTTGTAGATAAAGATCGCGAGGCATAGCGCGTTTTAGCTTCCACTCGAGTTGGATTGGTTTCTCACCTCGGTGAGCGAGGTAATCTATGGTGCCGAGCAGAGTATAAGGGGCGGTGGCGCCAATACTATTGAGCTTGCCCAGTCGTACGGCAAGAAGTATTTCAGACTCCAATTCCTGGTGATGAATGTAACGTTGCCCGGTAGCTGAAGACAGTGTCGTGCTCGACTGAGACTCCCAATGAAAGCGGTCAGGCGTAATCGGATAGTCCTGGTAACTGGTGGTTGATGAGAAGCTGTCGTCGTTTTTATCTAGCGTGACGAGGAAAAGATCTAGATTAGCTTCTTCGTAGTATTTCACGCCTTCGCGGAATAGGTTGATTGCTGAGGGCAACGCCTCGTCGCTAATCGCCCCGACCAGTTCAGCGCGAGCATATTCCGCGTGAGTATAAAGCACTCTATGCCCAGCCGATGAAGGAACCGGACCGGGAATGCGACGCGAAGAATTGACTCGGTACTGCAGAAGTTGATTAAGTTCCCAGAATATTACCGGGCACTTCCGCAGAGTATTGATCCCGTCTGCGAAACTGCTCGGTACGTTTTCTTTAACGTTACTCCAAAACATAAGACAGAGCATGCGGCTGAATGCTTGGTCTTGTGCGGACAAGCTTTCGTAATCAGGTCCTTCTGGATCGGTGAGGCGAGTGTAAGCCTCTGCCCGGATTGGATCGTTAACATGGATGAAACTACGTAAGCGCTTGATGAGACGTTTTTCAAGTGCTGGATCTGCAGTGTTTGGTTCAAGTAATCCAACTTCGCGGAGTAATACCGCCCAGCTGGTATCCGCCGAACGGTAAATATCTTCTACCGCCACACCAGTATTGCGCAAGAATTTTCCTAGATCAGTCGTCTTTTCATTGCTAATTAAAGTTTTGAGCTTTCGACGGCTGCTGTTGGAAACTTTCCGAATGTTTTTAAGAACCTGATCCTGTGCTACCTGATCAAGCTGGATGCTTGTTCCCGGAGGAAGTTGTGGGAACTCCTCCTGGACAGCATCGATCAAGTATTTCCCCCGTTTACCTGTCAGGGCGGCGTATTTTTCTTGAAAGTTAAATTGCTCATGTTGCTGTCCAATGAAATCAAAGACGGCGCAGACATCTTTTCCGTGTGAAAGCCGTAAGCCGCGTCCTAGCTGTTGGACGAAAATTGTGGGACTTTGAGTAGGGCGGAGCAATAAAATGGTATTGGCTTCAGGGATATCAATACCCTCATTAAAAACATCGACAGAGAAAATCACTTTGATTTTCCCATCACGAAGATGAGAGAGAGCCGTTTTTCTATCATGCACGGATGTGTTGCCCGATACGGCTGCGGCGGGGACCCCGAATGCATTGAATCGCGCCGCCATGTATTCTGCATGTGAGACACTTACGCAGAACCCTAAGGCTTTCATGACATCCATGTCGAAAATTCTTTTATCAATCTCTCTAAGAATGAACTTGATTCGACGGTCGCCAGCTTTGATGTAGAAATCGCCAAGTTCCGATAGTTGATAGTCTTTAGAACTTCTGCTCCACCTAATGCCACTTAAGTCAGTGTCATCATTGATGCCGAAATAGTGCATTGGCGTAAGTAGCTGCAGCTGCAGGGCATCCCACAGGCGGAGCTCGTAGGCAACACGGTAGTCAAAGAAAGATTCAACATTCAGACCGTCCCCACGTTCAGGCGTAGCTGTGAGACCTAAGAGTTCTTGGGGGCGAAGATGAGATATTAAACGCTTGTATGATGCTGCTTCAGCATGATGAAATTCGTCGATCACGATGACCTCGAAATGATCAGCCGGTAATCCTGCTAGTCGTTTACCACTGAGCGATTGGATGCTGGCAAAAACATGTTTCCATTGACGAGGGGTATCGCCTCCGACGAGTAGCTCACCAAAATCTGGCTCTTTGAGTACTTCTCGGTAGGTACGTAGCGCTTGCTCCAGAATTTCTTTTCGATGCGCGACAAATAGGAATGAAGGAAGAACATTATCATTGGCTCGAACAAGTCGCTGATAGTCCAGCGCCGCCACCACCGTCTTCCCTGTGCCAGTCGCAGCTACGAGTAAGTTCTTGTGACGATCATGAACAGTACGCTCAGCGTCTAAAGCCTCAAGCATGGCCTCTTGATAAGGATAAGGGCGTACCTCGAGGGAGCTTAGTTTCACCTGCATCCCATTACCGGACCAGCTCGCACTATCCAGGGCATCTTCAAGAAGCTGCATGTCATCTCTGGGGTCGAAGGGGCCAAAGTGAGGATCATTCCAATAAGTATCGAATGTTGCAGTGAACTTCGAAATAACCGCAGGAGTAAGAAGCTTGGAGGTGCGAACATTCCACTCAATGCCATCCACCAGAGCAGAATTCGATAAATTGGAGCTACCAATAAAGGCAGTATCGAAGCCGGAGTTGCGGCGAAACAGCCATGCTTTGGCATGAAGTCTTGTGGTCTTGGATTCATAGCCGACATGAACCTCAGCACCATATACTTCGACCAAACGTCGTAAAGCTTCCGAATCAGTAGCGCCGCAGTATGTGGACGTAATAACACGAAGAGGAATCCCGCGTTGCTTGAGGTCTATCAGCTCTTTATGAAGAACAGAGATACCGCTATTCTTAATAAAAGCGCACAACAGGTCAACCGAGTCGGCGGTTTTTAATTCGCGCTGCAGTTCGTGAGCGAAGTTAGCTTCGTTCGGTGCATTAGTGAGCAGAGCAGCGCTGTTGAGCGGCAAATCTGGTAGTGGGGGAGCGCCGGTTGCGGTTGCTTTGTACACGGAATAGAGCAGCTCTTCATCATCAATGATGTCGTCTTCATCGAGGAGAGTAGCAAGCTGATTAATGAGATTGATGCGCTTTTCTGCAGAACGAGTCTTCCCTAGACGAGAGGTTAGGCGATTAGCAAACTGGTAGGACAATGCAGAAATATAACGTTCGCGAGCGTCTTCGTCGCTCCCCGAAATTGTTCCGAAATCCGCAGCAGGATCGGCTTCTCGGCGCGCATCCATGCGTTCACGAATGCGTTGGGTGATGGGAGTTTCGTAAGCGCCAAAGGGAAGCGCAGCATCGTCAGACATCATGTAACCAACTTATGGGTGTGGTCTGGCTCATGCTTCATGGGGTTAGCTCAATTGGTGGATGATGAGCTCGACTGCCGGGATGTCGGCAGGAGCCCACTCCACAGAGACGAGGTCGTTCGTAGAGAGCCACCGGGCTTCGGTGTGCTCGGTGAGGGTAGGGCGAGTGTCGTGAAGCGTGGACCAATATGTGGTTAGGCGCACGATGCCAAAATCATAAGCATATTCAGTGGTGGTCACCTCGTTGCCTACGGAGATAGTACACTGCAGTTCTTCTTCAATTTCCCGCACGAGCGCATCATGTGCTGATTCGCCGATTTCGATTTTACCGCCGGGAAATTCCCAATATCCTGCCATTGGTTTTCCTGGCCCGCGTCGAGTGGCAAAAATTCGAGGACCGTCGCCATTATTTTCCGTAATGACGGCTCCGACTACGTTTATTATCTTCGCCACGAACTTCCTTAATTTACTCGCTGATGCTTTGCCTAAGTGTAGGAGAGCTGCAGCATAGAGTTAGTTCGTCCCCAAGTACCCCTCCGCAATCTCATGCACCAACCTCGCCGCCACTCGTGCCGTGCGGTTGTCTACGTCCAGTTCAGGGTTGAGCTCCACTACGTCCACCAAAGAAAGCCTGCCGGTCCGGGCCAACGCCACACAGATGGCACGAATATGTGCCAGCGGCACGCCCACGGCGGCCGGCGAGCTGACGCCTGGGGCGATGGCGGCGGACAGCACGTCCAAGTCGATAGTCAGGTGGATGTGCGGCTGATCTTCAACGAGCTGCAATGCCAGCTCAGCGGCGCGAGCGGGGGACAGCTCCGCCAGCTGGTCGTCGGTGGTGATGTGGACTCCGAGTTCACGGGCGGAGTCGAAGAGGAAGCGGGTGTTGTTCGGCGGAGAAACCCCCAGCACGGAGTAGCGGAATTGTTCTCCGACGAGTTCGGCTACCTGGCGGAAGGGGGTTCCGTTGGTGGGCTCGTCCATGTCGCGCAGGTCGATGTGGGCGTCGAGGTTGATGATCGCCGGTGAGGTGTCTCCCAGCGCCTCATAGACGCCCCGGTGCGAGCCGAAGCCGGCTTCGTGGCCGCCACCGAGGACGATGGGGAGGTGGCCGGACTTCGATAGGCGGGCCACCGCCGCGGCGAGCTCGACGTGTCCGCGGTCCAGGTCGTGGTTCGTGACGGGGATGTCGCCGGCGTCGTAACGGGGGTGCTCGTCGTGTACGGCGGCGCCGGCCACGCTCTGCCGGATGGCGTCGGGCCCGCCGTCGGCGCCGGGTCGGCCATGGTTACGGCGGATGCCTTCGTCAGAGGCGAAGCCGAGCAGCGCGACGCCGGGCGGGGCGCCTTCAGGCTCGGGGAGCGGTCGGATGGTGGAGTGCCACAGGGCGTGCTGGGGGTTGGGGCCGTCGGTGCGGCCGGTCCACGTGTCGGGGAGCGTGTCGTTGAAGGTCATGTGTTCAGGCTATGAACAATGACCCCGGTTGCGGGCCAGTGTTGAGTAATCCCCGCCCTGAACTGCGCGGATTTTTCATGCAGCGACGCTTAGCGCTCGCCGACGTACGCGATCGCGTCGATCTCCACGGTCGCGCCGTAAGGCAGGGCCGACGCTTCCACGAAAGTGCGCGCTGGGCGAGCCTGCGCGAAATGCTCCTCGAACTGCTCGTTGGCCTCTTCCCGCAGGGAGAGGTCGGTGACGAAGTAGGTCAGCTTCACCACGTCGTCGACCGTGCCGTCAGCGGTAGCCAGTCGCTCAGTCATCCGGGCGAGAGCGGCGTCGAGGGCTTCCCGGCGCCCGCTCACCGGCTCATAGTTTTTGTCCACGGACAGTGCGCCCGAGACGTAGATGTGATCGCCCACGCGCTTGGCCGGGCTGTACGGGTGGTCGGAAGAGACGGACATGACTGAACCTTTCCTCTGGTGGGGGATGTGGCCCCAGTTAACCAGGGATGTAAGAACCGGGCAGCAGGTTAACGGGCCCCGGAGGTGAAGGCCCCGTCCGCGACTGTCGTCCGGGCATCGCCGTTGACCGTCTCGAAGGTGACGTCGTCCAGCTGAGAAAACCTGGTGCCGTGAATGGTCACCGACTCACCCGGGCGCAGTCGTTTGCCGTCGGTCAGAGACAGGGACGAACTCGCGTGAAAGGGGCGGAAGGTTCCGTCGTCGTCCAAGTGGAAAGAATTGAACTGCTCTTCCTGGCCGGTGAGCTCGCTTTGGCCGGAGAGAGGGGGATCAAAGAGCGTGGCGCAGTAGACGCCGTTTCCCGAGTCAGCGGTGTTGATCAGACAGTTGACCCGGTCGTCGGCGGAAATGACGGTGAACGCCGTCGGACTGACGCGGAAGTCTTCGGGGTCGAGCTCCCCGCCGGACGCCTCCGTTCCCTCGGACGCGGTCCCGACGGCGGACCAGGACGTCGAGGAGAACTGGCCGTCCTCAATGCGAAAAGCGTGTTCGCCGTGGGAACCGGTGACGGTGGACTCGTCCAGGTGCTCGAAGGTGACGCCGAGGACGGTGACGGTCTCACCCGGATTCAGCACGGCCCACGTGGTCGGCTGGCCTGGCATGTTTTCCTGATACAGGGCGCGGGGGACGAAACCGGTGCTCGGTTGGAAGCGGATGGTGTTGGCCACGGCCATGTTGTTCGGATGAGTCGCCATCGGCGGGATCTCGGCTTCGACCAGCACGTCGTTCGGGAAGGGGAAGTCGCAGTCCACCGTCGGGTTGTCTCCGGAGTCGCTTTCCCAGACGGTGCAGGTGGTGCCCTCGGCGAAGGTGACCATGTAGCCGTAGGTGTCGGGGTGGAGGAAGCGTTCGGCGTCGACTTCGGTGAGCGCAGCTTGGTCGGGAAGCGTCGTCTCCGGTGACGTCTCTGATTCTGTGGTCGGTGCTGTCGTCGCAGTGCTGGTCTCCACGGTCGTCGGCGTGGGCGCCGCCGACGTCGGTTCGCTGTCGGTCCCGCCACACGCGGTGAGTGCCAGCGCGGTGGCGGCCGTCAGCGACAGCGCTGCGATGCGGGCGGCGGTCGACATGGGGCTGACCTCTTTTCGGAGTTCTCTACGGTGCTATGAGTCTGAAACGGCATGTTAAGGCACCGAGGAGGCGTCCGCTGGGGAAACGACAAACCCGCCCCTCCCGTGCCCGCGTGAGCGGGTGGGGAGCGGGCGGGCGTCGATAAGCGGACAAGCCTTAAGACCTGTTCGCCGCGTGTTCCTCCGGTGCGATGGCCTTGGGTCGGCCCGTGACGTAATACAGGACGGTCATCAGCGCGAGGAAGGCCACGCCCACGATCAACGCCAGGTGGAACTCCGGCAGCCACACCATGATGCCGAAGCTGAAAAGGATGAACGCGATGGCGAACCACTGCCCGTACGGCCAGAACGGCACCGGGAACTTCAACGCCTGCGCTTCCGCGTACGGCATCCGGCGGCGGGAGGCGACCTGGGCGAGCAGGATCATCAGCCACACATAGATGGTGGCGAAGGTGGCCAGCGCGGCGATGACCACGAACACGTTCTCCGGCAGCACGGCGTTGAGTACCACGCCGATGACCAGCACGATGAGCATGATCACGGTGGTCATCACGGGGATGCCGTTGAAGGTGCGGCCCATGATCTTCGGGGCGAGGTTCTCCTTCGCCAGGCCCGTGAGCACGCGGCCGGCGCCGAAGAGGTCCGCGTTGATGGCGGACAGCGCGGCGGTGATCACCACGACGTTGAGCAGCGCGGCGGCCCAGTTGACGCCCAAAGTCTCGAAGATCTGGACGAAGGGGGAGGCCTCACCGGTGATCTGGTTCCACGGGGTCAGCAGCAGAATGACCAGCAGCGCGAGCACGTAGAACAACAGGATGCGCATCGGCACCGTGTTGACGGCCTTCGGGATGGAGCGCTGCGGGTCCTCGGCCTCGGTGCCGGCCACGCCGATGATCTCGGTGCCGCCGAAGGCGAAGAGCACGAGGATGAAGGAGGCGATCATGCCCTCCACGCCGTTGGGGAAGAAACCGCCGTCGCTCCAGAGGTTGGACACGCCCGTCTGCGCGCCCTCGGGGGACAGACCGAAGGCGAGGATGGCTGCGCCGCCGGCGATCATGGCGATCACGGCGGTGACCTTGATCAGGGTGAAGCCGAATTCGAGCTCGCCGAACCAGCGCACGCTGGCCAGGTTCGCCGCACCGACGATCAGCAAGGTGACGGCCACCCAGATCCACTGCGGGGTGTCCGGGAACCAGAAGCCCATGTAAATGGCGATGGCGGTCAGGTCGGCCAGACACACGATGAGCATCTCGAAGGCGAACATCCAGCCGGTGATGTAGCCCGCCCAGCCGCCGAGGTACTTGCGGGTGTACACCGCGAAAGAGCCCGGCACCGGGTGGTGCACGCTCATCTCGCCCAGGGCGCGGAGCATGAAGTAGACGACGGCGCCGGCGAGCAGGTACACCAGCAACACCGACGGTCCAGCGGCCTGGATCGCGCCGGCGGAGCCGTAGAACAGGCCGGTGCCGATCGCCGAGCCGAGGGCGATGAAGTGGATGTGGCGGTGCCGGAGGCCGGGCCGCTTGACGACGGTGGTCTGCGTCGCTCGCGCAGTGCTGTCAGACATGGGGTGGGGCATCCTTCTACACGAACGGTGTGGTCCATGGGTCGAGATATGACCAGTTCACCGTACTCCGGGGATCGCGCCGATAAGAAATGGATATTAGCGCGGCTTTGCACTACTGTTGCGTAAGCAATGAGCATTACCGATAACGCCACCGGCGGCGTGAATGAGCCGGATGAACTGAACCAGTCGGAATCTCAGAATAACTCGCAAGGTGACGCAGCAGCAGCTGCCCCCGCCAACCAGGCGGAGAAGAGCACCGGGGAAGCGAACACTTCTGAGGCAGTCGACTCCGAAACCGCGCAGAACGCGGACACGGACAACGCAACCACTACTCGCACCAACGCCTCGGAAGAAGCAGAAGCCGCTGACCTCAGCGCTGAGTCTGCCGCCCCCGACGCTGACACCAAGAAGAACAAGGACACCGATGCCCCGTCGGGATTCGACGGGCTCGGCCTGCCGGAGATCGTCCTTGACGCCGTCAAGAAGGTCGGCTTCGAAACGCCGTCCGCCATCCAGGAGCAGACCATTCCGCTCCTGATGGACGGGCGCGACGTCGTCGGCCTCGCCCAGACGGGCACCGGCAAGACCGCCGCGTTCGCGCTGCCGGTCCTGGCCCGCATCGACAAGCGGGAGCGCTCCCCGCAGGCCCTGGTCCTCGCGCCGACGCGTGAACTGGCCCTGCAGGTCGCCGACTCCTTCCAGTCCTTCGCCGACAACCTCGGCGGCATCCAGGTCCTGCCGATCTACGGCGGCCAGGCCTACGGCATCCAGCTCTCCGGCCTGCGCCGCGGCGCCCAGATCATCGTGGGCACCCCGGGCCGCGTCATCGACCACCTGAAGAAGGGCACGTTGGACATCTCCAACCTGCGCTACCTGGTGCTCGACGAGGCCGACGAGATGCTGAACATGGGCTTCCAGGAGGACGTCGAGCGCATCCTCGAGGACACCCCGGACGACAAGCAGGTCGCTCTGTTCTCTGCGACGATGCCCAACGGCATCCGCCGCATCTCCAAGCAGTACCTCAACGACCCGGTGGAGATCGCCGTCAAGGGCGAGACCCGCACCGCGACGAACATCACCCAGCGCTACCTGCTGACCGCGCACCGCAACAAGCTGGACGCGTTCACCCGCATCCTCGAGGTCACCGAGTTCGAGGCCATGATCGTCTTCGTGCGCACCAAGCACGAGACCGAGGAAGTGGCCGAGAAGCTGCGCGCCCGCGGATTCTCCGCGGCCGCCATCAACGGCGACATCGCGCAGAACCAGCGTGAGCGCACCGTCGACCAGCTCAAGGACGGCCGCCTGGACATCCTGGTGGCCACCGACGTCGCCGCCCGCGGCCTGGACGTCGAGCGCATCAGCCACGTGGTCAACTACGACATCCCGCACGACACCGAGAGCTACGTCCACCGCATCGGCCGCACCGGCCGTGCCGGACGCTCCGGCGAGGCGATCCTGTTCGTCACCCCGCGTGAGCGCCGCATGCTCCGCTCCATCGAGCGCGCCACCAACGCGACGCTCGAGGAGATGGCGCTGCCGACCGTCGACGAGGTCAACGAGTCCCGCAAGGAGAAGTTCGCGGACTCCATCACCGAGTCCCTGGAATCCAAGCAGCTCGAGCTCTTCCGCTCCCTGGTCCGTTCCTACTCCGAGGAGAAGGACGTGCCCATGGAGGACATCGCCGCGGCACTGGCCGCGCAGGCCCAGGCCGGCGCGGACTTCCTGATGAAGGAACCACCGAAGGACAAGCGCCGCGACCGTCAGGACCGCGACAAGTGGGACCGCGACGACCGTCGTGGTCGCGACCGCGACCGCGGTGGCCGTGACCGTCGCGATGGCGACTTCGAGACCTACCGCCTCGAGGTGGGCAAGCGCCAGCACGTTCGTCCGGGAGCCATCGTCGGCGCCCTGGCCAACGAAGGCGGCCTGAACTCGAAGGACTTCGGACGCATCACCATCGCCGTCGACCACACCCTGGTCGAACTGCCGAAGAACCTGGACCGCGGCGTGCTGGACCGTCTCAGCGACACCCGCATCTCCGGCCAGCTGATCAACATCGAGCGCGACGCCGGCGCGACCCACCCGCCGCGTGAGCGCGGCGGCGGTGGTGGACGCGGCGGTTACCGCGGCGGACGCGACCGCGACGACCGGGGCGGCTACCGTGGTGGCCGTGACCGTGGCGGCGATCGCGGCGGACGCGGTGGCTACCGTGGCGGACGCGACCGCGACGACCGTGGCGGACGCGGCGGCTGGCGCGACTAGCGCTCAGCCACGTTGACCGGCGATGACGCTGCCTGACACTTGGTGTCAGGCAGCGTTTCCTGCTTTCCGGGGTTCGTGCGCGGGCGCCGCCCCTTCTACGCTGAGGTGAAAGCACATGAAGGGGGCCGGATGATTGTTCGGGAGATACGCGCCGAAGACAACGCGGCGGTGGCGGCCATCATCAGGGAATCGCTGGTGGCGCATGACCTGGCGATCCCTGGTTCCGCCTATGCCGACCCCGAGTTGGATGATCTGCACGGGCACTACCGCGGGCTGCATCACGCGCGGTATTGGGTGGCGGAGGTGGCCGGGGAGGTCGTCGGCGGCGTCGGCGTCGCCCCTTTTATCGGCGCCGGCGCGGTGTGCGAGCTCCAGAAGCTGTACCTGCGCCCCGACGTCCAGGGGCGGGGACTGGGCAGAAAGCTCATGGACACGGCCCTGGCTTTCGCCGCCGAACATTACCGGCATTGCTACCTGGAGACCATGCACGGGCTGAAGGCCGCGTGCGTCCTCTACGGAAAATACGGCTTCGAGTCGCTGCCTGAACCGCTGCCGGGGTCGGGGCATTCGGCCATGGACGCGTGGTATCTGAAGCGCCTGCCGTGACGGGCGCTAGCCCCACTCCAGCTTTGGATGACCCCCTTTTCCGCCTTTCGGTGGAAAGAAGGCCCCTGGCGGGCGGCGGAAAAAGAGCCGCTTCCCGGACACATATACATAATGCCCTCGCCATGTGGTGGAATAGTCTCCATGAGCGATATGCGAATCCTCCGCGAGACCGCCTATGAAGTAAAACAAATCATGGGCAGGAGCAAGCGGGCGGCGGTGGAGCGATGGATGCTCGAATTCGCCGCTGTAAACGTTCAGCTGACCGCGTGCCAGGCCATGGTCGCGGCAGAACAGTTGGCCCGACGATATGGGCCCATGAAAATATCCGTCAGAAGCATGTGGGATGAATTGTGCCGCACCCCGTTGCGCACAGAATTGGAATGGTCGCTGTACGACGCTTTCCCGCGGCCTTCCGCGCGCCCGATCATCGTCCCCGGCTCCCACGGCGAGGACGTGGAATTGTTTCTGGCCGCGGACGTCACGGGCGCGCCCCGCGACGAACTGATTGCCCCGGTGCGGTGGCGCACCGTTGGTGAGCCGGAGTTCCAGACCCCGGACTTCGAGGAGTTCGCCGGTTGCGTCGGTGAACGCGAGCGCGCCATGTTCGGCAAACTCTACGAAGCCAACGGCCTGGTGCAGTGGAACTTCAGCCTGCCGGACTACGCGCCCTGCTACCTCGACCTGGATGAGCCGGAAGAGGACGACCTCGGTTCCGGCGTGCTGTATCACTACGACCTCAACCCCCTGGTGCCCCCGCAGGCCGTGATGGGCCTGCTCCTGGGGATGGTCACGGAAGTCACGGCCCTGCACCTGCTGGGCGGCTTCGAAGGCGACGAGGACGACGAGGAAGTCGACGTCCGCGACTTGGCCAGCGATCTGGAATTGGACCTGATCGCCTGGTTGGCGGCGCGTCGCCTCCGCCAGAAGGCCCGCCCGGGCCTGGCGGCCGCGCAGTGGTTCGACTCCCCGTCGATCCCCGCTCCGGCGACGTTGCGGTGGGCGTTGGTCTTCGACGCCGCCGGTTCGGTGGAAGGGCTGATGCTCGGACACCGTTATGGAGTCAACGACTGACCTGAGACCGTGACGGCGTGAGCCGGGAGCGGGTGCGTCACCCTCCTCGGTGACGCACCCGCTTTTTGCTTTTCGACGCCCGCCTTTCAGCACGGGGTGGGCGTCTGGGTGGGCGGTGGGGCCCGTCAGGCGGGAAAACTTTTTAAAGGCCCGCCGCCCATAAGGTAAAACTCCTGGTTAACTGGGTAATCCGGAGAACGGCGCTCCCACTGGCATGCGCAGTCGAGTGTATTCTGGCGGGAAGCACGTGAAAGCCCGCGGCGCTGGAATGAACGTCTCGGGCTCGATGGGATTGAGACCTCTGAAGGGGGATGACGGCGGAAGAAGGAACGGCACGAACGTGTGCTCCGAGAACACGGCCCCGGCGTTTTTGCCGCCGGTGTCGTGCCGACAGAAAGCGGGGAAGTCAGATCATGGAACGGGCCTTTGAGGTGTACGCGAAAATTGACGCTGAGCTCCGTGAGGTGCTGGCCCCGGAGTCACACGCAGACGTCGAACGACGGATTCTGCGCTACGCCGTGAGCAACCCGCGGTTCTCCCTGTCCGTCGCGGTGCAGGTCGCGCGACACTACATCGTCGAAGCCGGGCCGGCCATAGAGATCCCGCTCATCCAGAGCTCCCGGTCCTGGCTCGCCCGCGGTTTCGTGCCCCACGCCGGGGCCCCGCCGATCCGGGTCGTCGAGCGTGGCGCCGAGATGACCTTGTGGGCGGCCGAACACGTCCGCCCCGTGGGCCCGGAACCGCGGGACCCCGCCGCGGAAGAGGCGGGCCCGCAGACGGAATTCTTCTTCCGGCACGCCGCCCCGGCAGAAGGGGCGCCTGATTACCTGCACCTGGGCGACGGCCTCAGCGACTACGGCCGGGAGTTGCTGGCGCAGCTGTGGCGCATCGGCGTCTACGTCGATTTCTCCGGGGAACTTCCGGACAACGTCGTCAGTGAGATCCAGACACGCGGGTATGGCGGCGGCGCCGCATTGGCGGGGCCCAGTCCCGCTGACCGGGAAGCAGAGTCCCGTTACCGCATCCTCCTGCCCCCGGACACCGAAGAAATCATGCCGACGGTGCTCCATGCCCTGGCCAAGATCGTCGCGGCGCACCTGCCGGTCAGGGGGATCGACGGTGAGGGGCGGCCACCCGTGCAGCCCTGGCGGATCGAATCCAGCCTCATCGTCCGCCTGGTTTCCCGCCGGCTGGGGTTGCCGGACTACGAAGACCACTGGGTGGAGGATTACCTCTATGGCCCTGCCGTGCCGGTGACCGGCTCAGTCCGGTGGTCGGTGGTCTTCATCGTCGCCGAATGCATGGAGGCGGTGCTGCGGGGTGAGGACGCCACCTGGGAGTTCCACGACTACATCACGGTGGCGGGCGAGGATCCGTCCGAAGACCCGGGTCCCGGCCGCGAACTGCTCACCGACAGGGAGGTGACCGACGTCGGAGATTACGTCGGCGCCGCCCTTGCGCTGTACGCCGATGGGGAGGTCCGGCGCGCCGCCGAGCGGCTCACGGCGGAGACCGTCGCGGGCAATCCCCAGTGGGCGCCGCATGACGCAGCGCTGCTGGGGGTGCAGGTGGCGGAGCTGACAGGGCGGGAGTCCACGTTGGAATCGTTGACCGGCAGCGAGGTCGGGGAGCTCGCCCGCGGCGTCTGGGCCAGTGAGCTCGAGTGGTCGGTGCGTGGCTACCGAGTCGTGCCGGAGGCGGTCGGGCTGGTGTTGGGGGACGGGACCAGCGTGTTCCGCGACTGCGACGTCGCCGCCATGGACCCGGAGGGCGCGGACTGGGGCGGGTTGGTCGCGGTGTCTGCGGAGCGGATGCAGTGGAGCCGGCGGCTGGTCGTGTCGGAGGAGAACGTGGGGCGCTACCAGGGATGGGAGGCCTACGGGGTCTCTGGGCAGGGGATCGAGTACCTGCGGAACCTATGGCGGATCGGCATGGTGGTGTTGCCGCCGGCCCTGGATCCGGAGGGCAACGCGTTTTCCGTGTCTCTCGGCGCCGACGCCCGCCCGGATTCACCGCCGCGGCCGCGGATGGCGCCGGGGGAGAACTGGTATCTGGTGCAGTTGTCCGTGCAGGACTACGCGGAGACGTTTTCTTCGGTGGCGATCGCCGTGGCGTCGTTGTTTCTGGGCCAGTACCCGAAAGTCTGGCTGGGGGAGGGCGTCAGCGACGTGGCGGAGGCACAGGGTGATACGGGGGCTGCGGGGTTGCGTGAGCTGCGGGTCGCCGCCGCGCTGGTGTGCCAACGCCTGGACATGGCGCCGCAGTGGGCCGGCGGGCCGTGGTGGAACCGGCTGGGGATGGGGGAGGAGGCCCTGCCGGAGGGCTTTGATTGGGCGCGCATGCTGGAGGCGGTGGACAAATCCGAGGACGTGTTCCGCGGCATCAGCCCGCAGTTGCCGGCGGAGTGGTGAGCTGAGCGGAAGCGGTGCGGACGGAAACGCCGTCGACATATACCCCTTAGGGGTATACGGTGGGGGTGAGGGGCCGACCGCACACGCAGGGGAAGCGTCGCCCCCTTCGCCGTCACCCACCCCGCAGAGGAGGACATCCTATGGCCGCGGCTCACGACACCGGCCGCCACGCTCACCACCAGCACGAGAAGCAGGCGGATCATACGGGGCACGGAGATCACCACGACCATCACGATCACGGTGACCACGCCGCGGTCTTTCGCCGCCTGTTCTTGATCATGCTCGTCTTGGGCGTGCCCACCGTGCTGTTTTCGCCGATGTTCGGCGACCTGCTCGGCTACGAAGTCAGCGGCGCCGGCCTGTGGGTCTCGCCGATCCTGGGCAACGTCATGTACTTCTGGGGCGGGCAACCCTTCCTGGAAGGGGCGTGGGATGAAATCAAACAGCGCCGACCGGGCATGATGCTGCTGGTCGCCCTGGCGATCACCGTCGCCTTCCTCTCCTCCTGGGCGGCCACCCTCGGGTGGATCAACCCGGAACTGGAGCACTGGTGGGAGCTGGCGCTGCTGATCGTGATCATGCTGCTGGGCCACTGGATCGAAATGCGCTCCCTGTCGCAGACCAGCTCCGCGTTGGACTCTCTCGCGGCGCTGCTGCCCGACGAGGCCGAGCGCGTCGTCGGCGATGACGTGGAGAAGATCAGCCCGGCGGAACTGCGCCTCGGAGACGTGGTCATCGTCCGCCCGGGCGCGTCCCTGCCCGCCGACGGCCACGTCATCCAGGGTTCGGCGAGCATGGACGAGTCAATGATCACCGGCGAATCCGCCACCGTCCGCCGCAGGGAAGGTGACGCCGTGGTCGCCGGCACGGTGGCCACCGACTCCGGCCTGCGCGTCGAGGTCACCGCCCTGGGCGAAGACACCACGCTGGCGGGCATCAGCAAGCTCGTCGACGACGCGCAGAATTCCTCTTCCCGGGCCCAACGCCTGGCGGACCGGGCCTCCGGCTGGCTGTTCTGGTACGCGCTGGCCGCGGCGGCGGTCACCGCAGCGGTGTGGATGCTGATCGGCACCCCGGAACAGGTCGTCGCCCGCGTGATCACGGTGCTGGTCATCGCCTGCCCGCACGCCCTGGGGCTGGCGATCCCGCTGGTGGTCTCCACCTCCACGGAACGCGCCGCGCAGGCCGGGGTGCTGGTCACCGACCGCATGGCCCTGGAAAGCATGCGGGACGTGGACACCGTGCTCTTCGACAAGACCGGAACCTTGACCAAGGGCACCCCGACCGTCAACGGCGTCGAATCCGTCGACATGTCGGACGACGCGCTCCTCGCCGTGGCCGCCGCCGCAGAATCCGACTCCGAGCACCCGCTGGCCACCGCCATCGTCGGCGCCGCCCGCGACCGCGGGCTGACCGTCCCGCCCGCCACCGACTTCAGCTCGTCTCCGGCGGTCGGCGTCGAAGCCCGCGTCGACGGCCGTCTCGTCCAAGTCGGAGGGCCATATCTGCTGGAACAGGAGAACCAGCGGGAACTGGAGGTCGCCGAAAAGTGGCGCACCGACGGCGCGATCATCCTGCACGTGCTCATCGACTCCCGCGTCGCCGGGGCGCTGCGGCTCGACGACGAGGTCCGCCCCGAGTCCCGGGAGGCGGTCGACGCCCTGCACTCCCGTGGCGCCCGCGTCGTCATGATCACCGGCGACGCCGAAGCAGTGGCGGCCTCAGTCTCCGCCGAACTCGGCATCGATGACTATTTCGCCGGCGTACGTCCCGAGGACAAATCCGCCGCGGTGCGTTCCCTGCAGGAACAGGGCCGGCGGGTGGCCATGGTCGGGGACGGCGTCAACGACGCCCCCGCCCTCGCCCAGGCGGACGTGGGCGTGGCGATCGGTGCGGGCACCGACGTGGCCATCGCCTCCGCCGGAGTCGTCCTCGCCTCCGACGACCCGCGGGCGGTGCTCTCCGTGTTTGCGCTGTCGCAGGCCGCCTACCGCAAGATGGTGCAGAACCTCTGGTGGGCCGCCGGCTACAACCTCCTGGCCGTGCCCCTGGCCGCCGGCGTGCTCGCCCCCTTCGGGTTCATTCTGCCGATGTCCGTCGGCGCCGTCCTGATGTCGCTGTCCACGATCATTGTGGCGCTCAACGCCCAGACCCTGCGCCGGCTGGACCTCAGGCCGGAGGCCGTGATCACCGACGGATAGCGGAGACTAACTTCCCGCTTTTTCGTTCCGGTGCCGTTCCAGCAGCGTGACTATGTCGTCGTCGCCGCGTTTGGTCAGGGCCGCGATGATATCGGTGACTTCGGCGCCGGCGTCCAACCCGATCGCGGTGGCCAGCCGGTCACGCACGGTGGCCACGGCGCGGGCGGGTCGGCCACCCGCCAACCGCAGCGCATCATCGAGTGGGGCACCGGTCAACTCTGCGACCGGCTCGATGTCGAAGTGCCCGTCGTTGCGGAAGACGAGGAACACGTCGTCGCCCTCCTCGAAATCTTGCTCATGCAGGATACGGCGGATAGTCCCCAGATACGGTTGCGGCCCCGTCCAGCCCACAGTCTGGCCGCCCATCGGCGACGGCAATGTCCGGGACTGTCCATGATCGAGGTCCAGCAGATTGATCGCAGCGGTCGGCAACGGTGAAGCGCTGCCGCGAAGGTGCTCAGAATTAATGGTGATGCGATGGATCCACGAGTTCCACCGACGGAACATACGTGCGGTGTCCTCGGGTTGTCGGTCCGGGCGCTTCGACTTCGACGCCAACGAGACGACCCCGCCGTTGGACTCGAAAGGTTGCTGCATGGCGTAGGACATGACGCTCTTTTCCGAGACAGTGAACGAGGAGGTGATTTCCTCGATGAGCTTACGCAGCGGAACTTCGCCGCCTTCACGCTCCAGAATCTTCCGGATCGCAGGCTTAATTCCCATGTAGGAGTCGAGACCCCAAGCCACCAGTCCCCACGTGTCGAGGTCAGTCCGCTCGATACGCTCATCCTTGGCGAAGGCGTTGCGAGCAGTGCGGATTGTGCGCTCTTCCTCGAATTTCTCGAGGATCTCTGCAGTTGTCATCGGGGTGCCCTCGATAGAGAGAATCGCGGCGCCATAGTCCTGCA
Organism: Corynebacterium maris DSM 45190; assembly: GCF_000442645.1. NCBI lineage: Bacteria > Bacillati > Actinomycetota > Actinomycetes > Mycobacteriales > Corynebacteriaceae > Corynebacterium > Corynebacterium maris. The sequence goes on from NC_021915.1 coordinate 1,160,379, forward strand.
CTGAACCGGTGTGGACGAGAACATGATCGTCGAGAATGGTGAAACCGCAGCGGATGAGCCATTTCTTCGTTCGGAGGAGGGAGTCTGACTCGTCAGAGGTGGGCACCTTGTCGACGTCTAGGAAGGACGCCGCGCCGAACTCATCTGCGGCCTCCTCGACCTGGCTGATGGTGCGGGCGACGGCTTCTTCTTCGGAGGGGCGCAGACACCACCCGTCGACGATTTCGTACTGGTCGTCAAACCGGTCCAACACCCGCCAGACGGGTTGTCCCACGGAGGTGACTTCTTCGGCGAGCGCCGGGATCCGCAACTGCAGATCCTCGATGCGCACCACCGACTGGACCATCGCGTTGACGGAACGAATGACCGCGGCCATAACGGTGTTGCCGTTCAGCGCGGCCAACAGCGCGTCCTTGTACTGATTTTCCAGCTGGCGGACCCGCTCCCGAGTCAGGTCCAGTTCGTCGCCGAGGGATTGCAGATTGGCCGGGGTATCGGCGAAGGTGCGTTTCCGCAGAATCAGGGGAGCGCGCTCATCGAGCTTCGCAATTTCTTCGTCGATGAGCACACTCAAGTCTTTGGAGGCTCGCTCGGGAGGCAGGACCCCGACGGCGCTGATGCGTTCAATGTCGGCCCGTACCTCGGTGATCTGTGCCGGGGTAAAGGGCTGCTGCGGGCCCAACAACGGGGCGTCCGGCAATCCGATCGCGACGTTCCACTCCGCCAGCCGCTGCAACTGCTCCGCCAGATGCGCCACCCATGCCGGTCCGGAATCGGCTGCGGGTTCCATGCTGTCCCACTCGAGCAACTCGTCGACGTCGACTTCCGTGACCTCGGGTGCGGCCTCCAAGCTTCGATGGATCACGGCGCTGAGCAGAGATGCACGCCGGGTCGCGCCGAGTTTGTGCCAGTCGGCGATGTCTTCGATGGTGAGCGTCGCCAGGTCCTGGCCGGTCACGACGCCGTTGTCGATCAAGGCCCGCTGAATGCTGGCGGTTATGGCGATATCGAGAAGATCGAGGGAAGCCGGAAGATCGGGGATGAGCTCACCGACCGTCATATGTGCTTGTTCTGCAGCGAGCAAAGCGATGTCGTCGATCCTGCTGAAATAGTTTCCGGTGTCATCGGGGTCGATCCGCACATCCCATTTCAGGTCGTCGAGCCCCGCCATCCATGGAAAGACGTCTAACCAGGTGCTCCGCTCCTCGTCTTGGTAGAGAGAACCTGAAAAGTCCTCGAACGCTTCCGTGTAATCGTTGCCCGTCATCGTGTGCTCGCCACCCTTTCACTTCACCGCGGAACACAGAGGGAGTCACTACTCGCTGCGGGCGCGGTTTTTGCCGTTGTCCCAGGATTCTGCCAGCTCCGTATTCTGGGCGGCAATGAACCCCGCCCTTGCCTCGCATCGATCATCACGGCAGGGCGGGCAGCGCGGAACACTGCGCGCGCATCACCCGGGCGTCCTCACCGGGCAACGCCAGACCGTAGACGGCCGCCACCTCCGCCAGGCGCTGGACGTACCAGCAGCGGGCAGCCGGGTCCGGCGGCAACCACTGCGCAGGCAGTTGGTCGGACTTCTGCTGGTTGACCGACCGGTGCACGGCCACCAGATTGCGCGGATCGTTCGCGAACGCCAGCCGGCGGGCGTCATCCCAGGAATGCGCCCCCAAATCCCAGGCGGCCGACAGCGGAAAAATGTGGTCGATCTCCACCTCGCCGGCGACCAGATCCTCGCCCGCGTACGGATCCCGGGCCACGGTATGCGGCAGTGCGCAGTCAGCGGCGGGCGCCACGGCGAACTGCGTGTTGATCACCGCCTCCCGCATCGTGCAGCCGCCCTCAGGCCGCCAGCCGGCGCCGAAAGCCGCCCGGTCATAACCGAGCACGCGCACCCGCTGCGGCACCTCGGGGACGTCCGCCAGCGAGTGCTCCACCGGCGCCAGGTCCTCCTGCTGCAGCGGGGCCTGCCGAGGCAGCCACGTCCACGCCGCAGCCACCACGGTCACGAGAGAAAGAATTGCCAGATACACGGGAAACGGTCTGATAGACACACCCCTTTAGACTGCGCGGCCGGGGTGGCGGGTTCCCCCGGGGCGGGGCGTGGCGTAGGGATGTGCCCGTTCCAGGGGCGGGAAGATTTTTATCGTGGCCTGCAGGCGGGTTTCCTCGTCACCGACCCGGAGGACGCAAAAATTAACGGAAAAGTAGCAATGCGCAGACGAAAAGGCGCAATTTCCCGGCCAGGGCTAAGAATCTTGCGCTTCACGCCCTCTGCGCTCATCCGGCCCCGCGCACACCCACTCCACGCCAAAGCCGCCCTCCGAAGAGGAGGGCGGCTTGAGCGGCAAGCAGAGGGGAAGACGTGGCTATGAGATCGTCTTCGGCTCCGTTGCGGCGGGCTCGGCGGCCGCGCGGACGGGGGTCTTGCGCTCGGCGAGGGTGACCGCCTCATCGAACTCGTCCACGATCTCCTGCTGCGGGGGCTTCGTGGCCAGGGTGACGATGATCATGACCACCGTGGAGGCGATGATGCCCGGCACGATCTCGTACATCAGATCGGAGAGCGGGGACATGCCCCAGCCAATGGAGACCACGGCGCCGGTGGCCATACCGGCGATGGCGCCGGCGGAGTTCAGTCGCTTCCAGTACAGCGAGGCGAGCACGATCGGGCCGAAGGCCGCACCGAAACCTGCCCAGGCGAAGCCGACCAGACCCAGGATCGAGTCATTCGGGTTGATCGACAGCGCCAGCGCGATCAGCGCGACGACCAGCACCGCGCCACGCGACAGGAGCAGCAGCGTGCGCTCGGACGGCTTGGTCTTGGCGACGATCTTGTACAGGTCCTCGATCAGCGAGGAGGAGACGACCAGCAGCTGCGACGACATGGTGGACATGATCGCGGCCAGCACGGCGGTCAGCACCAGACCCGCGATCAGCGGGTGGAACAGGATGCGCGACAGGTCCAGGAAGACCGTCTCGAAGTTGACCTGGTCGGTGACCGCGGCGTCGTTCTGCGCGAAGTAGACCGTGGACACCAGGGCGGTCATCAGACCGCCGAGAAGGGCCAGCGCCATCCAGGAGACGCCCCAGAAGCGGCCGGCCTTGGCCTCGCTCGGGGAACGCAGCGCCATGAAGCGCACGATGATGTGCGGCTGGCCGAAATACCCCAGGCCCCACGCCAAGTTGCCGATGATCACGGCGGCGGAGACGCCCGCGAACATGCTGAAGTACGTCGTGTTGAGGTCGTCCTCCGTGTACGACGCGTAGGGGTTATCGGCGGCGAAGGAGAAGATGTCGCCCGGGTTGTCCAGTGCGATCAGGCCCATGATCGGCACGACCAGCAGCGACACCAGCATGATCAGCCCCTGCACCACATCCGTGTAGGACACGGCGAGGAAGCCGCCGACGAAGGTGTAGATGATCGTGATCGCCGCGACGACGAGCATGCCGGTCAGGTAGTTGCCGTCGAAGGTCGCCTCGAAGTAGCGCCCGCCGGAAACCATGCCGGAGGCCACGTAGAACGTGAAGAAGAAGATGATGATGACGGCGGAGAGAATGCGCAGCGCACGAGACTTGTCGCGCAGCCGGTTCTCGAAGAAGCTGGGCACGGTGATGGAGTTCTGCGCGACCTCGGTGTAGGCGCGCAGGCGCGGAGCGACGAACTTCCAGTTGGCCCAGGCGCCGATCAGCAGGCCGATGGCCATCCACGCTTCACTCATGCCGGTGAGGAAGAGTGCGCCGGGCAGGCCCATCAGCAGCCAACCGGACATGTCCGAGGCGCCGGCGCTCAGTGCGGCGACGAACGGGGGGAGTCCTCGACCGCCGAGCACGTAGTCGTCGTACTGGCTCGTCTGGCGGTATCCCCACCAGCCGATGGCCAGCATGATCGCCAGGTAGATAACGATGGCGATGATAAACCAGGTTTGCTCTGTCATGGACAGTTTCCTTGCGTCTGCAATCGAATGAATAAATCGGGCAAAACTAGCGCGCCAGCTAACACCGGCGCACAAGCAGTGACTCACCCTACGTGCTTATGGCTCGGAACACATCCTCTCCACTCATATGGGTGCATCAGGAAGTTGAAAGGTTTCCTTAACCCGACCGTTCCTTCGTCCTCGGCCCCTGCAAGTGGTACAAAGACCTTTATGGCTTCTTTCCTCCTGCACGGTCTCTGGTTGGGCGGATCCGGGCTCAACCTCTGGATCGAGCAGGCTGAGGGACGGCGCATCGTCCTGCCTTCAGCCGTGCCCTCCGGCACTTTCCCCCCGACGATTGAAGCGATGCTCGACGACGACTCCTTCCGGCACCGCGCCAAGGTCAAGCTCCAGACGCCCAAAGGCAAGGCCGTCGAGTTGATCATCCCCACGATGGCGCTGGGCCCGGAAAAGCTCATGCGTTTCCTCTCCCAGGTCGCCTTCCTCGACAGCTCCGACCCGGCGGCCACCAAAGCGCAGCGCGCGTCGCTCGCCCCGGACCTGTACTGGTTGTTGCGCATGTACACGGGCTTGAGCAAATTCGTGCGCGCCGGGCGCGTGACCATCAAAATGTCCTATTCCGACGACGCCTGGTGGCCCCAGTGGCAACTGGCCTCCGGGCTGGGGGAACGCGGGTGGCTGGCGGAGATGATCGCCGCCGCCCCGGGCATCCTCACCGTCAATAACCCGCTGTTGAGCGAGGACGTCGCGGAGAACCTGGTCCACTGGATCGCCGCCGACCGCCTCTCCGGACACATCGACGACCCGCGTCCATACCCCTGGCACGACTTCGCGGACTCGTTGTTGAACTCCACGCCCGTCCGCCGTGGCGGGGCGGGGCTGCTGCGCGCGCTCAACGACTGGAAGAACTCGATCACCGCCGTCGACCTGCAGCTGGTGTTCATCGTCGAGCAGCCCCCCAACGACGACGAGATGACTTTCTCCGGCCAGGCGGAAGAAGGCGGGGGCACGGACCCCGCGGGCCTGTACTGGCCGGTGCGCCTGCAGGTGCGTTCGGGGACGGACGCCCCGCGCCCGGTGCGCGAGGAGAACTTCGACTCCGGCACCGTGGAATTGTTGCGACAGTCCCTGCGCCGCGCGGTCACGGTGTCGCCGATGGTCGACGCCGCCCTGCACCCGCGCCCGGCGGGAGGCCCCGGCCCCGAGTCCCCCGCCCAGCGCGGCGACTGGGACGTGTATCTGACGACGGAAGAGATCGTCGACTTTGTGGCCAAGGAGGCCGCCAAGCTCCGGACCGCCGGATTTTCCGTCATGCTGCCCAGGGCCTGGTCCACCCAAGAGACCACCGCCCGGCTGGAGACCTCCGAGGTGACTGATCCGGCGGTGTCCGCGACGCAGTCGCACATCGGACTGGACCAGCTCGTCGAGTACAACTGGCGGCTGTCCGTCGGCGACGTGGAACTGACGGACGAGGAGATGGCCGAGCTGGTCAACTCCAAAACCGGTCTGATCCGGTTGCGCGGGGAGTGGGTGCTGGCGGACAAGAGTTCCCTGGCCAAGATCAACGAATACATGGAGCGGCTCGCAGAGTCCTCCCGGCAGCGCGAGCGCACGATCCTGGACAAGGCGGCGATGGACGCGGAGTTCGCCCGCATCAATCAGCTGCCCGGCTGGGAGGAGAAGGCCGCATACGCGGAACAGCTGCACGAGCGCTTCAACGACCGCTACGCCGGTTTCGGCGAAGTCACGCTGGCGGAACTGCGCCAGCTCGCCCTCGAGTCCGCCGCGGATGAACCGGTCGAATTCACCGGCTCCACCTGGCACGCCGGGCTCCTGGGCAACCCGACCACCGTCGCCCCCGAGCGCATCGACTTGCCCGACACCGTCCACGCCGAGCTGCGCGAATACCAACGCCGCGGCGTCGACTGGCTGTACTGGATGTCGCGCAACAACTTGGGCGCCGTCCTCGCCGACGACATGGGCCTGGGCAAGACCCTGCAGCTGCTGAGCCTGTTGGCCGTCGAGCACGACCGCGGGGAAGTCACCGGCCCGACGCTGGTGGTGGCCCCGACCTCCGTGGTGGGCAACTGGGCGCGCGAGGCCGAAAAGTTCGTGCCGTCGCTGCGCGTGATCGTCCAGCACGGCACCGACCGTCTCCACGGCGAGGAGCTGCAGGAGGCGATCGCCGAGGCGGATCTGGTGATCACCTCCTACGGCATCGTCGGCCGCGACCACAAAGAACTGGCCGAGACGGCCTGGGACCGCGTGGTCCTCGACGAGGCGCAGGCGATCAAAAACTCCACCACCCGTTCCTCCAAGGCCGCCCGCGCCCTGCCGTCGCGCCACCGCATCGCGCTGACGGGTACCCCGGTGGAAAACCGGTTGAGCGAACTGCGCTCCATCCTCGACTTCGTCAACCCCGGCATCCTGGGGTCGACGAGCTTTTTCCGCAATCACTTCGCCAAAGCCATCGAACGCGACCAGGACGGGGAGATGACCGAGCGGCTGCGGAATCTGACCAGCCCGTTTATCCTGCGCCGGTTGAAGACCGACCCGGCGATCATCGACGACCTGCCAGACAAGGACGAAGAGATCCTCACCGTCGACATGACCAGCGAGCAGGCGTCGCTGTACAAGGCGCTCGTCGACGAGGTGCAGAAGCAACTGGAGGAACGCGAAGGCATCGCCCGCCGCGGCCTGGTGCTGGCCACCCTGACGCGCATCAAGCAGATCTGCAACCACCCGGCGCAATTCCTCGGCGACGGGTCCGCCGTCACCGTCAAGGGGCGGCACCGCTCCGGCAAAGTCGCCGAACTCATGCGGCTGATGGAGCTCGCGCTGGAGACGGAGCAGCGCATGCTCATCTTCACCCAGTACCGCGCCTTCGGCGACATCCTCCAGCCGTATCTTTCGGAACGGCTCGGGGAGAAAATTCCCTTCCTGCACGGCGGGACCACCAAGACCGGCCGCGACAAGATGGTCGAAGCCTTCCAGGCCGACGATGGCCCGCGGGCGATGATCCTGTCGCTCAAGGCGGGCGGCACCGGCCTGAACCTCACGGCCGCGTCCATGGTCGTGCACATGGACCGCTGGTGGAACCCGGCGGTGGAGAACCAGGCCACCGACCGTGCCTTCCGTATCGGCCAAGAGAAAAACGTGCAGGTCTACAAGATGATCACGGCAGGTACACTCGAAGAGTCGATCCAGGACATCCTCGACGGCAAGACCCAACTCGCCGGCGCAGTCGTCGGCGAAGGCGAGGGCTGGATCACCGAGCTTGATCCGGAGCAGTTGGCGCAGCTGATGAGCTACCGGGGGAGGGAGAACTGATGGCCGCACGCCCGCAGGACGACAACGTCATCTACGCCAACTTCGGCGCCCGCACGCGCGTGACCAGCGCGGAGGAAACCGGCCCGCAGCGGCGCGAGAACACCTACCGCACTTCCGGGGCGATCCGAGTCTTCGACGCCGCCGTCTCCCGCTCCGACCAGGGGCGGGTCAACCGCGGCCGGCAGTACCACCAAGCCGGCAACGTCATTGACTTGGACATCCGCAACGGGTCGGTTCACGGCCACGTCGCCGGCTCCCAGAACGACCCGTTCACGGTGACGATCGCCCTGCCGTACCGCTCGGCCGACGATCTGGATCAGGTGGCGCAGGAACTCGCGCGCACCACCAACGGGATGTCCCGGGCGCGCCGGGGGCAGCTGAGTGACTCGGTGCTGGACACGCTGCTCGCGGCCGACGCCGAGGATTTCCGCTTCATCTGCAATTGCCCCGACTACGTGACGGTGTGCAAGCACGTCATCGCGGTGGCCGACAGGTTGGCGGAGATGCTCGACGCGGATCCGCCGGCGGTGTTCCGGCTGCGTGGCATGGATCTGGGCCGTCTGGAACACGCCGTGATGGGTCAGGCGCAGGAGGTGGCCAAGGAGTCCCAGGCCGAGGACAGTGACCTGTTTTGGGAGGGGCGTCCGCTGCCGGATCTGCCGGACCCGCAGGTCGCCCCGGCGCTCGACGACTCGGACCTGGACCTGCTGCACAAGGCGATGCGGATGGTGTCTTTCACCAACGTCGACCAGCTGCGCGCGGTCTCCGACATCGAGGACTTGTACGACTACCTGACCAGGTGACCGGGCGTGATCGCCCAGACGTGCTAAAGATGAAGCATGACTCGCGTGACCTTCATCCACACCTCCGACCTCCAGCTGGGCATGATCCGGTGGTACCTGGGCCAGGACGGCCAGGCGTTGTTCGACGATTCCCGACTCAAAGCCGTGGCCAGGCTCGGTGAGCTGGCGACGGAACACGACGCCGAGTTCATCGTCGTCGCCGGCGACGTCTTCGAACACAACTCCCTGTCCGACCGCGTCACCGGGCGCGCGCTGGAGGCGCTGCGGGCGCTGCCGGTGCCCGTCTACCTGCTGCCCGGCAACCATGACCCGCTGGTCGCCGACTCCATCTTCCGCCGCACCGACGGCATCGACGGCGTGCACGTCGTGGTCGACTCCGAGCCGCTCGAAGTCGCCGAGGGCGTGGAACTGGTCGGTGCGCCGTGGCGCTCCAAGCACCCGACCGGCGACTTGGTGCGCGCGATGCTGGAGCCCTTGGCGCCGACCGACAAGATCCGCCTCGGACTGGCGCACGGCCAGGTGGAGGCCTTCGGCGGGGAACCCGCGCCCGGGCTGATCGACCTGGCCAACGTGGAGACCAAGCTTATCGACGGCACCCTGGACTACCTCGCCCTGGGCGACACCCACTCCACCGCCTCGTTGGGCGATTCCGGGGCGGTGTGGTTCTCCGGCTCCCCGGAGACCACCGACTACCACGAGCGCGTCGGCGACGAGACCGGCGGCGAGCACGATTCGGGCAACACCTTGGTCGTGACCGTGGACAAAACCGGCGTCGGCCGGTCCCGCGTGGAGGTGAAGAAGGTCGCGGTCGGGGAGTGGACCTTCGACGCGCTGCACGAGGAGCTGTACTCCCAGGAGGACGTCGACGCCTTCCTGGCCAAGCTGGACGCTTACCCGGACAAGACCCGCACCTGCATCAAGTACGCCCTGGAGGGCTCGCTGTCGTTGACCGCGACCCGCGCGCTGGAGGAAGGGTTGAACGAGCGCGTCCCGGTGTTCACCGCCTTATACGACCGGGAAAGGCTGAACAGGCTGACCCTGGAACCGGAGGACGACGAACTGGCCTCCCTGGAGCTCGGGGGCGTGGCCGGCGAGGCCATGGCCGAGCTGCTGCGCGAGGAGTTGGATGACACGGAAGCCCGCGACGCCGTCAACCTGCTGTTCCGTCTGACCAAGGAGGCCCAGTAACATGCGCCTGCACTCACTGACCATCGACAACGTCCGCGCCATCGACCGGCTGGAGATCGAGGACCTGCCGGACAGCGGCGTCATCGTCATCCACGGCGACAACGAACAGGGTAAGTCCACCATCCTGGACGCGCTCGACGCGCTGTTTTCCATCAAGCACACCGGCGCACCGCAGAAAATGAAGGACTTCCAGCCCGTCGGCCGCGACGAGCCCCCGGCCGTGTCCGCGACGATGACGATCGGGCCGTACACCTTCAGCGTGTTCAAGCAGTGGCTCCGACGGAAAAAGGCGGAGCTGAAGATCTCCGCCCCGCGACGCGAGAGCTTCACCGGCGGTGAGGCGGAGGACAAGCTCGCCGAAATTCTCGACGAACACCTGGACAAGCAGCTGCTGCAGACCCTCTTCCTTCGCCAAGACGACCTCGGCGAGGGCATCGCCGCCGCCGGCATCCCCTCCCTGCAGTCTGCGCTGGTCGGCGGGGAGGACGACGACGTCGACGGGGAGCCGGCCGCCGAGGACGACGCCCTGCTGCACGCCATCGAACGCGAATACCAGCTGTTCTACACGGCCAAAAGCGGAAAACCCACCAAACGCCTCGAGCAAGTGGACAAAGACCACGAGCGCGCCGCCGCGGCACTCGAGGAAGCCCGCAGCGAGGTCGCCCGCCTCGACAGCTTCGTCGAGCAGGTCGAAACGCACGAACGCTCCCGCGACGAGGCCGCGGATTCCCTGCCGGGCGCTCACGCGGCAGTCGAGGACGCGCAGCAGAAACTCGCCGACGCCCGCCGCACAGAAGAAAAAGCCGCCGGACTGCGTCAGCGTGTGGAACTGGCCACCCGCGACCTGGAAGCCGCCCGGGCACGAGTCGCCGAACGCTCCGGACTCCGGGAACGGCTGGAAGAGCTCACCGGGCAGGCCGAAGAACTGCGTGTTCAGGCCGACGCAGTGAAGGACAAGGCAGAGGAAGAACACTCCCGGGTCGCCGAACTCACCGGCGAATTGGACGAGGCCAAGAAAAAGCGCGCCGCCGCCCAGCAACGGGCACGCGCCGCCGCGAAGGACGCGGAGCTGCTGCGCGATCTCACCCGCCGCGATGAGCTGCGGGACCAGCTCGCAGACATCGAGAAACTGGAGGACACCCTCCACCAGTGCCGTCGCGAGGCGGGCGGTCGCCGGGTCACCGACGACGACGTCGACGCTGTGCAGCAGGCCGCCAACGACCTGGCGGTGGCCACCGCACTGCACGAGCGCACCGTGCCGAAACTACAGTTGAGCGCCGATGCGGGCACCACGATCACCGTGGACGGGGAGGAACATCCCCTCGGCGAAGACGCTCACGCGGTCGAACTCACCGACGGCACCACCCTGGGCATCGGCGACGTCACCGCCGTCTACCACGCCGGCTCAGCCACCGGCGCGGATGCCGCCGAGGCGGTGGAGGCGGCCCGGGCGGCAGTGGACGAGCTGTTGGCGGACCTCGGCTGCGACAGCCTCGAGCAGGTGCGCGCCGAACGTGACCGCTGTGTCACGGCCGATGCGGCGCTGGCCGACGCGCACAAAGAGCTGGACCGGGCCCTGGCGGGGCGCCCGGCCGCAGAGATTCGCGCGGAACTCGACCGGTTGTCCGACGCCCTCGAGGACGCGGACCTTCCCGAGGACCTGGACGCGGAGACCGCCGCCGACGCCGTGAAACAGGCGGATGACGACCGGGATGAGGCCGACCAGCTCGTCGACGAGCTGGAACACCGCCTCGAGCCCTGGCGTGAGAGCACCGCGGCGACGGACACGGCGACGCTGCAGGCGCGCCGGGAGGTGCTCGACGAGCAGCTCACCCAGCTGCGCACTGAGCTGGAGGAGGCCGTTGCCGACTGCCCGGACGAGACGCTGGCAGAGGCGGTCGATCAGGCCGACGCCGCACTCGCCGAAGCGCGCGCCGCCGCCGACCAGGCAGATCAAGAGGTCGCGGAGGCCGATCCGCAGCTGCAGGAAGAGTTGCTGCGCAGCGCGCAGGCGAGGGTGAAGTCCCTGGACGGCCGCCACCAGGAAGCTACGCTGGCGTTGGCGCGCTTGACCAGCTACATCGACCAGGCCGCCGGGGCGGCGGAACGACTGCAGCAAGCCGTCGCCGAGGAGGAGACCGCCTCCCGGCTGCGGGACAGCATCCAGCGCCGGGCGGCGGCCGCCTCGCGGCTGCGGGACGTGATCAAGCGCCACCACCAGGCGGCTCGCTCCCGGTATGCGCAGCCTTTCGCCGACGAGCTGATCGCCCTGTCCAAGACGGTCTTCGGCCCGGAGGTGGATTTCTCCCTCTCCGACGACCTCGCCGTCCGGCAGCGTTCCATCGGGGACGTCACCGTGCCGCTGGCGTCGCTGTCGGGTGGCGCGAAGGAGCAGTTGGCGATTCTCACCCGCTTCGCCGTCGCCTCGTTGATCAGCCGGGGCGAGGGCGGGGAGGACACTTCGATGCCGGTGGTCGTCGACGATGCGCTGGGGTCGACGGATCCGACGCGCCTGCAGCGCATGGGCGCGCTGTTCGACCGGATGGGTCGTTCCAACCAGGTCATCGTGCTGACGTGTTTCCCGCAGCGCTATGACTGGGTGGCGGATAAGACGCAGTATCCGATCACTGAACTGAAGTCCGCGGGGAAGTAGCGAAGGCGCTTTCAGGCGGCAGACACACGGTCGGCCCGACACCAAGAAAGGTGTCGGGCCGGTCGTGTCAGTCCAGTATTTTGACGCGGTCAGAATTTACTTCTTGATGCCGGAGCCTTCGATCTCGATCGTGATCTTCTCGGAGACCAGGACGCCGCCGGAGTTCAACGGGGCGTGAAAGTCCAGTCCGAAGTCCTTGCGGTTGATGGTGGTGGAGGCGTCGAAGCCGACGCGGGTCGCACCCCACGGATCGACCTCGGAGCCGGCGATCTCGACGTCCAGGGTGACCGGCTTGGTGGTCTGCTTGATGGTCAGGTCACCGGTGACGGTGGCCGTGTGGTCGCCGTCGAACTTCACATCGGTGGCCTCGAAGGTCATCTCCGGGTACTTCTCGACGTCGAAGAAATCCTCGCCGCGGACGTGTCCGTCCCGGTCCTCGTTGCCGCTGTTGATTGAGGCGGTCTTGATGACGGCCTTGATGGTGGAGTTCGACGGGTTCTCCTGGTCGATGTTGACCTCGGCGGTCCAGTCGGAGAAGGTGCCACGCACCTTGGTCACCATTGCGTGGCGGGCGACGAAGCCGATGGCGGTGTGGGCGGGGTCGAGTTCGATGATGCCGTTGTAGTCAGCCATGAGAATTCTCCTTGTAAATCTGCTGTGTGATGGTGGTGTCGGTAGATCCCTTTAATGTCCGGGATCTCAGCCGACGCCGCTAAGTGAGTTTTTTGAGAGCGTGTGTCTCGCTCGCAAATATCACCTTAACAGATCTTTGTGACGTGTCAACAATAAAGTTTCAAGTAGTTTTCGTCCGGGTGTTTTTGCAGCTAACGGGGATGGGGTAACGTGAATCGACGGTGACCCTGTGGGGTGGGGCGGTTTCTTTCGGGCGGACCCGATCGCTATAGTTGTTGACATGACTACAGAAACGCGTTGGCTAAATGATGACGAGCAGGAACTGTGGCGTCTGATGCTCGCCGCGTCCCGCAAAGTGAGCCGTGCCATGGATGACACGCTGCAGGCGGGGAGTGACCTGTCCACCTCTGAGTTTTCCGTCCTCGTGGAGCTCTCCGAGACTGACGATTGTGCTCTTCGTCTGCGTGACTTGTGCGCCAGCCTCGACTGGGACCGCTCCCGCACCTCGCATCAGATCACCCGCATGGAACGCCGCGGCCTGGTGACCAAACACAAGAGTGAGGGCGACGCCCGCGGCGTGGTCGTCCGCCTGACCGACGAGGGGCACCGTCGGCTCGCCAGCGCCGCGCCCGAGCACGTCGAGAGCGTGCGCCGAGTCATCTTCGACCACATGGAACCGGCCGTGGCTCCGGTGCTGAAAAGTTACTTCGAAGGGCTCATGGAGGTCGACAACGTGCCCGGTTCTCCGGGCTTCACCGCCGACGCCTAAGGGGCGGGGCCGGAAAAGTCAGGGAAGGATCAGGGCCAATCCCGATTCCCTTACGCCCCCGGGCCGGATTGACTGAAAGGCGAGGACACAGACTTTCGCACCGACAGGAGACACGGCCATGACCACCGATTACCCGCAGTTTCATCCGACCACCCCGGCACTGCAGCGCCGTCTGCGCCGCAACCGGACCGACAATTGGGTCGGGGGCGTGCTCAGCGGCGTCGGTTCCACCTACAACATCAACGTCACCCTGCTGCGCGTTTTGTTCGTGGCGTCGATGTTGCTGCCCGGGCCGCAGATTCTGATGTACCTGGCGGCCTGGATGATCATGCCCGCGGAGTAGGCAATGACTGCCGCTAGCCGGGTAATGCACGACAAAGGCCGGCACCCACCACTACGGGTGGGCACCGGCCTCATGGCTTGCGTCTGAAAAATTTTGCGTCCCCGACAGGATTCGAACCTGCGACCCCTGGTACCGGAAACCAGTGCTCTAATCCTCTGAGCTACGGAGACTGACAAGTCCGAAAACCCGAACTCGCAACGGATGAAACTTTAGCACCTGCGTGCAGCCGGGGCCTAACCGGCCCCGGCGTGTCGCGGGGTGGAGGGGTTAACCCAGCCCTTCGACCTCGGTGGATTTTGCTTCGCCGGTGCGCAGGTACTCGGCCACGATCTCGTCGACACGCTCGTTGCCGCGGGCGAGGTGACCGTGGCCCGGGCCGTTGACGGTGACGACTTCGGCGCCCATGGCGTCGGCGATGGTGCGGTGGCCCTGGTAACGGGTCTGCGGGTCACCGGTGCCAGAGATCTGCAGGGGAGTGATCTCCAGCTCGGAGCCGTCGAGCGGGAACATTTGGCTGGAGGGTTCGATGCCGCGGCAGCTCTGGCCGGAGGCGTAGGCGTCCTGGCCGACCTGGACCGGATCCACGATGACGTAACCGTTCCAGAGATAGGACGGCAGGTGGCTCAGGTCGCCTTCGCCGCGGGTTTCGTTGCAGATGACCATGGTCTGCATGGCCTGGGCGTTGTAGGCGTCGGCCTGCATCTGCAGGAGCTGCTCCTCGCTGGGCACGGTCTGCTCGACCTGCTCGACCTGCTGTTGGTAGGCGGGGTCGTCGAAGAGGCTGCCGTTGAGCAGGCGGGCCAAGGTGTCCCACTCGGCCGGCCACGGCAACACCGAGTAGGTGTTGGCGTAGATGGCCGAGTTGACCAAGGAAGCCTCCGGATTGGCGGCGAGGTTGGCCAGCGCCTGGGCCTGCACCAGAGCCGGGGTGGTCATGTTGACGGCGTCGGCGACGGCGGCGTTGATCTGCTCGTTTTGCGCGGAAGTCAGCTCTGCGGGCAATTCCCCGGGCTGCATGGGCGGCGGCGTCAGCGTCGGGGTCTGCCCGGACTCCTGGTAAATGAGTCCGGCCCAGTACTGATACACCTGGTACGGGGTCTCACCCAGGCCGTATGTGTCGTCACGTGCGGCGACAAAGCCGAAGAAGTCGTGCAGCGCCTGGGTGTAACCGGGTTTCTGGTCGGCCAGCAGCTGCGGCCAGCCAATCGCCGGGTCCATCGCGGAGTCCAGCACGAGGCGGTCCACCCGATCCGGGTAACGGGTGGCGTACAGGCTGCCGAGGTAGGTGCCGTAGGACAACCCGATGATCGAGATCTCGTCCAGATCCAGGGCGCGGCGCACCATCTCCCAGTCCTCGGCCGTATTCGAGGTGGTCACGGATTGTGTGTAGCCCGGGTCGGCCTGCTCGCAGGAGTCTTGGAGGAAAGCGCCGGAGGACAAGTGGTAGTCCACCGCCGCGTTGGGGCCCGGGGTGGTGCAGTCCAGCGGCGTGGAGCCTTGCAGACCCCGGGGCTGGACGGCGACACGGTCCCATTCGTCGACGATGGCCTGCGGCCAGTCGAAGCCGGCGCCGCTGCTGAAGTAGCCGTAGGCGTCGCCGCCCGGGCCACCCGGGTTGCCGAAGACGGTGCCCCGCTTGGCGTTCTGCTTGGCGGCCGGGTAGCGGACGAAGCCCACCGAAATGGTCCCGTCGTCCGGGTCGGAGTACTCCTGGGGGACCTCGATACGGCCGCACTCGGCGGCGGGGTCCACGACCTGGATCGGGCAGTCCTCCCAGGTGACGTCCGGGGCGAGGGGGTCCGCCCCGTCTTGTGCGCCCGCCGGGGCGACCAGCAGGGCGGCGGCGCCCAAAGCGGCTGCGGTCACGGCGCCCGCGCGGCGTAACCGGGTAAAAACTGTGGTCACAGTGATGTTCTCCAAACTTCCGGGCATCCCTCGACGCGGCGGCGACAAGATTCGGCCAGCGGAACCGATGAGTATTAGACGGCCAGCTCGAGGATAGATCACCACGGAAGGTTTCTGGGAGAAAACTTGCCGCGCGCCGGGAAATGCCCGGAAATCACGTGGCTTCCCGCCACTGGGTCACACGCTCGTCTGCGTGTTCCGTCCCTGTCGACGCAGCAGCCCCAGGGCAGGGGAGAGGAGCACGACGACAGCGGCGACGCCCGCCGCCCACACCAGGGTCTCGGACTCGAACTGGCCCTCCGTGCGAGCCGCCGCGATCCACCCCAGGCCCCAGGCCGTGGCCAGCGCTGGCGCGACCCGGCCGCCGTCGAGCACCGCCGCCGTCACGGCGATCAGCGCAGCCACGACAATGCCGACCACACCCATGGGGATTTCGAGGAAGACGTCCGCGCCGGCGTCCGCCAGCCAGGCCCACGTGTTCGCGAAGGTGGCCGCCAGCACCCAACCGAAGTACAGGCCGAAGGTCAGGTCACTGACCAGCCACTCCACCCAGCCGCCGGTCCGCTCGCGGCCGAGGATATACATGATGCGGATGAGCACCGCCAAGAGCACGAGGATCACCGCGACGGAGGCGACGAGGGAACCGAGCTGGACCATCCAGATCCAGACGGAGTTGAGCAGAATGGACGCCAGCGCCCAGGGCCGCAACTGCGCCTGCCGCGGCGAGCGGCGAGCCACCCCGAAGAGCTGCCAGATAGCGTAGGCGATCAGGCCTAGGTAAATCACGCTCCAAATGCGAAAGGCGGGACTGCCCGGGGCCAGCGGCGTGGCGTCGGCCGACAGTGCGCCGCCGGCGGCCTCGGCGATGGGGGTGCCGCCTAACGCGCCGCTGCCTAAGAAAGCGGCGGCGATGGCGACGGCGGTGCCGATCAGCGTGATGACCGGTAACGCCCATCCGGTCTCGGCGCCGGTCGAGCGGTCAGCGGCGGGCGGGTGCGTGGTCTGAGTCTGTGCGTGGGACATGTCGGTTACCTCCTGGTCGCCAGCGTAGGGAAAATCACGGGGTCGCGTCGTGGCGGGAAACGGACGCACCGCGTTAGGTTGGGCGGTATGATTGACAGCGACACGAGCAACAGCCGAACCCTGGGACGACTGACTGAGAAATTTCCTGACCTGCCAGCTCAGCGCCCCGCGGTCATGGTGTTCCACGATGACCTGCGACTGCACGACAACGCCGCCCTCGCGGCCGCCGCCGAGCACGGTCCAGTGGTCGCCGTCTACGTGCGGGAAGACCCGGAGACCACCGAGGCACGTGCGCTCGGCCGGGCCACGCAGTGGTGGCTGCACCACAGCCTGGAGCGTCTCGCGGCCTCGCTCGCCGAGCATGACGTGCCGCTGATCGTCCTCGACGGCCATCCGCTCCGGCTGATCCCCGAGCTGACCCGCCAGATCGGCGCCCCCTATGTCGCCTGGAGCCGCCGCTACCACCAGCCGCAGCGCGATCTCGACGCTTCCCTGAAAAAGCTGCTGCGTGCGCAAGGCGTCCAGGCGCACAGCTTCGCCGGCCACCTGCTGGCGGAGCCGTCGGACGTGGTCAACTCGCAGGATCGGCCGTATCAGGTCTACACGCCGTTCTCGCGCCGACTGCGGGCCGCCGTCGAGAACAGCTTCGTCCAAGGGCTGGTGCCGCCGACCGGGGTTCCTCGGACTCTGCGCGGCCCCGGCGCCGATCTGGAGTGCACCCGCGCCGACCTGGCTGAACTGGCCCTGCTGCCGTCCCATCCCGCGCGCCGGGATCCGGATTGGACCGCCAAGCTCGCTGAGGTGTGGGAACCGGGTGAGGACGGCGCCCGGCGCCGCCTGGCTGACTTTCTCGAACGCATCAACGGCGTGGACGACGACCCGGGCTACGCGGCCGGTCGCGACGTGCCGTCGGTGTCCGCCACCAGCAGCCTGTCTCCGCATCTGCGTTTCGGGGAAATCAGCCCGCACGCGGTGTGGGCGGCCATCGAAGAACTCGACGACGCCGGCGAGGACGGGACCGTCTTCCAGAGCCAGCTGATGTGGCGCGACTTCGCGTGGCACCGGCTCTACTACCACCCGGACCTGGCCACGACGAACATGCGGAAGGAGTTCGACGCCTTCCCCTGGCCGTGGGATCCGGAAGAATTTTCTGCGGGCATGGCCGGCGGGAGGGACGGTCGCCGCGCAGTGAACGCCGAGGGCTTTTTGGGCGATCTCGGCGAGTGGCGGGCGGGGACCACGGGCATCCCGCTCGTCGACGCCGGCATGCGCGAACTGTGGCAGACCGGCCACATGCATAACCGTGTGCGCATGGTCGTGGCGTCCTTCCTGTGCAAGAACTTGGGCATCCACTGGCGCCACGGCGAAGAATGGTTCTGGGACACGCTCGTAGACGCGGATCCGGCGAGCAACGCCTTCAACTGGCAGTGGGTCGCCGGCAGCGGAGATGACGCGTCCCCGTACTTCCGGATCTTCAACCCGGAGACCCAAGCGAAGCGTTTCGACGGCGAAGGCGTCTACATCGCCCGATGGGTGCCGGAGCACGGCACCGATTCCTACCCTGAGCCCATCGTCGACCTGAAAGAAAGCCGGGAAATGGCGTTGGCGGCTTATGAGGGAACCAAAAAGTAGTTTTCGCCTCTACTGTGGGGCCCATGCCTACCGTCGTGCCAACCACGCTGGACTACACCGCCCGCCATCCCTCCCGCACCGTGCTGGTCACCGGGGCCTCCGGTTATGTGGGCGGTCGCCTCGTGACGGAGCTGCTCGCCGCGGGCTTTAAGGTGCGGGCGTCCTCCCGCCACGTCGACAGCCTGCGCCGCTTCGACTGGAGTGAGCAGGCCGAACTCGTCGAGGCTGACTTGGGGGAGAAAGACGACGTCGCCCGCATCATGGCGGGCGTGGACGTGGTCTTTTACCTCGTGCACTCGATGGGTGACAAGGGTGAGGATTTCGAAGAGGCGGAAAAGCGCACCGCCCGGACCGTCGCTGACGCGGCCGACGCCGCCGGCGTGCGCCAGATGGTGTACCTGTCGGGGCTGCACCCGCAGGACAAACCCCTGGAAGAGCTGTCCAAGCACATGCGTTCCCGGGAAAACGTCGCCCGCATTTTCTTGGGGAGCGAGACCCCCGCGCTGGTGTTGCGTGCGGCGACGCTCATCGGCTCGGGGTCGGCCTCCTTCGAGATCATCCGGCACCTGACGGAACGTTTGCCGGTGATGGTGGCGCCGCAGTGGATCAGCAACCAGATCGAGCCGCTCGCGATCCGCGACGCGTTGTATTACCTCGTGTCGGCGGCGGACCTGGCGGAACCGGTCAATCGCGCCTTCGACGTCGGTTGCGGCGTCACCTACGAATTCGCCGATCTGCTCAAGATGTACGGGAAAGAACACGGGCTGCGCCGCTGGATCTTCTCGCTGCCGCTGCCTTTGCCCATGGACAAGCTCTCCGGCGGCTGGATCGGCTTGGTCACGCCGGTGCCCGCGAAGCTGGCAGTGCCCCTGGCGCAGTCCATGGCGGAGGACGCCGTCACCGAGGAACACGACATCGAAGCGGTCATCCCGGATCCGCCGGGCGGGCTCATCGCGTACCCGGAGGCCGTGCGCTTGGCCATCAAAGCGGAACGCGAACGCGGTGTGCCCACGTCCTGGGACCGCAGCTGGACCGAGGTCCAGGACGCGGCGGACAGCCTGCCCACCGATCCGGAATGGGCGGGGACGTCCGTCTATCAGGACGTGCGCTCGCGCGACAGCGACCTACCCGCAGAGAAGGTCTGGGAGGTCATCGAAGGTATCGGCGGCGCCAACGGCTGGTATTCCGCCCCTGCGCTGTGGCGGATTCGCGGGGTGCTGGACAAGCTCATCGGCGGCCCCGGGCTGGGCGGGCGCCGCGATCCGCACCGGCTGTCTACCGGGGACCGGGTCGACTGGTGGCGGGTGGCCGAGCTCGACCGCCCACGCCGGCTGGTGCTCGCAGCCGAGATGAAGGTCGACGGGCGCGCCTGGCTGTCGTTGGAGGTGGAGGACACGGAGAAGGGGTGCACCTACACTCAGCGGGCGGTGTATGCCCCGACCGGACTCGTCGGCCGGCTGTACTGGTGGTCGGTGGCGCCCTTCCACGCCTTTGTGTTCCCGGTGATGGCGCGCAACATTCTCGCGGCCGCGCGCCGGGGACCGGGAGAGTCGTCTACAGCAGACAGAGCGGGGTGATGTCCTGGCGGCCTTCCTGCATCGGGGTGGTCAGGAAGGAGCAGGACCAGTACCCACGGTCGGAGACGGTGGTCTCCACCAGGTTCCACTGCTCGGCGTCGAGCGCCGGGGTGCGGCTGAGGACGAATCCGGAGCGACGCTGCGGGTCGCCCACGATGGCCAGGGAGTAGTCGTCGGCGAGGTAGGTGATCCGGTAGTTGACCGGGCCGTCCTCGTTTTGGAAGGGGACGCCGGGGAAGTTCACCCGCAGAGAGGCGTTGGTGTCGGTGTCTCGGATGGTGGCGGTGCCCTCGATCACGGAGTCGGAGCTGATCTGGGATCCGCAGGAGTTGACGACGGACAGGGTGGTGTCGTCGATCAGCTCGTATTCGGCGGTGGTGTCGTTGGTGCACTGCAGGGTGTAGGGCTGCGGGACGGCCGCCACCTGGTACCAATCGCCCACGTACTTTTCCGGATCCACGTAGTCGACCTGGGACAGCTCGGGGCCGAAGCTGGAGCCGGCGGGAAGGACGTCCGCGGAAATGCTGGAGGCGCGGCCACCGTCGGTCAGGTCTTGGGCGCCGGCGGTGAGGGTGGCGGGAAGCAACGCCGCCGCGAAAGCGGCGGCGGCGATTTTAGTGAATGTACGCATGTCGAAGGCCTTTCGGAAAAGAATCAGGAAACTGCGGGGCGCCAAAATCCAGCTCCGCGTGCCGTTGAGCCTACACAGGGTTTTGTTAAGAAATGACAGTTACCTGAACGCTCGTCTTAGTTTTCCCCGACCGCGATACCCCCGTGTCTGGCTAGATATTTTGCATGCAAAAACAGTGAAAAGTGGAGCTGGCTGGCCGTGCCGGACGCGGCGGCGCCGTAAAACCGCCCCTATCGCGGGGGAGGGGCTACCCCCGCCCCACAGGGAGTATCCGGCGAGCTGGACAGAATTTAATTAGCCTGGCTAACTAAGTTGATGACCCGGGAGCCCTCAACCTCTCCCGCTCGAACGAAAGCGCCCCACTCACCTTGCTCTTCTACGCCCACTGCACGACCACACGACGGGACGGCACGACATGACCCACCAGTCCGCCCGCACCGACGGCCCCACCTTCAGCGTCGTCATCCCGTGCCGCAACGACGCCGAACTGCTGGACCGGTGTCTGGCCAGCTTCGCCGCCCAACTGCGCCCCGCCGACGAGATCATCGTCGTCGACAACGCCAGCACCGACCACACCCGGAAGGTCGCATTACGGCACGGGGCGCGCGTGGTCGACGAGCCGCGCGAAGGCATCACCTGGGCGACCAAAGCAGGATTTGACGCCGCCGTCAGCGACGTCTTCGTCCGCGTCGACGCCGACGTCCACGTCGAGCCCGCTTACCTGCAGAAACTGCAGGACGTCTGGCAGGCCGCCGACTCCTCGCCGGGTCGCCGCGTCGTCGGCGTCACCGGCTCCGCCCGCTTCGACCTCGACGGCCCGGCCGGAGACTTCGCCAGCTCCGCCTACTTGGGCGCCTACCGGGCCTCAGTCGGCTCCGCGCTGGGCCACCACCCCCTCTACGGCACCAACTGCTCCATCCGCGCGGACTGGTGGGCGAGGGTGCGCGAGGACGTCGACTTCAGCGACACCCTGGTCCACGACGACATGCACCTGTCTTTCGCCGTCGGCGAAGACGAGACGATCTGGTTTCAACCGGACCTCGTCGTCGGCATGGACGACCGCGCGCTGCGTGGAATCCGCCAAATCACCGTACGGTTCTACCGGGGATTTTATACGATGGTGCGTAACTGGCAGGACCATCCGCCGCACCGGCGCCTCGCCCGCCGCGGCCGGCTCGGAAAAACTCTGAAGGAGGCGATGTGACCATGAATGCGACGCACAACGGGATGCGTAAAGGGGTCGACGAGCGCGTCTCCGACTCCCTGGAGCTGATCGCGCAGTTCCTCACCCGCTCGGGGCAGGAAACGCCGACGGAATCGCCGCTGCTCGACATCTCTTACGAAGGAGTGCGCTCCTTCGCCCTCGGCGGCAAACACCTGCGCTCCAGGTTGGTGCACATCTCCGCCGGCGACGTCGACGACGACGGCCTGTACGCCGCCACCGTCTTCGGCGCCTGCGTCGACTTGCTGCACGGCGCCTTCCTCATCCACGACGACATCATCGACCGCGACGACATGCGCCGCGGACAACGCACCATCCACGCCCGCATCCGCGACGAATTCGGCGACGAGCACCTGGGCACGTCCGTGGCGATCGTCGCCGGCGACCTCGGCGTCAACGGTGCCCTCCGGCTGTTGTCGGACTCAGACCTCGACGACGCCACCGTGCGCCACGGCCTGCGACTGCTCACCGCCGCCGCCCACGAAACCTTCACCGGCGAGATCCTCGACATCGCCCACTTGGCTAACCCCGCCCCGGACCTCGAGAGCGTACGGCTGAGCAACCACCTCAAAACCAGCGAATACAGCTTCGGAGTCCCCCTGAAACTCGGGGCGCTGGCCGCCGGCCGCGACACCGCCCCGATGAAACCCATCGGGCAGGCGCTCGGCTGCGCCTACCAAGCCGCCGACGACATCGCCGGCGCCATCGGCGACAGCCGCGACACCGGAAAACAAGCCGCCGGCGACGTCATCCACGGCCGTTACACGCTGATGACCATGCGGCTGACCGGCGACGCCGTCAACGACCCCCGCCGAGTCCGAGACGTCGTCGACGACGTCATCGCCGAGGGCGACACCCACCTGGCCGAGGCCCGCAGCCACATCGACCGCGCCGAGCTGGATCCCGCCATCCGCACGGGCCTGCACTCCGTCGCCGACAAGATAGAAAGGATGCTGCGCGCCCATGCCTGACGCCTTCGAGGCCTACCTCTCCCGCTACGACCACGCCTGCGCCAAGGCCGCCCAGGAAATCATCCTCGCGTATTCCACCAGCTTCTCCCTGGCCACCCGCGCCCTGGCAAAACAAGTCCGGATCGACATCTGCAACCTGTACGCCATGGTGCGCATCGCGGACGAAATCGTCGACGGCACCGCCGCAGCCGCCGACATCAACCACGAGGACATCAGCGCGGAACTCGACGCCTACGAACGCGCCGTGCTCGCCGCGCCGGGCAAGCGTTTCCACACCGACCCGGTCCTGCACGCTTATGCGGCGACCGCCCGCCGCTGCGGGTTCGACCCGGACCACGTCGCCGCCTTCTTCTCATCCATGCGCCGCGACCTGAATCAGGCGAGCTACGACCAGGGCGGGTTCGACGACTACGTGTACGGATCCGCCGAGGTCATCGGCTTGCTGTGCCTGTCGGTGTTTCTGGCCGACCACCCGGTCACCGACGAAGACCGCGCGCGGTTGACCGCCGGCGCCCGCTCTCTCGGCGCGGCCTTTCAGAAGGTCAACTTTCTGCGCGATCTGGCCGAGGACACCGACGTGCTGGGGCGGACGTACTTTCCCGGACTGGAGGGCCGCGAACTCACCGAGGAACGCAAGGTCGAATTGGTCGCCGACATCCGCCAGGACCTCGCCGACGCCCGCGCGGTCATTCCGCTGCTGCCCATGTCCGCCCGCATCGGCGTCCTCGCAGCCACGGAGCTTTTCCGCGAGCTGACCGACCGCATCGACGCACTTCCCGCCGCGGAGCTGAGCGAACGTCGCGTCAGCGTCCCCGGCCCCACCAAGGCGGTGCTGCTGGCCCGCGCCGCAGCCACCGCGCCCCGCCTCACCCCACCCAAAGGACGATAAGACAATGACGAAGAACACCCCGCGCACGGCCGTCGTGATCGGAGCCGGCGTCGCCGGCTTAGCTACGGCGGCGTTGCTCGGTAAGCAAGGCATACAGGTGACCGTCGTCGAACGCGGCGATTCCGTCGGCGGCCGCTCCGGCAACCTGGACATTGACGGCCACGACGGTTTCCGCTGGGACACCGGGCCGTCCTGGTATCTCATGCCGGACGCCTTCGACCATTTTTACCGCCTGCTGGGCACCACCACCGCCGATGAGCTCGACCTGGTGGACCTCGCCCCGGCGTATCGGCTCTTTCCCGAGGGCGACGAACCCGTGGACGTGCCCAGCGGCGTCGAGGAGGCCGCGGCGCTTTTCGAATCCATCGAACCCGGGGCGGGGCAGAAGCTGCGCGAGTACCTGGACAGCGCCGGCGACACGTACCGCATCGCGCTCGAGCGTTTTTTATACACGACCTTCTCCACGCCGATTCCGCTCCTGCACCGCGACGTGCGCGAACGGCTCGGTTCGCTGGCCAAATTGTTGACCCGTTCTTTGGAGAGCTTCGTCAATGAACGCTTCACCGACCATCGCCTGCAGCAGATCCTGACGTACCCGGCGGTGTTCCTGTCCTCCCAGCCGAAGAAGATTCCGTCGCTGTACCACCTGATGAGCCACACCGATCTGGTCCAGGGCGTGCGCTACCCGCTCGGCGGGTTCACCGCCGTCGTCGACTCCTTCCACCGGCTGGCCGTCGAGCAGGGCGCGCACTTCCAGCTCGACACCGAGGTCACCGCGATCACCACCGTCGCAGAGGGGCGCAAGGCGCGGGCCACGGGCGTGCGCGTGCGGCGTGCCGACGGCGCCGTGGAGGAGATCACCGCCGACATCGTCGTCTCCGGGGCGGACCTGCATCACACCGAAACCCACCTGCTGCCGCCGGCGCTGCGCACCTACCCGGAGAAGTGGTTCTCCACCCGCGACCCGGGCCTGGGCACGGTGCTGGTCATGGCGGGCGTGAAGGGCAAACTCCCGCAGCTGGCGCATCACAACCTGCTGTTCAGCCGCGACTGGTCCGAGGACTTCGCAGCCGTCTTCGACGGGCCGGTCGACAGTCGACCGCTGGACGCCTCCCAATCGATCTACGTCTCCATGCCCTCGGCCACTGACCCGGACGTCGCCCCGGAAGACCACGAAAACCTCTTCATCCTCGTGCCCGTTCCCGCAGAGGAGCAGATCGGCCACGGCGACGCCTACCGGGAGGGCGCCTCGCCGCGTGTCGACGCCATCGCCGAGGCCGCGATCGCGGAGCTGGCCGACTGGGCGGGCGTCCCGGACCTGGCGGAGCGCATCGTCGTCAAGAAAACTCTTGGACCGGCGGATTTCGCCGAGCGCTACCACGCCTGGCGCGGCGGGTCCATCGGGCCGGGCCACGAACTGCGTCAGTCCGCGTTTCTCCGCGGCAAGAACGTCTCCGGCAAGGTCGCCGGCCTCTACTATGCGGGCGCCACCACGGTGCCCGGCGTCGGCGTCCCCATGTGCTTGATCTCCGCGGAAAACGTGCTCAAACGCATCAACGGCGACACCAGCCCGGGGCCGCTCCCGGAGAACGGAGTCGCCCGTGCTTGAGTCCCTCCTTCCGTTTGCTTACCTCATCATCCTGCTGGTCACGATCGGCTGCATGGTGCTGTGCGACTGGCGCTGGAAACTCGCCTTCTTTCTCGACGCCCGCCGCGCCACGGTGCTGTCGATCGTGATGGTGGCGGCGTTTTTGCTGTGGGACGCCTTCGGCATCATGACCGGCTCTTTCTTCCGCGGCGGCTCCGAGTACATGACGGGGGTCATTCTGGCCCCGGAAATGCCGATCGAGGAACCGATCTTCCTGTTTTTCCTGACCTATCTGACCATCAACCTCACCTCGGGTGCGCGCATGATCCTCGACTTCCGTGAGAGGCGGAACGCATGACCTATCTGCTGATCAGCCTGCCCTTTCTCTTCGTCGCCGTGGTGCTGTGGGTGCTGCGGCGCCACACTGCGCCCCGACAACTGCCGGTCACCGCGATCGTCGCGACGGTCCTGCTCGTACTCACCGCGATCTTCGACAACTTCATGATCTGGGCCGAGCTCGTCGGCTACGGCGACGCGCAGCGCCTCGGCCTGCAGATCGGTCTCGTGCCCGTCGAGGACTTCTTTTACCCGGTCTTCGTCGCGCTGATCGTCCCCGCGTTCTGGCCGGGTCGGAAACCAGACAGAAAGAAGGCCGACTCGTGAACCTCATCTCCGGCGTCCTCTCGGCCTCTCGGCCGATCAGCTGGGTCAACACCGCCTTTCCCTACGGTGCGGCCTACCTGCTCTCCGGCGGCTCGTTGGACTGGCTGTTCTGGGTCGGCGTCCTGTTCTTCCTGATCCCGTACAACATCGCCATGTACGGCATCAACGACGTCTTCGACTACGAGTCCGACATCCGCAACCCACGCAAGGGCGGCGTGGAAGGCGCGGTGCTGCCCAAGCAGATGCACGCGCCGTTACTGTGGGCCTCCGTGCTCACGACCGTGCCTTTCCTCGTGGCGATGTATGCGGCCGGCACCGTGTCTTCCGCGGTCTGGCTGACCGTGGCCATGGCTGCGGTCATCGCCTATTCGGCCCCGGGCCTGCGCTTCAAGGAACGCCCCGTCCTGGATTCGGTGACGTCCTCGACACATTTCGTCGCCCCCGCCTTGGTCGGCGCCACGATCACCGCCGGAGAGGTCAGCCTCTACTTCTGGTTCGGCGCCGTGGCCTTCTTCCTGTGGGGCATGGCCAGTCACGCCCTCGGCGCGGTCCAAGACGTCAAGGCCGACCGCGAGGGCGAGTTGAGCTCCATCGCCACGGTCCTCGGCGCCCGTCTGACGACCCGGCTGTCCGCAGCGGCGTATCTGGTGGCGGCGGTGCTCGTCTTTTTCATCCCGCCCCCGGCCTGGGTGGTGGGCGTCGCCGGCCTGGGATACGTGGCCAACACCCTGCGGTTCTGGAACATCACCGACGAGACCTGCGAGGACGTCAACCGTGCCTGGCGGGTGTTCCTGTGGCTGAACTACCTCGTCGGAGCCATCGTCACGATCTGCCTGGTGTCTGTTTACCTCGGCTGATCCTGACCTCTCCTCCCGGCCGAGGCACCCGGCGCCGCGGGCGACGGCCTCAAATACCGTCGAGGCCAGGGGAGCGCTAGACTTTTGCCCCATGACACCTGCAGACCTCGCCACACTGATCAAGGAGACCGCCACCGCGGTGCTCGAAGCGCACGACCTCGACTCCAGCGTCGTCCCGGACGCCGTCACGGTGGAGCGCCCGCGCAATCCTGAACACGGCGATTACGCCACCAACCTGGCGATGCAGGTGGCCAAGAAGGCGGGCGTCAACCCCCGTGAGCTCGCCGGTTGGCTGACGGAGGCGCTGGCGAAGGACGACGCCATCGACGTCGCCGACGTCGCCGGACCGGGCTTCATCAACATCCGTCTCGCCGCCGCCGCGCAGGGCGACATCGTGGGCAAAATCATCGCCGCCGGCGACAACTTCGGCTCCTCCGAGATCTACGCCGATGAGAAGATCAACCTGGAGTTCGTCTCCGCGAACCCGACCGGCCCGATCCACCTCGGCGGCACCCGCTGGGCCGCCGTCGGCGACTCCCTCGGCCGCATCCTCGAGGCCGCCGGCGCCGAGGTCACCCGCGAATACTACTTCAACGACCACGGCGGCCAGATCGACCGCTTCGCCCGCTCCCTGGTCGCGGCCGCCCAAGGCCAGCCGACGCCGGAAGACGGCTACGGCGGCGACTACATCGAACAGATCGCCACCCGCGTGGTCGAGCAGCAGCCGGGCGCCCTCGACGGCGACGCCGCCACCGTCCAGGAGACCTTCCGTGCCGCCGGCGTGGACATGATGTTCGAGCACATCAGAACCTCCCTCCACGAATTCGGCGTCGACTTCGACGTCTATTTCCACGAGAACTCGCTGTTCGAGTCCGGGGCGGTGGAGCGCGCCGTCGACAAGCTCAAGGACAACGGCAACCTCTACGAATCCGAGGGCGCCTGGTGGCTGCGGTCCACCGACTTCGGCGACGACAAGGACCGCGTGGTGATCAAGTCCGACGGCGACGCCGCCTACATCGCCGGCGACATCGCGTACGTCGCCGACAAGTTCGACCGCGGCCACAGCCTGGCCATCTACATGCTCGGCGCCGACCACCACGGCTACATCGCGCGCCTCAAGGCCGCGGCCGCCGCCATGGGCTACGACTCCGACCGCGTCGAGGTGCTCATCGGGCAGCTGGTCAACCTGCTCAAGGACGGCGAGGCCGTACGCATGTCCAAGCGCGCCGGCACCGTCATCACCCTCGACGACCTCGTCGAAGCCATCGGCATCGACGGCGCCCGTTACTCCCTGGTCCGATCCTCCGTCGACTCCTCCCTGGACATCGACCTGGCGCTGTGGACGTCGCAGTCCTCCGACAACCCCGTCTACTACGTCCAGTACGGCCACGCCCGCCTCTGCTCGATCGCGCGCAAGGCCGGCGAGGCAGACGTCGACGTCGACGGCGCCGACCTTTCCCTGCTCACCCACGAGCGGGAAGGCGACTTGATCCGCACCCTCGGCGAATTCCCGGGCGTGGTCACCACCGCCGCGCAGCTGCGCGAACCGCACCGCGTCGCCCGCTACGCGGAGGAACTCGCCGGCGTGTTCCACCGCTTCTACGACGCATGCCAGATCCTGCCCAAGGCAGGGGAGACGGCCGCCCCCATCCACTCCGCGCGCCTGGCCCTGGCCACCGCGTCGCGCCAGACCCTCGCCAACGCGCTCGGCATGCTCGGTGTCTCTGCACCGGAGCGCATGTAGGAAGGTTCCCCTCGTTATATGACTGACTTCAACGACCTGCCAGCGCACGTCTGGCCGCGTAACGCCCAGCGCCAGGAAGACGGCGTGGTCACCGTCGCCGGGGTACCCTTGCCCGAAATCGCCGAAGACTACGGCACCCCGGTCATGGTCATCGACGAAGATGACTTCCGCACCCGTTGCCGCGACATGGCCGCGGCCTTCGGCGGGCCCGAACGCGTGCACTACGCCTCCAAGGCCTTTCTGACCCGTCAGGTCGCCCGCTGGGTCGACGAAGAAGGCCTGAGCCTGGACGTGGCTTCCGCCAACGAACTGGCGATCGCGCTGCGCGCCGACTTCCCGGCCGATCGGATCACCGCCCACGGCAACAATAAATCGGTGCACTTCCTGCGCGACTGCGTCCGCGCCGGCGCCGACGGCCTCGGCCACGTCGTGCTGGACAACGCCGAAGAACTCGTCTTGCTCGACGCCGTCGCCCGCGGCGAGCACCGCGTGCAACGCGTCATGGTCCGCGTCAAGCCCAGCCTGGAGGCCCGCACCAACGCCAAGATCGCCACCGCCCACGAGGATCAGAAATTCGGTTTCTCCCTGGCCACCGGGGAAGCCTTCGATGCGGCGCGCGCCGCGATCACCGCCGAAAACCTCGAGCTCGTCGGGCTGCACTGCCACATCGGCTCCCAGATCTTCGACGCCGAGGGCTTCGCCCTGGCCTCGGAACGCGTGCTGGAGCTGTACTCGCGCATCCACGCCGAACTCGGGGTCAGCCTGCCGGAGCTCGACCTGGGCGGCGGCTACGGCATCGCCTACACCGAGGGGCAGCGCCCCCTGGACGTGGACAAGGTCGCCCACGACCTGCTCACCGCCGTCGGCAAGACCGCCGCCGACCTGGGCATCGACGCCCCGGCCGTGTTCGTCGAGCCGGGCCGCGCCATCGCCGGCCCCGCCGGAGTCACCGTCTACGAGGTCGGCGCCATCAAAACCGTCGACGTCAGCGAAAACTTCACCCGTCGCTACCTCGCCGTCGACGGCGGAATGAGCGACAACATCCGTCCCGCACTCTACGACGCGGAATACGACGGACGGGTCGTCTCCCGCTTCACAGATGAAGAACCAGTCGCCTCTCGTGTCGTGGGCTCGCACTGCGAATCCGGCGACATCCTGATCGACGACGCGCAGATCCCCGCGGACGTGACCACCGGAGATTACTTCGCCATGGCCGCCACCGGGGCGTATTCCTACGCGATGAGCTCCAACTACAACGCTTTCAGCAAACCCGCCGTGGTCACCGTGCGCGCGGGCGAGGCCACACTCATGCTGCGGCGCCAGACGGTCGACGATCTATTGGCCCTGGAAGGCTGACAGAGGCCGCGCCCGGCGATTCCCGGGGCGGAGTCGCGGAAAGCCGCACCGAGATACATCGGTGCGGCTTTCACGTGTGCCCCGCCATGTCCGGTAGGCAATGGCGGAGATGGAAACCCTCCTACTACGGGGTTTTTGGCGCCTTGGTGGAGCCGACGATAGTGATCTTTTTCTGCTTGCCGCCGCGGGGCTCCTTGGCGAAGAAGAAGCCGAACCAAGCGACTGCGGAGATGGCGCCCAGCACCATCCAGCTCCACCTCTCGCCCACGTAACCGGCGCTCACGGAATAAACGTAAGGGAAGACGAAGGCGCCGACGTTGCCCAGCGACAACACCAGACCAAAAGCAGTGGAGTAGTTCTGAGGAGAAATCTCGTCCGGGTATTCGGCGTGGGCGACGGTGGCCGGGGAGAAGTACATCGAACCCAGAATGCCGATCAGCGGGAGAACAACCCACAATGCGCTGCCCTCTATGAACGGCAGCACCAGCAGCAGGAGAACCAGCAGGCCGGCGGGGACCCACAACGTGGGGAGGAAGGAACGGGCACGGTCCGCGATGACTCCGCTCACCAGCGCCGCCGGGATGCCGAGAATCAGCATCAAAGCGCCGAGCAGGCCAGCCGACTCAGCGGAGAAGCCGAACTCGGATTCCACATAGCCGGGGCCCAACTGAGAGACGGTGAAGAGAGCGCCGTAGCCGCAGACGCTGCCGATGCCGATCGCCCAGATGGAGCGGGACCGGAACACCTCGCCGGTCGACTCCCAGCTGAAGTGGCCGCCGTCGAGCCCCTTGACATAGTCCGGGGTCTTGACGAAGAAGACTGCGGCGATGGCGACGACCAAGCTGATCACACCGGCGATCAGGGTGCTCTGGCGCCACCCGTAGGAGTCGATGAGGATGGTCCAGAGGTAAAGGCCCAGGGCGGAGCCGCCGGTGAAGCCGACTCCGTTGACGAGCCCGCCCACGACGAGGCGGGCGTGCTGGGGCGGAGCCCAGGCGGTCGCCAACGGGAAGGCCGCGCCAGCCATAAACGACATGGCGAGGCCGCCGAGGCCACGGGAGATGACCATCATGGTGTAGCTTTCGGCGACGACGAACAGGAGCGTCGAGATCACCAGCGCAAATGCGCCCCAAACGGCGACCCGTTTGACGCCCCAGGCCGCTGCCGCGAAACCGGCGGGCACGTGGGCGACGGCGTAGCCGAGGAACCAGATGGAGACCAGAAGACCGATCTGGGTCAGATCAAGGGAAAATTCCTCTTGGAGTATCCCGAACGCCGGAACGGTGGCATACATCTGCAGTCCGTAGGCGAAAGAGAGCGACACTGCCATGACGATGGCCGCGTAACCGCGAAAATCCAGCGGGGGGCGACGCTTGTGGGCCACTTCTGTGGAAGCCATAAATAGGTCCCTTCTATCTAATAAATATCTCAAATAGGAACCTAAGAACCGTAACAATAATGTCACCTAAAGGAAACGCACTGATGTGCCAAGGTAAAATATCTGAGAGGTGATCGCCGGTGAATCGTGGGGACGGTATGGCTGCAGACCACATCTGTGATTCTTCCAGCGTACACCTTATTTCGTCTTTGCTTTGCCGGTCTCATGTGCGGGAACGGCGAGTTTTTGAGAGGCTGACTGCCGCGCTGCGCCTCTGAATTTTCCCACCCTCAGCGGTGGGGCTGGGCGGGGGGCTGGCTTTAGCACTGGAGGGAATGAATCTAATTCCTAGGATTTATACTCTTTCCCGCACTGATGGGCTACAAGAAGATTTTTCACGGCACCCGAAGCCTGCCCGGGCTCCTCTTGTTGTCGTCGGAACGATGAATGGTGGGGAAGCAAGGTCAGGTCCGCCGGTGCGAGGCACCTGCTGCTTGAATTTTTCCATGATCCTCGGCCATGATTCGTCGATAAGAACCTGTGCTTCGGCAGCCTTGCCTGCCTCGATTTCGGTGATGGCGCAGATCCCGTTTTCGACGGTGAGTCCGCAGGCAGAGAACACCGGGGGTCAGCACGGCGGTGATGACGAAGGGAGACGTCTCTGCTCCAAAAGATGTGCCCGGCGTCCGGAAAGACGGAACCGCCGCGGAGCCGTGTGCGGCTCCGCGGCGGCGGGGGAGGCAGAAAGTCGTGTCAGACGACCTTGCGTCCCTCTCGGCGTGCATCTCGGTAGTCCTTGATCACGCCGAAGGTGAGCTGGATCAGGACGATTCCAGCAAGGGCCGGCCAAACCAGGATGTAACCAGTCATCAGTGCGGTCATTCGCGAACACCTCCCTTCGGGCCAGTGCCGTCGCCGTCACGTTCCAGGGTAGTGGTGGTTTCGACCTTCGCGGGCTCCTGCGTGACGGTGGTCTTGCGGGGCTCCTCGTCGTGGAAGGACTGCACTCGCTCATCGATGAGGTCGAAGTCGAAGTACTCCTTGCTGCGAAGGCTGATGAGCACGCACAGGGTGGTGCTGATGCCGTAAGCGACCAGCGCACTGATCAATGCCGGGTAGTCGCGGAGGAAGCCGAGGAAGATCGGCACCATGGCGACGAACATGACCGCTGCCGCGATTCCACCGGCCCAGCGGCCGAGGAAACCGCGGGCCAGGAGGCCCACCGCGGAGGCGGCGCCGATGGCGGCGAAGAGCTCGAACACCACGGCCTGAATGCCGAACATCGGGATCAGCTCGAAGCGGGTCAGCAGGAAGAAGACGACCGCGACCACGACGGAAATGACGAAGGCCTTGCTGGTGAGGCGGTTCCAGTAGAAGCTCGCGATCACGGGGAAGACGAGGGCGCCCCACAGGCCGCCGACGAAGACCAGCAGATCCAGGATGTTGAAGTTGGCGAAGGCCAAGGCGACGCCGCAGGCGGTGGCGCCGATCATGGTCATGCGGCCGACTATCAGCATCGTCTTGGGCTTGACCCGGCCGCGGGCCAGGTTCTTGCCGTAGATGTCGGTCATGGCGATTGCCGCCAGAGCTGAGATATCGGAGTCGGCGGTGGAGGCGAGCGAGCCGATCACCATGATGAACAGCGCCACGATGAGGGCGACGGGCAGGAACTCCACGCCCATCTGGGGGATGAGGTTGTTGGGGTTGTCGTCCGCCGGCTGCATCCCGATCATCGCCGCGATGACGCCGAGCATGCCTAGACCGATGACGGTGCCGGCGTAGCCCAAGGTGGCGGTGATGAAGGTGGACTTGATGCGGTCCGGACGCACCGCGAACAGACGCTGCGTGATCGTCTGGTTTCCGACTGCGTAGGCCAGGACCGCCACCATGTAGGGCGCGCCCTGGTAGAGGAAGGCGTCCTGCGACCAGAAGCTCGCCATCTGCGGATCCTGGCGCTCCAGGGAGGCCATGCCCGTCTCGAGCATGTCCGGGCCACCGGCGGCGAAGAAGATCGTCGGAATGATGATGACCGCGGCGCCCATCATGGCGGCCAACTGGACAAAGTCAGTGAGCACCGAGGCGCGGAATCCGGACCAGATCGTGTAGCCCAGGACGCCGATGGCGACCACCAGGACACCGGTGCCGAAGCTGAAGGGGGTCAGGATGTAAATCAGTGCTCCGGCGGCGGTGAAGTTCGCCGTCAGGCTGATGAGGCTGCCGGCGATATTTGACACCGCGAGCAGCATCTGGCTGGACGATCCGTGCCGGGCATGAACCAGCTCAGCGAGAGTGTGCGCGTGCGGCGCAAGCGATCGGAAGCGTTTTCCGAACGGGTAGATGCACAGAATCATCAACGCGCCCCATAGCCCGTAATGGATGGGGCCGGAGATTCCGTAGACGTAACCGGCCTCGGCGGCTGCGTAGAAAGAAGCCGCCCAGACCCAGGTCGCCGTCATTGACGAGGCGGAGAAACCGAAACCGATCGATCCGCTGGACACCATGAATCCATCGGCGTTTTCTTTGCTTTCCCGGATGGTCAGGGTCAACAGGAAGGTGGCGCCGAAGAACGCGACCAACATCAATATCGTTGCCCATGAACTGAACTGAAAGCCGTCCACATCTCCTCCAATACTTCGGGACCGAAGAATTGAATTGACCCGCGGCATCAGGGGGCCGGGGCGACGCGCCACGGCCTTTCGGTCCCACTAAAGCAAATACACACCATTCTGCCTACGGGGCGATTTAAGCACCGAATCAACGTAACAGGGCTACCCAATCCAGACAAATCAAAGATTTGGCTATTTAAAGGCAGAAGTAGACGTGCTATGGTTGATAATTTTTGAAAAATCTATTCTCTACGCTTTGCCGCAATACACGCCGGTGTTGCCCCGAGCTCGGGCGGCCGTCGGGCGGGAGGGGCTGTCGGCCGGGCAGCCCCCTCCGGTGCACCTCCCATTCTGTGAGCTGCACGTATGCGGGGAGCGGAGGGTGGGGTTTGGTGTGGGGGTTTATGTTCGAAAGGTATTTCCAGATATTTACTGGATTATTTGCATTAATTATTTCTCCCGCTAGGAGCCTATTGGTCGGCATGTAGAATTTGAATATCACACAAGTTTCGTCAGATATTTTCCTGGTTTTCATGAGGGTACGGTCATTGGAATTTGAAGAGACAACGGGGATGAATTGCCTTGCCTTCTTTTGTCTATTTCCCGCATTTCCCGGGCGCGAAACC
Organism: Corynebacterium maris DSM 45190; assembly: GCF_000442645.1. Classification (NCBI taxonomy): domain Bacteria; kingdom Bacillati; phylum Actinomycetota; class Actinomycetes; order Mycobacteriales; family Corynebacteriaceae; genus Corynebacterium; species Corynebacterium maris. The sequence continues at coordinate 1,194,701 of NC_021915.1, forward strand.
GACGCCGGACGGCTGCGGGGCTGTGCCGGGGGCGCACTTTTGGGGCCGGCCTCACCCTCACGCGCTGGCTAGTGGCGGTTCCGACGGCGCAGTGAAGCGGGGAGTCCCCACTATTGGGAGTCCCACCGAAGAGGCGCGCATAACCCTTATGTCTGTTATGGAATTCATAGAGGGAGTGTTCTGACAAACGGTTCAATAGGGGCTGGGAAAACGCATAAAGATGACGCCTGGACAAGGCGCCCTGTTCCGCAGCTGCCGCTCCGGCAGTTTCACCGGTTTTCGAGAATTTCCCTGCACATCCCCTCGTTGCTTCCGCTCTATCTGTCCCGTGTCGCGCGGGGCGGGGCCCCGGCCTTGGGGCGGGGGAGAAATATAAAACTCGTCATGTGTGCGGGCGGCCGGAGTCGGAAGCCCCGTCCCGGGCCCCAAAGCTTCGGGAGGAGGGTGAAAATGTACCGCTTGGTCTACACTGGGCTGGTGCACCCCCGGCCAGCGTGAGTGACCTCAGTTATCTAGACTGTCGGGGAGGTACACGTTTGACCAGTAACCGCCGGGCGTCACCCCAGCCGCCCGGCAGATGCGACAGGAGAACCATGACGATGACCCAGCAGTCCACTTTCAAACCCGGCAAGGGAATCGGCCAACCCGTGGGAGTCGCCGTTCTGGGTATGGGCACCGTCGGCACGGAAGTCGTCCGCCTCATGGACGAATACGCCGAGGAGTTCGCGGCCCGCATCGGTGGACCGCTGGAGCTCAAGGGCATCGCCGTCTCCGACTTGGAGAAGCAGCGCCCGGGCGTTCCCGCTGAATTGCTCACCGACGACGCCATGAGCCTCGTCGAGCGCGAAGACGTCGACATCGTCGTCGAGGTCATCGGCGGCATCGATTACCCGCGCCGCATCGTGTTGGCGGCGCTCAACGCCGGCAAGTCCGTCGTGACCGCCAACAAGGCGCTGGTCGCCGCTCACGCCGACGAGCTCGCCGAAGCCGCTGACGCGGCACAGGTCGACCTGTATTTCGAGGCTGCCGTCGCCGCCGCCATCCCGGTCGTCGGCATGCTGCGTCGCTCGCTGGCGGGCGATCAGGTGCAGCGGATCTCCGGCATCGTCAACGGCACGACCAACTACATCCTCGACGCCATGACCTCCACCGGCGCGACTTATGACGACGCGCTCGCCGAGGCGACCCGCCTGGGCTACGCCGAAGCTGACCCGACCGCCGACGTCGAGGGACACGACGCTGCCTCCAAGGCCGCGATCCTCGCCTCCCTGGGGTTCCACACCCGCGTGAAGTTCGACGACGTGCACACCGAGGGCATCACCAAGGTCACCGCCGACGACATCGAGGCCGCCCGCAAGGCCGGCTACACCATCAAGTTGCTGGCCATCTGCGAGAAGGTCACCAACGACAAGGGCGAAGAGTCCGTCAACGCCCGCGTCCACCCGACTTTGATCCCGAGCGAGCACCCGCTGGCCTCGGTCAAGGAGTCCTACAACGCGATCTACGTCGACTCCGAGGCCGCCGGCTCCCTAATGTTCTACGGCAACGGCGCCGGCGGCGCCCCGACCGCCTCCGCTGTGCTGGGCGATCTCGTCGGCGCCGCACGCAACAAGGTCCACGGTGGCCGCGCCCCGGGCGACAACACCTACGCCAACCTGCCGATCGCGGAGTTCGGCGAGGTCACCTCCCGCTACCACATCGACATGTCCGTCGCGGACCGCGCCGGCGTCCTCGCAGAGCTGGCCACCAAGTTCGCCGACTCCGACGTCTCGCTGCGTACCCTGCGTCAGGAAGAGGAGGAGCGTCACTCCCGCGCACGCCTGGTCATCGTCACGCATTCCGCCAAGGAGTCGAAGCTGGCGCAGATCGTCGACGAGCTCAGCCAGCTGGACTACGTCCACGAGATCAACAGCGTCATCCGCCTCGACGGCTAGGAGGCCGCGGCCGCGGGGTACGCTGTACGCATGAGCATTGAGCTGATCCCCGGCACGAAAGTCACCGTCACGGTCCCCGGTTCCTCTGCGAACCTGGGGCCCGGTTTCGACACCCTGGGCCTGGCCCTGGGCATTTATGACACGGTCGAGGTGGAGATCACCGAATCGGGTCTGGAGGTGGAGGTCTTCGGCGAAGGCGCCGACGATCTGCCGAAGGATTCTTCGCACCTGGTGGTCAAAGCCATCCGCACCGGTCTGCACGCCGCGAACGCCGTGGCCCCGGGGTTGAAGGTCACGTGCACCAACACCATCCCGCAGTCCCGTGGACTGGGTTCCTCCGCGGCGGCGGCGGTGGCGGGCGTGTCCGCCGCCAACGGCCTCGCCGGTGCTCCATTGGGCGTGGAAGAGATCGTTCAACTCTCCTCCGCTTTTGAGGGGCACCCGGACAACGCGGCAGCGTCCGTGCTCGGTGACGCCGTGGTGTCCTGGACGGAGATCCCGGTCGACGGCCACAGCCAGCCGACCTACAAGGCGGTGGGCATTCCGGTCCACGCCGACATCCGCGCCACGGCCCTGGTCCCGAACTTTCACGCGTCGACCAACGCCGTGCGCCGCGTCCTGCCCGAGCAGGTCACGCACCAGGACGCCCGCTTCAACGTCTCCCGCGTCGCGGTGATGACGGTGGCGCTGCAGACGCACCCCGAATTGCTGCAGGAAGGCACCCGTGACCGGCTGCACCAGCCCTACCGGTCGGACGTGCTGCCGGTGACCGCGGAATGGGTCAACCGGCTGCGCAACCGGGGTTATGCGGCGTATCTCTCCGGCGCTGGCCCGACCGTCATGGTGTTGTCCACCGGCCCGGTCGACGACAACATTCTGGATCAGGCCCGCGCGGATGGCCTGCGGGTGATCGACCTCGACGTCGCCGGCCCGGTCACCGTCGAGGTCTCCCAAGCCTGACGCCGGCGGCGGGCTTAAGACCCGGTGGCTTCGGGAAGGGCCTCGGGTAAGTCCGAGTCGCTGGCCTGGTTGCCGAAGGTGATGCCGCACTGGCCGGGGGCGTCGAAAGGCCGCAGCGAGATCACGACTTTGCCCGGCTGTTCCGGAAGGTCGCCGAGGGCCTCCCGCATGAACCCTTCGTGGATGGCGCAGATGAAGGGGGAGGGGCGTTTGCCCTTTTCGGTGACGAAAGGGCAGGCGTTCAGGGCCAGGACGGTGCTGCCGTCAGAGTCTTCGCCGGCCGAGTCGTCGTCGCTGCGGATATTCGGGTCGAAGCCCATTTCCCGCAGCTTTTGATAGAGCATGTCGACGGTGTCGTCCGTCGAGTCGAAGGCCCGGCCGTCCAGCTTCATCTGCCGTGCCCAGTACCTGCCGATCTGGCGGGCTTTGTCCGTGTCCTCGGGGCTCATCGTCTCCTGATCCGACAGGATGGAAATCAGCAGTTCGATGAGTGTGACGTATTCGTTGGCGACCTCACGGTTGTCGGGGATGCGCACCCGGAAAATCAGCGACGGGCGGCCGCGGCCGCTGGCCGGGGCAGTGACCACGCGGACCGCGTCTTTGGAGACGAGCTCGTCGAGGTGACCACGAGCCGTGTTGACGTGCATGCCGAGCCGGTCCGCGACCTCAATGGCGCGTGCGCCTTCCGGAAAGCTCTGCAGAACGTTGAGCACCTCCCGCTGCTTTGGGCTGAGATTCAACGACTCCGGGAAGAGTTCCGTGGTGGGTCGTGGAATGTGTGAGGTTCTCATTCCTGCCTTTCCTGCTAGCTGCCGTGTGGGTGGACCGTGACGGAGAGGGCCTTCGTCACGCATTCCACCCTCGTGCCCGCCTCCAGTCCGAGAGACAGCGCCGACGACCTGGTGACGGGTACTGCGATCGTCGAGCCGTTGTCCAGTGTCACGGTGACCGTGGCGGACACCATGCCGGCGGCGTCGACGGCCGAGACAGTGCCGGGCCAGACGTTGCTCGCTGACTCCCTCGGCGTGGAGCCGGGAATTCTCAACGTGGTCGCCTCCGGTGGCACCGTCACGACCGCGGGGGAGCCGACCGTGAGATCCTCAGCGGAAATCCATTGAGGGGGGACGCCTATCAGAGTGAGACCAGCGCTGTTCACTGTAATCTTATCAACTGATTTTCCCGAAATTAAGCCTGACACCACATTTAATCCGGCAAGTTCCGCGACAAAGTCGGTCGGAGGCACCGACAACAGCTCGTTGACCGGCCCGGCAGCGACGACACGGCCCTCCGCCAGCACCGCGAGTCGGTCTGCGAGGCCTGCGACGTCGACGGGGTCGTGGGTGACGAGGACAGTGGTCCGGTCGCCGGCGGTGGCCCGCAACAACCGCCGCCACCGGGTGCCCGAGGCGACGTCGACCGCGGCCAGCGGCTCATCCAGGATCAGCACCCGAGGGCGGGCCGCCAAGGCTCTGACCAGGGCGACCTGCGCGGCCTGACCGCCGGACAGGGACGGGACCGCCACGTCGGCGAGGGCAGTCAACCCGGCGGCGTCGAGAAGCTCCTCGGAGCGGGCGGCGTCCCGGGTCACCATGGTCAGCGCCTGCTGGACGGTGGCCGTCCGGGGCAGCCCCGGTTTCTGGGTCAGCAGCACCACGCCGCGCCGGTGGGCCGGCAGGAACGACTGCCCGTCGACGGTGCGGTCGCCGATCCGGGCGTCCGCGCCACGCAGCCGGCCCGCGATCAGCCCCATGAGCGTCGACTTCCCGGAGCCGTTGGGTCCGACCACCGCCGTGATCTGGTTGGCGGGGAAGACGGACTCCACCCCGGCGGAGGTGACGGCCACGGTTTCGCCTCCGGCGGTGGGTCGGGTCAGATCACGCAGCTTCTCGGCGTCCATCGCCGTGATCGAGCGCGCCCGCGGTGCGGCGTCCCGGCGCAACAGCGCAGGCAGCGACGCCATGGCCAGCGCCACGACCGCCAGGATGATCAGGATGGCCGACAGCGCGTAGGCGTTGTCGCGGTCGATTTCCCGCTCCAGGTAAATGGCCAGCGACATGGTGCGGGTGACGCCCGGCATCGACCCGACGAAGGTGATCGTCGTGCCGAACTCGCCCAGGGAACGGGCGAACGCGAGGCCGGCGCCGGTGGCCAGGGCGGGGGTGACCGTGGGCAGTGTGATCCGGGTGAGCACCCGGCGCGGGCTCATGCCCACCCCGGCGGCGGAGTGCAGCACCTCCCGGTCGATCTGGCGCAGGGCAGAGTCCACGGTCACGATGACGAACGGCAGGGAGACGAAGGTGTGGGCGACGACGACGCCGGGGAAGGCGAAGGCCAGGGTGAGGCCGGCGGCGTCGAGGAGGGGTGCGAGTACGCCGCGATTGCCTGCGGCGGCGCTGAGCGCTAGGCCCGCGACCACCGGCGGCATCGCCAGCGGCAAGAGTACGAGCAGGCGCGCCAGCTGGGCGCCCCGGCGCAAGGACTGCAGCCATACCGCCAGGGGAACGCCCAGCAGCAGCGTCAGCAGGGTGGACAGCACGGCGGCGGACAACGTCAGCCACAGTAGCTGGGCGGTGTCCGGGGAGGTGAGGACTTCGCCCAGGTCGCCCCACGGGACGCGGAGGCCGAGGGCGAAGATCGGGAAGACGATGTAGAAGATCGCCACCAGGGCCACGACGGTGAACGCCGCCGGCGTGCGGGTGGGGGCCGGGCGTGGCGGCGACAGCGGAAACGTAGAAGTCACGGGATGTCTCGGTAACGGTGGTCAGGCGGCCGGGGTGAAGCCGGCGTCGGCGAGGATCGTGGCGACGTCGGGGGAGAGGATCAGCTCGACGAGCGCCGCGGCCCGCTCCGGGGTCTGCGACGCGGTGGCCGCGGCGACCCACAGGGTGGTGGGGGCGTTTTCTGCGCCGGGGATGTCGATGACCTCGACGTCGTCGCCGGCGGCCGCGGCGTCGGTGCGGTAGACCCAGCCCGCGTCGGCTTCGCCGTTGTGGACTTTGCCCAGGACGTCGCCGACCGCGCCTTCCAGGGACACCGGGTCGAGGGTGAGGTCGTTGTGTTCGATGAGCCGTTCGGAGGCGCGGCCGCAGGGGACCTGCGGGTCGCAGAGGACGAGGTCGACGCGGTCGTCGGCCAGGTCGTCGACGGAGTCGATGCCGGCGGGGTTGCCGGCGGGGACGACCATGACCATCGTGTTGGTGGCCAGGTGCCGCGGCTCGTCGACGCTGCCGTCCGCGACTGCTTGGTCCATGCTGTGCTCGTCGGCGGTGATCAGCACGTCCGCCGGGGCGCCTTCATGCAGTTGGGTGACCAGGGTGCCGGAGCCGTCGTTGTTGAAGGTCAGTTCGTGCGGTGGTTCCAGTTCGGCGGCCAGGGCGGAGAGTTCGTCGTTGATCACCCGGGTCGAGGAGGCCCCGAAGACCTGCAGGTCAGTGGCCCCGGTTGTCCCGGTGCCCGGGGCAGTGCAGCCAGTGAGCAGGACGGCGGCGCCGAGCAGGGTGGCAGCCCGGGCGAGCGGGCGGGGCAGGCGGGTCATGGCGTACTCCTGGGAGACAAGGAACAGGGACTGCCGGCGGTGAGGCGGGCAGTCCCTGATGTTATCCGGCGGCCGGGTGGTCTCGGCCGGGGCCGGGGTGGCTAGGCGCCGCGGGAGGGCGCTTCATTGGCGTCGAGCTGCTCGGTGCGCGAACGCACCGGCTCCCAGGCCACGTGGGAGCGGCGCGGGTCGGTGCGCACGTCGCGGGAGCGGTAGACCACGTACGGGCGGTGGACGTAGCCCACCGGCGCGGAGAAGGCGTGCACCAGGCGGGTGAACGGCCAGATCGCGATGAGCGCGAAGCCGGCGACGACGTGCAGCTTGAACTGCCACGGGACGTCGGCCATCAGTTCTGGCTGGGCGTTGAAGATCAGCAGCTGGCGCAGCCACGGTGACAGCGTCTCCCGGTAGTCGTAGCCGTGCCCGGTGGTGAACACCTGGGTCGACAGGGTCGCCCAGAAGCCGGTGAGGATGGCCAGGCCGAGGAAGAAGAACATCCCCTTGTCGGAGGTCGACGTGGCCAGGAACACCGAGCGGTTCTTGATACGGCGGTACAGCAGGCCGATCAGCCCGAGGACCGTCAAGACGCCGGCGATGGTGCCGGGGATGACGGCGATCCAGTGGTAGACGCCGTCGGAGATGCCCACGGCGCGGGTCCAGGTGTTGGGGATGCCCAGGCCCATGAGGTGACCGATCACCACGAGCACGATGCCCCAGTGGAACATCGGCGAGGACAGGCGCAGCAGCTTGGACTCGTAGATCTGGGAGGAGTGGGTGGTCCAGCCGAACTGGTCGGTGCGCCACCGCCAGATGACGCCGATGACGAACGCGGCGATCGCCAGCCACGGGAACGCGACCCACAGGAAGGTTTCGAAGTTACTCATGTCCGTATGTCCTTTTGCGCAGGTTAGATGAGGTCGGGTTGAGCGGAGGGGAAGGGCAGCTGAGCGTTGATCCCGACCATCTCGGCCGGCGGGCCGGAACGGATCAGGTCGATGTAGCTGTTGGCGGTGTCCTCGTCGACCCTCGGCAGCCCCATGCACACGGCGACGATGAGGGAGACGTACGGCGAGCCCGTCGACGCCAGGGCGGAGCGCAGCACCTCCACGCCGTCGCGGTGCGCGGCGATGAACTCGACGGCCGCGGCGTGGGCGTCGCCCTCCGTGCGGGCGACCGCCTCCAAGACCACGCACAGGTGGTCCGGGAGCTCGTCGGTCAACTCCTCGAGGCCGAGCTGCGCGAGTCCCTGGCGGAAGGCCAAGATCGCCGCGCCCCGCTGCCGGGTGTCGCCCACCGAGTAGTAGGACAAGAACAGCGAGCAGCGCCGCCGCTGGTCGAAGGTGGAGACGTAGTGCTCCGCCATGGCTCTTTCTCCGAATTGGCGGGCGGCGGCGAGGAAGGAGCGGAACTCGCCCGCGATCTCCTCCGGCAGCTGATCCAGCTGCGTCTCCACGGCGTCGAGCTTGTCCAGGAAAACGCCGTCTTCCTCCGGGTATGCCAGCAGCAGGGACGCGGCCATGGACAGGGTGCGCCGCTGTTCCTCAGTGACGGCCACCGGTTGCACGAATTCGGCGGGGACGAGACCGGCCGGAGTGCGGACTGGGGTGGGATTCATGGCTCGCTCACTAGTCCTTTCTGGGCGGGAACATCGAGTCGGGGCGGTCGCCGGACCAGGACAGCAGCGACACCTTGCCTGCCTGGGCTCCGTCGCCGGCGTCGTGGTCGCCGCAGCCGCAGCCTTCCGAGCTGCAGGCCTCCGGAGCGCCCATGCCCAGGTCCGGGAAGGAATCCATGGCGCGGGCCGGGTCGGTGTCGCCGAAGGGGTCCAGGCCGGCGATGCCGCGCGGAGTCTCCGGGGAGGCGGTCGGGATGACGTAGCGGTCGTCGTACTTGGCGATGGCCAGCAGCCGGTACATGCCCTCGACCTCCTTGCCGGTCATGCCGACGGCTTCCGCGATGGACTCCTGCGGCGGGTTGCCGAGGTTGATGTCGCGCATGTACGAACGCATGGCCACCAGCCTGCGCAGGGACTTTTCCACCGGCCTGGTGTCGCCGGCGGTGAACAGCCCCGCCAGATACTCCAGCGGGATGCGCATGTTCGACAGCGCGGAGAACAGCACCTGGTGGTCTTCGCCGTCGTTGCCGGAGGCGGTGACCTCGTCGACGACCGGCGACAGCGGCGGGATGTACCAGACCATCGGCAGGGTGCGGTACTCCGGGTGCAGCGGCAGCGCCACGTCGTAGGTGAAGATCAGGTCCCAGATCGGGGACTGCTGGGCGGCGTCGATCCAGGAGTGCGGGATGCCCGAGGCCTCCGCGGCGCGGATGACCTCCGGGTCCCGCGGGTCCAGGAACAGCGACTTCTGTGCCTCGTACAGGTCCTGCGGATCCGGGGTGGCGGCGACTTCGGCGACGCGGTCGGCGTCGTAGAGCAGCACACCGAGGTAACGCAGTCGGCCGACGCACGTCTCCGAGCACACGGTCGGCTGGCCGACCTCCAGGCGCGGGTAGCACAGAGTGCACTTCTCGGCCTTGCCGGACTTGTGGTTGAAGTAGACCTTCTTGTACGGGCAGCCGGAGACGCACATGCGCCAACCGCGGCACTGGTCCTGATCCACCAGCACGATGCCGTCCTCCGAACGCTTGTACATCGCGCCCGAGGGGCAGGAGGACACGCACGTCGGGTTCAGGCAGTGCTCGCAGATGCGCGGCAGGTAGAACATGAAGGAGTCCTCGATCTCCTTCTGCACCGACAGGTTCATCTGTTTGAGCACCGGGTCCTGCTCCAACAGTTCCTGCGAACCGCCGAGATTGTCGTCCCAGTTCGACGACCAGGAGATGGTGTCGATCGGACGGCCGTCGATCTGTGAGACCGGGCGGGCCGTCGGCTGCGTGTGCAGCCCCTTCGGGGCGGTCAGCAGCTTGTCGTACTCATAGGTCCACGGCTCGTAGTAGTCCTCGATCGTGGGCAGGTTCGGGTTGTGGAAGATGGTCAGCAGCTTCTTCAGCCGGCCGCCGGCCTTGGGCTTGAGCTTGCCGTTCGGGGTGCGGACCCAGCCGCCCTGCCACTTCTCCTGATCCTCCCAACCGCGGGGATACCCCAGACCCGGGCGGGTCTCGACGTTGTTGAACCAAATGTATTCGGTTCCCTGACGGTTGGTCCATGCCTGCTTACAGGTGACGGAGCACGTGTGGCATCCGATGCACTTGTCCAGGTTCATGACCATCGCGATTTGTGCCATTACCTTCATTAAAACTGCACCTCCTGGGAGCGGCGACGGATGCGGGTGACCTCGTCGCGGTTGTTGCCGGTTGGGCCGATGTAGTTGAAGCCGTAGGTCAGGTGGCCGTAACCGCCGGCGACGTGGATCGGCTTGATCATGATGCGGGTCAAAGAGTTGTGGGTGCCGCCGCGGCGGCCGGAGCGTTCGTTGAGCGGGGTGCCCACCGTGCGTTCCTGCGCGTGGTTCATGATGACCGTCCCCGCCGGGATGCGGTGGGAGACGATCGCGCGGGCGGAGACCACGCCGTTGCGGTTGTAGGCCTCGATCCACTCGTTGTCCTTGACGCCGATCTTCTCGGCGTCCTTGTCCGACATCCACACCACCTGGCCGCCCCGGGAGATCGACAGCACGTGCAGGTTGTCGAAGTACTGCGAGTGGATCGACCACTTGTTGTGCGGGGTCAGGTAGCGGACCGTGACCTCCGGGTTGCCGTCCTCGCCGCGCACGAGCTCACCCGGGTTGTTCTCCCCGTTGAGGTGGAGGCGATCCAGCGGCGGGCGGAAGATCGGCAGCTGCTCGCCGTAATCGATGTACCAGTCATGGTCGAGGTAGTAGTGCATGCGGCCCGAGAGGGTGCGGAACGGCCGATCCCACTCGATGTTGATGGAAAACGCGGTGTACCGGCGCCCGCCCCGCTTGTCGGCGGACCACTCCGGCGAGGTGATCACCTCCGTCGGGCGTTCCTTGACGGCGTCCCAAGTGATCTTGGTCTGCTCGTTGCCGGCCACCAACGGCGTCATGTCCGTGCCCACGCGCTTGCCCTGGTTGCGGAAACCCTCGAGCGCGACCTCGCCGTTGGACACGCCGGACAGGTGCAAAATCAACTCGATCACCTTGATTTCAGTGTCCAAGTCCGGGCGCACGCCCGCCGACGCCGTCTCCGAGGCGCCGTTGATCAGGGCCATTTCCTGGGCCTGCTTCGTCACGTCGTAATCGGTCTCGTGGACGCTGGTGCCCTTCTCCTCGGTCAGGGGGCCGAAGTGCATCCATTTCTCGAAGACCTTGGTGTAGTCGCGCTCCACCGGAATGAGCTTGGCCATGTTCTTGCCTGGCTGCAGGCCCTCCTTCTCGACGTCGGGGACCATGCCGTTGGCCATGTTCAACTCGTCCGCCGAGTCATGGGCCAGCGGGGAGGCGATGATGTCCGTCTGGGTGCCGAGCCAACGGGTCGCCATCTGCGAGAACGCGTCGGCCAGATCGCGGAAGACCTCGAAGTCCGTGCGCGCCTCCCACGGCGGGTTGATCGCCGCGTTGAAGGAGTGGATGAACGGGTGCATGTCCGTGGTGGACAGATCGTGCTTCTCGTACCAGGTCGCCGCAGGCAGCACGATGTCAGAGACCAGCGTGGTGGAGGTGTTGCGGAAGTCCGTGGTCAACATCAGGTCGAGCTTTCCTTGCGGGGCCTCGTCGTGCCAGACGAGGGACTCGGGGCGCTCGTGCGGCTCGAGTTCCTTCGCGGTGGCGTCCGAATCCACGCCCAGCATGTGACGCAGGAAAAACTCCGTGCCCTTGGCCGAGGAGCCCATCAGGTTGGTGCGCCAGTTGAGCAGGATACGCGGCCAGTTCTCCGGGGCGTCCGGATCCTCGGCCGCGAACTTCATGTTCCCGCTCTCCAGCTCCGAGACGATGTAGTCCTTGACGTCCATGCCCGCTGCCTCAGCCTGGTCTGCCAGCATCAACGGGTTGCGGTCGAACTGCGGGTACGACGGCATCCAGCCGCGCTTCATCGACTCGATCAGCGTGTCGGACAGCGACTTGTCGCCGACGGCGTCCCGGTTCGCCAACGGCGACGCCAGCCGGGAGGCCTTCGAGTTGTCGTAGCGCCACTGGGAGGTCGTCAGATAGTAGAAGCCGGTAGTGATCATCTGGCGCGCCGGGCGCTGCCAGTCGAGGGCGAAGGCGTACTGCGACCAGCCGTTTTGCGGGCGCAGCTTCTCCTGGCCGACGTAGTGGGCCCAGCCGCCGCCGTTGACGCCCTGGGTGCCGCACATGGAGGTCAACGCCAGGAAGGTGCGGTAGATGTTGTCGGCGTGGAAGTAGTGGTTGACGCCGGCGCCCATGATGATCTGGGAGCGTCCCTGTGAGTCCGCGGCGTTTTGTGCGAACTCCCGGCCGATGCGGATCGCGGCGTTGGCGGGCACGCCGGTCAGACCTTCCTGCCAGGCCGGGGTGCCCGGGGTGGAGGCGTCGTGGAAGTCGGCGGGCCATTCGCCCGGCAGGTTCAGCTCGGGTCGGGGCACCGCGTAGTTGGCCAGCATGACGTCGAAGACGGTGGTGACCAGCTGGTCGCCCACCCGGCGGACGGGCACGCCGCGGGCGACGATGCCGGCGCCGATGGGGCCGTTGCCGTCGACGTCGTCGGGGTTGGCGTCGAGGTCAAAGCGTGGCATGAGCACCTCGGCGGTGTCGAAGTCCTCGGTGTCGGCGATGGACATGACGGGGTCCAGCCCCTCGAGGCTGAGATTCCACTTGCCTTCGCCTTCGTCGCCGTAGCGGTCGGCGATGGTTCCGCCCGGGTCGACGACGCGGCCGTCGGCCTCCATCATGAGCAGACGGTGGGCGGCGTTCGGGGTGCCGGCGAGCTCTTCGTCGACGCCGGTCAACTGGGAGGCCGTGAGGAACTTGCCGGCGGTGTAGCCGCCGTCTTCGCGCTGATCCAGCGAGATCAAAAATGGCGCGTCGGTGTACTTGCGCATGTACTCCAGGAAGTACGGCTCCTGTTTCTCCACGTGGAATTCCTTGAGGATGACGTGGCCCATGGAAAACGCCAGGGCCGCGTCGGCGCCGGGGGAGATGCGCAGCCACTCGTCGGCGAAGACGGTGTTATCCGCGAAGTCGGGGGAGACCACGACGACCTTGGTGCCCTTGTAGCGGACCTCCGTCATGAAGTGGGCGTCCGGGGTACGGGTGACCGGGATGTTGGAGCCCCACATCATCAGGTACGCGGAGTTGTACCAGTCGCCGGACTCCGGGACGTCGGTCTGGTCGCCGAAGGTCTGCGGGGAGGCCGGCGGGAGGTCGGCGTACCAGTCGTAGAAGGACAGGGCCACGCCGCCGATCATCTGCAGGAAGCGGGTGCCAGCGCCGTAGGAGACCTGCGACATGGCCGGAATGACCGTGAATCCCGCGATGCGGTCCGGGCCCCACTTGCTGGTGGTGTAGACGTGGGCGGCCGCGGCGATTTCGACGGCTTCGGTGTAGGAGGCGCGGATCATGCCGCCCTTGCCGCGCTGGGAGACGTAGGCGTCGCGCTTGGCCGGGTCCTCGACGATGGAGCGCCAGGCCATGACCGGGTCGCCGTGCTCCCGCTTGGCTTCGCGGTACATGTCCAGCAGGACGCCGCGGACATACGGGTAGCGGATGCGGGTGGGCGAGTAGGTGTACCAGGAGAAGGAGGCTCCGCGGGGGCAGCCGCGGGGCTCGTAGTCCGGCATCTCGGAGCCGGTGGACGGATAGTCGACGGCCTGGGACTCCCAGGTGATCACGCCGTCTTTGACGTAGACCTTCCAGGAGCAGGAGCCGGTGCAGTTGACGCCGTGGGTGGAGCGGACCATCTTGTCGAAGGACCAGCGGTTGCGGTAAAACACGTCCGCTTCGCGCCCACCCTTGAGGAAGATCTGCTGGCCTTCCGAGCCCACGTCACCCTTGCGGAGGAAGCCCCCGAACTTGAACAGCGGGTTGGTGTTGGAGTCATCGGGCTTGGCGGCCTGAGTGTTGGCGGTAGTCAAAGTGTCATCCTTTGCGGCTAGTCGGGGTGAGGCAGTGAGCGAAAGGCCTGTCAGCCAGGGAAGGGGGCGTGAGGCCGAGCGTAATAGATCCAGGCGAGCACGGCGGCGAACGCGAAGAACACGACGCATCCCCAGAAGAAGGTGGCCGGGGCGATCAGGGAGAGCAGGACGCCGGCGATGAAGGGGCCGAAGGCGCCCATCGCGCCGGTCCAGCCGATGACGCCGCCGGCCTGGCGCTTCGGAAGGATCATAGGCATCTGCTTGAAGGAGCCGGCGTTGACCAGCCCGGAGAAGAAGGCCATGACCATCATGGCGATGAAGAACGGGGTGAAGGCGTCCGGGGAGTCCGGGTTCAGGAACAGCGCCGCGGCGGCGGTGGAGACGGTCATGCCGACCAGTCCGATGAAGGTCCAGACGGCGCCGCCGAACTTGTCGCACAGCGGGCCCCACAGGGCGCGGACGCCGGCGCCGACGAGCGGGAAGAGGAAGGCCCAGGCGGCGCCGCGGGGCAGGTCCTCAAGGGCGTAGGTGTCGGCGAGCGGGGAGGAGACGCCGAAGGTGTTGTTGATCAGCAGGGCGAGCTGGGCGGTGAAGCCGGCGAAGGCGCCGAATCCGGCGATGTAGATCACCGTCATGATCCAGGTGTTCTTGTTGCCGAAGATGTCGATCTGCTGCTTGAAGTTGGCGGTGACCGGGACGTCCTTGAGCTGGGTCCAGGCGATGACGGCCATGACGATGGCCCAGGGCACCAGCACGATCGCCGGGTTGTAGACGTACAGGGCCTCGCCGGTGGCGGCGCTGCGGGTGGGGGCGACGAAGCCGATGCCCAGCAGGGTGAAGCCCATCAGCCACGGGCTGACCAGCTGGATGAAGGACATGCCCAGGTTTGACAGGCCGGCCTGCAGCCCGAGGGCGGTGCCGGACTTGGACTTGGGGAAGAAGTAGCCGGTCGACGGCATGAAGCCGGAGAACACGCCGCCGCCGATGCCAGTGAGGAAGGCGAGCGTCAGCAGCCACCAGTAGGAGGTGTCGGTGTTCTGGACGGCGAAGAACCAGCCGAGCATCGGCAGGATGAACAGCAGGGAGGAGAGGGTGACCAGCTTGCGGGTGCCCAGGACCGCGGGCAGGAACATGAAGACCAGGCGGAGGATGCCGCCCGCCAGGCCCGGGATGGACGTCAGCCAGTACAGCTGGCTGGCGGAGAGGTCGAAGCCGATCTGGTTGAGCATCGGGGCGATGGCGGAGACGAGATACCACGTACAGAACCCGATGAAAAGTGTGATCGTTGAGATCCAGAGCGTTTTCCAGGCGATTTTGGAGTCCCACTTCTCGGGGTCTTCCGGGTCCCATCCGTGGAGAACGCGTTGAGATGTGTCCAACGTTGTCATTGTGATCCTCACTAGGAGCGGTGCGGAAATGAATTGTCACCGATTAATTCGTGCAATATTCACCAGGATAATGAAGGCTGACCTGCTCGTCCATTCTTTTCCCCGGCCCATTCCGTGCTTAATTAGAGCATATTGCCATTCGCTAATTCTGGACGAGAAAGAGAGGCGCTGGCAGTGGGCGTGTGTGACGGATCACCAAAGTGCAGCCTGAGAAAAGGTGCTCTTTTATGTGACGAAAATTATATTTTCCCGGGGGTAAAATATGCTCGGAGGTTTTGCGCCGTGCCAATATGGGACGCATGAGAGCCGCCGTCATCGTCGTGTCCGATCGCGTCCACTCCGGGGAGAGGGAGGATAAATCCGGCCCGCGGGCGCGGAAGTTGCTTGCCGACGCCGGGATCGAGGCCGGCCGAGAGGTCGTCGTGCCGGAGGGCAGGGAAGCGGTGGCCCGGGAGATTGACCGCGCCCTAGCGGACGGCGTCCGGCTCATCGTGACCACGGGCGGCACGGGCGTCGGCACGCGCAACCTCACTCCCGAGGTCACCGCCGAGCGGCTGGACTGCCGGTTGACCGGCCTGGAGACGCAGGTGCTCGTCGAAGGGTTGAAGAGTTCGCGCCAGGCGGGACTCTCGCGCGGGCTCATCGGCCTGACTTCCCGGGACGAGCGGGCGGCGCTGATCGTCAACGCCCCCAGCGCCCCCGGCGGGGTCTCGGACAGCCTGGGGGTCGTGCTGCCGCTGTTGGGGAGCATCTTCGAGCGGTTCCAGTGACTGGCTGGGCGATGCGGGGGGGGAACTTCGGGCGCCGGACGGCCGAGACTTCCTGAAGGTAATCCAACGCAGGGATCTCCTTTCGCCCCTCAACTTTGCGCGGGGCGCCGATCGGGTCGTGCGGGGCGATCGGGGCTAGGGGTCCACCGGCGTGGCGGGGTTGATCCCCGGTTGGGGATCGGCGTCGCCAATAGTACGATAAAAGTCGTGACAAATAGGCGATCGGGGGCCACCCCCTCCTGGAGCGCACCCTCGGGGCTGCGTTTCTTCTTCCTGCTCTTCGCAGGAATCTCTGTCCTCACCGGGCTGATCGCCGCCATCGCCCGGCTGGGCCACTGGCTGAACACCCCCGCCGCGGACTTGGCCGTCGACCACGGCCCGCTCATGGTGTTCGGCTTCGTCGGCGGCGCCATCGGTCTGGAGCGCGCCGTGGCGGTGCGCGCCCGCTGGGCATGGCTCGGCCCGGCTGCCTCGGCGGCAGGGGTCGTGACTACCCTGGCGGGCCTGCCCAAAGCGGTGCCGGGCGTGTTCTTCGCGCTGAGCTTCCTGGTGCTCGGCCTGACCTACGTCGTCGTGCACCGACGTCAGCCGACGCTGGCCGTCCTGACTCAGGCCGTCGGCGTCCTCGGCGGCGTCGCGGCGGCGGTTGTCTGGGCCTCCGGAGAGGTGTTCGCCTACGCCATGCCGCTCGGGGTGCTCTTCGCCGTGGCCACCGTCATCGGCGAGCGCCTCGAACTGGCGCGCGTGTCCTTCACCGGCGCGGCCGCCGAGGAGCGGGTCACCGCCCTCGTCCTCGCGCTGGCGGCGTCGTCGCTGGTGTTTCTCGTCCACCCGCAGATCGGCTTCGCCGTCATGGGCGTCGTGCTCATCCTGGTGGCGCTGACCACCGTCCGCGTCGACGTCGCCCGCCACCTGGTCAACTCCACGGGCTTGCCCCGCTACTCGGCGGTGTGCATGCTGCTGGGGTATCTGTGGCTGGTCGTCGGCGGCGCGATCTGGGTCGCGTTCGGTCACCTGGAGACGGGGTTCGTCTACGACGCCGGCGTGCACGCCATTTTCCTGGGGTTCGTCATCTCCATGATCTTCGCCCACGCACCCATCATCCTGACCTCGGTGATCAGGCGCACCTTGCCGTACCACCCGGTCATGTACGTCGCCGTCGTGCTGTTGCACGCAGGCCTGGCGCTGCGCCTCATCGGTGACTTCCGCGAAGCGACGGCTCTCTGGCAGGCCGGCGGCGTGATCAACGTCATCGCCGTCCTCCTCTTCCT
Source organism: Corynebacterium maris DSM 45190 (assembly GCF_000442645.1). Lineage (NCBI taxonomy): Bacteria > Bacillati > Actinomycetota > Actinomycetes > Mycobacteriales > Corynebacteriaceae > Corynebacterium > Corynebacterium maris. The sequence goes on from NC_021915.1 coordinate 1,211,571, forward strand.
CGGCGTCGCCGTGTTTCTCACCGGGCGTCGCGCGCTCACCCGGCGCCGTCCCGGCGCCGCCCGGGAAAGGGTCGTCCGGTGACCGCCCTGACCGTTTCCGACGTCTCTCTCCGCGCCCGCGGCCGGTGGCACACGCTCGCGGCGGCAGCCGTTATCTGGTGGATGCTCGTGGGGGTCGGCGTGGCCGTCGCCCATCGCTTCGGGGCGTCCGTCGCCTGGTGGGACGTCGTCCACACTTTCACGGTCGGGGCGGTGACGACCGCCGTCATCGTCTACTCCACCCACTTCGTGGAGGCGTTGACCCGCACCGGGGCGGGTCGGAGCACTTTCGTGGCGATCCGGGTCGGGATCATCCAGGTGGCGCTGATCGCCCTGCTCGTGGACCGGGCCGGGTATGACTGGGGCGTGCTGTCCGATGTGGCCGCCGGCGCCGTCATCGCGGTGTTGCTCTGGCACATCGCGGTCATCGTCCGCCGGCTCCGGGGCTCGTTGGCGGGGCGCTTCGCCGTCACCGTGCCGTTTTATGTCGCGGCCGCCGCCTTTTTGATCCTGGCGATCTTGTTGGCGGCGCTGGCGGGCAACGGCGTCGGCGACTACTCCGACCTGATCGGCGCACACTCACGGGCCACCGTGTGGGGGTTTTCCTGGCTGACGGTGCTGGGTACCGTCGTCACGCTCCTGCCGACATTGTCGTCGACGCCGATCTCGGAGGTGGCCCGCCGACGCTGCACCCGGGCGCTGTCCGTGCACTGCGCCGGCCTGACTGCGGCCGTCCTGCTACAGGCGCTGGGGCTGACTGAGTGGGCGGGGGCAGCGCAGCTGCTGACCGTGCTCGCCGCCGTCATGGTGGCCCAGCCGATCATGGCCACCATGTTCGCGGGCCAGGGGCGGTGGACGACCGCGGCGGCGTCCGTCACCGCCGGTATGGTCTGGCTGATCGCGCTGTCCGCCGCCGACGCCGCCAGCCTCATCGGCGGCGCCGACGCCCGCGCCACCACGGTGCTGCTCGCCCCTTCGTTCCTGGGCGGCGGGCTGCTGCAGCTCGTCACCGGGGTGCTGCACCACCTGTTGCCCACGTTGATCGGCGGCGGGCCCGACAAGGTCCGCCGCGCCCGCAGCCTGGCCGACCGCGGTGGCTACGCCCGGACCGTCCTGCTCAATCTGGGCGCGTTGTTGGCGCTGCTCGCGGCGGACGGGCCGGCGAAGGAGGCGGGGCTGATTCTGCTGGGGCTCGGCCTGGCGGGACATGTCATGCACATCATCAGGGCGGTCGTCGCCCAGTATCGAATGGAGAATCTATGAGTATTCCGATCGGTCCGTCCGGAAAAACAGAACGCGCGGGTGGCGGACGGGCCACCGGGTCGAAGAGCTCGGAGTGGGCCTCTTGGATCCTGATCGGCCTGGCGGTCGCCGCCGTCGTCGTCCTCGCGGTGTCGTTGACGACCTCGGCCGGGCAGTCGAACGACGCCGGGGAAACGAACACGGCTACCTCCGCCGCCGCCGTGGCCGCCGTCGACGGTGAAACCATGACTTTCGAGGTCGACGTCCAAGGCATGTTGTTCGTGCCCAACCGGGTGGAGGTCCCCGCCGGCACCGAGCTTATCCTCGAGGTCACCAACAGCGATTCCATGCAGCACGACCTGCAGATCCGCGACGCCGAGACCGGGCTGATCCGCCCCGGCGAGACCGTGACGCTGGAAGCGGGGGTGTTCACCGAATCCGTGCAGGGCACATGCACCGTGGCCGGGCACGAGGCGATGGGCATGACCTTCGACGTCGTGGTCACCGACGCCGGCGGCGAGAACGCGCCGGCGGGCGCGGACGCGTTGACCAACCCGCTCGCGCACGTGCCCACCCTCGCGGAGCGCACCGTCGACCACGAGGGCTTCGAGCCTTTCGACCCCGTGCTGCCGCCGGCGCCCACCGGCACGGTCCACGAACATGAGTGGACCATCACCGAGGAAATCCGCCAGATCGCGCCCGGCCACGAGCAGGTCGTGTGGCTGTTTGACGGCCAGGCGCCCGGCCCCACCCTCCGCGGCGCCGTCGGCGACACCTTCCGCATCACGCTGCACAACGAGGGCACGATGGACCACTCCGTCGATTTCCACGCCGGCGAGGTCAACCCCGACGAGCACATGGCGCAGATCCCGGTGGGCGAGTCGTTGACGTATGAATTCGTGGCCCACCGCTCGGGCATCTGGATGTATCACTGCGCCACGCTGCCGATGAGCCTGCACATCGCCAACGGCATGGTCGGCGCCGTGGTCATCGACCCGCCCGCCGACTCGGACGAGGCGCTGAGCGACGTGGACGAAGAGTACCTCCTGGTCGCCCACGAAATGTTTCTCGGGGATCCGGACGTCGGCGCCGACGCGCAGCGGGTGAGCGACGGGCAGTACGACCTGACCGGCTTCAACTGGTACCCGAACCAGTACAACCTGGCCCCGCTGGAGCACCGGGTCGGCGACACCGTGCGCATGTGGCTGATGAACGTCGGGCCGGACAACCCGCTCAGCTTCCACGTGGTCGGCGAGAGCTTCGACACGGTCTGGTCGGAAGGCGACTACCTCATCCGCGACGCGGGGCAGAAGGGCACCGGATCGCAGGCGGTGAGCCTGCTGGCCGCCCAGGGCGGGTTCGTCGAATTCACCTTCGACGAGCCGGGCACCTACGTCTTCGTCAACCACCAGATGACGGACGCGGAAAAGGGCCAGCGCGGCTCCATCGTCGTCACCGAGTGACGGGGCGGCCCTATTCCTCGACCTCGCCGTAGTCGGCGAGGTCGGCGAGGGTGTCGTAGTCGCGCTCCTCGCCGGAGCCGACGACCTCCACCACCTCGGCGCGCGCGAGCAGCAGCTTCGCGGCCCGGTCGGTCAGGCCGCCGTCCGTCGCCACCTCGTCGAGCACGCGGTGCAGGGAGCGGGTGCGCCACACCGCACACAGCGGCTGCAGGTGCCCCGAGACTTCCCGCACCGCGGCGGCGTCCGCCTCCGGCACTTCGTCGAGCGCGTCCAGCAGCTCCGGGACAAGGCCGGAGGACTCGGGCGCGTCGACCGCCAGCACCGCAGTGTGCGTGCAGGCCTCCGTGGCCAGGGCACGTGCGCCCGCGGCGACCGCGGCGACTGGACCGGAAAAAGGCGGCTCCTCCGCCACGACCTTCACTCCGGGGCGCAGCTGCGGATCCCGCGACGACACCGCCACGACCTGCATCACGCCGGGCAGCATCGAGACGTCGTCAAGCAGCACGTCGATCAGACGTTGGCCGTCGACGCGCACGACGGCCTTGTCCCGCCCGCCCATCCGCGAACCGCGTCCGCCGGCCAAGACGATCACGTCGAGGCCCGGCGCCAGGGTCGTCTCCAGGTTGCGCGGCGCCGTCACCGCTCGCCGCCCGGCAGCTCGCGCGACCAGTCTCCGGAACGGCCGCCCGACTTGGCGACGATCCCGCACCGGCGCAGATACGCCGAGCGGTCCACCCCCTTGACCATGTCGACGACCGCCAACGCCGCCACCGACACCGACGTCAACGCCTCCATCTCCACTCCGGTGCGGTCCGCGGTGCGCACCGTCGCCTCGATGAACACGTGGTCGTCGTGCAGCTCCAGCTCCACCGACGCGCCGTGCACCCCGATGGTGTGCGCCAACGGCAACAACTCCGGCACCTTCTTCGCCGCCGAGACACCCGCGATCCGGGCCACGGCCAACACATCGCCCTTGGGCACCGTCCCGTCGCGCAGCGCGGCCATGACCTCCGGGGAACAGACCACCTCGCCCTGGGCGGTGGCCTCGCGGACGGTGGGCCGCTTACCGGTCACATCGACCATGTACGCGGACCCGGACTCGTTCAAGTGAGTGAATTTCATGCGTGCTTGCGACTCCTTCAGGCGCGGGACATCAGATTCGATTCAGTGGGTGCGGGTGAGGATGACGTCCACCGTATCGCCGCCTTCTTCGGTGAGTACCGCGACGCCGTCGGTGTCGGCCAACGAGGCCACCAGATGCGACCCCGTGCGACTGCCGTTGAACGGGTAGGCGACCGGGCCGCCCGCCCATTCCATTCGGACCGGGACGAACACGGTGCGGCCGCGCACCGGCGGGAACTCCTCCCCGCGACGTGCGATCACCGTCGGCCGATCCAGAATATCCGCCGGTGGACGATGACCGGCGAGCACCCGCAGCACGGGCGCGACGTACGCGTGGAAAGACGCGAAAGCGGCGACCGGGTTGCCGGGCAACGTCAACAGCGGCGTCCCGTGCCAGAGCCCGGCGCCCTGCGGGGCGCCCGGCCGCTGGGCGACCTCGCCGAACCACATCGACCCGGCCCCGGCGGGAGAGTCGGTCACCGCACGCACCACGTCGTAGGCGCCGACGGAGACTCCGCCGCTGGTGACCACCAGATCGGCCTCGTCCACCGCGGTGCGCAACGCCGCCGCAAAATCCTCCTCGGCGTCACCGACATGATTCTGGACGACCCGGCCGGCGCCGTGGGCGGTGGCCAGGGCGGCGAGCATCGGCCGGTTGGAGTCCGGGATCTGCCCCGCCCGCGGCGTCTCGCCGGGGGCGACGAGCTCGCTGCCCGAGGAAATCACCGCCACCCGCGGCGCCGGATGCACGTCCACCTCGGTCACCCCGACGGAAATCAGCGCTGCCACCGTGCCCGCATCCACCACCGACCCCGCCGCCACGGCCACATCACCGATCCGGATGTTTTCACCCGCGCCACGAATATGGGCGCGACCGGGGGAGACCCGGCGCACGGTCACTTCGGCGGGCACGGGCCCCGGGCCGGGCGCCACGTCCGTGTCCTCCACCGGAATCACTCGCAGCTGATCCACCGCGTCCTCGCCCACGGGCGCGCCGGTCATGATCCGGACGGCCTCACCGGCGCCGACGGGACGAGCTGAGCCACCGGCGGGGACGTCACCGACGACCCGCAACGTCCACGGCCCCTCGCCGGCCACATCGGCGGCGCGGACGAGGAAACCGTCCATCGCCGAATTCGTGAACGGCGGGACGGCCAACACCGCCGTCGCCGGGCGGGCGAGAACCTCGCCGAGCGCCTCCTGCACCGCACGGCGCACCGGAGGCAGGGGACGGGCGAGGGACACGACCGCCGCAAAATGCTCGGAGGCTGGACGAGCGATGGAACCATGGGGCATGACAGCCAGACGACCTTTCCGGGACTTCACAGAAGAAAACTACGCGGGCTAGCCGCCGATGGCGGACATCGGACGGTCCGGCTGCAGGAACCCTACATCGTCGATGCCGTGGCCCGGTTTCTTCACCCACATGGCTCCCGCCCACTTCTCCGCCAGCTCATCGTCGCTGGCCCCCGCGCGCATCAGATCACGCAGGGACGTCTCCGAGTTGGAGAACAGGCAGTTGCGGATCGCCCCGTCCGTGGTCAACCGGGAACGGTCGCAATCGCCGCAAAACGGATGCGACACCGAAGCGATCACCCCGAGCTGCCCGGTGACAGAGTCGTCCGTCAAGTCCGTGACGTCCCACAGAGCGGCCGGCGCGGAACCGCGCGGCTCCTCGGCCGGGGTCATCTCAAACTCGGTGGCCAACTCGTCGAGAATATCCTGCGCGGTCACCATCTGCGCGCGCTCCCACTGCTCCGGCGGGCCCAACGGCATCTGTTCGATGAACCGCAGCTGGGCGCCCTTCTGCAGCGCAAAGCGAGCCAATTCGGTGATGGAGCCCTCATTGACGCCCGGCATGACCACCGCATTGACCTTCACCGGGGTCAACCCCGCCTCAATGGCGGCGTCGATGGCGGCCACGGCGTCTTTCAGACGATCACGGCGGGTCAGGCGGGCGTACAGCTCCGGGTCGAGGGTGTCGAGGGAAATGTTGACCCGGTCGAGGCCCGCGTCGGCGAGCTTCTGCGCCCGGCGCGCGAGCCCCATGCCGTTGGTGGTCATCGCGGTGCCCACCGGTTTACCTTCGTCGGTGGTCAGTTCCTTGGTGGCGGCGATGATTTTTTCCAACGACTTGCGCAGCAGCGGTTCGCCGCCGGTGAAGCGGATCTGTCGGATGCCGAGCTTTTCGACGGCGACGGTGATCATGCGGATCATTTCGTCGTCGTTCAGCGTTTGTTCGGTCGGCATCCAGTCCAGTCCTTCGGCCGGCATGCAGTAGGTGCATCGCAGGTTGCACCGGTCGGTGAGGCTGACGCGGAGATCTCGTGCGACGCGGCCGAACCGGTCGGCGAGGGCGCGGGTGCCGTCGGCGGCCGGGGCCGGCAGATCAGCCGGGAGGGGTTCGGCAGACGGGGCAGACGTGCGGAGTGGGAGCAGGATCTTTTCGCGCGATGTCATGGTCTAACCATAATAAGGAGGCGGCGGAGATTTTCCAAGGGCTTAATCGGGTTTTATTCCATGACGTCGGTGGCGGCGTCGGGCTCGTCGGCGGGGGAGCGCTGGCCCGGGCCGAGTAGTGTGATGACGTCGAACTTGCCGTCCGCCAGGTGCTTGCGCAGGTCCTTCTTGTCGAACTTGTCCACCGAGGTCTTGTCGATGTCGTCGACGAACGTCCAGTACTCCGGCAGCATCCAGTTCGGCAGCTGGGCGCGCATCCGCTCGCGGATTTTCTCGGCGGTCTCCTTCGTCCGCGGGACGTCGAGGTGCAGCACCGTCACGGCCAGCGGCCGCTCGCCCCATTTGGCGTCGGGGTAGCCGATCACCGCGGCCTCCACGACCTCGGGGTTGCCGGTGACGACGTTTTCCAGCAGCACGGAATAGATCCACTCGCCGCCGGAACGGATGACGTCGCGGGCGCGGTCGGAGACCGTCAAAAAGCCGTCGCGGGTGACGGAGCCGACGTCGCCGGTGCGTAACCAGCCGTCGGGCGTGAACTGCGGTTCGGCGTCGTCGACGTCCTTGCCGCGGAACTGATGCGCGGTTCCGCCGGCCTGTTCCGCGGGAGAACGGTAGTAGTTGGCGGTGACCATGTTTCCCCGCACCTGGATTTCGCCTTGGTTCCGGTCGGTGGCGGCCTGGACCCGGTCGTCCGCGACGACCCGGTACTCCAACGACGCCGGGAAACGCCCCTGGGAGACGCGGTACGCCCACCGCGCCTCACCCGACACGCCCGAGGGCGGGCGGGCGACGGTGCCCACGGTGGAGGTCTCCGTCATGCCCCACACGTGGATCACCTCGACGCCGTAGCGTTCCTCCCACATCTTGATCAGGATCGGCGGGGCGGGCGAGCCGCCCACGTAGATTTCCTGCAGACTCATGCGCTCCGGCGGGTTGTGCAGGTAATGGACCATCAGCTGGGTCCACACCGTGGGCACGCCGTGGGCGACGCGTGGATGCGTCGTCGCGATGAGCTTGGCCAACGTGGGGGCGGAGACGTCGGAGTCCGGCAGCACCAGGGGAGTGCCGGACATGAACGCCGCGAAGGGCACGCCCCAGCTGAGGACGTGGTAGATCGGCACGCAGCAAAGGAAAGACTGGCCGTGCTCGACGGCGAGGGAGTCGGTGGTGCGCAGGCTCATGGCCTGCAGGTAGACCGAACGGTGTGAGTAGGCCACGCCCTTCGGCGCGCCCGAGGTGCCGGTCGAGTAGCAGATGGCGGCGGCGGTGCGCTCGTCCTGGACCGGCCAGTCGAATTTCGTGGAACGCCCGTCCAGCAGGGCCTCGTAGGAGTGCAGCGTGACCCCCTCGGGCAACAGCGGAAGGAAATCCGCGAGCGGTTCCAGCCCGATGACCACCACGGCGCGCACGCTCGGACAATCGACGAGGACGGCGCTGAGCTGGGTCATCAGGCGAGGGTCGGCGACGATCACCTCGACTTCGGCGTGGTTGACGATGTGCCGGATCTGGTCGTTCATCAGCTGTTTATTCAGCGGGGTGAACACCGCGCCCATGCAGGTGGCGGCGAAGAGCGCCTCCAGGTGCTCCGCGCAGTTGTACAGCAGTGTGCCGACCCGTTGATCGCCGTCGACGCCCAGGTCCTGCCGCAAGGCATGGGCGAAGGCTGCGGCCCGGGCGGCCACATCCGTGAAGGTGGTCTCCTGCGCCTCGTCGTTGCTCCAGGTGGTCACCTTGGTGGAGCCGTGCACCGTCGCGCCGTACGCCAGGATGCGGGAGATCGACAGGGGAATGTCCTGCATTGTCGAGAGCATGTCGTCCACTGTAGCCACTCGCCCGGGCCCCCTTTGGTGGTGCGCCGGGCGACATCGGTTACACTTGCCCTAGATCGCCGGACGGCAGGGTTTTCGAACCCGTTCGCTGCCCGTTCCGGAGTCGGTCGAAGCCCCACACCACGCACCGGCGCACAGGCGGGTGCGCGCTTAGGTTTAGCGGTTGCTCCGGCCTGCGGTCTGTCATTTTATGAAAGCAGTTTCACGTCCGACGTGGCTGCGGCGCATCGAAGTTCGATGAGGGCTGTCACCCACGGGGTGGCCCTCATTGCACGTGAGAGTCAGCGTGAGACGAATCCGTCCCTTGTATATGTATTGAAGAGGGCTGCCAGCCAGGGGAGACTTTCACCCGCCAATATCAGGTACTTCACTGCGAGAGGTGAACCACATGGCTGGCACGCAATTGAAAGGACATCCGTGACCCAAACGGACAACATGGCAGCTGCCGATAACCAGCAGGACCTCGCTAAGCTCAAGCTGCCGGAGCTGCGCAAGATGGCTTCGGGCATGGGCCTCAGGGGGATTTCCGGGCTGCGCAAGGGTGAGTTGATCACCGCCATCAAGACCGGCGCCGTCCCCGCTCGCGCCGCCAAGGAGCAGGCGCCGGCCAAGGAGACCCCGGACCCGGCCGTGGCCGAAGGCACGGCGCAGGCCCAGGCCCGGACGGCTCCCGCCGACACGCAGCAGGATAAACCTGCCGCGGAGAAGACGTCGGCCAACGACAACCAGGACAACCGGGACAACCGGGATCAGTCTGGCTCCGGCGACGGCGAGCACCGCTATGAATCGCGCTCGGCCGCCCGCCGCGCCCGCCGCAACCGCGCCCGCCACGGTCACCGCGACCAGCACAATGAGCAGCAGGACGGTCAGGGCAACCAGTCCGAGCAGCGGGACGACTCCCGGCAGGATTCCCGCTCCGAAGGCGACTCCGGCGACGGCAAGTCGAATCAGGGCGGACAGGACCGGCAGGACCGCTCCCGCGACAACCGACGCGACCAGCACCACAACGACGGCGGGTCCAACAGCCGCCGGGGACGCCGCAACCGCCGCAACCGCCGCGGCCGCGACCGGGATCGCGACCAGCACCACAACGACGGCCAGAACCAGAACAACGACCAGGATGAGCTGCAGGAAGTCGCCGGCATCCTCGACGTCGTGGACAACAACGCCGCCTTCGTCCGCACCACCGGCTACCACACGAGCCCAGCCGACGTGTACATCAACAACAACCTGATCCGCCGCTTCAACCTGCGTTCCGGCGATGCGATCACCGGCCAGGTCAAGATGGGCGGGGGCGGCCAGAGCCACGGCAACGGCCGCAATCGTCGCAAGTACAACCCCCTGGTGCGCGTGGACACCGTCAACGGCATGCACCCGGAGGAGGCCAAGAAGCGCCCCGAGTTCCATAAGCTGACCCCGCTGTACCCGAACCAGCGCCTGCGGCTGGAGACGGAACAGAACATCCTCACCACTCGCGTGATCGACCTGATCATGCCGATCGGCAAGGGGCAACGCGCCCTGATCGTCTCTCCGCCGAAGGCCGGCAAGACGACGATCCTGCAGAACATCGCCAACGCGATCGCGACGAACAACCCGGAGTGCTACCTCATGGTCGTGCTGGTCGACGAGCGCCCCGAGGAAGTCACCGACATGCAGCGCTCGGTCAACGGCGAGGTCATCGCCTCGACCTTCGACCGCCCGCCGGGAGAACACACCGCGGTCGCCGAGCTGGCGATCGAGCGGGCCAAGCGCCTGGTGGAGATGGGCAAGGACGTCGTCGTCCTGCTGGACTCGATCACCCGGCTGGGCCGCGCGTACAACAACTCCTCACCGGCGTCCGGCCGCATCCTCTCGGGCGGCGTCGACTCGAACGCGCTGTACCCGCCGAAGCGTTTCCTGGGTGCGGCCCGCAACATCGAGGACGGCGGTTCGCTGACGATCATCGCCACCGCGATGGTCGAGACCGGCTCCGCCGGCGACACCGTGATCTTCGAGGAGTTCAAGGGCACCGGCAATGCCGAGCTCAAGCTGGACCGCAAGATTTCGGAGCGCCGCGTGTTCCCGGCCGTCGACGTCAACCCGTCCGGCACCCGTAAGGACGAGCTGCTCATGGCGCCGGAGGAATTCCGGGTCGTGCACAAGCTGCGCCGCCTCCTGGCCGGGCTGGACCCGCAGCAGGCGATTGATCTGCTGATCAAGCAGTTGAAGAAGACCAAGTCCAACGGAGAGTTCCTCACCCAGGTGACCTCGAGCGCTCCGATGGCCGCAGACAAGGACGTGGAGGAGTACTTCTGATGGCATCCGAGGTTTCGCTCGTAGACGACGTCGTCTCCGAGTTCCAGGGCATTGAGGCCCAAATGGCCGATCCGTCCATCGCGGGCGACCAGAACCAGTTCCGCAAGCTGTCCAAGCGTTACTCGGAGCTGCAGCCGATCATCAAGGTCAACGACGAGCTCAACGAGGTGCGCGAGAACCTCGAGATGGCCCGGGAATTGGCCTACGAGGACCACGACTACCAGTCTGAGGTCGACCGCCTCGAGCCGTTGGCCGTCGAGCTGGAGGAAAAGCTCGCTGACCTGCTCGCTCCGCGCGACGAGCAGGACGGCGACGATATCATCATGGAGATCAAGGCCGGCGCCGGCGGCGAGGAGGCGGCGTTGTTCGCCGGCGAGCTCGCCCGCATGTACCAGCGCTATGCCGAGCGGCACGGCTTCGTCTGGGACGTCCTGGACGAGGCGGAGTCCGACCTCGGCGGCGTCAAAGATCTGACCGTCTCGGTGAAGGCGAAGAAGCCCTCCCGCGACGGCGCCTGGTCGGTGTTCAAGTTCGAGGGCGGCGTGCACCGCGTGCAGCGCGTGCCGGTCACTGAGTCGCAGGGGCGCATCCAGACTTCTGCGGCGGGTGTGCTGGTCTACCCGGAGCCGGACGAGATCGAGGCCGTGCAGATCGACGAGAAGGAGTTGCGCGTCGACGTGTACCGCTCCTCCGGCAAGGGCGGTCAGGGCGTGAACACGACGGACTCGGCCGTGCGTCTGACGCACCTGCCTACCGGCATCGTGGTCACCTGTCAGAACGAGCGCTCGCAGATCCAGAACAAGGCGCGCGCCATGCAGGTGTTGCAGGCGCGCCTGGAGCAGATGGAGCGCGACAAAGCTGACGCGGAGGCGGCTGAGGGCCGCGCCGCGCAGGTGCGCACCATGGACCGCTCCGAGCGCATCCGCACCTACAACTGGCCGGAGAACCGCATCTCGGACCACCGCATTGGCTACAAGGCCAACAACCTGGACACGGTGTTGGACGGCCACATGGAAGAGCTGATCACGGCCCTGCAGGCCGCCGAGCGCGCCGAGCGGCTCGAAGCCGAGTAAAGTCATCATGCTTGACCAGCTTCTGCGGCGGGCGGCGGGCCGACTCGCCGCAGCCGGGGTACCCAGCCCGCTCGTCGACGCCCGCCTCATCGCCGCGCACCTGCTGGACGTGGGTCACATGAGCGTGCACCGACTGCGTGAGGAAGACCTGCCGGCCGGATTTTCCGCGGACTTCGAGGCGGCCCTGACTCGCCGGGAGGCGCGCGAACCTCTGCAGCACATCCTGGGCGTGGCCCCTTTCGGACACCTCGATCTCGTCGTGGGGCCCGGGGTGTTCATCCCGCGCCCGGAGACCGAAGTACTCGCCGATTGGGGGGTGCGACGCCTAGCCGGGGCGGCGGCGCCCACGGTGGTCGACCTGTGTGCGGGCAGTGGGGCGTTGGCGCTGTACGTGGCCACCCTGATGCCTTCGGCGCGCGTCGTCGCCGTCGAAAAGCAAGTCTCTGCCCTTGACTGGGCCCGGAAAAACGTTGACCGGCTCGCCCCGCAGGTGGAGTTGACCCTCGGCGACGTCACTGATCCGGGACTGTTGCCGGAGCTGCACGGCGCGGTCGACCTGGTCCTGACCAACCCGCCGTACGTGCCCGAGACCCCGGAACTCGACCCGGAGGTCTACTCGGATCCGCCGGAGGCCGTCTTCGCCGGCGCCGATGGCATGGCCACCATCGACCGGATGACCGGTCTGCTCGCCAACCTGCTCCGCGAGGGCGGGGCAGTGGGCGTCGAGCACGACGACTCCACCTCCGGGGCCGTGCAGGAGGCGCTGCGCGCCACCGGCGACTTTCGGGAGGTGGCGGCGCTGGCCGACCTGACCGGGCGGCCGCGCTTTGTCACGGCGGTGCGGGGAGTAAGCTCGTAACCGCCCATCGCGCGGGCCCATCGCGCGCGAGACACGGAATGCGAGTTAGGGGAACCTGGACACATGAGCAAGATCTACGACTGCAGCGACGAAGTCGAGCGCGCCAAGGGGATGCGCGTCGCCGTGGACTCTGCTCGGGCGGGCCGGCTCGTCGTCCTTCCCACCGACACCGTCTACGGGATCGGCTGCGACGCCTTCAACAACGATTCCGTCGCCAACCTGCTGGCTACCAAGCGCCGGGGGCCGGACATGCCCGTGCCGGTGCTCATCGGCTCCTGGGACACTGTGCAGGGGCTGGTCGCCGAATTCACCCCGCAGGCGCAGGATCTGGTCCAGGCTTTCTGGCCGGGAGGGTTGTCCATCGTCGTCCCGCAGGCGCCGTCGCTGCCCTGGAACCTCGGCGACACCCGGGGCACCGTGATGCTGCGCATGCCGCTGCAGCCCGTCGCCATCGAACTGCTGCGCGAAGTCGGCCCGATGGCGGTCTCCTCGGCAAACATCTCCGGCAAGACCCCGCCGATCAGCGCCGTGGCCGCGAAGCAACAGCTCGGCTCCGCGGTGTCGGTCTACCTCGACGGGGGAGAGGCCGCAGTGGGCACCCCGTCGACCATCATCGACATTTCCGGCCGCACCCCGCGCATCCTGCGCGAGGGCGCGGTGGCCACGGACCGGCTCAGTGAGGTCCTCGGCATGGAACCGCACGTGCTGCTAGGCAGGGACGCGCCGGAGGGCGCCGAAGGAACCGCCTAAATGGCGGGGGCCGGCGTCCCGCTCCGCGAGCTCGGGCTGGTCCTGCTCACCGCCGCCGCCATCGCCTTTTTGACCACGGGGATTATCCGGTGGATCGCGGTGAAAAGCGGCAAGGTCGCCGAGATCCGGACCCGCGACGTCCATACCCAGCCCACCCCCCGGCTGGGCGGGGTGGCGATGTTCACCGGTCTCGTCGCCGCGATCTTCCTGGCCTATCAACTGCCCGCCCTGACGCGCGGATTCATGCCCGTCACCCCGGAGATGACGGCGGTGCTCTGGGGAGCGGCGGCCATCGTGCTGGTCGGCGTCATCGACGACCTGATCGAACTCGACGCCGTGACCAAGCTCATCGGACAGGTGATCGCCGCGGTGATCATGAGCCTGCTCGGCCTGTCCTGGACCGTCTTTTACTGGCCCGTCGGGGAAGGCACCACCGTCGTGCTCAGTCAGATCCAAGGCGTGATCGTCACGACGGTGTTCACGGTGTTGCTGATCAACGCCATCAACTTCGTCGACGGGCTCGACGGCCTGGCCGCGGGGCTGGGCATGATCGCGGGCGGGGCCATCCTGGTCTTTTCCTTGACCGTCCTGCACGACCAGGGCGGAGCGGTCTCCGCCTACCCGCCCGCCATCATCGCGGCTGCGCTGGTGGGGATGTGCGCGGGGTTTCTGCCCCACAACTTCGAACCCTCCCGCATTTTCATGGGCGATTCCGGCTCCATGCTCATCGGCTTGCTGCTGGCGGCCGCCTCGACGTCGGCCTCCGGGAAGATCAACATGAGCCTCTACGGCACGGCGGACATCGTGGCGCTGCTCAGCCCCATCATCGTCGTGCTCGCCGCCGTGTTCGTGCCGGTGCTCGACCTGCTGCTGGCCGTCGTCCGCCGACTGGCCAGCGGTCGCTCCCCGTTCGCGGCGGACAAGATGCACATCCATCACCGGCTGCTCTCGCTCGGCCACACCCACCGGCGCACCGTCCTGGTGTTGTACCTGTGGGTCAGCGTCGTCGCCTTCGGGGCCGTGAGTTTCTCAGTCATCCCGCCCGTCTACGCGCTCGCCTTGTTCGTCATCATGACCCTGGTGGCCGCGGCCGTCACCGCGGTGCCCGTAGTACGGCGCCGGCCGGCGGGGCAGCGGAGGACGAAGGTCGTCGACCGTTCTGAACCGGCGTAGAAGTTCGCCGCCGGGGGAGACTTCGGTAGGGTAAAAGCCCGTGAGCACCCCATCTGAAAACCCCGCCTCCGAGACGGTCTCCCCGCTCGGCGGCGGCGCCGCGCCCAAGTCCAAGTACGACGATCATCGCCGACCCCTTCTGCGCGCCCTGAAATACGGGACGATCGGACTGGTGATCGTCACGGTGATCTCTCTCGCGGCATGGGGCGGGGCCCAGGGACTGCCGGGCATCTGGGGCGTGTTGATCGGCGCCGCCGTCGGCGGCGGCTACGTCTTGCTGACCGCGCTGAGCATCCTGGTCACCGCCAACACCTCCACCGGCGCCACCGGCGCCATCGTTCTCGGGGGCTGGCTGGTCAAACTCGTGCTGGTGATGATCATCTTCATCGCGCTGGACGGGTTGACCTTCTATCACCAGTGGGCTTTCGTCGTCACCCTGCTGGTGGCGCTGATCGTCGTCATGGTCGCGGAACTGTGGGGTCTGATCACCACCAACGTCACCTACACCAGCTGACCCCACCTTTCAGCTACCCCCGCATCCACCCATGCAGGGGTAGTTTCATTCTTTCTGGGGCCACTCGGACTACTTCAATGTTGTATGGATCACCCTTTTTGACCCCGGACGCAAGTGTTTTCCCTGCTCAATGCAGGGCAGCTCGTTCTGAGGGGATCCTGTGAATGAACTTGGGGGAGGGTCGGGATCGCGGGTGGCGGGGGCGACTGTTAGTCTGTCCGTTGGATCTGAAACCTCCACTGACTCCGCCGCGCGGACTTAGGAGCGTCAAGGTCCGCAGGCTGTCACGACGATGTGCGACGGAATCCGGGGCAGCCGAAGAAAAGATTACGACGTCCATCGCACCGCACCAACGAGCACGGGCTTGAAAACCCCGCCAGCTTGGGGCGGCCCGAACACGGGAGAGAACGCTGAGCGTTTCAACTTTGGCCTTCAAGGGCGAATTTTATGCCCCAGATCTGTACAAAGAGTTTTTCCCGGGCTTTGGCACTGACGGTGATGGGAACTGGTTCGTCGACACCGAACACATGTTCCTCGCAGAATTCGCCGGAGGCGCCTTTGCGTTAGACCGTCTGATGATCGTCCGTCTTCTCATGGTCGCTATCATGGTGATCTTCTTCGCTTGGGCCATGCGCAAGCCGAAGCTGGTCCCCAGTGGAGTGCAGAACTTCGCGGAGAACGTGATCGACTTTGTTCGTATCCACATCGCCGAGGATTCGCTGGGCAAGAAGGATGGACGTCGCTTCCTTCCTTTGATCGCCGGCATCTTCTTCGCCGTGTTCATCACGAACATCTCCACCATCATCCCCGGGCTCAACGTCTCCGCGAACGCGCGTATCGGCTTCCCGCTCGTGCTCGCGCTGATCGCCTGGGGTGCATTCATCTACGCCGGTTCGAAGAAGTACGGCTTCTTCAAGTACCTGAAGGCCGAGACCGTGGTCCCGGGCATTCCGAGCTGGATGCATGTGCTGGTGATTCCGATCGAGTTCTTCTCGACATTCATTCTGCGCCCCTTCACGCTGACCGTGCGTCTGATGGCCAACCTGCTCGCCGGCCACATCATCCTGGTCCTCATGTTCTCCGCCACGAACTTCTTCTTCTGGCAACTGAACGGATGGAGCGCAGTCTCGATCGCCTCGCTGTTTGGCGCCATCGCCTTCGCGTTCTTCGAGATTCTGGTGAGTGTCCTGCAGGCGTACATCTTTGCACTGCTGACGGCGGTATACATCCAGCTGGCTCTTAACGCAGCCGAACACTGATCCCGCGCCCCCGGGGAAAGTAACGCCCACGGGGGCACGGGGCAGACCGAAAAACTACAACATCTTGACGCCTACACCACAGTGGTGTGGGCACCACACCGAAAGGGAACGGCAACACAATGAACGACGTCATCCTCCTCGCTCAGGACACCGCAGCCGCTGTCGACAACACCGGCGGCCTGAAGACCATCGGCTACGGCCTGGCAACCCTGGGCCCGGGCCTGGGTATCGGTATCCTGGTCGGCAAGGCACTCGAGGGCATGGCACGTCAGCCGGAGATGGCTGGCCAGATCCGTACCTCCATGTTCATCGGTATCGCCTTCGTTGAGGCCCTGGCGCTCATCGGCTTCGTGGCTGGCTTCGTTTACTAAGCCCTGCGCTTGTAAACACCCCACCCACGAACGAGAGAAAGCCAGGCACGTATGACAAACGTCTACACCTACGTAGTTGCGGCCGAGACGCTCCCGCTGGAAAGCCAGCCGAGCGTTCTGATCCCGCCTCTATATGACATCGTCTGGTCGATCATTCCGCTCATCATCGTCTTCATCGTCTTCGGGAAGCTCGTTATTCCGAAGTACCGCGAGGTTCTGGAGGAGCGCGAGGACAAGATCAGCGGCGGCATCGACCGCGCTGCGGCCGCTGAGGCCGAAGCGCAGGCCGCACTGGAAAAGTACAACGCCCAGCTGGCTGAGGCTCGCACCGAAGCCGCTGAGATCCGTGAAGACGCCCGCGACAAGGGCAAGCAGATCCAGGCACAGTACCGACAGGAAGCCGAAGAAGAGTCGCGTCGCATCGTCGCCGCCGGCGAGAAGCAGCTGGAGGCCTCGCGCGAGCAGGTCATCTCCGAGCTTCGCGCCGACATCGGTCAGAACTCGGTTAACCTGGCAGAGAAGCTGCTGGGCAACGAGCTGTCGGAGAACACCAAGCGTTCCGGCACGGTCGACAGCTTCCTGTCGGAGCTCGATTCCGTGACCCCGGCCGGAAAGTAGGCGAGATGCACGCAGCAAGCCGCGAAGCACTAGCACAGAGCGAGTCCCACGTGGACGAGCTCATTGCGGGCGCCGTCGACAAGGTCGCCGTCGCCACCACCGTCGGCACGGACCTGTTCGTGGTCGTCGACCGTCTCGACGCGGAGCGCTCCCTGCGCATCGCCGTCGCCGACGTGTCGTACGAGCCGCAGCAGCGCGCGGGCATCATCGGCCAGGTCTTCGAGGGCAAGGTCTCCGAGTCCAGCATCGCTGTGCTCGAAGAGGCCGCGTCCAAGAAGTGGTCGACGCCGCGTGAGTTCCGTACCGGACTGGTCTCGCTCGGTCGCCGCGCACTCTTGCGCGCCGCTGAGGCACAGGGACAGCTCGAGCAGGTCGAAGAAGAACTCTTCCGCCTCTCGCGCATCCTGGACCGCGAACCGCAGCTGACTCAGCTGCTGTCCGACGGCGCCACCGAGACCAACCAGAAGCGCGGTCTGTTGGCTAACGTGCTCTACGGGAAGGTGACCATGATTACCGAGGCGCTCGCGCTGCAGGTGATCGGTCGCCCCGAGCACAACCCGATCGACGACATCGCCAACCTCGCGGAGCGCGCAGCCCAGCTGCGTGACCGCACGGTTGCCCGGGTCGTCAGCGCAGTTGAGCTGAATGAGGGCCAGCAGGCGGCACTCGCCGAAAAGCTGGGACAGATTTACGGTCGTGAGATGTCCATCCACTCTGAGGTCGACCCCAGCCTCCTCGGTGGCATGATCATCCGCTCCGGCCACGAGGTCATCGACGGATCCACCCAGGGCAAACTCGCCCGGATGCGTTCGACCCTCGCGTAACGGAAACGACCCTTTGATAAGAAGAAAATTGCTGGAAGAATCAACCGAGAGCAGGAAGAACATGGCGGAGCTGACGATCTCCTCCGATGAGATCCGTAGCGCGATCGCGAACTACACCTCGAGCTACTCCGCGGAGGCCTCCCGTGAGGAGGTCGGCGTGGTCATTTCGGCGGCTGACGGTATTGCCCAGGTTTCGGGGCTGCCGTCGGCAATGGCGAATGAGCTGCTGGAGTTCCCCAACGGGGTTATCGGCGTCGCGCAGAACCTTGAGACCGACGCCATCGGCGTCGTTATCCTGGGTAACTTCGAATCCATCACCGAGGGCCAGGAAGTAAAGCGGACGGGCGAAGTCCTGTCCATCCCCGTGGGCGAGGATTTCCTCGGCCGCGTTATCAACCCCTTGGGCCAGCCGATTGACGGCCTCGGCCCCATCGAGTCCGACGAAGAGCGCGCGCTTGAGCTGCAGGCCGCAGGCGTCCTCGACCGCCAGCCGGTCGAGGAGTCCATGCCGACCGGCATCAAGGCCATCGACGCCCTGACCCCGATTGGCCGTGGCCAGCGTCAGCTGATCATCGGCGACCGTAAGACCGGTAAGACCGCGGTCGGCGTCGACACCATCCTCAACCAGCGTGAAAACTGGGCTTCCGGGGATCCGGACAAGCAGGTGCGCTGCATCTACGTCGCCATCGGCCAGAAGGGCTCGACCATCGCTTCGGTGCGTCGCACCCTCGAGGAGGCCGGCGCCCTGGAGTACACCACGATCGTGGCTGCTCCGGCGTCCGACTCCGCCGGTTTCAAGTGGCTCTCCCCGTTCACGGGCGCCGCTCTCGGCCAGCACTGGATGTACCAGGGCAAGCACGTCCTGGTCATCTACGACGACCTGACCAAGCAGGCTGAGGCCTACCGCGCCATCTCCCTGCTGCTCCGCCGCCCGCCGGGACGCGAAGCTTACCCGGGCGACGTGTTCTACCTGCACTCCCGTCTGCTGGAGCGCGCCGCCAAGCTCAACGACGAGCTGGGCGCAGGTTCCCTGACCGCTCTGCCGGTCATCGAGACCAAGGCCAACGACGTCGGCGCCTTCATTCCGACCAACGTGATTTCGATCACCGACGGCCAGGTCTTCCTGCAGTCCGACCTCTTCAACCAGGGCGTCCGCCCGGCGGTCGACGTCGGTATCTCCGTCTCCCGTGTCGGTGGCGCCGCGCAGACCAAGGGCATGAAGAAGGTCGCCGGCTCGATGCGTCTCGAGCTCGCCGCCTACCGTGACCTGGAGGCCTTCGCCACCTTCGCCTCTGACCTGGACCCGACCTCCAAGGCTCAGCTGGACCGCGGCGAGCGCCTGGTGCAGCTCCTGATCCAGGACGAGCACGCACCGCAGTCCGTCGAGTACCAGATGATCTCCATCTGGCTCGCCTCCGAGGGCGCCTTCGACCTCGTTCCCGTCGAAGACGTCCGCCGCTACGAGGCTGAGGTGCAGGAGCACATCCGCGCCGCGGCCCCTGAGGTTCTGGACCAGATCGCCGGCGGCCAGCAGCTGTCCGACGAGTCGAAGGACGCGCTGCGTAAGGCGAACGAAGACTTCGCCGCGACCTTCCAGACCACGTCGGGCGTCTCCGTCTCCCGTGAGCCGGTCGACCCGCTCGCCAGCGAGGACGTCAACAAGACTGCCTTGACCGTCTCCCGCAAGAAGGCTGCGAAGTAAGAGCGAGACGCTCATATTTCGACATCCATCACAAGATAAAGAAGGGAGGACGAGTCGACAATGGCAACACTTCGCGAAACACGCGACCGCATCAGGTCCGTGAATTCGACCAAGAAGATCACCAAGGCGCAGGAGCTGATCGCTACCTCGCGCATCACCAAGGCGCAGCAGCGCGTGGAGGCCACCCAGCCTTACGCCGCTGAGCTCAGGGACGTGATGTCTCGTCTGGCGGAAGCCAGCTCGCTGGATCACCCGATGCTCCGCGAGCGGGACAACGCCAAGGTCGCGGCCGTGCTGGTGGTCACCTCTGACCGTGGCATGTGCGGCGGCTACAACAACAACGTCCTGAAGCGTGCGCACGAGCTCGAGGAGATGCTCACCCAGACCGGCCACGACGTCGTTCGTTACGTCACGGGCAAGAAGGGCGTGGGGTACCTCGACTTCCGCGAGCTCGAGGTCGCGGGAGCCTGGACCGGGTTCTCCGAGACCCCGACCTGGGACGGCACCCACGACGTCCGTCACCACCTGATCGACGGATTCCTCGCGGGATCCGACGATGAGGCGAAATGGCGGGACGGCCTCAACGCCCCGGAGGGCCAGCCCATCCGTGGCTTCGACCAGGTGCACGTCGTGTACACCGAGTTCGAATCGATGCTGAGCCAGGTTCCGCGTGTGCAGCAGCTGCTGCCCATCGAGATCGCTTACGAGGACGACGAGTTCAATCCTCCGGGGATGAAGGAATCCACCGGCGACGGCGACATTTCGTCGGACATGGATTTCGAACCGGATCCGGACACGTTGCTCGACGCTCTGCTTCCGCAGTACTTCTCGCGGACGCTTTACCAGATCTACCTGGAGTCCTCGGCGAGTGAGTTGGCGGCCCGTCGCAACGCGATGAAGTCGGCCACCGACAACGCCACGGATCTGGTCAATGACCTGACCCGTATCGCGAACCAGGCCCGTCAGGCACAGATCACCCAGGAAATCACAGAGATTATCAGCGGCGCTGGCGCGCTGTCCGATAGCGGAGAAAGTGACTAAACAATGACTACAGCTCTGAATGAGCGCAGCGATCAGCAGACCAAGTCTGCCGGCCGCGTTGTGCGCGTCATCGGTGCCGTCGTCGACGTGGAATTCCCGCGTGGCGAGCTCCCGGCACTGTACAACGCACTGCACGTCGAGGTGTCCCTCGAAGCAGTGGCAAAGACCATCACGCTCGAGGTCGCCCAGTTCCTGGGTGACAACCTCGTGCGCACCATCGCGATGGCCCCGACTGACGGCATGGTCCGCGGCGCCGATGTCGTCGACACCGGCGCCCCGATCTCCGTCCCGGTCGGCGACGTGGTCAAGGGCCACGTGTTCAACGCTCTGGGCGACTGCCTGGATGAGCCGGGCCTGGGCCGCGACGGCGAGCAGTGGGGCATCCACCGCGACCCGCCGCCGTTCTCCGAGCTCGAGGGCAAGACCGAGATTCTGGAAACCGGCATCAAGGTCATCGACCTGCTGACCCCGTACGTCAAGGGCGGCAAGATCGGCCTCTTCGGCGGCGCCGGTGTGGGCAAGACCGTTCTGATCCAGGAAATGATCACCCGTATCGCCAAGGAGTTCGCCGGTACCTCGGTGTTCGCCGGCGTCGGTGAGCGTACCCGTGAGGGCACCGACCTCTTCCTCGAGATGGAAGAGATGGGCGTTCTCCAGGACACCGCACTCGTGTTCGGCCAGATGGATGAGCCGCCGGGAGTCCGTATGCGCGTCGCGCTGTCCGGCCTGACCATGGCCGAGTACTTCCGCGACGTCCAGGACCAGGACGTGCTGCTGTTCATCGACAACATCTTCCGTTTCACTCAGGCAGGTCAGGAGGTGTCCACGCTGCTCGGCCGCATGCCGTCCGCCGTGGGTTACCAGCCGACCCTGGCTGACGAGATGGGTGTGCTGCAGGAGCGAATCACCTCCACCAAGGGCCGTTCGATCACCTCGCTGCAGGCCGTCTACGTCCCGGCCGACGACTACACTGACCCGGCTCCGGCGACGACCTTCGCCCACCTGGATGCGACCACCGAGCTGGACCGCTCCATCGCGTCGAAGGGTATTTACCCGGCAGTGAACCCGCTGACCTCGACCTCCCGTATCCTCGAGCCGTCGATCGTCGGCGAGAAGCACTACGAGGTCGCTCAGCGCGTCATCGGTATCCTGCAGAAGAACAAGGAGCTGCAGGACATCATCGCCATCCTGGGCATGGACGAGCTGGGCGAAGAGGACAAGCTGACCGTCCAGCGCGCCCGCCGCATCCAGCAGTTCCTGGGCCAGAACTTCTTCGTCGCGAAGAAGTTCACCGGCGACGAGGGCTCCTACGTCCCGCTGACCGAGACCGTCGAGGCTTTCGAGCGCATCGCCAACGGCGAATACGACCACTACCCGGAGCAGGCCTTCAACAGCCTGGGTGGCCTGGACGACGTCGAGGCCGCGTACAAGAAGCTGACCGGAAAGTAGGGAGGCGCACATGGCTGAATTCACCGTTCAACTGGTCTCCGTGGAGCGCCGGCTGTGGTCCGGAGAGGCGACCATGGTCACCGCCCAGACCACCGAGGGTGAGATCGGCGTGCTGCCCGGTCACGAGCCGCTGCTCGGCCAGCTGGTCGACGCCGGCGTGGTGACCATCACCCAGGCTGACGGCGAGAAGCTCGTCGCAGCCGTGCAGGGTGGCTACCTCTCCGTCTCCACCGACAAGGTGACCGTCCTCGCGGACCACGCCGTGTGGGCCGATGAGGTTGACTCCGCCGCCGCCGAAATCGCCAGCCGCGATTCCGACGACGAGGTGGCCCAGTCCCGCGCTATCGCCGGGCTGCGCGCCATCGAGCGTAAGGCCGGGGTCTAAGAGGGACGCACAAGGGCGGCCTCGGCTGCTCGCTGCTCTTCGACGTGCCGACGCCTGCCGCACCAGATCATTTGGTGCGGCAGGCGTCGGCTTTTTCGTCTCCGACCTGCTCTTTTGTGTCATATGACACACTGTGTTGTCTGGCGTGACCTGCGCGCAGGCTATCGCTTCCCGGTGCTTAAACGACTAGGATGATGACCTAACATTGCGTCGGCCGAAGGGACAAGCGGTTACATGGAATGGTTGGTGTGGGGTATCGCCTTGCTGGGTGTGGCGGCCCTGCTCCTGGCTGCGTGGCGTTTTTTCACTCTGCGTTCCACCGGCACCGCCGTCGTATTGCGCGAACTCCCGGGGACCGTCGGCGACTGGCGTCACGGCACTCTGCGGTATAACGGCGATGACCTCCAGTTCTACAAACTGCGTTCACTGTCGCCGTCCGCAGACCGGGTCTTCGGCCGCACCCGCGCCACCTTCAATGGCCACCGCCGCCCGAAAGACGAGGATCTGAAGCTGCTGGAGGAAAACGGCATCATCGTCCAGGTCTCGGTGGGCGGCTCAGAATTCGAGTTCGCCCTTGATTCCCGTGGCGCGATGGCCCTGATCGCCTGGATCGAAGCCGCCCCCAGCTCGCGACAGGAACGCACCGACCACAATCGGTTGTTGAACAAGATCACCCGTAATCAGGAGCGCAGATAGCCACGGGTTAGGGTGGAAGGCATGCGTCTCGTCATTGCCCGCTGCTCCGTCGACTACATCGGTCGACTTGATGCCCACCTGCCCATGGCGGATCGTCTGATCATGGTCAAGGCCGACGGTTCGGTCTCCGTTCATGCCGACGACCGGGCCTACAAGCCGTTGAACTGGATGACCCCGCCGTGCACCGTCACGGAAACTCCGATCGCCGACATGGACGGCGACGACACCGGAGAGATGCTGTGGGTGGTGGAAAATTCCAAGGGAGAGCAGCTGCGCATCACCATCGCGGAGCTGCATCACGAAAAGAGCTTTGACCTCGGCGTGGATCCGGGTCTGGTCAAAGACGGGGTGGAGGCACATCTGCAGGAACTGCTGGCTGAGCACATCACCACGTTGGGCGAAGGGTACCGGCTGGTGCGCCGCGAGTATCCGACGGCGATCGGCCCGGTCGACATCATGGCCCGCGACTCCGAGGGCAAGGCCGTCGCCATCGAGGTCAAGCGCCGCGGCGGCATCGACGGCGTCGAGCAGCTGACGCGCTACTTGGATCTGCTCAACCGGGATGAGCTGCTCGCCCCGGTCACCGGCGTGTTCGCTGCCCAAGAGATCAAGCCGCAGGCCCGCACCCTGGCCGAAGACCGGGGCATCAGGTGCGTCCTCCTGGATTATCAGGAGCTGCGCGGCATCGAATCCGACGAACTGCGGTTGTTCTGATGGGGCGGAAGAATCGTCGTCACCGACCCACGCTCCGCGCGCTGCCGAAGGATGGATCCTCGTTTTACGGCACCCAGGAGACCGAGGGGCCACGGTGGGCGTTTGGGGAGACCTACCTGTTTCGCCACATGGGCGCTTCTGCGGCCCGGAAGTTCTACCTGTGCCCGGGCTGCAATCAGAACATCCCGCCGGGCGTCGCCCACATCGTCGCCTGGCCGAAGGAATATGGTGGCGGGGCAGACGACAGGCGCCATTGGCACCGCGGGTGCTGGGATCGCCGTTAGCGAACGCCCGGCAGCACCGTCTTCCGGGTTTTCTGATTAGCCTGGTGGGTATGATTATCGCTTTTTCAGTGGCGCCGACGGTTACCGAAACCCCGAACGCCGAAATGTCCGAAGCAGTCGCTGAGGCGGTCCGAATCGTCCGTGATTCCGGGCTGCCCAATGAAACCAACGCCATGTTCACTCTCGTGGAAGGGGAGTGGGACGAGGTTTTTGACGTGGTCAAGCGGGCCACAGAGGCAGTCATGGCGGTGTCCCCGCGCGTCTCGCTGGTGGTGAAGGCCGATATTCGGCCGGGCTATCCGAACCAGCTCTCCCAGAAGGTCGATTCCCTGGAAGAACACTTCCCTGAGAACGGAGGCGAGAAGTAAATGACTGACCCGAACCGTTTCGCCGGTGGCGTGGTGGACCTGGGTGAAGTGAAGGCACGGGCAGAGGCCCGCGCGCAGCGGCAGGCCGCCGCCGGGCCCGGTGGTGCCGACACAGAGTCGGCCGGGGCGGAGGCCGTGGCCGCGTTTTTCACCGTCACAGAAGAAAATTTCGAGACCGAGGTGCTGCGCCGCTCCATTCAGGTACCCGTGATCGTGCTGGTCGGCTCCGGGCGTTCCGACGTCAGCGAGGAGCTGAAAGCTGATCTGCGGGAGCTGGCGGAGGCCGGCGGGCTGCAGTTCCTCGTCGGCTACGTCGACGCGGACGCCACCCCGCAGATCGCCCAGGCCCTGGGGGTGCGCAACCTGCCGACGGTGCTGGCCATCGGCGCGGGCCGTCCGCTGGCGAATTTCGAGGGCGGGCAACCGCGCGAGAGCCTGCGGCAGTGGGTGGACGCCGTCATCGAGGCCGTCGGCGGACAGCTGCAGGGGCTGCCGCCGGGCACCGTGCAGGCGGGGGCGGAAGCCGCCGAGCAGGACGCCGAGCCAGCGGAGGATCCTCGTCTGACGCAGGCCACCGAAGCGTTGAACGCCGGTGACTTCGACGCCGCGATCGCGGTATACGACGAGATGTTGGCGGAAAATCCCGCCGACGCCGAGATCAAGCAGGCCCGCGGCACAGTGGAGTTGCTCAAGCGACTGGATCCCGCCAACCGCAGCACGGATGCGCTGCAGGACGCGGAGGATGATCCCGACAACGTGGACAAGCAGTTGGCCGGGGCGGACGCGGAGGTCGTGGCCGGGGCGCCTGAGCAGGCTTTCGAGCGGCTCTTGGCGACGATGAAGCGCACCACCGGGGACGACAAGGCCCGGGTCAAGGACCGGTTGCTGGAACTGTTCGCTCTCTTTGAGCCGGCTGATCCCCGGGTCCGGGAGGCCCGCACCAAGTTGGCGTCCGCGCTCTTTTAGTCCAGGGGGCGGGCGTAGTCCGGAAAATCGGGCGGGGCTGTACCCCAGCTCGATACCGTAACGACGCCGGCCGCCCCACCCCCTGGATGGCGTCCGGGAGGTGGGGCGGCCGGCATGGTCTTCAGCGACGCCGCGGCGTTACTTGGCGCGGTACCACTGCACGCTCATCGCCGGCAGGGTCAGCGTCAGCGAGTGCGGCTGGGCGTCCCACTCGCGGTCGTCGGCCGTGACCACGGACGGTAGGTCGGCGCCCGCCCCCTCGTAGACCGAGTCGTCGGTGTTGAGCAGCAGCTCCCAGTCGCCGCCGCGCGGCAGACCCACGGTGAAGTTGGTGTGGGTGCCGCCGGAGAGGTTGATCACGGCCAGGACCGCGGAGCCGTCAGCGCCCCACCGGAGGTAGGCCAGGACGTTTTCGCCGGCGGCGTCGCCCTTGACCCACTGGAAGCCCATCGGGGTGTTGTCCTGCTCGTAGAGCGCCGGGGTGGCGGCGTAGACGCGGTTGGCGTCGCGCACCAGCCGCTGGATGCCCTGGTGGAAGTCCTGCCCCCAGCCTTCGAGGTTGCCCCAGTTGACGGAGTGGGCCTCGTCCCATTCGGTGGTCTGGCCGAATTCCTGCCCCATGAACAGCAGCTTTTTGCCCGGGTGGGAGAACATGTAGCCGTATAGGGTGCGCAGGCCGGCGGCCTTGTTCCAGTCGTCGCCCGGCATCCGGCCCCACAGCGAGCCCTTGCCGTGGACGACCTCGTCGTGGCTGAACGGCAAGACGTAGCGCTCGGAGAAGGCATAGACCAGGGAGAAGGTGATGTCGTTGTGGTGGTAGGAGCGGTGCACCGGGTCGAGCTTGAAGTACTCGAGGGTGTCGTTCATCCAGCCCATGTTCCACTTCATCGAAAAGCCGAGGCCGTTGTCGGAGGTGTCCGCCGTGACGCCCGGCCAAGAGGTGGATTCTTCGGCCACGGTGATCACGCCCGGGTGGGCGCGGTGCACGGTCGCGTTCATCTCCTGCAGGAAGGACACGGCCTCGAGGTACTCGCGGCCGCCGTACTGGTTCGGCTCCCATTCGCCTTCTTCGCGGGAGTAGTCGAGGTAGATCATCGAGGCGACGGCGTCGACACGCAGCCCGTCGATGTGGAACTCCTCGATCCAGTACAAGGCGTTGGCCACGAGGAAGTTGCGGACCTCGTTGCGGCCGAAGTTGAACACCAGGGTGCCCCAGTCCTTCTGCTCACCGCGACGCCAGTCCGGGTGCTCGTACAGGGCGCTGCCGTCGAAGCGGGCCAGCGCCCACTCGTCCTTGGGGAAGTGGCCCGGAACCCAATCCACGAGCACGCCGACGCCGCGGGCGTGGAACGCGTCGATGAGCGCGCGCAGGTCGTCGGGGGAGCCCCATCGGGCGGTGGGGGCGTAGTAGCCGGAGACCTGATAGCCCCAGGAGCCGCCGAAGGGGTGCTCGGCGACGGGCATGAGCTCGACGTGGGTGAAGCCCTGTTCGACGACGTAGTCCACGAGCTCTTCGCGCAGCTCCCGGTAACCCATGCCGATTTTCCAGGAGCCGAGGTGGACCTCGTAGATGCTCATCGGGCGGTTGGTCGCGTCGATGCGGTCGCGCTTGGCCATCCACTCCGTGTCCTGCCACTCGTAGGTGGATTTTTCGACCACGGAGACGGTCTCCGGCGGAGCGAGGGTGGCACGGGCCAGCGGGTCGGCCTTGTCGCGGCGGTTGCCGTCCGCGTCGTGGATGGCGAACTTGTACTCGGTGCCGACGTCCAGGCCGGGGATGAAGATCTCCCAGATGCCGGAGGAGCCGAGGGTGCGCATCGGGTACTGGTTGGGGTTCCAGGCGCAGAAGTCGCCGATGACGGACACGCCGGTGGCCGACGGGGCCCACACGGCGAAGGAGGTGCCGGCGACTTCACCGAGGGAGGTTTCGTAGGAGTGCACGTGGGCGCCGAGGGCCTCCCAGAGGCGTTCGTGGCGGCCTTCCCCGATCAGGTGCAGATCGAAGTCCGTGACCGTCGGCAGGAAGTGGTAGGGGTCGGCGACCAGATCCATCTTCGCCTCCGGGTAGGTAACCGCGAAACGGTAATCCGGGGCGAGTTTGTCCTTGAGACGGATGGCCCAGATGTCGTCGCCGATGTGCTCCATGGGACAGGACTCGTTGTGGATGAGGATCTCGACGTTGACCGCGCCCAGCTGCCGGGTGCGGATCACGGAGCCGCCGGAAGGAAGTGGATGCCAGCCGTAGAAATCGTGCGGGGCGTGGTGCTGGCAGATCAGCAGGCGCTGGAGGTCCCCTTCCGGGATGAGGAGTTCATTCGTGCTGTCTGCGGATGTGGCAGTCATCGGTGAAAAACCTTCCTTGTGGTCCGCCCCGGGTGGGGCGGGGTGAAGACGTGATAGTTCAAACGGTACTCGGGTCCGCGGGGTCGCCGGTAGGAAATCTGACTACGGGCGGTAATCCGTGATGTTGCGCCAGGCGAGCTGCTCCCGCCTGTCGGCGGGCACGTCCGGAAGCCGGAAGATATGAGCGACGTCGGCGACGGGGGACAGGCGCACGAAGTTGCGCTCGCCCCAGGTGTAGGTGGACCCGGTGATCAGGTCGTGGACCGGGTAGACCTCGCCGGCGTCGCGGCCGAGGGCCGCCACATCGAGGTGCACGGTGCCTTCCTGCGGGTGGGTCGGATCCAGGTTGACCACGGTGAGGATGGTGTTTCCGGAGACCGGGTCGACCTTGGAGTAGGCGATGATCTGGTCGTTGTCGACGTCGTGGAAGTGCAGGTTGCGCAGCTGCTGCAAGGCAGGGTTGTCGCGGCGGATCTCATTGAGCAGCGTCAGGTACGGCTGGAGGGAGTCACCGCGCTCGAGCGCGCCGTCGTAGTCGCGGGGCCGCAGCTCGTATTTCTCGGAGTCCAGGTACTCTTCGCTGCCCGGCTTGACCGCTTCGTGTTCGTAGAGCTCATAGCCGGAGTAGACGCCCCACAGCGGGCTCATGGTGGCGGCCAGCGCCGCGCGCAGGGCGAACATCGCGCGCCCGCCGGTCTGCAGCGACTCGTGCAGGATGTCCGGGGTGTTGACGAAGAGGTTCGGGCGCATGATGTCGGCGTTGTCGACGCAATCGGTCATGAACTCCGTGAGCTCCTCCTTCGTGGTTTTCCACGTGAAGTAGGAGTAGGACTGTGTGAAGCCGAGCTTGGCCAGCCCGTATTGGCGGGCGGGCCGGGTGAAGGCCTCGGACAGGAAGATCACGTCCGGGTCGGTGGTGTGGATCTCCGCGATGAGCCACTCCCAGAAGTTGGCCGGCTTGGTGTGCGGGTTGTCCACGCGGAAGGTGCGTACGCCGTTGTCCACCCAGAACTTCACTACGCGGTAGACCTCCGCGTAAATCTCCTCCGGGTTGTTGTCGAAGTTCAGCGGGTAGATGTCCTGGTACTTCTTGGGCGGGTTTTCCGCGTACGCGATGGTGCCGTCGGGCAGCACGGTGAAGAAGTCGCGGTGCTCGGTGGCCCAGGGGTGGTCCGGGGCGACCTGGAGGGCGAGGTCGAGGGCGATTTCCAGGCCCAGTTCCTCGGCCCGGTCGACCAGCGCCCGGAAATCGTCCATGGTGCCCAGCTCCGGGTGCACGGCGTCGTGGCCGCCCTCGTCGGAACCGATGGCCCAGGGTGAACCCACGTCGGTGGGGGTGGGGGTCAGGGTGTTGTTGCGGCCCTTGCGGTTGACCTTGCCCACCGGGTGGATGGGTGGGAAGTAGACGGTGTCGAAGCCCATGTCGGCGACCCGCTCCAGGGCGTCGGCGGTCGTCGCGAACGTGCCGTGCACCGGATTGCCCTCATCATCCCATCCGCCGGTGGAACGCGGAAAGAGCTCGTACCACGAGGAATAGAGGGCCTTGGGGCGGTCCACCTTGACTTCGCACAGCGGCCCGCGGGTGAGCAGTTCGCGCACCGGGAAAGCCGCCAGCGTCGCCGTGGCCTCCTCGCCCAGGGCGGTGGCCACGCGTTCGGCCACGGTCAGGGACTCGTCGGCCAGTTCTGCGGCGGCGGTGCGCAACACCTCGGCGTGCGGGTCCGGGGTCTGCTCCGCGGCCCGCTCGAAGAGCTCGACGCCGTGGGCCAGGTCGTTGGCCAGCTCCGCGGCGCCCTGCCCCGCCTCCATCTTCTTGGTGATGGCGTTGCGCCAGGTCGCGAACACGTCCGACCAGGCGTCGACCCGGAAAGTCCACGTGCCGATCTCGTCCGGCACGAACACCGCGTGTACGCGGTCCGGAACGAATTCCTCGGCGGTCATGCGTACGGCCATGGTCTCGGCGCCGGACGGGCCGGTCACGTTCAACGTGGCCGCCACCGCGTCGTGCCCCTCGCGCCACACCAGCGCGGACACGGGGACGACTTCGCCCACCACCGCCTTCGCAGGGTGGGTCCGCCCAGAGATCTGGGGGCGAACATCGTCGATACCAAGTCGGCCGGTCATACCAAATTCCCTCGCTTATAGTCGATCTCCCGTCCTCGACGGGCTTCGCCCACCCAGATTAGCCATATTGTGTCGATGCCACCGGCCGAAATGTTTTTGAGCCACAATAGGGGTGTGACTTACGAATCCGCTGACGCCCCCACCAACCCGGACCTGCTCATCGACTTCCGCGACGTTTCCTTCATCCGCGGCGGCCGGGAGCTGATCAAGGACATCGACTGGCACGTGGAACTCGACGAACGATGGGTGATCATCGGCCCCAACGGCGCCGGCAAAACCACCCTCGTCCGGATGGCCGGCGCGGAAGAGTTCCCCTCCAAGGGGGTGGCCTACGTGCTCGGCGAGCGCATCGGCAAGACCGACATGCGTGACCTGCGTGCCATGATCGGCGTGTCCACCTCCGCGCTGGCTAACCGCATCCCCGCGGACGAGAAAGTCGGCGATCTGGTCATCTCCGCCGGGTACGCCGTCTTAGGCCGCTGGATGGAGGAATACGACGACATGGATCTGGAACAGGCGACGGAAACCCTGGAACAGGTCGGCGCCATGCACCTGATCGACCGCACGTGGGGCACGCTGTCCGAAGGCGAGCGCAAGCGCGTGCTGATCGCGCGCGCCATCATGATCAACCCGGAACTTCTCATCCTCGACGAACCCGGCGCGGGCATGGACCTCGGCGGGCGCGAAGACCTGGTGGCCTACCTGGGGGACCTGGCCCTGGACCCGGATGCGCCCGCCACGGTGATGATCACCCACCATGTGGAGGAGATCCCGTACGGCTTCACGCACGCCATGCTGCTCGACGAGGGCGAGGTCGTCGCGCAGGGGCTGCTGGAGGATGTGCTCACGAGCGAGAACCTTTCCCGGACGTTCCACCAGCCGATCCAGCTCGACCGCATCGACGGCCGGTACTTCGCCCGTCGTCTCCGGGCCGGCGGCGCGCACCGCAAGTAGCGCTCCTGGCGGGCCCGCCCCACACCGGGACACCTACAATGAGTGCACCTGGCCGGGCCGGGGCGACGTCAAGCATGAAGGAGGCTGCGCATGTCAGCGACGACTGGGGCATTTTCGTCGGACGACGCCGATCGCATCGACCCCACCGACGCCTCCGGTTATAACGGCGGTCGCCTGGCGGCGACCGTCATTCTCTTGCGCGACGGCGACCACGGTCTAGAGGTGTGGGTCCAGGAGCGGGTGGACACGATGCGCAATTACGCCGGCATGACGGTGTTTCCGGGCGGGGGAGTCGACACCCGGGATTTCCCGCCGCGTTCCTGGGACTCCGGCGATTTATGGACCGGGCCGTCGGTGGTGTCGGTGGCGCGCACGATGGGAACGACGAAGTATAAGGCGCACGCCCTGGTGTTCGCGGCGGTGCGTGAGCTGTTCGAGGAAACCGGCACGCTCTTGGCGGTGCGCGAGGACGGCAGCCCGGTCACCGACGCCCGCCCGTACAGTGAGGCGCGCGCCGGGTTGGTGTCGCACGAGCTGTCGTTGACGGACGTGCTGCGCCGGCACGGGCTCAAGGTCCGGTCGGACCTGTTGCGCCCCTGGGCCCGGTGGGTCGGCGCCTCGGACGCGGGCAAGTGGTTCGACAACCACTCTTTCGTCGCGGTCGCGCCCGCCGGGCAGGAACCGGACGCGGACACCACGGAGGCGGACGACGCCAACTGGTTCCCGCCCCGGTTGCTGCTGGAGGGCTGGCGGATGGGCCTGGTGCGCTTCGTGATCCCCACGTGGGCGCAGCTCAACGAGCTGACGCAGTTCCACACCACCGCGCAGGTGGTGGAGGCCGCCGCCCGAGCCGACCTCAACCCGGTGGTCGGCGATCCGGTCGATGACCGGCGCTACCATGAGTTTTTCACTTCCACCCCCATAGATCGGATCGGTTTCACCCGTGGCCCTCACCACTGACGAGGTCGCCTACCTGCGCGCACACCCGGCCGCCGTCGACGCCGCCGCGGAGGAGCTGGCGTTGACCAAGCAGTCGATGCTGGCCGACGCCGCCGTCCTGCGTGAGCGCCACGGCGAGTATGGCCGGGCGGTCATCGAGTTGATCACGGCTCGGCGTGCGGGCGTCGGCAAGTTCCCGGTGACGTGGCTGGCGGACGGGGACACGGCCCAGCAGGCCACCCCGCGCCCGGTCGCGCAGGAACGCGCCCGCCGCCTCGTTGAGGCCGGGGCCCGCCTGGTCCACGACGTGACGTGTTCGATCGGCACGGAAGGCGCCCCGGCCCGGGAAGCTGGCCTAGACTGGCTCGGCTCGGACCTCGACCCGGCGCGGCTGGCCATGGCCCGCCACAACCTCGGCGACGACGCCTGGCTGTTGCGCGCGGATGCGTTGGCCCCGGTGAGCACAGGGGCCGTCGACGTCGTCGTCGCCGACCCCGCGCGCCGGTCCGGCGGTCGTCGGATCACGGATCCCGCGCAGTTGATCCCGCCGTTGCCGGATCTGCTGGAGGTCTACGCCGGGCGCGAACTGGCGGTCAAGTGCGCGCCGGGCCTGGATTTTTCGGACTGGGACGGGCTGGTGTCGATCGCCAGCGTCGACGGCGCGGTCAAGGAGGCCTGCCTGTACACCCCGGGCTTGGCGCAGGGGACCCGCCGCGAGGCGTTCATGGTGGTGGGCGGGGAAGCCGACCGGATTTCCGACCGTGAGCCCGATGACGTCGGGGCGGGGGAGCTGGGGCGGTTTCTCATTGACCCGGACGGCGCCGTGGTGCGCGCCGGGCTGGTGCGCCACTATGCGCGCCGGGAGGGGTTGTGGATGCTGGATGAGCGGATCGCGTATCTGACCGGTGACCGCATCCCGGCCGGTCGCACCGGTTTTGAGGTCGTCGAACAGGTGCCGTTGAAGAGGTTGAAGGCGGCGTTGGCCGCTCACGGCGCCGGCAGCGTGGAGATTCTGGTGCGCGGCGTCGACGTGGATCCCGATCAGTTGCGCAAGAAGCTCAAGTTGAAGGGGAAGAAGCAGATGGCGGTGGTGTGCACCCGGATCGGGCGTGCCGGGGTGGCGGTGATCTGCGGGCCGCGGACATCGGGCGACGAACGGTAGAGTGGCGCGGGTCACGATGCCCGCTGTCAGGGGATATTGGGTTGTCCTACCTGTGACCGAGGTCCTTTTCTTTGAGGTTTGGGCACCCTTACAATGGGTGGCACGCTCCCTTGGGGCAGGAAGGTGGCCACCCCACCGCCCCTCGCCTAGACACCTTGGTCTAGGATAGTGTGGACAGAACTGTCTATAATGTACTTTGACTGAAAGGGAAACAGCATGCCCAGCATCGTCGTGCTCGTCAAGCACGTGCCGGACACTTGGTCCGCCAAGACGCTCGAAGCCGATCACACGCTCGACCGCGTCAACGTCGACTCCATCATCGATGAAATCAACGAGTACGCCGTCGAACAGGCGCTGCGCATCAAGGAGTCCGACGAGGCCGCCGGATACCAGGTCATCGCCGCCACGATGGGCCCCGCCGGCGCCGACGAGGCGCTGCGCAAGGCACTGTCGATGGGCGCCGACGACGCGGTGCGGCTAAGCGACGACGCCCTCGCCGGCTCCGACGCCATCGGCACCGCCTGGGCGCTGACCAACCTGCTCAACACGCTTGACGACGTCCGCCTCATCGTCACCGGTGCCGCCTCCTCCGACGGCGAAACCGGCCTGCTGACCGGCCTGCTCGCCGAATACCGCCAGCTGCCCGCCTTGACGGGAGTGCACGCCGTGTCCGTCGCCGACGGCTCCGTCACCGGCACCCGCGACGGCGCCCGCGGCACCTATGAGCTGCAGGCGAGCCTGCCGGCCATCGTCTCGGTGACCGACAAGGCGGACAAGCCGCGGTTCCCCAACTTCAAGAAGATGCGCGCCGCCAAGGCCCACGAGATCACCGTCCACGACCTCGCCGGCGTCGGCGTCGAGCCCGCCCAGGTGGGCCTGAACAACGCCGCCACCGTCGTGCAGTCCGTCACCGCCCGCCCTCCGCGCACCGCCGGCGAGGTCATCCAGGGCGCCGCCGACCCGCAGGCCGCCGCCAAGCAGATCGCCGACTTCCTGGCCGGCAAGAACCTCCTGTAAACCCGACCGACAAGCTAAGGAATTTTCTTCATGTCCCACGTGTACGTTCTGGTCGAGCACGACGCCGGCCAGCTCAACCCCGTCACCGCCGAGCTGATCACCGCCGCCCGCCCCCTGGGCGTGGTCTCCGCCGTGGTGGTCGGCACTCCGGGCAGCGCCGAGCCCCTCGCCGCGGAACTGGGCGCCCTCGGCGCGGAGCAGGTCATCGATGCCGGCGCCGCCGACTACGACTCCCGCCTGCTGCTGCCCGAGGTCGACGCCCTGCACGCGCTCGGCTCCGCCAACCCGGCCCCGATCGTCATCTCCGCCACCGAATACGGCAACGAGATCGCCGGCCGCCTGGCCGCCCGACTGGCCTCCGGCGTGCTGGCCAACGTCATCGCCGTCAACGCCGACCGCACGGCCACGCACCTGCTGTTCGGCGGCCAGCTCGAAACCGTCGCCGCAGCCGGCGGCGCCTGCCCGATCTACACGATCCGCGCCGGCTCGGTCACCCCGGTCCCGCAGGCCGCCTCCGGCGCCGTGGCCCCGATGCAGCTGCCGGCCGCCACCGCTAAGGACGCCGCCGTGGTCAACTTCACCAAGGCCGCCGACGCCGATCGCCCGGCGCTGTCGCAGGCCAAAGCCATCGTCGCCGGCGGCCGCGGCGTCGGCTCCGAAGAATCCTTCGGCGCGGTCGTCGAACCGCTGGCGGACGCGCTCTCCGGTGCGGTGGGCGTGACCCGCGACGTCGCCGACGAAGGCTGGTACGACGCGAAATACCAGATCGGCCAGACCGGTGAAACCGTCTCCCCGGACCTCTACATCGGCGTCGGCGTCTCCGGCGCGATCCAGCACACCTCCGGCATGCAGTCCTCCGGCACCATCGTCGCCATCAACCAGGACGGCGACGAGCCGATTTTCCAGATCGCGGACCTCGGTGTCGTCGGTGACCTGCACGAGATCGTCCCCGCCCTGACCGAGGAGCTCAACTCCCGGAAGTAATCTCGGCGGCGCCCTGCCACACACCCCGTGTCCCCGGGCTCGACTACGTGCGCATGGTCGGGCCCGGGATTTTTCTGCACGTGCAGAATCCCTCCCTCAGCGGTGGGGTTAGAATCTCAGGCATGACTGACACGTTGCACTACCTGGACCACGCCGCGACCACCCCGATGCGACAGGTCGCCGTCGAGGCCTGGCTCAAGCACTCCAGCGCCGTCAACCCCGGCGGCCAGTACGGCTCCGGACGTCGGGCCCGCAGCGTGCTCGACGACGCCCGCGAACAGATCGCCGAACTCATGGGCGCGGACCCCATCGAAGTGATCTTCACCTCCTCCGGCACCGAGGCCGACAACATCGCCATCCAGGGGCTGTTCGAGATCAGCGAGAACAACCGCGTCGTCTCCACCACGATCGAGCACCCGGCCGTCAAAGACGCCGTGGAGAAGCTGGCGAAAGAACGCGGCGCCGAGGTCGCGCTGCTGCCCGTCGACCGCCACTCGCATGTCAGCGACCTCACGCCCCTGGACGCCCCGGCGGCGCTGGCGACGTGCATGTACGCCAACAACGAGACCGGCGCGATCCAGCCCATTCCGGAGATCATCGCCCGCGCCGCCGCGCAGGGCACCCCGGTGCACGTCGACGCCGTCCAGGCCGTCGGGCGCGTGCCCATCGACTTCCACGGGCTCGGCGCCACCACATTGGCGTCCTCGGCGCATAAATACGGCGGTCCGCGCGGCGCCGGTTTCCTGCTGGCCAAGCGCTCGCCCGCACCGTCCGCGATCCTCGTCGGCGGCGGCCAGGAACGAGGCATCCGCCCCGGCACCGTCGACGTCGCCTCCGCCGCGTCCATGGCGGCCGCGCTCACCGAGGCCGTCACCGAGATGGAGCAGGAGAACGCGCGCATCGCCGGCCTGCGCGACGACCTGCAGGCCAAGATCCTCGCCGCCGTCGACGACGTCCGAGTCAACACCGCCGAGCCCGCCTTGCCGGGGCATCTGCACCTGTCCTTCCCGGGCGCCGACGGCGACAGCATGATCATGCTGCTCGACTCCCTCGGCGTCGAGGCCGCCACCGGCTCCGCCTGCAGTGCCGGCGTCAACCGCATGAGCCACGTGCTCGAGGCGATGGGCGTGGCCGACAGCGAAGGCATCGGCTCCTTGCGCTTCACCCTCGGCCGCACCACCACCGCCGAGGACGTCGACTACCTCGCGGCCCACATCGCCGACGTGGTGGGCAAGGCGCGCAACGCCGGGTTGCGGTAGGGACTCGCAGACGGCAGTGAATCGGCACGCAGTGGGGAATAAGCGGTGCCGAGACACTGCCTGCAGCCATGCTTCGCGGTGACGCCGTGGTTGACGTTTCACGTCAGAAAATACGACGGGTCGGAAAATTCACCCGCCCGCCTGCTCCTTGACCTTCACCACCTGGGGAAATAAAGGCGCGCCAAGACACAAAGAGTGACGTTTTCCGACGCCTCGTATTTCTCGACGGGTCGATGCGCCATACGACCCGGCCCACGCTAGTCCTCGTCGACCAGCGCATTCGCCCCGGAGAAGAACTCCCGGGTCCAGCGCTCGTCCTTGTACTGCGCCGGCACCGCGCCCGCCAACAGCGGCTTGGCCAGGGCGGCGGCCTCCGCCGAGCCCTCGGCCGGCAACGGGGTGTCCGAGCCGAGCAGGATGATGTTGCCGTAGCGGCGCCCCTTGAGCATCGCCGGATCAGAGATGACCGCCACGTGCTCGAAGACTTGCGCCATGCCGGCCAGCTCCGCCTTGGCCAACCGTAGATCCGAGCGGTCGCCGCAGTTGGCGGCGTACAGCCCGCCCGGCGCCAGCGAGGAGTGCGCGGAGCGGAAAAATTCCAGCGTCGTCAGGCTCTCCGGGGTCGTCTCCCCGGCGAAGACGTCGCGGATGATGACGTCCCGGGTGGCCGGTTTGAAGGAGTCGGTGACCCGGCGGGCCTCGCCGACGCGGATCTTGACCGTCGGCGCGCGCGGGATGTCGAACCACTCGCGCACATAGGACGCGAGCTTGTCGTCCAGCTCGACGACGGTGTGGCGCGACTCGGGCCAGACGTCCGCGAAGTAACGCGCCATCGTGCACGCCGCCCCGCCCAGGTGCGTCACGCGTAACCGGGCGGGATCGAGGTGGGCGTCGACGAAGTGCTCGATCGCGGCGGCGAGCCACCGCATGTACTCGAAGTCCAGGTCCCGCGGCCGGCCGATCGACACGTGCGAGGACGGCACCCCGTTGACGTAGAGGACA
This sequence comes from Corynebacterium maris DSM 45190, assembly GCF_000442645.1. Taxonomy (NCBI): domain Bacteria; kingdom Bacillati; phylum Actinomycetota; class Actinomycetes; order Mycobacteriales; family Corynebacteriaceae; genus Corynebacterium; species Corynebacterium maris. Next base: position 1,248,851 of record NC_021915.1, read on the forward strand.
TACGCGTCGGAGCGGAACTCGTCGGCGACGACCTCCGCCTTGCCCGTGGAGATCTCGTAGTTGCCGATGATGGAGGAGGCCGTGTTCACGGCCTGTGCACGCTTTCTTCCCATGTCGGCTCACCGTAGCGGAATACTGCCCGCACCTGGAGCGTTGGGTGATGAGGAAGGATTTTCTGCACACGGGCCTCAGGCGCTAGCGTGTGAGGGACTCAACGAGCAAGGAGCGCACAACACATGCGAGTATTGGCAGCCATGAGCGGGGGAGTGGATTCCTCCGTCGCCGCCGCCCGCGCCGTCGAGGCGGGCCACGAGGTCATCGGCGTGCACCTGGCGTTGTCCCGCGACGCCCAGCAGACCCGGGAAACCGCGCGCGGCTGCTGCTCGCTCGAGGACTCCGCGGACGCCCGTCGCGTGTGCGACAAGCTGGGCATCCCCTTTTACGTGTGGGACTTCTCGGACCGGTTCAAAGAAGACGTCATCGACGATTTCGTCGACTCCTACGCCGTGGGCGAAACCCCGAACCCGTGCCTGCGCTGCAACGAGAAGATCAAGTTCGCCGCCCTCTTAGAGCGCGGCATCGCGCTGGGCTTCGACGCGGTGGCCACCGGCCACTACGCCATCATCGACGAGGACGGCTACCTGCGCCGGTCCTTAGACGAGAAGAAGGACCAGTCGTATGTCCTGGGCGTGCTGGAAAAGCACGAGCTCGATCACTGCCTGTTCCCCGTCGGCGACACCGAGAAGCCGCAGATCCGCGAGGAAGCGGCCGCCCACGGCTTCTCGACGGCCGGCAAGCCCGACTCCTACGACATCTGTTTCATCCCCGACGGCAACACCCAGGCCTTCTTGGGTGCGCGCATCGGGTTGCGCCCGGGCATGATCGTCGACCAGGACGGCACGGAGCTCAAGCAGCACGACGGCGCCTGGAACTACACCATCGGCCAGCGCAAGGGGCTGGACATCAAGGCCCCCGCGGCAGACGGTCGCCCGCGCTACGTCACCGACATCGACGCCGACACCGGCACCGTGACCGTCGGGCCCCGTGCGGCGCTGGCGGTCACCCGCATCGAGGCCGACCGGCTGAAGTTCCTGCACCCGGCGATGGACGGCGAGTTCGACTGCGACGTGCAGGTCCGGGCCCATGGGTCGGTCGCCGCCTGCCGCGCCCGGGTCAGCCGCGACGACGACCGCATGGTCCTCGAACTGACGGAGCCGCTCGAGGGCGTCGCCCGCGGCCAGGCCGCGGTGCTGTACCTGCCCGCCGAGGACGACCTCGGCGACATCGTGCTGGGTTCCGGCACGATCTGCGCCACCGCTTAAACTGTGTGGCCATGACCAACGCGTACGGACTCGGACCTTTCCCCGGCACCTCTCTCAGCGAGGCCGCCGACGTGATCTTCAGCGAGACGGGCGACCACCCGCACCTGCCGCAGCTGCCGACCCGCGGCCTGGGCTCCGACGCGGTCGGGCGCACCGCCGCGCTGCTGGGGGAGATGCTCACCGTGGACCGCGGCCCGCGTTCCTGGATCATGACCCCGCGCCCGCAACTGCTCACCCGCGCGTCCTGGGACCGGATCGAACGTGACCTCGACGAACTGGAGGGGATGTGGGGCTCCCGCCCGACGCGGCTGAAAACACAGGTCGTGGGGCCGTGGACGTTGACCGCCGACGTCGAGCTGAGCAACGGACACCGGGTGCTCACCGACCGCGGCGCCCTGCACGACGTGACGGAGGCGCTGATCGAAGGCGTCAACACCCATGTCGCCGACCTGGCCACGCGCTTCGACCTGCCCCTCGAGCAGATCGACGTGCAGATCGACGAACCGCGGTTGGCGACGGTGACCGCGGGTCGTTTGCCCGGCACCAGTGAGCTGGATGAAATCCGTGCCGTGCACCCGAAGGACGCCGGTGAAAGACTCGCCCACGTCGTGGAACAGCTGACGGCCGGGACCACCCTGCTCAACCTCACCGGGCAGCGAGTCGACTGGGAAGCCGCGGCACTCAGCGGGGCGGACACCGTGCAGCTGACCCTGGAGAAGGTGCGCGGCACCGCCGATCTGGACGCCTTCGGCCAGCTGCTCACCGCCGGTCAACGCATTGGGGTGGGCATCACCGCCGCCAGCGACGAGATCGACGAACTGGGGGAGGTGCCCCGGGCCAAGGCGGTGGCCGTGGCGAAATTCTTCGACGAACTCGGCCTGCCGCGCCAGCTGCTGACATCCGCGATCGACGTGCACCCGACGGAGACCGACACGTTGGTCGACGCCGACGTGCTGGCCGCCGCCGACGCCTACCGGATGGCCACCGCGGTCGCCGGCATGCTGGAGCGTGACGCCGGGGATCTGTGATCAACCCCCGCCCAACAGGGTGAGCGCGGCGCGTTCGAAACCTTCGCCCGGGGCGGCGGAGTCGGTGGTGAGGAACACCGCTTCCTCCCGCTCCGGATCCAGCACCAGCACCGACCGGAACCCGGTCGTCGCACCGTTGTGCCACCGCAAAGTGTAGCCCTCGGAGGTGGTGGCGGCCTGCCACGTGTAGTCGGGCAGCCCGTGCGCGAAGAGATGCCGCACAAACACCGCCATGTCTGCGGCCGTGCTGCGGATCGCACCGCACGGGGCGTAACCGTCGTCCACGTAGGCGGCCACCTCATGACCGAACACAGACACCCCGCGGGGCTGGGCGTCAGCAGTGCCCAGCCCGGTGGCCGTCATCCCCAGCGGTCGGCACAGCCGGGTGCACAGCAACTCGGCGTAGCTCACCCGGTGGCGACGGGCGAGGACCTCACCTAAGACGCTGACCCCGAAGTTGGAATACGCTTGCGTGCCCCGGCCAGTCAGATCGGCGTTCTCCGCGGCAGCCAGCAGTTCCCCGGCGCCGACCCACCGATCTGGGTTGACGCCGAAAAACGCCCAGGCCACGCCGTGGCGCCAGGAGGTGGCGTGCATTCGCGGCAGGCCGGAGGTGTGCTCGGCGAGTTCGCGGAAAGTGAGGTCGCGCACCGCGATCGAATCCGGATCAATCCCTGATTCCGCCAGCAGCTGCGCAGTGAACACCTTCGTCACCGAACCGAGCTCCACGCAGGTGTGCTCATCGAAGCCTAGGCCGGCGAAGCGCACCTTCCCGTCGGCCAGATGAAAAGCGGTGACGTTGCGCGTGCCGTCCGGAACCAGCTCCGCCAGGCGTTTCGCGAGCTCCCGGTGACCCGTGGCCGGGGAACCGAGCCGGATGGGGCGAAACAGCCGGCGGGCGAGCAGCGCCAGCGAGAAGTAACCGACCGTTCCGGTCAGCAGAATACGGCGCAGGGTCTTGGCGGAGATCACGGGTGTCAGATTAGCTGCGCCCGGCGCCGCACGCAGGGAGGCGATCGCGCCGGGTCACCCCTGCATCGGCCAGGAGGTGTTCAGGTCGCTGGTGTCACGGCCGCGGGAGTCCAGGTATTTCTTCAGGTCCACCTGCATCTCGTAGTAGCTGACCGCCTGAAACTCCATGAGTTCGTCGGTGTTCATCGTCTTCAGCTCGGGGAAGGCCTTGTTCACCTGTTTCCAGGCCACGCGTGCGGCGGCCAGCGCGTCGGCGGTCGCCTCATGCGCGTTGTCCAACGACACGCCGTAGAACGCGCTGACGTCCGTGAGCGTGCGCTTGCCCTTGCGGTAGCGGTCTTTGGCTTTGTCGATGACGTACGGGTCGAACACTGGCCCGGTGACGGTGAAGTCCCCGGTCAGCTGCCGCAGGATCGTCAGGTCGTAGGAGGCGTTGTAGACCACCAACGTCAGCCCCTTCTCCCACCCTTCCTTGATGCGGCGGACGGTCTCCGCCAGCACGTCGTCGTGCGGGCGGCCCTCGGCGCGGGCTTTTTCGGTGGTGATGCCGTGGATCTTGGCCGCTTCCTCCGGGATCTCCACGCCCGGGTCAGCCAGCATCTCGTAAGGGTCGGAGGATGAGCCGTCGATGGTCACCAGCGCGGAGGTCACGATCCTGGCTTCCATCGGATTGGCGGAGGTGGTCTCCAGGTCGAAGGACAGCATGCGCGAGGCGTCGAAAGTCGGGGCGGCGGGGCTAGTCATGTGCACAACCCTAGTCACCGGAGTTGACGCCGCCTGCGTCGGCGGGGACGGTAGGGGAACGCACGTTCGGTAGATTCGTGGGGAAACTGTGTATCCACTAAAATATCCCGTTGATATCATGTCGCCCACCGGTTCGACCTTTCCGGACGCAATGGAGCTTGCCTTGAAAAACCCCGCCACTGTCCGTCGCACTGCGGCGTCGATCGCGTCACTGGCGCTGGCCGCCACGCTGGCGTCACCCGTCCTCGCACACGCGCAGGACAACGACGCCGAGGCGAGTTCCGCCTCCGACGTCGTCGCCGGGTCCTCGCGCTCGCCGCTGTCCGGCGGCTCCTCCATCGACGTCGCGCTCAGCTCGGTCGACGCGATCGGGTCCAGTGAATTCCCCGTGCCGGAAGACCTCGTCGAGGTCAATGACGCCTACCCGCGTCCGTTCGGCGAGTCCTACGACAAGCCGGCGATCGCCGACATTGAGAAAGAAGACCGACCGGGGGTTGATCGGTGGTTCGTCGAATCACCTGCCATGGCCCGCACCGTCGAGCTGCAAGTGCTGCCCGCCGCGGACCCCGACGAGCCCTCCCCGATCCTCTTTCTGCTGGACGGGCTCAGCGCGCCGCGCAACTCCGGTTGGGTCAGCCACGCCGACCTCGAGGGGGCCTTCGTCGGCGACAACGTCACCGTGGTCATGCCCACCGAGGCCCGCGGCTCGATGTTCGTCGACTGGCACAACGATGATCCTGGCCTAGGCCGTAACAAGTGGGAAAGCCTCATCGCCACAGAACTGCCGCCCCTGCTCGCCGAGGAGGTACCCAACCACAACGGGAAGTTCGGCGTCGGCGGATTGTCGATGGGCGCCAGCGGCGCCGTGGCGCTGGCCAACGCCAACCCCGAGGTCTTCGACGCCGTCTTCGGCATCTCCGGCTGCTACTCGACGACGTCGCCGGCGGGACGGATGATGGCCCACGGCACCGTCGAATCCCGCGGCGGGGACTCCGCCAACCTCTACGGCCCGGACAGCTCTGGACTGCGCGAGCGTTACGACGTCGTCAACAGGCCAGAAGGGCTGCGGGACATGGAGGTCTACCTCTCCGCCACCACGGGCGCAGTCAGTGCGGGCGACGAAGAACACTACGGCGACGACGCGCTGGGCATGGCGCTCGGCGTCATTCTGGAGCAAGGCGCAAACAGCTGCACCCGTGATCTGGACGCGGCCATGGGTCGGGCGGGGATGGATCACCAGGAGGTGGTCTTCCTGGATGAGGGCGCCCATGACTGGGCGATGTTCGCGGCCCAGCTCGCCCCCGCCTGGGAGCACATCAAGGACGGGTTGTACTGACGCATTCCTGAACAGAAACTGTCTGCACTAAGGTGATCCCGCGGAAACGCCGGGACCACTGGGAGATCGGGCGGCAAGAAGATGGAGGGTCAGTGAAAACAACCAGCACGCGCGTTCTGGCGGCGGCGACGGCAGCGATGATGGCTATGTTCCCGGCGGTGGCGGGGGCCAGTGAATCGTCCGAGGACGTCAAGCGCACGGCCGTCCTCGAATCCTCCCGCTCGCCCTTGTCCAGTGGGCATTCCTTGGACCTGCTGGTCGACGCCGTCGACGCGGCCGGATCGTCCGAGAACGTCGTGGGCGGCCTGACCCGGAACTCGGACTTCCCGATCGCCCTGGACCCGAAGGTCGGCGCGTTGGCCCAGCCCGCCGTCGTCAAGATCGACGACAGCCACCGCCCCGGCGTGCAGCGCTGGTACGTCGCCTCGCCGGCGATGAGCCGCGTCGTCGAACTGCAGATCGTGCCCGCAAAGGACCTCGACAGGCCCGCGCCCATGTTGTACCTGCTCGACGGCGTCGACGCCGCCGCGGACTCCGAATGGATGACGGAAGCGCAAGTGCACCGACGCTTCACCGACGAACACGTCACCCTGGTGATGCCCACCGAAGCGCCGGCCTCGCTCTACCTCGACTGGTACGCCGATGACCCCGCGCTGGGCCGCAACAAGTGGGAGACCTTCCTCACCGAGGAATTGCCGCCCCTGCTGGAAAATCACGACGCCTTCCACCACAACGGCAAGCGCGGCATCGGCGGGCTGTCCATGGGGGCGTTCGGCGCGGTGACCCTGGCCAACCGTAACCCGGAGCTCTACGACGCCGTGTTCGGCATCTCCGGGTGTTATTCCACGACCTCGCAGATCGGCGAGGTCATGGTGCGCAACATCGTCGAGACCCGCGGCGGATCGCTGGACAACCTCTACGGCCCGGCGGAGCTGGGCAGGCGCGTCGCCTACGACGTGCAGTCGGATCCCAGCGGGCTGCGGGACATGGCCGTGTACCTGTCCGCCTCCGAAGGGGCGGCCTCGGCGGCCGACGAGGAGTTCTTCTCGCCGTACGGGCCCGACGTCGCACTCTATGCCATGGTGCTGGAGCAAGGCTCGCACAGCTGCACCATGGACTTCGACGCCGCCCTGAAAGACGCCGGCATGGATCACCAGAAGGTGGAGGTCCAGCGCGAGGGCATGCACTTCTGGCCGACGTTCAACGAGGCCATCAAACCGGCCTGGCGACACGTCGAACCGGTGTTGAGCTGACGCACGGCTTCGCGCCTCCGGCACGACGCGCTATTGTCAGAACTCATAACAGCATGTGAAAGGGAGTTTTGTGGACATCGGTACGTGGACAAAGACCCCGGCGACGCTGGTAGCGGCCGCGGCGATCGCCTTGACGACGGCGTTTCCGCCGGGAGCCGGAGCCAACCCCGTCCAACAGTCGGCCGACGCCGTCTCCCCGGAGGTGATCGCCGAATCCTCGCAGTCGTCCTGGCCCACCGGCGGCTCGACGGACGCGGCGCTCAGCTCCGTCGAGGTGCTCGGCTCCACCAACATGCCCGTCGGCCCACTCTCCAGCGGCCCCATCGGGCAGCGGCCGGCCATCGACCCCGACGCAACCCCCGCAGTGGTCGACGTCAACGCTGATCCGAACCATGCCGGCGTGCAGCGCTGGACCATCGATTCGCCGGCGATGGGCAGGCACGTCGACGTGCAGGTCGCCCCGGCCGCCGGCCCCGGCCCGGCCCCGATGCTCTATCTCCTCGACGGCGTCGACGCCCCGGCGGACTCCGGCTGGCTGCACCAGTCACGCGTCCACGACAACCCCGCCTTCAACGACGTCACCCTGGTCATGCCCACCGGCGCCGGAGCGTCGATGTACGTCGACTGGTACGCCAACGACCCGGTGCTCGGGCAAAACCAGTGGGAGACTTTCCTCACCCGCGAGCTGCCGCCGCTGCTGGAAAACCACGACGCCTTCCACCACAACGGCAAGCGCGGCATCGCCGGGTTGTCGATGGGCGCCAGCGGGGCAGTGGCCCTAGCCAACGCCAACCCCGGTTTCTACGACGCCGTGGCCGGGATCTCCGGGTGCTACTCGACGACCTCGCCCGCCGGCCGACTCATGGCGCACCACATCGTCAACGGCGCCGGCGGCGCCCTGGTCAACCTCTACGGCCCGAGCGGAGCCGCCAACTGGGACCGCTACAACGTCGCCGCCGACCCCTCCGGGCTCGCAGGCACCGCGGTCTATCTCTCCGCCTCGCAGGGCGCGTTCACCGAGGAGGAGCTGGAGTACTTCGCCGAGCGCCAATTCGCCGGCATGGTCAACGGCATGGCCCTGGAATGGGGCGCGGAAAGCTGCACCCGGGAACTCGACGACGCCATGCGTGAGGCCGGCATGACCCACCAGCAGGTCGAGATTCGGCCGGACGGAGTGCACAACTGGCCCAACTTCACCGCGGCGCTGAACCGGGCCTGGAACACTATCGGCCCCGCCCTGCACCCCTAGCTAGAATCGGACGGGTGACTGAGCCGAATGATCTGACCGACCCCACGCCCGCCGCAGCCGAACCGACCCCCGAGGTCCGCGGCCGCTGGGACGAGCTGGCGCAGGAAATCCGCCACCACCGCGACCTGTACTACAACGGCGCCCCGGAGATCCCCGACGCCGACTTCGACGCCCTCTTTCAGCGGCTGCTGGACCTGGAGGCCGACTACCCGGCGCTCGCCGTGCCGGACAGCCCCACCCAGGAAGTCGGTGCCCCCGCACTGGCGAGCAGCACCTTCGACAACGTCGAACACCTAGAACGCATGATGAGCCTGGACAACGTGTTCAGCCTCGAGGAGATGCGCGACTGGCTGGCCCGCACCCCGGCCACGGCCTATCTGACCGAGCTGAAGGTCGACGGCGTCTCCATCGACCTGATCTACCGCAACGGCGCACTCGAGCGCGCGGCCACTCGCGGCGACGGACGCATCGGCGAGGACATCACCGCCAACGCGCGCGTCATCGACGACATTCCCCACCAACTGCACGGCGACGCCCCGGAACTCGTCGAAATCCGCGGCGAAGTGTTCATCCGCCCCGAGGACTTCCCGGCGCTGAATGAAGCGCGCATCGCCGCCGGCGGCAAACCCTTCGCCAACCCCCGCAACACCGCCGCCGGCGGCCTGCGCCAGAAAAACCCCGACGACGTGAAGAAGCGCGGCCTGCGCTTCATCGCCCACGGCCTCGGAGCCCGCGAAGGCTTCGCGCCCGCCACCCAGCAGGAGGCCTACGAAGCAATGGCGGCCTGGGGGCTGCCGGTCTCCGAGTACACGCGCCGGGTGGAGACCGTCGACGAGATCATCGAGCGGGTCGAGTACTGGGAGCGCCACCGCCACGACGCCATCCATGAGATGGACGGCCTGGTGGTCAAAGTCGACGCGTTGTCCGAACAGCGCGGTTACGGCGCGACCTCGCGGGCCCCGCGGTGGGCGATCGCGTACAAGTACCCGCCGGAGGAGGTCACCACCGAGCTGCTGGACATCCAGGTCGGCGTCGGCCGCACCGGGCGGGTGACCCCGTTCGCGGTGATGACCCCGGTCTTCGTCGCGGGTTCGACGGTGTCGATGGCCACGCTGCACAACCAGACGGAGGTCGCGCGCAAGGGCGTGCTCATCGGCGACACCGTCGTCATCCGCAAGGCCGGCGAGATCATCCCTGAGGTGCTCGGTCCGGTGGCGGACAAACGCGACGGCACGGAACGCGAGTTCATCTTCCCGACGCTGTGCCCGTCCTGCGGCACGCGCCTGGCGCCGCAGAAGGAGGGCGACGCCGATTGGCGGTGCCCCAACACCCGCAGCTGTCCGGCGCAGCTGTCCGCGCGTCTGACGTATCTGGCCGGTCGCGGCGGCTTCGACATCGAGGCGCTGGGGGAGAAGGGCGCCCAGGACCTGATCCGTACCGGCATCCTCACCGACGAATCGCAGCTGTTCGATCTGACGGAGGAGAAGCTGACCGCCTCCGAGGTCTACACCACGACCACGGGCAAGGTGAACGCGGCCGGCAAGAAATTGCTGGCGAACCTGGAGACCGCGCGGACCACGGACCTGTGGCGCGTGATCGTCGCGTTGTCCATCCGCCACGTCGGTCCCTCCGCGGCGCGCGCGCTGGCCGCCCGCTACCGGTCCTTGCCGGAGCTCATCGACGCCCCCGTCGAGGACCTGGCGGAGACCGACGGGGTGGGCGGGGTGATCGCCGAGAGCTTCAAGGAGTGGTTCACGGTGGAGTGGCACCGACACATCGTCGACGCGTGGGCCGCCGCCGGCGTGACGATGGTCGACGACGCCGCCGACCGTGCGGAACAGACCCTGGAGGGGCTGACCGTGGTGGTGACGGGCACGCTGGAGGGCTTCAACAGGGATGAGGCGAAAGAGGCGATCCTCTCCCGCGGAGGCAAGGCCTCCGGTTCCGTGTCGAAAAAGACCAGCTACGTCGTCGCCGGGGAGAACGCCGGGTCAAAGGAAACCAAGGCGCGCGACTTGGGCGTGCCGGTGTTGGACGAGGCGGGGTTCCTGCATCTGTTGGAGACCGGCGAGGCCTGAGGGCGAAAATCCCTCGGGCGAGGCGGCTAGGCTTTCGGGCGTACCAGCTCGCCGACGATGGAGCCCAGGGCGCCGAGGTGCTCGACTTCGCTGGCGAGGAAATCCGGGCCGCCGACGCGCGCCACGATCATGGTCATGTCGGTGCTGCGCAGCGGGGTAGCCACCAGGGTCGACTCCAAAACGCTCCAGGACTCGGGGATCCAGTCCTCGGAGTCGGGGTGCAGGATGCGGGCGTGGTCCACGTCGATGAGCTCGGGGGCGGTGCCGTCGTCGGAGGGGGCAGCCTGAGAGGCCGCGACGCGGCTGACCGGTGGCCCGGAACGCAGGATGATCGCCCAGGAAGCGGTCATGGAGGCCGGAATGACCTTGACCAGTTCCTCCAGGGCGCGGGCCTGGTTGTGGGAGGAGGCGGCCACGCGGGCGAGCATCTCGATCTGGCCGCGGCGGTCCACCCGGCCCGCAAAGGGGCGGATGGAATCGACGATGACGCCCGGCACGGTGTTCGCCGCGGTGATCAGCTCGTCGGCCATGCGGCCGGGCGGTAAGGTCACGACGATGTCGTCCATGACGGTGTCATTGGGGGAGGTTTCGACGATGTCGACCGACTGGATGTTGCCGCCGACGGACCCGAAGGCTTGGGCGAGGGAGCCGAGCTGGCCGGGAGCGTCGGGGAGCATCACACGGATGAGGTACGACATGGGTCGGGGATCACGCTCCTGTGGCCGGTGATGTGGCCTAGACTGAATTCGATCTCATTTATGATAGAAACCACGTTAACGCATGCGCGCCTCGGGGTGCGCTAGTTGGACCGCAACATTCCGGCGGGGCGGGGGTGGCGTACCATGAACGCAGATAACCCACGATACGCGCAAAGGAATTTTCACGTGCCTGAATTTTCGCGTGACCAGGTGTCACACCTGGCCAAGCTGTCCCGCCTGGCGCTCAGCGAGGATGAGCTGAAGCATTTCGCCAGCCAGATCGACGACATCATCGACACGGTGTCCACCGTGCGGAAAGTCGACGCCGACGGGGTGGAGCCGATGAGCCACCCGCACTCGATCATGACCGCCATGCGGGAGGACAAGGTCGTCAAGACCCTGACCGCCGAGCAGGCGCTCGATCAGGCGCCGTCCGTCGAGGAGCAGCGTTTCGCTGTCCCGCAGATTTTGGGGGAGCAGGACTAAACCATGACGAAGCACATTGTCCCGGAATCCGGTCTGACGTCGCTGACCGCCGCTGAACTGGCGGAGAAGATCCACTCCCGCGAGGTCACCTCCCGCGAGGTCGTCCAGGCGCACCTGGACCGCATCGCGGAGGTCGACGGCGACCTCAACGCCTTCCTGTACGTGGGGGCGGAGCAGGCGCTGGCCACCGCCGAGGCCGTCGACGCGGCCCTCGACGCCGGTGAGCAACCGGCCTCCCCGCTGGCGGGCGTGCCGGTGGCGTTGAAGGACCTGTTCACCACCACGGACGCGCCGACCACGGCCGCCTCCAAGATGCTCGAAGGCTGGACCAGCCCGTACGACGCCACGGTCACCCTCAAGTTGCGCGAGGCCGGCATCCCGATCCTGGGCAAGACCAACCTGGACGAGTTTGCCATGGGCTCCTCGACGGAAAACTCCGCCTTCGGCCCGACCCGCAACCCCTATGACCTGGAGCGCACGCCGGGCGGTTCCGGCGGCGGCACCTCTGCGGCGTTGGCCGCCGGGATGGCTCCGCTGGGCATCGGCACGGACACGGGCGGCTCGATCCGCCAGCCGGCCGCGTTGACCAACACCGTCGGCGTGAAGCCGACCTACGGCACCATTTCCCGCTACGGCGTGATCGCCGCGGCCTCCTCCCTGGACCAGGGCGGCCCGACCGCACGCACCGTGCTGGACACCGCGCTGCTGCACCAGCTGATCGCCGGGCCGGACGAGTTCGACGCCACCAGCGTCGACGTCGAGGTCCCGGACCTGGTGGCCGCCGCCAAGAAGGGCGCCGACGGCGACCTGAAGGGCGTGCGCGTCGGACGCATCAAGCAGTTCGACCGTGATGGCTGGCAGGACGGCGTCATGGAGCGCTACCATGCCGCGCTCGACCAGCTCGTCGCCCAGGGCGCCGAGATCGTCGACGTGGACTGCCCGCACTTCGACGACGCGTTGGCGGCGTATTACCTGATCATGCCCAGCGAGGTTTCCTCCAACATGGCCCGTTTCGACGGCATGCGTTACGGTCTGCGCGTCGGCGACGACGGCACCCGTTCCGCGGACGAGGTCATGGCCATGTCGCGTGCGGAGGGTTTCGGCCCCGAGGTCAAGCGCCGCATCATCCTGGGCACCTACGCCCTGTCGGTCGGCTACTACGACGCCTACTACCTGCAGGCGCAGCGCGTGCGTACGCTGGTGGCGCAGGACTTCGCCACGGCCTTCGAGTCCGTCGACGTGCTGGTTTCCCCGACGACCCCGACCACGGCCTTCAAGCTGGGCGAGAAGAACGACGACCCGCTGGAGATGTACAACTTCGACCTGTGCACCCTGCCGCTGAACCTGGCGGGCCTGTGCGGCATGTCCGTGCCCAACGGTTTCGCCGCCGACGACAACTTGCCCGTCGGTCTGCAGATCATGGCGCCGGCGTTCAAGGACGACCGTCTTTACCACGTGGGCGCGGCCTTCGAGGCCGGCCAGAAGAAGTAGAGAACTTACGGTTCACCCGCCCGGGAAGGTCGCTGACGGCGTCCGTCCCGGGCGGTTTTTCGTGTGCTGACAACGGGCGCGCGAGAAGATGAGCGTTCTTTCACGCTTGTTTCACTGCGGCTTCACGCACGGTCCGGAAGATGGAAGCAGTCACCGAGCGACCACGTCGTCTCCTTTGCCCATTGTCCGGAAGGAACTTCCCCCATGACCGCCACTCTCACCGCCCCCGCACCGGCCGAACTGCTCCCCGCCGCGGCCGCCCGGGGCCCGCGTCGCCTGCTGCCGCTGCCGCGGCGCCTGCAGTTTTCCTACACGACCCGTTTCGTCTCCGGGGAGGTGGACCGGTGCGCGGGCGACTACGCTCTGCTCGCCGGTGCGGACGTCGTCCCGCGGGCCGGTGACGTGGTCGTCGCCCGTGTCGCGGAGATCGTCAACCATAAACGCGTCGAGACGGAGACCTCCCGCAAGGCGATCCTGTATCCCGGCGCGCTCATCGTGCTGGCCTACGGTCACCGCTATGCCGCCGACCAGTTCCTCGCGCATGTGCCGGAGTCCTTGGATCACTGTCATCTGGTGGCCGCGGGCGGCGTCGCGGGCACGGTCACCGAGTGGCACTCCAAGATCATCGGCCCGACGGTCATTGAGCCGCTCGGCTTGCTGGTCCGCGGCGAGACGGCGGTTAACCTGCTTGACGACGCCCCGCACGTCAACGCCCCGGTCACGGCCGCGCCCGCCGCGTCGAGCTCGCGGCCAGAGATCATCGCCGTGCTGGGAACCTCCATGAACTCCGGCAAATCCACCGTCATGAGCTGCCTGATCAACGGGCTGAGCGCCGCGGGGCGCACCGTCGGCGCCGGCAAGATCACCGGCACCGGCGCGGGCAACGACCGGATGCACTACCACGACGCCGGCGCGAACGAGGTCATCGATTTCACCGACTTCGGCTACGCCACCACCTTTCGGCAGGACTTCGAGTCCGTCCGGGCGTTGACGGTCAACATGATCGAAGCGCTCTCCCACGGCAACGACACCGTGCTCGTGGAGATCGCCGACGGCGTCTACCAGGAGGAAACCTTCCGGCTGCTGCGCGACGAACTCTTCCAGGGCTGCGTGGACACGGTCGTCTTCGCGGCCGTCGACGCCCTCGGAGCCCGGGCCGGGGTCCAGGCACTGCAGGACGCCGGGCTTGAGGTCGGTTGCGCCTCCGGGGTGATGACGTCTTCTCCGCTGGCCGCCCGGGAAGCCGAGGAGGTGCTGGGGCGACTGGGGGTGCCGGTTATCGGCACCTTCGATCTGACGGACCCGGCTGTGGCCGCCGGTCTGTCGGTGCGCTAACCGTGGCCGCCGAAAAGATGCCGGCCGTCTGGGCGGGGCGGCGGCGCCTGTCGTTGACGGGGCTCGGGGTGTTGGGGGCGGTGCAGGCGGCGTTGGCGCTGCTGATGGCCGCGACCGTCGCCGCACTGTTGTCCCCGGAGATCCACAGCGACCGCTGGGACATGGCGGTGCTGGCGGCGTCCGCGGGCGGGCTGGGGCTGGCGCGGTGGATGGAGCGGGTGCTGGCGGAGCAGACCGGCCAGGATTACGTCTTCGAACAGCGCCGCCGGCTGGTGGCCGCGGCCGTGGCGGCCCCGGGGTATGCGGGTTCGCTGGGGGTGACGGTCACGCGCGCCAGCAACGACTTGTCGGCGGTGCGCAATTGGGTGGCGGCGGGCATCGTTCCGCTGGTCACCGGCGTGCCGTTGATCGCCATTGTGCTGGCTGCGCTGCTGGCCGGGAATTGGCGGGTCGGTCTGGCCGTGGCCGTGCCGCTGGCCGCGGTGGCGGCGGTGCTTCCGCTGTTGGCGAAAGTGACTCTGCGCCGCGCGCGTGCCCTGCGTAAGCGGCGCGGCCGGTTGTCGGCGCACATCGCGGACACGGTGGTGGCGGGCGAGTCGGTCCGGCAGGCGGGCGCGGTGGCCCGGGAACTCAATGCCCTTGACCGTGCGTCGGGCCGGGTCGTCGACGCCGCCGTCGACCGGGCGTGGGTGGCGGGGCTCATGCGCGCGCTGACCGCCACGGCGGCGACCTCCTGCACCGTGGCGGTCGTGCTGGCGTCGGCGGCGGGAATGGCGGACGCGTCGCAGGTGGCCTCGACGTTGACCCTGCTGGGGGTGCTGGCCGCTCCGGTCACTGAGGTGGGCCGGGTGGTGGAATACCGGCAGAACTACCGCGCCGCGGCCCGTATCCTCGCGCCGCTGCTGCATCAGGCGGAGCAATTGAAGGAGGCGGAACGCGAACGCGCCCGCCGGTGGCGCGAACAGCACCCTGGAAAGTTGTCTGTGGGCGGCCACGACCGTCCCCGGGGTGTGCGCATCGCCGGGTTGAAGGTCGACGGGGCGGCGGTGGCTGAGCTCGTGGCCCGTCCCGGCGCTCGGCTGCATGTCACGGCGAGGGACCCGCATCGGGTCCGTTCCGTGCTGCGGGAGTGCGGGGCGGTGCGCGCGGCGGGGGTGATCGTCGTCGACGGCTACGACTACGGTGTGGCCCCGGACAAGGTGCGCCGCGCCCTGGCGGGCGTCGCTTCGGCGCATGCGCCCGTGGAGCGCGGGAGCGTGGGACGTTTGCTCAGCTACCGGGTGCCGGACGCGCCGGAGGCGGCGCGTCGCCGGGCGTTGCACCGGGTGGGGCTGGGGGAGAAGGCGGACGCCGACGGTACAGGGCTGCGTCGGCAGCTGA
Organism: Corynebacterium maris DSM 45190; assembly: GCF_000442645.1. Lineage (NCBI taxonomy): Bacteria > Bacillati > Actinomycetota > Actinomycetes > Mycobacteriales > Corynebacteriaceae > Corynebacterium > Corynebacterium maris. The sequence continues at coordinate 1,264,223 of NC_021915.1, forward strand.
AAAACGGCGGCCGGCCCTGGTCCGTGCGGGAGGTGACGCTGCTCAAAATCGCCCGCGCGATGCTGGGGGATCCGCCGTTGCTGATGCTGGACGGCGTCGACGACGCCTTGGACGACGCTGATGCGGCGCGGATCAAGGGGTTGCTCGCCGAGTATCCGGGTGTGGTGGTGCTGGCATCCGCGCGGCCGGAGCGGCTCGTCGACGAGTACTCTGAGTGGTGCGTGGACTCCGGCGGGGAAGGCCCCGTTCCGGACGCCCCTTTCTTTCCTGCACATAAAAGGATAGCCTAACCTTAAAGAGTGAAAGTTTAAGTGTTGTCGCGTCCCCGTGACCATCCCGGCGATACCGCACGACACGCAGGAGAAAGGACCCCCACCCACCGTGACCAAGCCGAAGAGACCCGCCCGCCCCGCACATGAGGCGACCGTGACCGGTCGTTACCAGCTCAGCCCGAACATGGTGCGGCTGAGCCTCAACGCCCCCGCCTTAATCGGCCGGGAGCTGGAGCACACCGACCACTACATCAAACTGCTCTTTGTGCCGGAAGGCGCCGACTACGCCTGGCCCTACGACCTGCCCACGATCCGGGAAACCAAGCCGCGCGCGGAACATCCCGTCATGCGCACCTACACCTTCCGCAGGGTCGACACCGCCACCGGCGAATTCGAGCTGGACTTCGTGATCCACGGCGACGCCGGCCTGGCCGCCCCCTGGGCCCGTGACGCCGAGGTAGGGGAGAAGATCGGTTTCTCCGGACCCGGCGGCGCCTGGCACCCCGAAGCCGAGTACGAGCACTTCGTCCTCGCCGGCGACGAATCCGCCGGCCCGGCCATCGCCGCCGCGATCGAGACGCTCCCGGAAGGCACCACGGCCTCCGCCTACGTGGAAGTCGACGGCCCCGAAGAAGAATTCGAGATGCCCCAGCACGACGCCGTCGAGCTGACCTGGGTGCACCGTTCCGACGACGTCGCCGGCTCCGCCCTCAGCGACGCCGTGCGCGCCGCCGGTTACCCGGAGAAAAAGACGTCCTGGTTCATCCACGGCGTCGCCGAGATGATCAAGGAGATGCGCCGCTTCCTGTTCATCGAGGGGGAGGTGGCCAAGGCCGACGTGTCCATCTCCGGCTACTGGCGCCTCGGCATGACCGAGGACCAGTGGCAGGCCTCCAAGCAGGAGTTCAACGCCGAGATCGAACAGGACGAAGCCGCCGCGAGCTAAGCGCTTACCACTGCGCGAACCACCGTTCCAGCCGCACCGGCCCGGACACGCGCTCCGTGCGCACCGCAATCCGCGCCGGGTCGTCGCCGACCACGCGCGGGGCGGTGACGGTCGCGACCACCTCGCCGTCGGCGACGATCTCCGCCACCCCGCCCAGCGACTCCGCCGCGGCGATCAACCCGGGTAAATCTTCCGGGGCCAGCACCGGGTGCAGCAGATGCACCCGCACCCGTCCCCGCGCCTGCGGCCCCACCCGCGGATCCGCCGCGAACATCCCGGCCGCCTCAGCCACGCGTACCTGCGTGTCGCCGGCGCCGAGCCAGGAGACGATCACCCGCTCCGCCACCCCCGGTGCGGCCGCGGTCACCGCCTCCGCGAGGGTGACCACGACGTCGGCGTCGCTGAACACGACGCCCGGCGGCCGGGCGATCGGATGCGTGATCCGGTGCGCCAACGCCTGTGATTCCGCGTTCTTTTCCGCGACCCCCGCTACGCTGAGCCCGTCGTGGGCCGACCGCCGCGCCGCCCAGTCGTCTTCGCGGTGGGCCGCCACGGCCTGCGGCTCATGGATGAACACCCCGCCGGCGTTCCAGGCCCGCCACCCGAACTCCCAGTCTTCGCCCCCGTAACCGACCATGCTGTCGTCGAATCCTCCGATCTCGTGGAAAAACCGTGCCGAACACGTCAACACGGAGGAGAGCACGAAGCGCCACGACGTTTCGTCCGCCCGCTCCAGATCATCGGTGTCCGCCCATGCCTCGCGCAGCCACCCGGGTTCGGCGCCGTCTTGGCGCCGGGCGCCGACGACCACCGCCCGCTCCTGCGCGGCCACCCACCGCGACGCCGCGGAGAGGTACCCCGGCGCCGGGACCGTGTCCCCGTCGAGGAACACCACTACCGGGTGACGGGCGTGCGCCGCCCCGAGGTTGCGGGCCGCCGCCGCCCGGAATCCGCGGTCTTCTTGGCGCACCACGCGCACCGGCAGCGGAGAGGTCACCTCGGGCGGGACGGTGGAGCCGTCGTCCGCGACGATCACCTCCACCTCGCCGTCGAAATCAGAGGCGGCCACCCCGGCGAGCACCTCCCGTAAGCCCGCAGGGTCGTTGAAGTAGGGGATCACGACGCTCACGGCCGGGGCTTGTGCCTCGGGCACGGGCCGGCGGTTGCCGCGCAGCCACGGGCGAAAAACGTCGTCCCACAGCTCTCTCCACCGGCGGGAGACCTCCACCCAGCCCCAGTCCGTCGGGGCCACGACCGGCTCCGCGAATTCCGGGTCGGCGGCCGCCGCCAGGATCGCCTCCCGCCAGTCGTCGACGAGGACGATCTGCCCCGGCCACAGGTCCGCGATCTCCCGGGTATACGGCGAGTCCGGCACCAACACCCGTCGGCCGGCGGCGATCCAGCGCATCAATGAGCCCGACGCCGAGAAATGCCGGTGCGCGCACACCGGCACATGAATCCGGTCCATCTCCTCCCACAGCTGCGCGTCGGGGAGGTACCCGGTGACCTCCAGGCCACTGAGCTCTTCGGAGAGCCGTTCGTGCCCGGCGGAAAACCCGCCCAGGGCCCGGACCGTCAATTCCGGTACCGCGGCCAGCACGTCCGCGTGCCCTTTGCCGGGGTAAATGAAGCCGAGGATCCCGACGCTGCCCGGCTGCGGGGTCGCCCGCCGCGCCGGAGCCGCCGGCAGCGGCAGGTGCACCACCGCGACGTCGATACCAGCCGTGGTGAAAAACTCGGCCTCGTGCCGGGAGTTGACCACCGCCAGATCCGCTGCTTCGGCCAGCCGCAGATACGCCCGGGAACGGCGGGCGAAACGACGCTCGCCTTCTTGCGTTTGCGGCACGTCGTGGAAAGACACGCTCAGCGGGCGATCTCCCACCTGCGTCAGCACCGCGGCCACCGCCGCGTCCGGGTCGGCGCCGAAAAGATGGTCAGTGAAGGTCACGTGCACGGGCCCCTCGGCGAGCTCCTCGCCCGGGTGCGCCACCCGCCCGCCGGTGTGCGCCCGCAACGCCAGCGCGTACTCGGTCACTCCGTGTTCCGCGGGTCCTGCGATCACATGCGTCAGCCTCATCCGGCGCTCAACCCCAACAGCGCCAGCCGCTGCGCGTGCCGGGCCATTCCGGCCGCGACCACCTCGGGGTGGGCGGCATAAAAATCCAGGTGCGCCGCCTGCCATCCCGGGTGCGCGGGGTCCCACTCCTCGCGGCCGTGGGCCTCGACGCCCAACGCGGCCGCGGCCTGCTTGTCGACGGGGGCGCGCAGCCCGCCCAACATCTCCCGGTCCTCAGGCGCCGTCACCGTCGCCACGGCCGCCGGGTCGATCCGGGCGAGGATGCGCCGGGCCATCTGGACCAACGTGGCGTTGTCCGGGTGGTTGATCGTGTGCCACACCGGCCACGACGCCACGTGCTCGGACACCTCCACCGCCCCGTGGGCGGTTTCCCGACTGCGTAATTGCTGGACCGACATGTGCGCGAGCGTACGCAACACGGCGGCGGACGGCCGCGCCTCCACCGGCTCCGTCTGTCCTCGGTCGGCGGCGGCCAACACGCGCAGATCGTGGTACGGCACCATCGGCGGGGTCAACGACGGGTCGGCGGGGGAGCGCACGATCGCCTGATACGGCATCAACCCGTCAAAACGCAGCACGGGGTACACCACCACCCTCCCCGTGGGCGGCAACCACCCGGCCAGCTGACCCGTCCCGCACGCCAAGCCGCGGTAATCATCTCGAATCGGCTGGGTGACCAGCACATCCGCCCGCCGCAACAGCTCCTGCGCCCGGGTCAGATCCCACGCCGTCCACTCGTGCACCGGCGGGACGCGGAAAGAACGCACCGCCCCACTCGACGCCAGCACAATCCGGGTAGCCTCGGCTTGACAATTGCCCACCACGAACAGCAGTGGGCGACCGTCCTCGGGCGGCGCGGGCTCCAGTCCGTAAAACACCCCGTAATGCCGTCGGCGACCGGAGTCCCCGGGCGCGTCCTGGGCGGAAGGGGCATTGACCTGCATCGATGTTTTTTCTGACACAGCGCCCACACTACATAAGTATAGTCTTATTGGACGTTATCTCGGATCCACGACGGAAAGGCGGACGCCACATTGACTACCACCGTGGTCTCCATCCCTGCGGGACACCCCTACCCGCAGGCCATCCACGCCGACCTCCCCGGCGCCCGCGTCCTGAAAGACCCCGTCGTCGACCCCGCGGATCCCGCCCGCTGGTGGCCCCACCGCGCGCTCGACCCCGAATTCTGGGACACCGACCCCGCCCGCGACGTCGACCTCGTCCACCTCCACTTCGGCTTCGAACACCTCAGCCCGGCCCGCACCCGTGACTTCGTCGACCTCCTCGCCGCCCGCGACATCCCGCTCGTGCTCACCGCCCACGACCTGGACAACCCCCACCTCGTCGACCAGACCGACTATCACGCCCAACTCGCGATCCTGCTGCCCGCCGCCCGCCACGTCTTCACTCTCTCCCACGCCGCCGCCGACCGCATCGCCCACGACTACGGCGTCACCGCCGAAGTCACCCACCACCCGCCCATCGTCACCGACCCCGCCGCCGTCGCACCCCGCCGGCGCGCCGGGTCGGCCGGGGTGTTTTTGAAATCGTTGCGCGGCAACGTGGTGGCTGACCCGCGGTTCTACCGTGACCTCGCCGCCGGGGTTCCCGCGGAGGTGTACGCCCACACCGACGCCCGCACACCCGCCCTCGAGACGACGGTGGACCATTGGCACGAGCCGATGGACGACCAGGAACTCCATGACACGATCGCCGCCCACTCGGTGGTCGTGCTGCCGTACACCCGCGGCACGCACTCCGGCTGGATGCGCATGTGCCGGGATCTGTCCGTGAGCGTCGCCGTGCCCGACTGCGGCTGCTACGCCTCCCAGGCCGACGACCCTCGGGCGGTGGCGACCTACCGCGCCGGTGACGGCGCCGACGCGGCTCGCGCGGTGCGTGAGCTCCTGGCCGCAGGGCCCGTCCCACCGCTGCCGGTGCCCGACGTAACCTTCCGTCACGGCCAGCTTTACGCCGCGTTGGCGGGGGAGAGGGGGCGGGCATGAAGATCGCGGTCATCGCCCCGGCCCGTCATCCCATCGTCGAGCCCTACGCCGGCGGGCTCGAGGCGTTCTGCGGGCTCTTGGTCGACCACCTGCGTCGGCGCGGCCACCACGTCGACCTCTACGCCGCCCGTGGCTCTCACGGACATGTCGCGGAGTATGAGTTCCCGGGCGTGGATTGGCGAGGTCTCGACGCCTTCGCCAGTGACGTCGCCTACCCGCCGGGCCAGCGGGAAGCAGAAGACGAGGCGTTCCGACGTCTGCGCCACCACCTCGAGGCCTCCGACTACGACGTCGTCCACAACAACAGCCTGCACCCCGAACTGCTGCGCAGCCGGATCCTGCCCCTGCTGACCACCCTGCATTGCCCGCCGTTGGCGGAGATGGAGGAGGCCTTGGCGGATTCCACCAGCGCGCTGACCGCCGTCAGCCGCGCCACGGCCGACAGTTGGAACGTCCCGGGCCCCGTCGCCGTCCTCCCCAACGGCGTCGACGGTGACATCTGGCGACCCCGCCCCGGGCCCGTCGGCGAGCACGTCATCTGGTTCGGTCGGCTGGTCCCGGAGAAAGGGGCGCACGTCGCCATCGACGCCTGCCGCCGCGCGGGACTGCGCCTGCTGGTGGTCGGCCGCTGCGGCGATCCCTCTTACCGGGACGCGGAATTGGTCCCGCGCGCCGGCGACGACGTGCGTTTCCTGCCGCCCCAACGGCACCGCGACCTCGCCCGGCTGGTCGGCTCCGCGGCGGTCGCCGCCGTCACGCCGCTGTGGGATGAACCTTTCGGGCTCGTGACCGTCGAGGCCATGGCCTGCGGCACTCCCGTCGTGGCCTTCGCCCGCGGCGGTATCGTCGACACCATGCACGACGCCCCCGGAATACTCGTGCCGCCCGGCGACGTCGACGCTTTCGCCGCCGCGCTGCTCGCCGCCCGAGACATCGACCGCACCGCCGTCACCCGGCACGTGCAGCGGCGGCACAGCCTGAACGCCGTGGTCACCGACTATCTCGACCACTACCGCATCGTCGCCCGCGACAGGAGCGCTGAACCAGCTTGATCGGAATGTACGCCCACCACGCCGGCAGCGGACACCTCCACCGCGCCCGCGCCATCCGCGCCGAACTCACCGAGGACGCGCAAATCCTGTCCTCCGCGGCCGGGGCCGACGTCACCCTGCCCCTCGATCACTCGGCCGGGCCGGCCACGGACGCTACCGCCGGCGACACCGTGCACTGGGCGCCGGTGCACGAGCCCGGCCTGACCGAACGCATGGCCATGATCAGCGAGTGGATCCGCGCCCACCGGCCCCGCGTCTTCTACGTCGACGTCTCCGTCGAAGTCGCCCTGCTGGTGCGTCTGCACGGCGTACCCGTGGTCACGCTCGCCATGCCCGGGGTGCGCGACGACGCCCCGCACCAGCTCGCCTATGCCCAAGCCGCCGCCATCGTCGCGGCCTGGCCCGACTGGGTGCCGGTGCCCGGCTACCTGGCCGCGCACCGCGACCGCTTGCACCGCGTCGGGGGCATCACCCGTCTGCGCCCGGAACCCGGGGTGCGACGCGGCGACGAGATCGTCATGCTGCGCGGCGCCGGGGGAGACGACTGGGACGCGCGGGACTGGCCCGAGGCCACCGTGCTCGGCGGTGAGAACCGGGTCGACGACCCCATGCCATATCTGCAACGGGCCCGCGCCGTCATCGCCGCCGCCGGACAAAACTCCGTCGCCGACCTCGCGGCTGCCGGGGCGCCCGCCATCGTGCTGCCCCAGGACCGCCCGTTCGGCGAACAACACGCCACCGCCCGACTGCTCGATGAAGCGGGGATTGCCGTCGCCCCGGCCCACCCGCCCCGGCCGGAGCAATGGGAGGACTTCATCGCCGAAGCCGTCGACCGCGCCGCCGGCTGGCCCCGCTGGCAAGCCGACGGCGCCGCCGCCCGCGCGGCCCGCGTCATCGAGGAGGCGGGCCGATGACGGTGGCCGTGCTCACCCTCGCCGATGCCGGCCGACAGGCGCACGTCGACAAGCAGAAACAGGCACTGGCACGCTGGTCCCCCGAGGTCCGCCACGTCCAATCCGAGCTGGGGCCAGACCGCAACTTGGCGCGGGCCCGCAACGCCGCCGGAGACCGGGCCGTGGCCGACGGCGCCGAGCACCTGATCTTCCTCGACGCCGACTGCATCCCCGGGCCCGAACTGGTCGAACGCTACCGCGACTGCTTGACCCGCCACCCGGCGGACGTCGCCTGCGGGCCGGTGACCTACCTCGACCCGCCCGGCCCGGCGGGGTACCGTCTCGACGCGCTGACGGGGCAGACCGCGCCGCACCCGGCGCGGCCGAACCCGCCGACCGGGCAGATCCGGCCGGGCACGCCCGCGGAGTGGGAGCTGTTCTGGTCCTTGTCTTTCGCCGTCACGGCGCAGGCCTGGCGGTCGATGGAGCACTTCGACGAGTCCTACACCGGTTACGGCGGGGAGGACACCGACTTCGCTTTTCGGCAGCGCGCCGCCGGGCGCACGCTGCGGTGGGTGGGTGGGGCGCACGCCTACCACCAGTGGCACCCGGTGTCCTCGCCGCCGTGGGAGCACCTCGACGACATCCTGGCCAACGCCGGGCGTTTTCACCGCCGGTGGGGGGTGTGGCCGATGCGCGGGTGGATGGACGCTTTCGCCGCCGCCGGGGCGATCGTCTACGCGGAGGGCCGATGGCGACGTAGCCGTTAGACTCAGAAAAATGACGAACCTCGACCGCCCCGCCGGCCCGCCCCGCCAGGCCTGGTTGACGTTGGCGGCGCTGAGCCTGGGCTTTTTCGTGTCGCTGCTCGATCAGACGGTCATCGCCGTGGCGCTGCCGGAGATCACGGCGGCCTTCGACGCCGAGCTGGGCCAGTCCGTCTGGGTGTCTTCCGCGTATCTGCTCGCCGTCGTCGTCCCGTTGCTGACCACGGGTCGGCTCGGCGACCGCTACGGGCACCGGCGTATGTTCCAGATCGGGGTCGTGACCTTCGTGTCTGCCGCGGCCGCCTGCGCGTTCGCCCCCACGATCGAGGTGCTCATCGTGCTGCGGGTGGCGCAGGGTTTTGGCTCCAGTCTGTTGATGCCGCAGACGATGGCCGTGATCAACCGGGTCTTTTCCCGCGCGCACCGCGGCCGCGCCCTGGGGGTGTGGGGCGTGGTCGGCTCGCTGGCCGGGTTGACCGGCCCGCTGCTCGGCGGGCTGGTCGTGGGCGCCTTCGGGTGGCGCGGGGTCTTCCTCATGCACCTGCCCGTCGGGGCGCTCGCCCTGCTGCTGTCCGCGCTGTGGGTGCCGCGGCTGCCGACGTCCGCCCCACGCATCGACGTCGCCTCCGTCACGGCGTCCTTCCTCGCCGTGGGTTCGGCGGTGTTCGTCATCCAGCAGGGCCCGCGGCTGGGCTGGCCGGTGTGGCTGGGGGCCGTGGCGATGCTCGGGGCGGGCGCCGCGACGGTGTTCGTCTCCATCCAGGTGCGCGCCTCACGGCGGGGCAGCGATGCGCTGGTGCCGGTCGAACTGTTCCGCGACCGCAACTACGTCGTCGGCGTGGTCTCGATCTCCGCGATGGGGTTCGTGGCCGCCGCGATGATGATCCCGATGATGATGTGGCTGCAGGAGGTCGCCGGGTTGAGCGCGCAGGCCGCCGGGCTGGCGGTGGCGCCGATGGCGTTCATTTCCATGTTGCTCGGCCCTGTCGTCGGCGTGCTCGCGGACCGGTTCCACCCGCGCCCGTTGTCGCAGATCGGGTTCGGGGTCATGATCGCCGCCTTTCTTTTCCTGTGGGCCGCGTTGAGCGCGGAGGCCCCGGTGTGGGTGTTTTCCGCCGGCATGGCCCTGGTGGGGGTCGGCCAGACGTTCATCTGGGCGACGAACTCGGCCGCCGCGATGCGGGATCTGCCCGCCGCGCACATGGGGGCCGCGTCCGGGGTGTACAACACCGCCCGGCAGCTCGGCTCCGTGCTCGGGGTGGCGGGCATCGGCGCGGCCATGGACGTCGGCGTCCGGGCGGGTGGTTTGGCCGCGGGGTTGGCGGATTCTCTCCTGCTGCTCGTCGCCGCCCTGGTGGTCGGGGGGATCACCGTCAGTTTCTTCCGGGCCAGCGCATCGCCGGTGGCCGGAGGACCCGCCCCGGCGTCGTCGGCAGAGCCGGGTGGGAAGGGATAAAGTAGTCTCCATGCGTCTTGCCACCCTCACGTCCGGGGGCGACTGCCCCGGCCTCAACGCCGTTATCCGCAGCATCGTCCGCACCGCCAACACCGAGTACGGGTCCACCGTCGTCGGGTACCAGGACGGCTGGGTCGGCCTGCTCGAGGATCGCCGCGTCGATCTTTATGACGACGAGGAGGTCGACCGGATCCTGCTGCGCGGCGGCACCATCTTGGGTACGGGGCGGTTGCACCCGGACAAGTTCAAGGCGGGCATCGACACCGTCAAGAACAACCTCCAGGACGCGGGCATCGACGCGCTCATCCCCATCGGCGGCGAAGGCACCCTCAAGGGCGCGAAGTGGCTGGCGGACAACGGCGTCCCGGTCGTGGGCGTGCCCAAGACCATCGACAACGACGTCAGCGGCACCGACTACACCTTCGGCTTCGACACGGCCGTCTCGGTGGCCACCGACGCCATCGACCGGCTGCACACCACCGCCGAGTCCCACGACCGCGTCATGATCGTCGAGGTCATGGGACGTAACGTCGGGTGGATCGCCCTGCACGCGGGCATGGCCGGGGGCGCGCACTACACCGTCATCCCGGAGGTGCCCTTCAACATCGAGGAGATCACCAAGGCGATGCAGCGACGCTTCCAGCTGGGGGAGAAGTACGGCATCATCGTCGTCGCCGAAGGCGCCGTCCCCGAGGAGGGGACCATGGAGATGTCGGTCGGCGACGTGGATCAATTCGGCCACACCACCTTCACCGGCATCGGCCAGCAGATCGGCGACGAGATCAAACGCCGCATCGGCCAAGACGTGCGCACGACGGTGCTCGGTCACATCCAGCGCGGCGGCACTCCGACGGCCTACGACCGTGTGTTGGCGACCCGTTACGGCGCCCACGCCGCCCGCGCCGCGCACGAGCAGACGTTCGGCAGCTGTGTGGCGCTCAACGGCGAAGACATCGTCACGATCACCCTGGAAGAGGCCATCGGGGACCTCAAGGTCGTGCCGGTGCAGCGCTACGAAAACGCCCGCTCCCTGTTCGGTTAGACCGTTGTTGAGACCGTGATCCACATGTGACCGAAAAGGTCTTCCTGGCCTGGCGCCAGCCGGTTAATGTTCGGTCATGAGGTACGCATTGGAGCCGGTGCGTGATTTCTCCGCCACCCCGACGCTGTCCAACCGCGTCACCGTGCTGGAACAGTTGGGGCACCGTCACCTGGATGATCTGATCCGGGCCGCGACCGTCGACGAGCTCTGGCGCCGCTGGTGCGTCGCCGTCCCCGCCCCGGAAGCCATGGTCGAGGACGTCGACCGCCGCCTCGCCGAACAGCGCGACGGCCTCAGCGCTTCGTGGGCGATCCTGACCCCGACGACGGGGCGGGCGGTCGGGACGACCTCTTTCCACAGCTTTGATCCGGCGAACAAGAGGCTGGAGATCGGCCGCACCTGGTTCGCCGCCGGCCTGCACGGCAGCGGCGTCAACCCCGCCGTGAAAATCTTGCAGCTGGCCCGTGCCTTCGAGGTGCTCGACGTCCACGCGGTCGAACTGCGCGCCAACTGGCACAACCACCGTTCCCGGCAGGCCATTGAAAGGCTGGGCGCGAAGCAGGACGGGGTGTTGCGCAAACATCGGATCCAGCCGGACGGCACCGTGCGTGGCACGGTGGTCTATTCCATCACCGACGACGAGTGGCCCGCGGTGAAACTGACGCTGAGGGACCGCCTCTACCGCCGGTACGGGCCCGGGGTGCTGGAGCCAGTGGTGTGAGGATCGCGGACCGGCGAAGGGCGGGGGATGTTCACCGAGGGCAGCTGACGTCACTGCGGCGGTGAGGAACTACACTGTCTGACATGACTGTCGCGCACTATGACTTGATGGACTTTGAAGAGGTCCTGGACAAGTACGACCCCGTCATGGGCCTTGAGGTCCACGTCGAGCTGTCGACCCAGACCAAGATGTTCTCCGCCTCCTCCGCCGCTTTCGGCGACGAACCCAACAGCAACGTCGACCCGGTGTCGCTCGGACTGCCGGGCGCGCTGCCGGTGGTCAACAAGACCGGCGTGGAATACGCGGTGAAGATCGGCCTGGCGCTGAACTGCTCGATCGCGGAGTCGTCCCGGTTCGCCCGTAAAAACTACTTCTACCCGGACCAGCCGAAGAACTACCAGATCTCCCAGTACGACGAGCCCATCGCCTACGACGGCTACCTCGACGTCGTCCTGGAGGACGGCACCGAGTGGCGCGTGGAGATTGAGCGCGCCCACATGGAGGAAGACACCGCCAAGCTCACCCACCTCGGTGGCGTGGGCGGACGCATCCACGGGGCCACGGCCTCGCTGGTGGACGTCAACCGCGCTGGCATCCCGCTGATCGAGATCGTGACCAAGCCGATCGAGGGCGCCGGCGAGCGGGCCCCGGAGGTGGCCAAGGCGTATGTCGCGGCGCTGCGTGAACTCGTCGCGGCGCTGGGCGTGTCCAACGCCCGGATGGATCAGGGCTCGATGCGCGTCGACGCCAACCTGTCCCTGCGGCCGATCGGGCAGGAGGAGTTCGGCACCCGCACCGAAACCAAGAACATCAACTCGTTGAAGTCCGTGGAGCAGGCGATCCGCTTCGAGATGATGCGTCAAGGCGCAGCACTGGACAACGGGGAGGAGATCTTCCAGGAGACCCGCCACTACCAGGAGACCGACGGTTCGACCTCCAAGGGTCGCCCGAAGGAAAGCGCGGACGACTACCGCTACTTCAACGACCCGGATCTGCCGCCGGTCTTCGTCAGCCGCGAGTGGGTCGAGGAGATCCGCGCGACCCTGCCGGAGCTGCCGTGGATCCGCCGCGCCCGCATCCAGGAGGCCTGGAAGCTCACGGACGAAGAGATGCGCGACCTGGTCAACGCCGGGGCGCTGGATCTGATCATCGACACCACCGAACACGGCGCCAGCGCCGACGAAGCCCGATCCTGGTGGGTGTCCTACCTGTCGGGGAAGGCGAACGAGACCGGCGCCGCGCTCGCCGATCTGCCGATCACCCCGGAGCAGGTGGCGCGCGTCATTGCACTGGTCAAGGAAGGGAAGTTGACCACGAAGCTGGCCCGTCAGGCCGTCGACGGCGTGCTCGCCGGCGAAGGTGACGTGGACGAGGTCGTCGCCGCTCGCGGCCTGGAGGTCGTGCGTGACGACGGCGCCATCGAGGCCGCCGTGGACGAGGCGCTCGCCGCGAACCCGGACATCGTGGAAAAATACCGCGAAGGCAACAAGAAGGTCACCGGCGCCATCGTCGGCGCCGTCATGAAGGCGACCAAGGGCAAGGCTGACCCGAAGCAGGTCAACCAGCTGATCGCCAAGAAGCTGGGATAACGGCGGCTTCGCTAGTCGGCGCCGAGGGGCGGCCACGTGAACACGTGGCCGCCCCTCGACGTTTTACCCTCGATGTTTTATGTTACGAATCCATTAGATTTCTTTGTCCGTTTCAATAAAAGGCCGCAAAGCTGTTAGGTTGTTCAAGTTGCACGGGATGAGCGAGGCGTTCGCGGGGTCCCACACTGCTGAGATGTGATGAAGGGGCTCTGGCCGCCATCGTCGTAAAAATCAGCGGTGCGCAGCGAAGGAACCGTGCTCCTCGCCGCACCACGGAAATAGGTAAGGATTGAATTTTCACGTGGGGACAATGGCAAAAAGAAGCATCACCATGGCGCTGGCGTTTGTCGGATTGCTCGTGGGCGCCGGTTTCGCGACCGGGCAAGAGGTGATCCAGTACTTCATCTCCTTCGGCTATGCAGGGCTGATCGGCGTCGTGGTGGCCAGCGTCATCATGATCTTCGCCGGCGCGGTGATTTTCCAGCTGGGCAGCTACTTCCTGGCCCCGGACCACAACACCGTCTTCCGCAACGTCACGCACCCGATCGTCTCCAAGTTCTTGGATGTCACGACCGTGTTGACGCTGTTCGCCATCGGCTTCGTCATGCTCGCCGGCGCGGGCTCGAACCTGGAGCAGCAGTTCGGCTGGGACACCTGGATCGGCGCCGTCCTGATGACGGCGCTGGTGTTGATCACCGGCTTCTTGAACGTCGAAAAGGTCACCAACGTGATCTCCGCGATCACCCCGCTGATCATCGTGGCGATCCTCGTCGCGCTGATCATCACGCTGTTCAACCTCCCGGAGGACTTCTCCACGCTGAACGCCGCCGCAGTGGAACTTGAGCCGGCGCTGCCGCACTGGCTGCTCTCCGCGGTGAACTACACCGCCATGGCGCTGATGCTGGGCGTGTCGATGATCCTGGTCATCGGCGGCAACGAGTCCTCCACCAAGGCCGCCTTCCGTGGCGGCCTGCTCGGCGGCGTCATCTTCTCCCTGATGCTGCTCGCCCTGGCGACGGTCGTCTTTTTCAACGTCGAGGAGGTCGGCACGTTGGATCTGCCGCTGCTGGGCGTGTTCGACGCGATGCACCCGGCCGTCGGTTTCGTGGTCTCCTGGATCATCTACGCGATGATCTACAACACCGCGATCGGGATGTTCTACGCGTTGGCCAAGCGCTTGACCGTCAACCGTCCGGAGAAGTTCCGCCCGGTGTTCGTGGCGGTCACCCTCGCCGGCTTCGTGGTGTCCTTTTTGGGTTTCTCGAATCTGCTCGGCTGGGTTTACCCGGTCATCGGCTACGTCGGCATGGTCATGATCGCCGCCATGGTAGTCGCCTGGTTCAAGGGCCAGCGCCTGCTCAAGAAGGAGGAGAAGGTGCGCGACCGGCTCACTGACCTGGCGGAGGAAAAGCTCGATCCGGAGACCGGCGACCTGTCTGACGGTCAGGTCGAGGAAGTCAAGCAGCTGGCCAAGGAGTCGCGTGTCGACGGCAAAGAGCTCTGGGTCTCGATCCAGAAGGACGTCGCCAGCGACCTTGAGCTAGACGACGCCGATGACGCTGACGGCACGGACCAGCCCCCGGAGGCGGGGTCCACGCGCGTGTAAGTGCGCTCCCAGCAACGCCTCGTGAGCCCGGTTTCCTGGCGGGGACCGGGTTTTCTTTGCGACGAGGCGGTGGGGCACTGGCACGCGGGGCTTCCTTCGACGCACAATGAGGGGCATGAATTACTACCGTTACGCACCGCCCGCATACGCGCCCGCCGCGGACCGTTACGAGACCATGCCTTTTCGCAGAGTCGGCCGCTCCGGCCTGCAGTTGCCCGCGATTTCTCTTGGACTGTGGCATAACTTCGGGGACGACCGCCCGCTGAGTGTCCAGCGGGAGATCATCCACCGCGCCTTCGACCGCGGGGTGACCCACTTCGACCTGGCGAACAACTATGGGCCGCCGCACGGTTCGGCGGAGAAGAACTTCGGACGTGTCCTGCGCGAAGACCTCTCCCGCCACCGCGACGAAATCATCGTCTCCACGAAGGCGGGCTGGGGGATGTGGCCCGGCCCCTACGGCTTCGGAGGTTCCCGCAAGCATCTCATGGCCTCGCTCGATCAGTCGCTGGAGCGCCTGGGCGTGGACTACGTGGACGTCTTCTACCACCACCGCCCGGACCCGGACGCCCCGCTCGAGGAGACGATGTACGCGCTGCGCGACATCGTGGCCTCGGGCAAGGCACTGTATGTCGGCGTCTCCTCCTACGGCCCGGAGCTGACAGCCGAGGCGGCCGAGATCATGGCGGGGGAAGGGGTGCCGCTGTTGATCCACCAGCCGAGCTATTCCATCGTCAACCGCTGGGTCGAGCGCCCCGGTGAAGACGGCCGGTCCCTGCTGCGGGAGGCCGCGGACAACGGTCTGGGCGTGATCGCCTTCTCGCCGCTGGCGCAAGGGTTGCTGACGAACCGCTATGTCGACGGCATCCCGGAGGCATCCCGGGCCGGCAGCGGGAAGATGAACAGAGATTTCCTCTCACCGGAAAACCTGGAGACGGCGCGTGCCCTCAACGAGGTGGCCGCACGACGCGGGCAGACGTTGGCACAGATGGCGTTGGCGTGGGTGCTGCGCGAGCAGGGCGAAAACGGGGCGGAAACGGTGGCCAGCACCGTGATCGGGGCGTCGTCGGCGAGCCAGCTCGAGGAGAACCTCCAGGCGTTGGCCAACCTCTCCTTCAGCGACGAGGAGCTGGCGGCCATCGATGCCGCCGCGCCCGACGCCGGGGTCAATCAGTGGGAATCGGCCACGAAGTCGCGCACTCGCGGCGAGTGACGGGCGGCCGCGCAGAGAAACTACGTGCGCGGCAGCAGCGGGGGATCGAGCGCGGTGAGGATCTTGTTCAGGATGGTGCCCAAGGACTCGACCTCGTCCTTCGTCAGGGGGTCGAAGACGAGTTCGCGGGCGCGGGTCACGTGCCCGGGGGCGGCTTCCCGGATGAAGGTGCGGCCTTCGTCGGTCAGGGAGGCGATGTTGGTGCGCCGGTCCGTTTCAGACGGAGAGCGCACGACCCACCCGCGCCGTTCTAATCGGGCGACGACATGGGACAGGCGCGAGGGGGACATGTCGGACAGGGCGGCGAGATCCGTCATCGTCAGACGCTCGTCCGGGGCCATGGAAATCTGGGCGAGGGCGAAGTAGTCGTGGAGGTTGACGCCGCTGTCGCGTTTGAGTTGTTCGTCCAGGCGGGTGGGCAGCCACTCGGTCACGGACCAGACGGCGAGCCACGTGCGCTGTTCCTCCGCGGACAGCCACTGGGTGTGATCTTCAGTCATAGTTGAACATTCTAGCGTTCATCGGAGAGGGAAGGCCCACAGACCGAAATGCTTGAAATTTTAATTGAAAGTGTTGGGGTGGGGTATGTATTCTGGCGGACAGCGAGGAAGTCCCCCGCCATCCGCAACAGCAAAGAACTCAGGAGAAAACCATGGTCAAGATCCTGAACACCGACATCGACGTATTTCCCTTGAATTTGGGCGCCAACCCCTTCGGTTGGACCGCAGACAAGGAGGCGACTTTCGCCATCCTCGACGCCTTCGTGGAGAAGGGCGGCAATTTCATCGACACGGCCGACTCTTATTCCATGTGGGCCGACGGCAATAAGGGTGGGGAGTCGGAGGAGTTGATCGGGCAGTGGCGTAAGGCCCGCCCGGAGGCGGCGCAGAAGGTCATCATCGCCACCAAGTCCGGCGGCCTGCCGGGCGTGGACGGCCGCGGCCGGAAAAACACCGTCCAGGCGGTCGAGGATTCGCTCAAGCGGCTCCAGCAGGAGACCCTCGACGTCTTCTACTACCATTACGACGACGAGGACGTCTCGATTCAAGAGCAGGTCGACGTCGCCGCCGAGCTGATCGACGCCGGGAAGATCCGCCACCTGGCTCTGTCGAATTATTCTCCGGAGCGCATGCGGGAGTTCTTCGAGACGGCCCAGGGCACCAAAGCCATGCCGGTGGCCATCCAGCCGCAATACAATCTCCTGCACCGCAAGGAGTACGAGCAGGGATACGCCCCGCTGGCTAAGGAGCACGCCGTAGCCGTCTTCCCGTACTTCGCGTTGGCCTCCGGCCTGTTGACCGGCAAGTACCGCTCCCGGGAGGACCTCGAAGGCGCCGCACGCAAGGACTTCGCCCAGGCCTACCTGGAGAACTCCCCGGCCCCGGTGATCGAGGAGCTCGTGCGTATCGCAGAGTCCCACGACGTGGAGGTCACCTCGGCGGCGCTGGCTTGGCTGCTGGCCAAGGGCGTCACCGCCCCCATCGCCTCGGTGTCCAAGGTCGAGCAACTGGACGCGCTGCTGGCCGCTCCGCAGGTGGAGCTGACCGAGGAGGAGATCTCGGCGCTGGACCAAGCCTCGGAGGCCTTCGTGTAGCACCGGCGGACGTGGATCATCCGCCCCCGGAGACCCCGTGCATGGCATGCTGTCCCGAACACACCCCACGGTGTGCTCGGGGCAGCGCCTCTTTCGGTGGGTCGGCGGGGCCGGAAACGGGTGACCGAGACCGGGCCGAGGAAGGCGACGGGGATTGCCGGGGGTGAATCCGGCGACTACAGGCGTCCCCGTCGGCGGCTCGTCTGCCAGAGAGCTTCTCGGCGCAGGCTCTGCGATCGGGCCACATCGTTGAGATGTGCCTTTCCCATGGGCCGGGCAGCCTGGCCGCCCCGCCGACCACCGGCCCCCGCAGGCTACTTCTGGAACGACTCCGGGTTTTTGACTTCCTCGCCGGCCGGCACCGGGCCAGGCAGGGTCGTGCCCTCAGCGAAGGGCGCGCCGCCCAGACGCTCGCGGCCGTGCGGCTCAATCAGCCCGGACAGATCCGGCCCGCCCGGGACGATGCGGGTGGGGTTCACCTCCGAGTGGGTGATGTAGTAGTGCTCCTTGATCTCGGTGAAGTCGGTCGTGTCGCCGAAGCCCGGGATCTGGAAGAGCTCGCGGAGGTAGCCGTAGAGGTTCGGCAGTTCCGAGATCCGGTTGCGTGAGGCCTTGAAGTGGCCGACGTAGACGGCGTCGAAACGGATCAAGGTGGGGTAGAGGTAGACGTCCGCCAAGGTGACCTGATCGCTCACCAGGTAGCGGTGCTCGCCCAAGTGCCCTTCCAGCCAATCCATCGCCTTCCACAGGCGCTCGTAGGCCTGGTCGTAGGCTTCCTGTGAGCCGGCGAAGCCCGCCCGGTACACGCCGTTGTTGACCTCGTGGAACAGCCAGGTGGCCAGCTCGTCGATCTCCTCGCGCAGATGCTCGGGATACAGGTCCGGCGCGCCGGCGCGGTGGTGTTCGGTCCACTGGGTCTGGAAGTCGACCGGGATGGAGGGGAAGTCGTTGGTGACGACCTTTTTGCTCTCCGTTTCTACGATGGCGGGGACGGTGATGCCGCGCGGGTAGTCGGGGAAGCGGTTGAAGTAGGCCTCCTGGAGCCGGTGCAACCCGGTGGCCGGATCCTTCTCCTCCGGGTCCAGGTCGAAGACCCAGGAGCGCCAGTCGTGGGTCGGGCCGGCCAGGCCGAGGGAAATGGCGTCCTCGAGGCCGAGCAGGCGGCGGGTGATTATGGTGCGGTGCGCCCACGGGCAGGCGCGTGCCGCCATCAAGCGGTAACGGCCCGGTTCGACCGGCCAGTGGAAAGCGCCGTTGTCCTGGGCGATCGGTTCTGAACCCGCGGGGAGGTCCGCGACGATGCGATCCTCGATGTAGGTGGTGTCGCGGACGAATTCTCCGTCCGGGGAAGCGTTCTTCGCGTCGCCGCCCCAGTCGTCGGACAAGTGCTTTTCAGTGGCCATGAAGTACTCCTCAGTGGATCTGCGCCATGTTAATGATGTGTCAACAACATTAGGCGGTGTCTCGGGACGTGTCAACGACCTCAGCGCCCGCACCACCTCGTGCCCCACCGTAGAGGCGCCGATCCGCCCCGGCCGATCAGCGCTGCGCAGACACGACCGCTGGGCCCCGGGGGAATGGTTCACGGCACGGTAACTTTCCTCCGGCACGCCGTGGGAATGCAGTCACGCCCGCCGCCGGATCGCTACATTGTGAGGCATGAGCGAGAACAAGCAGAGGCCCGACCGGGCCGACGACCCGCACCTCGACGACGTCGACGTCCCCACCCATCAAGGGCAGAGCCCACAGGCTGGCGGGGGCTCCACGCCCGCCTCCGCCGCGCAGTCCACTACGGCTTTCCCCGCCACCGGCCCGGCCGCCGAAACCCAGCGGCTGGCACACCCCGGAGAGAGCGGACACTACCGGGACGAGGACTTCGCCCCGACGGAGACTCCCGCCCCCGCCACCACCGTGGCGCCGACGGCGTACCCGGGAGATCCGGTGGTCACACCTGCCCCGGTCGCCAGCCAGGAATTGACGGCGGAGGAGTCCGCGGCGGCGCAGCACGTCGACCGGACGCGCCGCGGCACGATCGACTTCGGTATCTTTCTGCTGCGCCTCGCGCTTTCCGCATGGCTCATCCTCGAAGCGGTGGGCACTTTCTTCAACCTCGGCGGCGGGCAGGGGATCACCGGCCTGGAAAGCGAGTTCGCCGCGTACCCGGCGGGCGCCGTCCTGGCCGTGGCCGTGCCCGTCGCGCAGCTGGCGGCGGGGCTTTTCCTGATCTTCGGCCTGGTCACCCCGCTGTTTGCGGCCGTGGCCACCGTGGTCACCGGATTTTCCGCCCTGCATTTCGTGGCGACCTCCGGGGAAGGCCTCAATATTTTCGCCTGGCCGGACGCGGCCTGGCTCGCTGTGATGCTGCTCGCGATGTCCGTGGTCCTGCAGTTCACCGGTCCGGGCCTGTACTCCCTGGACTTCGGCCGCGGGTGGGCGCGTCGCCCGTTGTGGAGCTCGTGGATCTTCGTGGTCCTGGCGATCGTCGCCGTCGCCGCCCTGTGGTGGTTCGGCACGGGCATCAACCCGTTCGCTTAACCGTTCTACGCTTCGGCCCCGGTCGCTTCCCTGGAAGCGGCCGGGGTTTCGTCGTTGTCGCGGGCGCCGAATCCGAAGCGCTCGACTGCGACGGAGCCCGCGGACGTCGGCACGGTGCGCAGCGCCAGGGACAGTCCGATCCAAGACAACAACGCCAGCCACACGAAGTCGGAGACGAGCACCTTCTGCACGATGGACAAGGCGAAGACGTCGATGGCGTCGCCGTACCACCACTTCGGCGGGTCGGTCAGAATCAGCCAGGACCAGACCGCCAGCACGGCGCCCAGGAACCACGGTCGGTGGAACAAGGTCACGCAGCGCCAGGCGGCGAGGGGAATGAGCAGCGCCAGCCACACCCAGTGATGTGACCAGGAGACCGGGGAAATCAACAGCATGACGGTCGCGTTGACCAGAATCGCGTCAGCCATCAGCTCGCGGCGCAGGAGGGCGACCATCAGCCAGGCCCCGAGTCCGATGGCCAGGAGGGAGAAGACCAGCCAGAGGACGTTGGCCAGGGTGCCGTGGGCGTCGAGAAGCTCCTGGGAGTTGAAAAACCGCATGATCACGCCCTTGATCGAGCTATTCGACTGATACGCGGTGTTGACCCCGAATTCGCTTTCGGTGCCCATGCCCCGCAAGGTCGTGGAGAAGAACTCGACGGTGGCGTCCCAGCGCACCAGCGCGGCGATCACCGTGCACACCACCGCAGAGACGCCGGCGACGACGATGGCGCGCACGTCGCGACGCACCAGAAAAAACAAACCCATCGCCAACGGGGAAAGTTTGATCGCCGCCGCCACGCCCAGCAACGTGCCCTGGGGCAAGAAGCGTTTGCGCGGCATCAGGTCGAAGAACACCAGGGCCAGGACGATCACGTTGATCTGCGCGAAACCGTTGTTCAGCTCGACGGGTTCGATGAGCATGACCCCCGCCCAGCTGACGGCCGTCACTGCCCGGGCCGCCGCCGGGGAGTGGTCCTTCATCACGGTCCGGAAAATCAGGTGCAGGCACGCCAGGATCAGCAAGTTGGACACGACGATCATGACGTCGCCGGCGAGGTCGTCGGTCAGCCACTCCGGCGCCGTCAACGGCACCAGGATCAACGCCCCGAAAGGCGGGTAGATGAACGGCAACTGCAGGTCGGCCACCTGCATCGGAACCGAGTACATCTCGCCGCCGGAAATGAAGGCGCGCACGCCCTCCCGGTAGACGGCCATGTCGACGGGAAATTCCGTGATGTTGATGTGGGCGTGGATACGCGAACCGCCCACCAGCAGCCCGATCCAGGTCAACAGCGTCAACACTGGGTGGGCCCGGCCGGTGGGCGGGCGATTCTGGGTGGGCGATACGGAGGTGCTCATCGGATAGAAGCGTAATCTCCGCGCCCGCAGAAGGATTAATCGACTTGGCGCACGGCGCCCTTGTCTGCGGAGGTGGCCATCTTCGCGTATGCACGCAGAGCCTTGGACACGTTTCGCTTACGGCCGACGGCCGTCCACGGGCGCTCGGAGGCCTCCATGGCGGCGCGGCGGCGCTCCAGCTCGTCGTCGTCGACGTCCAGGGAGAGCTTGCGGCCCTCCACATCGATGGAGATCGTGTCGCCGTTTTCGATCAAGCCGATCAGTCCGCCGTGGGCGGCTTCGGGGGAGATGTGGCCGATCGACAGTCCGGAGGTGCCGCCGGAGAAGCGGCCGTCGGTGATCAGCGCGCACTTCTTGCCCAGGCCCGCGCCCTTGAGGAAGGACGTCGGGTGCAGCATCTCCTGCATGCCCGGCCCGCCGGAGGGACCTTCGTAGCGGATGACGACGACCTCGCCCGCCTGGACCTCCTTGTTCAGGATCATGGACACGGCGGCCTCCTGGCTGTCGACGACGCGGGCCGGGCCGGAGAAGGTCCACAGTTCCTTTTCGACGCCCGCAGCCTTGATCACGGCGCCGTCCGGGGCGAGGTTGCCGCGCAGGATGACCAGACCGCCGTCGGCGGAGTAGGCGTGCTCGACGGAGTGGATCACGCCGTTTTCGGCGTCGCGGTCGAGGTCCTCCCACCGGGAAGACTGGCTGAACGGCTCCGTGGTGCGCACGCCGGCCGGGGCGGCGTGGAAGAGTTCAACGGCCTCCTCGGTGGCCGAGCCACCGCGGATGTCCCAGTCGCCCAGCCACTCGTCGAGCGAGCGGTAGGAGATGGAATGGACGTCCTTGTTGAGCAGGCCGGCTCGATCGAGCTCACCCAGGATTGCGGGGATGCCGCCGGCGCGGTGGACGTCCTCGACGTGGGCGTCGCCGTTGGGGGCGACCATCGACAGACAAGGGGTGCGGTAGGAGATGTCGTTGATGTCCTCGAGCCCGAAGTCGATTTCGCCTTCCTGAGCGGCGGCCAGGATGTGCAGCACGGTGTTGGAGGATCCGCCCATGGCCATGTCCAGGGCCATGGCGTTCTGGAAAGCCTCCTTGGTGGCGACGTTGCGCGGCAGGACGGACTCGTCCTCCTCGCCGTAGTAGCGACGCGAGATGTCCATGACGGCGGCGCCGGCCTTTTCGAAGAGTTCACGGCGGGCCGAGTGGGTGGCCAGGGTCGTGCCGTTGCCCGGCAACGACAGGCCGAGGGCCTCGGTCAAGCAGTTCATCGAGTTGGCGGTGAACATGCCGGAGCAGGAGCCGCAGGTCGGGCAGGCGGCGGCTTCGACCTCGGCGAGGCCCTCGTCGCTGACGGCGTCGTTGGCCGAAGCGGCGATCGCGGTGATCAGGTCGGTCGGGGTGTGGGCGACGCCGTCCACGACCACGGCCTTGCCGGCCTCCATCGGGCCGCCGGAGACGAACACCGACGGGATGTTCAGGCGCAGTGCGGCGTTGAGCATGCCCGGGGTGATCTTGTCGCAGTTGGAGATGCACACCATGGCGTCGACGGTGTGGGCGTTGACCATGTACTCGACCGAGTCGGCGATGATCTCGCGACTCGGCAAGGAATAGAGCATGCCGTCGTGGCCCATGGCGATGCCGTCGTCGACGGCGATGGTGTTGAACTCCTTGGGCACGCCGCCGGCGGCGCGCACGGCGTCCGCGACGATGTCGCCGACGTTTTTCAGGTGGACGTGGCCGGGCACGAACTGGGTGTACGAGTTGACGATGGCCACGATCGGCTTACCGAACTCGTGCTCTTGGGTGCCGGTGGCGCGCCACAGCGAGCGGGCGCCCGCCGCCTGACGGCCGACGGTGGTGACTCGGGAACGAAGCGGAAACACTATGAATCTCCTTGCGAAAAATACCGATCAGAAATGACGAGGTGAGCACTTGAAGGGGGCCGTTGCGGGCCCCGGTTTCAGTCAGGCATCGGTGGTGCCGTCAGGCGCCTGCTGCTTACGTTGGGCAGCCAGGTACGCGGCGTGTTCCTCTTGAGTCATCAACACCTGATTGCCGTCCTGGTTGATCACGGACACCTTGCCGTCCTGGGCCTCCAGGCCGGCGGTCAACGCGTCCGGGATGCGGCCCCGGGATGCGGCCGCAAGCTCCGGCAGGGAGTTGAAGGTGACCCCCGGCATCGGGTGCTCCTTGCCGTCAGTGGTGCGCAACAGGGTTTTCGCGCCCTTGAAGCCCACGCCTTCGATCTCGTCCCAGGAAGCGGTGACTCCGGAACGGAAGGCGTAGCGGATGGAGACGCCGTCGTCGGTGACGGTCACCTGTGAGCGCAGCGCCCACCAGATGAACAACGCCGGGAAAATCAGGATCCAGAACAGCCGGAGAGGGGCGACGCCGATGACCATCAAGGAGATGCCGATCATGAGGAGCGCAGCGAATACGTGCGTGCGCTCCGGGTGAAAGACCTTCTCGCCTGAAATGCCGTCAGTGGGGCCCGTGCCGTCAGTGCTGTTGGTGCTCATGGCTAGTCAGCCTAATTCACTGCAGGCCGGTTTCCGATTCCGCCCCTGCTCCGGCGGCGTCGCCGGTCCCTCCGAAGTAGTTCTGGTTGGTTCCGGCGGTCGGCGACATCGGCTCGGTCTGCTGTTGGGTGGCGGTCTGCTCCTGCGGGGCGGGCGAACCCTGCGGCTGGGTCTGCTGGATGCCGGGGGAGTCCTGCTGGGGTTGCTGCGGGGCGTTCGGCGAGTTCGTGGGCGTCGGCTGTTCTCCCGGCGCGTTCGGGTTGGGGGTCCCGAGGGTCGGCGCCGGGGTGGCGGGGATCTGATCCTGCTCCGTCGGGGTGACGGGCTGCTGCTGTTGTTGCTGCGGTTCCTCCACGGGTTCGAGGTCCTCTTCCGCGGAGGTGCCGCCGATGTTGATGGGGCGCGGGGCCAGCGGCCCGGAGACGCGTTCGCCGTCGGCGGTTTCGGCGGAGGCCATCAGCAGGCGCAGCACCAGCAGGACGAGCAGTCCGAGCAGCAAGAAGGCGGTGGACAGGCGCATGTTGCCGCCCCAAGTGATCGTGCGGCGCCAGCCGGTCAGGGATGAGGGGTCCTCTTCTTCTTTCTCTTCTTCCTCCGCGTCCGCGTCCGGGACGGTCTCATCCCGGGCTGGACCGGCGATTTTCGTGGCGCCTGCGGCGGTGGACCCCATGACGACGGTGGCGGGGTGTCCGTCGTCGTCGGCGTCAGTCACGGCCTCAGACTTGACTGTCTTGGCTTCGGAGTCTTCCGCAGTGAGTCCTGCGCCACCCTGATCGGCGGCGGGGTCTTTGCCGGAAGGGGTTTCATAGCCGGCGGGAACGGTCGAGTGTTCTGCGGGAAGATCTTCGTCGGCGTCCCGCGGCGGGCGTTCGGCTACAGGTCGGTCGCCGGTCTTGTCGGCGGGGGCGGAAGCGTCGACGGCCGCGCGGTGGGCGGCGACGGTCTGCTCCGGTGGGGCGGCGGCTTCCGCGGAGCGCAGCACGGAGTCGGTGAGGGTGCCGGTCACGGTCGTGGCGGAGCCGTACTCGTCCCAGAACTCCTCCAGGATGGACATGCGCACGGTGCGCTCCACCTGCCACTGGGTGCCGGCCTGGACCTGGATCATGAACCGCATGTCCACCGTCCACGGCATGCCCACCGTCGCGGGCGGGGTGACCTCGACCGCGGGCTGGACTTCGAGTTCGCCGATGAGGTCCTCGGCGATTTCCTCGCGCTCCAGGGCACGGCGGGTGGCGGCCTCCGCCCGATCGGCGGCGTCGGCGGGGCTGGACGAACCGAGGAGGGGGACCGGCATGACGATGACTGCGCGCGACCAGAAGTTGGAGGTGTTGATCGACACCCGGGCGGTGGAGTTTGGGACGATGACCGTCTCTTGCTTCAGGGTTCGGATCTGCGTGGCGCGCATCGTGACCTGAATGACGGTGCCTTCGACTTCGACGCCGTTGCCCACGAAGCGCACCCAGTCGCCCACGCCGTACTGCTTCTCGGTCAGGACGAAAAAGCCGGCGAGAAAGTCCGCGATGATGGATTGCGCACCGAAACCGATCGCGGCGGAGACGACGGTGGCGGGGATGGCGGCGCCCGCCAACGAGAAGCCGATCTCCTGCAGGAACCAGAGGGACAGCAGGAAAAATGCGACGATCTGGGCGACGTAGATCGCCACGCCGGCGAAGGCGAGGTGAGTTTTGCCCTGATCCTCGTCGACGGATTCTTTGACGTTGTGTTCGATCCTCCGCTCCGCGAATCTGCCGGCGCGGGGAACGAGCAGGGCCAGGACGAGGATGATGGCGAGATTGACGCCGGTGTCTGCGACCCATTGCCATGCCTGGGAGAGAAAGAAAGTCAGGGAGACCATATTTACGTAATGTAATCCCATTTGCTCAAAATTTGATGGGGGCACGTGGTGGGGTTCCTGAAATTCGTGTGTATGATGAGGGCATGATCATTTCGCGACTTCAGGTACTAGTAGTAGCTCGGCGCTTGCCGTAGCGGCTGACCCACACCTGCAGTCGTCCCGGTAAGCGCCCTCGAATAGCACCCACCCAGAGTGCTACATCGAGGGTTTTTGCCGTTTATGGTCTGTTGTCTGTCCCCTTGTCCGCACTCATGACAAGCACCGACTCCGCAGCCGCCGGAAACGTACACCACCAGCCCGGCCCGTAACTTCAGGATCTTGCTAGAACAAGGAGCTTTAACCGTGGCAGCTAAAAAGCCCACATCGGCCGCTCAGGCCACAAAGGCCGCGTCCTCAGATTCATCGACGGCACGCGTCGTCGAGCGGATGACCGGCGCGGAGGCCATTGTCCGGTCGCTGGAGGAGCTCGGCACCGACTTGGTGTTCGGGCTTCCCGGCGGCGCGGTCCTCCCGTTGTACGACGCCCTCTATAACTCCAAGGGTCTGCGTCACGTGCTCGTGCGCCACGAACAGGGCGCCGGCCATGCCGCCGAGGGTTATGCCCTGGCTTCCGGCCGGGTCGGTGTGTGCATCGCGACGTCAGGTCCGGGTGCGACGAACCTGGTGACCGCCCTGGCGGACGCGAACCTCGACTCCGTCCCCATGGTCGCCGTCACCGGCCAGGTCGGTTCGGCGCTCCTGGGAACCGATGCGTTCCAGGAGGCGGACATCCGCGGCGTGACCATGCCGATCACCAAGCACAACTTCATCGTCACCGACCCCAACGAGATCCCGGCGGCCCTCGCCGCCGCCTTCGAGATCGCCTCGACCGGTCGTCCCGGCCCGGTGCTCGTGGACATCCCCAAGGACGTCCAGAACGCCGAGTTCGAGTTCGTGTGGCCCCCGCAGTACGACATGCCCGGCTATAAGCCCGTCACCACTCCGCACCGCCGCCAGATCGATCAGGCCATCAAGCTGATCTCTCAGGCGCAACGCCCGGTCCTGTATATCGGCGGCGGCGTGATCAAGGCCAACGCGTCGAAGGAGCTGGCGGAGCTCGTGGAGGCCACCGGCATCCCGGTCGTGACCACCCTGATGGCGCTCGGCTCCTTCCCGGAGTCGCACCCGTTGCACATGGGCATGCCCGGCATGCACGGAACGGTTCCCGCGGTCGGCGCTCTGCAGCGCTCTGACCTGCTGGTGACCATCGGCGCGCGTTTCGACGACCGCGTCACCGGCGACACCGAGTCCTTCGCTCCGGAGGCCAAGGTCATCCACGCCGACATCGATCCGGCGGAGATCGGCAAGATCCGCGAAGTCGACGTCCCCATCGTCGGCGACGCCCGCGAGGTCCTGGGGTCGCTGACCCATGTCGCCCGCGCGCACAGCGACGGGTTCAACTTCCGCCCGTGGGTCAACTACCTGGAGGGGATGAAGGAACGGTTCCCGCGCGGTTACGACGAAAACGCCGACGGTTCGCTCTCCCCGCAGTTCGTCATCGGGGAACTGTCGAAGCAGGCTGGCCCGGAGGCGATCTACGTCGCGGGCGTCGGCCAGCACCAGATGTGGGCCGCGCAGTTCATCGACTTCGAGCAACCGCGCACCTGGCTCAACTCCGGCGGGTTGGGCACGATGGGTTACGCCGTCCCGGCGGCGCTCGGAGCGAAGGCGGCCCTGCCAGAGAAGGAGGTCTGGGCCGTCGACGGCGACGGTTGCTTCCAGATGACCAACCAGGAGCTGACCACCGCAGCGGTGGAGGGCTTCCCGATCAAGGTCGCCCTGATCAACAATGGCAACCTGGGTATGGTCCGTCAGTGGCAGACGCTGTTCTACGACAAGAACTACTCCAGCACCAAGCTCGGCAGCGGCGACACCTACGTCCCGGACTTCGTCCAGCTTTCCGAGGCCCTCGGTTGCGAGGCGATCCGCGTGACCAAGCAGGAGGACGTCGCCCCGGCGATCGCCCGTGCCCGCGAGATCAACGACCGCCCCGTCGTCGTCGAGTTCATCGTCGGCGAGGACTCGCAAGTCTGGCCGATGATCGCGGCCGGCAGCTCCAACTCGGACATTGAGTACGCACGCGGCCTGCGCCCGGACTTCGACGAGGAGTCCTCGGCCGCGGAGACGCCCGCCACCATCGATGAAGCTATCGACGAATCTGCTCAGCAGGAGGAGAAGTAAATGGCCACCGCCTTGAATGAACCCACCCGCCACGTCCTCAGCGTCCAGGTGGAGGACACCGAGGGCATCATCTCGCGCGTGACCGCGATGTTCACCCGCCGCGGCTTCAACCTCGTGTCGCTGGTCTCCGCCAAGACCGAGACCAAGGGCCTGGCGCGGTTGACGATCGTGGTGGACGCCGACGAGCGTTCCATCGAGCAGATCACCAAGCAGCTCAACAAGATCATCCCCGTGATCAAGGTGGTCCGCCTCGACGACGAGACGACGGTCTCCCGCGCGATCATGCTGGTCAAGGTCGACGCGACCAACGCCAACCGGCCGCAGGTCGTGGACGCGGCCAACATCTTCCGCGCCCGCGTGGTCGACGTGTCGCCGGAGTCCGTGGTCATCGAGGCCACCGGCACCCCGGGCAAGCTGCATGCGCTGCTCGAGGTGTTGGAGACCTTCGGCATCCGCGAGCTGGCGGAGTCCGGTCTGGTCGCGTTAAACCGCGGACCAAAGACCATGGCCCCGACCAACAAGTAATCTCACCTGGTGGGAGAAAATCGCCCATTAGGGGCACCTACTCCCACCACATGACACACTTCGGGCACCGAGTGTGGCACAATGACCAATTAGACACTTCCGAATCTGACTACGGACGCTGCGTTGGCGCGGCATCCACCTGAAAGTGAGTTCCTTCATGGCAATTGAGGTTTTCTACGACAGCGACGCCGACCTGTCGATCATCCAGGGCCGCAAGGTCGCCGTCATCGGTTACGGCTCTCAGGGCCACGCCCACTCCCTGAACCTGCGTGACTCCGGCGTCGAGGTCGTCATCGGCCTGCGTGAGGGCTCCAAGTCCGTGGCCAAGGCGCAGGAGGCCGGCCTCGAGGTCAAGACCACCGCCGAGGCCGTCGCTTGGGCCGACGTCGTCATGCTGCTGGCCCCGGACACTTCTCAGGCAGAGATCTACACCAACGACATCGCACCGAACCTCAACGAGGGCGACGCGCTGCTCTTCGGCCACGGCCTGAACATCCACTTCGACCTGATCGAGCCGGCCGACGACGTCATCATCGGCATGGTCGCGCCGAAGGGCCCGGGCCACCTGGTCCGCTCCACCTTCGAGGACGGCAAGGGCGTTCCCTGCCTGATCGCCATCGATCAGGACCCGAAGAACGACGCGCAGGACCTGCTGCTGTCCTACGCCTCCGCCATCGGCGGCGGCCGTGCCGGCGTCATCCCGACCACCTTCGAGGCCGAGACCGTCACCGACCTCTTCGGTGAGCAGGCCGTGCTCTGCGGCGGCACCGAGGAACTGGTCAAGACCGGTTTCGAGGTCCTGACCGAGGCCGGCTACGAGCCGGAGATGGCCTACTTCGAGGTCCTGCACGAGCTCAAGCTGATCGTGGACCTGATGTACGAGGGCGGCATCAAGAACATGAACTACTCCGTCTCCGACACCGCTGAGTTCGGCGGCTACGTGACCGGCCCGCGCATCGTCACGGCCGAGACCAAGAAGGTCATGCAGGACGTCCTCAAGGAGATCCAGGACGGCACCTTCACCAAGCGTCTGATCGCCAACGTCGAGGGCGGCAACAAGGAGCTCGAGGGTCTGCGCGAGGAGTACAACTCCCACCCGATCGAGGACACCGGCGCTCAGCTGCGCGGCATGATGAGCTGGGTCGACTCCGGACTGACCGACGGCACCGCCAAGTAGGCGC
The DNA here is from genome assembly GCF_000442645.1 of Corynebacterium maris DSM 45190. Classification (NCBI taxonomy): domain Bacteria; kingdom Bacillati; phylum Actinomycetota; class Actinomycetes; order Mycobacteriales; family Corynebacteriaceae; genus Corynebacterium; species Corynebacterium maris. The sequence goes on from NC_021915.1 coordinate 1,293,647, forward strand.
GTCCCGTCTGATCGCCTGATCACCCCGCCGGGGCCCGCATCTTCCCGCAGAAGGTGCGGGCCCCGGCGCTTTCCTTCCCGACGGAGATTTCCCCCATGGGTGACCCGGGGCACATATTTTCAATAAGGTTTCAACAAGGAGTGGAAGTGGGATAACCTGGGATTATGAGCAACCACGACCAGGCACCATCCTCGGCCGTCGGCCACACTCACCACGATCATGAGCATGGCTTGGGCGGCACGCACACGACCGACGCCCCGCTGAAGGCGCTGCTGGGCGCCCTGATCATCACCGCGGTGGTCTTCCTCGCGGAATTGATCGCCGGAGTCGTGTCCGGATCGCTGGCGCTGCTGTCCGACGCCATGCACATGCTGTCTGACGCCACCGGACTGATCATCGCCCTGCTGGCCATGCTGATCGGACGTCGTAAAGCCACCGACCGGTCGACCTTCGGCCACCGCCGCGTCGAGGTGGTCGCGGCGCTGTTCAACGCGGTGGTCGTCACGCTCGTGGTCGTCTGGATCCTCATCCAGGCCATCGGGCGGCTGGGCTCCGGCACGGAGATCGACACGACGTTGATGATCTCCGTGGCCGTCATCGGTCTGCTGGCCAACGCCGCCAGCGCCCTGATCCTCATGGGGCAGCGCCACGCCAGCCTCAACATGCGCGGCGCCTTCCTGCACGTGATCACCGACATGCTCGGCTCCGTGGCCGTGATCGTCGCGGGCGTGGTCATCGCCCTGACCGGCTGGACGGCCGCGGACACCCTCGCCTCGCTGGCCATCGTCGCCCTGGTGTTGCCGCGCTCGCTGAAGCTGTTGACCGACTCCCTGTCCGTTCTGCTCAACCGGGTCCCGGACGGCATCGACCTGCAGGAAGTTGAGCGGGAACTGCTGGAGATCCCGCACGTCGAGGACATTCACGACCTGCACGTCTGGTCCACCGAGGGAGTCAACAACCTGGCCACCTGCCACCTGGTGATCGATGAGGGCCACGACTCCCGCTGCGGCGTCCTCGACGAGGCGCAGGAGCGGTTGCGCACCTTCGGGATCGAACACTCCACCATTCAGCTCGAGCACCGGGACCACGCGAGCCACGAAGTCGTGTGCGATTAGTTCAGGCTTCGGTGCGTCCGCTCTCCGGATAGACTCGCGGCATGGCTTTCACCACGCCCAGTTACTCACTGCGGGACCTCTTCGCCCGCATCAACCACGGCGAGCTGCAGCTCCCTGATTTTCAACGCAGTTTCTCCTGGGACACCGACCGTGTCCGTTCCTTGATCGTCACCGTGTTGCGCGGTTATCCGGTGGGGGCGTTGCTGGCGCTGGACACCCGCAACGAGCCGATGCGTTTTCGGCCGCGTCCCGTGGCGGGCGCGCCGGCCGCGGGGGAGAGCCCGGGTCTGCTGCTTCTCGACGGCCAGCAACGCCTGACCGGCCTTTATCAGAGCTTCCAGGCGCCGGGGCTGGTCGACACCGTCGATTTCCGGTCCAAGCGGATCAGGCGCCGCTACCTCGTCGACGTGGCCAGGGCGGTGGAAGAAGACGTCATGCCGGACGAGGCGGTCTTTTCGGTCGACGAAAACGGGGAGGTCACCTCGCACTTCGGCCCCCGGCTCGACCACCGGCTGGACAGCCGGGAGGCGTGCGTCGCCGCCGGGTGCATCCCCGTCTCCAGCCTGCTCACCGACGAAAGCACCGGCATGCTCTTCGACATGGCGGCCAGCGCCGATCCGGAGTTCCTGGCCCGGATCAAGACCTTCCAATCCGCCGTCGCCACCCCGCTCAGCGCCTACGACGTGCCCATGATCCGGTTGGGGCGGGAGACGGCCCGCGCCGGAGTGGGCTCCATCTTCGCGCAGGCGAATCAGATGGGCCTGCAGATGGACGTCTTTGAGTTGCTCACCGCCGTGTATTCCACGGAAGACCCCACATTTTCGCTGGCGCAGTCCTGGGCGCAGACGGAGGCCATTCTGCGACAGTACCCGGCGCTGGACGGCATCGACCGGACTGCCTTCCTCGCCGCGGTGAGTCTGCTGGTCACCGGCCGTCGCGGGCACAGCCGCGGCCAGCGCGAGGACATCGTCAACCTGCGCCTGGAGGACTACCGCCCGGCCGTCGATCAGCTCCGCGACAGTTTCCGCAAGGCCGCGGAGTTTCTCGCCCAGCGCTGCATTTTGACCACGGAACAAGTGCCCTACACCGCACAGATCGTGCCCCTGGCCGTGATCCTCGCGCTGCTGGACGAGACGCCGGGGGCGCTCGCCGAGAGCAGCGGGATGAACCGCCTCAACCGGTGGTTCTGGTCCGGCGTGTTCGGGGAGCTCTACGGTTCCGCGGCGGTGACCATCCGGGCCGCCCGCGACGTCGACGAGGTGGCCGCCTGGGTGCGCGAAGACGACGCCCCCGTCCCCGACACCGTCGCCGGTGCGGCGTTCACCGAATCCCGGCTGCTGTCCATCGACGAGGACTCCGGCGTGTGGCAGGGGATCTACGCGCTGCTGATGGGGCGCGGGGCGCGGGACTGGCGCACCGGCCGCACTTTCGACCGGTGGTCCTACGACGAACTCGACCCTGAATTCGGGCATGTCTTCCCGCGCCAGTGGTGCCAGGAGAACGGCGTCGAGCTGGTGCTGGCGGACTCCGTGCTCAACCGCACCCCGATGAGCAAGCGCACGGAGGTCGTCATCACGGGTTATGACCCCGCCCGCTACCTGGTGCGGGTGCAGTCCAAATCCTTGATGGAAAACGACGAGTTCCACGAGACGCTCTTGTCCCACGAGATGGACCCAGAGTTGATGCGGCGTTCCGACGCCACCGGGTTTTTCGCCGACCGGCGGCGCCGTCTGGTGGGCATGGTCGAACACGCCATGGGCAAAGACGTGATCCGCGACGTCGACGACGCAGATTACTCCGGCGGCGGGGAAGGCCCGGATGCCTTTGCGAGCTAAAGCCTTGCCTGCCGCGGCGATCGCGCTGGGGGTCGGGCTGCTCGCTGGTTGCGTGCCGGGCTATCTGGAGCCGCCCCCAGATCCGCGGGTGACGGTGACCGGCGCCCCGGAGCCGTCTGCCGCGCGGCCGCTCACGGAGCTCCGCGCGGACAACCGCAGCCGCCACGTCGCCGACCGGTTCCCCGAACGCCCGACGGTGCTCGACGACCCGTCCGGCACCGCTTCCTCGGAATTGTTCTTTTCCTCGTCGGTGACGGTGATCGTCGCGGCCGCGGAGGCGGCGCCCCAGTTGCGGGCGGCGTCGTTGGCGGTGTTCACGCACGCCCCGTTGCTCACCTACACCCCGGAAACCCACACCGAGGTGGTCAACGAGATCGCGCGGCTGGGGGCCAGCCGGGTGCTGACCGTCGGACAGGTGGGCTTGGCGGCGTCGGTGGGGGAGACCACCGTGATCCGCGACCCGGGCACTCTCAGCGCCCTGGGGGAGCTGACGGCGCACCAGTTCACCGAGGTCGTCGTCGCCGAGCCTGCGGACATGGTGCAGGCGGTGGCCAACCTGGACGGCGTGACGCCGGTGGCCTTGACCGCGGGGTGGGAGGAGATGACGCGAGAGCAGGCCGCCGATCTGCCGGCCTTTCCGATCGCGTCACGACGTGACGCGCAACAGGGGCCGCTGGTGGTGGCGACTCCGGCTGCGCAGGTCGCGGCCGTGGCGAACGCCCGCAGCTTCGGCGCCGACGTCAGGGTCGTCCCGGACGCCGATCCGCGGGCGACGGAGCGGGGGTTGGCGGCCATGGTCGGGATGGCGGACCGGCCGCTCATCGCGCTCGGTGACGAGTTCGTCTCGGGTCCGGCGTTGTCACGGGCGATCCAGGAGGCGGAGGCGGCCGCGCAGGAAAAGCCGTGACGGGCCCGAGCGGAGATGCCCGCCCGCACGTGACCTCCCGCCCCGAAAACGGGTAGCGATACAGCGACGGGGTGGGCCACAGGATAAAGTGACGGGCAATCGGTGCACGAAATAGATTGGCATCGATAAACCTATGTCAAAAGAGCAGGAGAGTACTCACGTGAGCAAGCCCGTCGTTCTCATCGCCGACAAACTCGCCCAGTCCACCGTCGACGCCTTAGGAGACGCAGTCGAGGTGCGTTGGGTGGACGGTCCGAACCGCCAGGAGCTGCTCGCCGCGGTTCCGGAGGCTGACGCGCTGCTGGTGCGTTCGGCGACGACGGTCGACCGTGAGGTCCTCGAGGCCGCGCCGAAGCTGCAGATCGTCGGCCGCGCCGGCGTGGGCCTGGACAACGTGGACATCGAGGCCGCCACCGAGTTCGGTGTGATGGTGGCCAACGCCCCGACCTCCAACATCCACTCCGCCTGCGAGCACGCCGTCGCTCTGCTGCTGTCCACGGCCCGCCAGATCCCGGCCGCCGACAAGACCCTGCGCGACGCAGAGTGGAAGCGCTCCTCCTTCAAGGGCGTCGAGATCTTCGGCAAGACCGTCGGCATCGTCGGCTTCGGCCACATCGGCCAGCTGTTCGCCCAGCGTCTCGCCGCTTTCGAGACCACCATCATCGCCTACGACCCGTACGCCAACCCGGCTCGGGCCGCCCAGCTCGGCGTCGAGCTGGTCGAGCTGGATGAGCTCGTCGGCCGTGCGGACTTCGTGACGATCCACCTGCCGAAGACGAACGAGACCGCCGGCATGTTCAACGCGGAGCTGCTGGCCAAGTCCAAGAAGGGCCAGATCATCATCAACGCCGCCCGCGGCGGCCTGGTCGACGAGCAGGCGCTCGCCGACGCCATTTCCTCCGGCCACATCCGCGGCGCCGGCTTCGACGTCTACGCCACCGAGCCGTGCACCGACTCCCCGCTCTTCGAGCTGGATGAAGTCGTGGTCACCCCGCACCTGGGCGCCTCCACCGTCGAGGCCCAGGACCGGGCCGGCACCGACGTCGCCGACAGCGTGCTGAAGGCCTTGCGCGGCGAGTTCGTCGCCGACGCCGTCAACGTCTCCGGCGGCAAGGTCGGCGAGGAGGTCTCCTCCTGGCTCGACCTGTCCCGCAAGCTCGGCCTCATCGCCGGCAAGCTCCTCGACGGCGCCCCGGTCAGCCTCGAGGCCGTCGCCCGCGGCGAGCTCTCCACTGAGGAAGTCGACGTGCTGGGGCTGTCCGCAGTGCGCGGCCTGTTCGCCGGCACCGCCGACGAGGCCGTGACCTTCGTCAACGCCCCGCAGGTCGCCGAGCAGCGCGGCCTGGAGTACAAGACCGGCACCGCCACCGAGTCAATCACCCACCGCTCGGTGCTGGAGGTCAAGCTGGTGGCCGCCAACGGCAACTCCGTCGCCGTCGCCGGCGCCCTGACCGGCCTGGAGCGCGTCGAGAAGCTCGTGCGCATCAACGGCCGCGGCGTCGACCTGCGCGCCGAGGGCCACAACATCTTCTTCTCTTACACGGACGCCCCGGGCGCCCTGGGCACGGTCGCTTCCGAGCTGGGCGTCAATGGCATCAACATTGAGGCCGCCGCCCTGACCCAGGCGGCCAAGGGTGACGGCGCGACCCTGATCCTGCGCGTCGAGTCCGAGGTTCCGGCGGACCTGGAGAAGGCCATCGCCGAGAAGATCAAGGCTGAGTCCTTCCAGGTCTCCCTGGACTAGTGAACTGGCTGAAAGCGGCGGGACTGGGAGTCTTCGCCGCTGCCGTGGTGACGGTGCTGTCCGTCCCCCTGTGGCCTACGCCCACGTATGTGAGTAAATCAGGCGTACACGTGGGGGAGGGTGGCGCCGTTTCTGTTTTCGTGCATGGCTGCGGCGTCGAGTACGACCGCGTCATGGTCCGCTCCGGCGGCGATATCGCCGCGACGTATGCCGCGGCGCCCGTGTCTGGGGCACAGGTGTTTGAGGTGGGGGCGCCCGCACCGGACGGGTGGCGGCTCACTCGGGGCGAGTCGCTGGTGACGGGGGAGCCGGTACAGGTGACGGTCAGTCTCGTAGACGCCTCCCGCGAGGTCCGGTTCCGTGACTCGGACGTCGGCTGGGAGTGGCTGGACGACCCTGGGTTTGTGGTTCTGGGAACGTATGACTCCGCGGTGGCGCATCTGCTGGCGCGGCCGGGGGAGTGGGACGAGGTGTGCTGAGGAAGTGCCTGCCCGCCTCTCGCCCCTCGGGGCGGCACTCGCTGCTAGGATGAGTCCAACCCAGTAGGTGAGAAAGGATATCCCACACCATGAAACTTGCAGTTATCGGTGGAGACGGCATCGGCCCCGAGGTCACAGCGGAAGCACTCAAGGTCCTGCGCGCCGTGCGCGACGACGTCGAGGAGACCCAGTTTGACCTCGGCGCGGAACGCTACCTGAAGACCGACGACGTCCTCACCGACGAAGACCTGGCCGCACTGCGGGGCCACGACGCGATCCTGCTCGGCGCGATCGGTGCCCCGGGCAAGGTCGCCCCCGGCCTGCTGGAACGCGAGCTGCTGCTGAAGCTGCGTTTCGCCTTGGATCACCACGTCAACCTGCGTCCGTCCAAGCTCTACCCGTCGTCGACCTCCCCGCTGAGCGAGCCGGGCGAGATCGACTTCGTGGTCGTGCGGGAAGGCACCGAGGGCCTCTACGCCGGCAACGGCGGCGTGCTGCGCAAGAACACCCCGCACGAGGTCGCCTCCGAGGTCTCCCAGAACACCCGCTTCGGCGCGGAGCGCGTCGTGCGCGACGCCTTCGAGCGCGCCATGGGCCGCCGCAAGCACCTGACCCTGGTGCACAAGAAGAACGTCCTGGTCAACGCCGGCGACCTGTGGCAGCGCACCGTCGACGAGGTCGCCGCCGAGTACCCGGAGGTCACCGTCGACTACCACCACATCGACGCCGCGACCATCTACATGGTCACCGACCCGTCGCGTTACGACGTCATCGTCACCGACAACCTCTTCGGCGACATCCTCACTGACCTGGCCGGCGCGGTCACCGGCGGCATCGGCCTGGCGTCTTCCGGCAACATCGACGCCACCAAGACCAACCCGTCGATGTTCGAGCCGGTGCACGGCTCCGCCCCGGACATCGCGGGCCAGGGCATCGCTGACCCGCGCGCCACGATCCTGTCGCTCGCGCTGATGCTGCGCCACCTGGACGACGAGGACAACGCCCGCCGCATCGAGGACGCCGTCGCGGCCGACGTCACCGAGCACTCGGGCGACGACGTCAAGACCACCGAGGTCGGCGACCGCATCGCGGCAGCCCTGCGGGGTTAAAACCGGCGGCTTTAAGTTTTTGTCGATCGCCGACGCCCGACCGTCGGCACGTAGCTGCCTCGGGCCGGAACGACGTGCGTTCCGGTCTCGGCTGATTACGCACGAGCAACGCTCAGTGTCGCGTTCCTGGGTGAGGGGATAAAGGCTCACCCCCGCGCCTGTCGAAGCCGGGTGCCACCCGAGTTTTGAGTACTCTGTGCTGACAGTGGCTTTTTCCTTGAGAAAAGGCCGATTTTCCATGGCATGACTGCCGTGAACTGCAGATACATTCCAGCATGATCCGACCCCAGATGGAGGGCAAGAGTTCTGTTTACCAGAATCACCGCGGTGACCGCCGCAGTCGCCGTCGGCCTTACGTTGACCGCGTGTACTGACGCCGCAGAAGAGAATCAGGAAAACACCACCTCCGCCGCCGGGGCAGAAGACCAGGAACACACCCTGGAGACCGACGGCCCCGAGGCCATCGCAGACTCCGACGGCAGCGGCCTGGAGGTCTCCGCCCGCTTCTTCGAGGAGGCCGACACACTGGTCGTCGCCGACCGTGACTACGCCAACCAGCTCGCCGCCGCCCAGGCCGCCGTGGAGCGCAGCGCGCCCATGGCGCTGTTCACCGGAGACAACGGCGAAGACGTCGCCGCCGAAGTCGACCGCCTCGGCGCGGGCGAGGTCCTCACCTTCGGCGACACCGCCGGCCTTGAGCTCCCGGACACGGACATCACCCCGGGCGATGACGCGGGGGCAGAGAACCCGGAGGGAACTGACGCCGCCGACGCCGCCACCCCGACCCACGCCGAGGTCGTCGAGCAGATCGCCGCGCTGGACGCCACCGGCGAGGACCACCCCGTCTCGCTGCCGCCGATCATGGTCACTGACGCCTCCTCCCCGGCGTCGGTGGCCACCGCCAAGGCCGCCGGCGGCGAGGTACACCTGCTGTCGCACCCGGATCCGCGGATCACCTCCGAGTCGATGGAGCTCGTCCAAAACGGCGACACCATCGCGCTCGGCGCCCAGTTCGGCAGCAGCGAAGACTACGCCGAACGCGTCGACCTGGCGGCCAACGGCGAATTGCCGGGCGGCGGCGGACTGGTGTTCCCGGGCCGTCGAATGATCGCCTTCTACGGCCACCCCTCCGGCAGCGCCCTCGGCGTCATGGGCGAGCAGCCCCCGGTTGAAGCCGTTGACCGCGTGGCCGCCCACGTGGAGAACTATCAGCCACTCGACGAGCAGCCCGTCATCCCGGCCTTCGAGATCATCGTCACCGTCGCCTCCGAGTACCCGGGCGAGGACGGCAACTACTCCAACGAGTTCCCGCAGGAAGACTACGTCGGCTACGTCGACGCCATCACCGAGGCCGGCGGTTACGCCGTCCTCGACCTGCAGCCGGGCCGCGCGACGTTCCTCGAGCAGGCGAAGCTCTACGAGGACCTGCTCAAGCGCCCGAACGTCGGCCTCGCCGTCGACCCGGAGTGGAACATCGGTCCGGAGGAGATGCCCATGCAGCGCATCGGCCACGCCGAAGCCTGGGAAATCAACGAGACCGCCGAGTGGCTGGCCGACCTGGTGCAGGAAAACGACCTTCCGCAGAAGATGTTCATCGTGCACCAGTTCCAGCACCAGATGGTCCGCGACCGCGACCAGCTCGACACCTCGCACCCGGAGCTGGCCTTCGTGCTGCACGCCGACGGCAACGGCACCCCGGAGCTGAAGTTCGAGACCTGGAACGCCCTGCGCGAAGGCCTCAGCGACGACTGGTTCATGGCGTGGAAGAACTTCATCGACGAAGACACCCCCACCTTCACGCCGGAGCAGACCTACAACGAGGTCGACCCGCGCCCCTGGTTCGTGTCCTACCAGTAAAATCTCCCTGCGCCCGTGCCCCGGCTTTCGTTACGCTGGGGCCATGAGCGTTGAATTGGATGAGGTCCGCGCCTTCATCGCGGCCAGGGAACCCTTCAGCCGGCTGCCCGACGACGTGCTCGACGGGTTGCCCAAGAAGATGACCATGCGCTACATCCGCCGCGGCGACACAGCGGTCGCCCGCGGATCCCGCAACGACGACCTCCACCTCATCCGCTCCGGGGCGGTCGACGTCGTCGGCGCGGACGACCTGCTGCTCGACCGAGTGGAGGCTGGCCGCACCTTCGGCTACTCCACGCTGGTCGGCGAACCCGAATCGCGCTACGACATCATCGCGGTGGAAGACACTTTGGTGCTGGTGTTGCCGCGGGAAGAATTTCAGCGGTTGACCGAAGATCACCCGGACCTGGACCGCTTCTATTCCTCGCAGTCGCGGCGCATCGCGCACGCCGCCACCGAATTCAGCGACGACGACACCTCCGCCGTCCTGCGCACCCCGTTGCGCACCATAGTCCGGGGCCGCGACGCCATCACCGCACCAGAGGACTCCTCCATCCAGGACGTCGCCGCCCTCATGAAGGACCACGACGTCTCCAGCCTCCTGATCACCCGGGAGGGGCGGCTGGTCGGCATCATCACCGACAAAGACCTGCGCTCCCGCGTCGTCGCCCGCCACCACGACGTCGAAGCCCCCGTCAGCACCGTCATGACCCCGGACCCGCTCACCGTCAGCCCCGGCCAACTCGTCTTCGAAGCGATGCTGACCATGAGCGAACACGGCATCCACCACCTGCCCGTCGTCGACGAGACAAAGGTCCACAGCGTGGTCACCTCCGGCGACGTCTCCCGCCTGCTGCGCACCAACCCGCTGTACCTGACCGCAGACATCGCCCGCCACAGCGTGGCGGAACTGACCGGTTCCTACCGCCGCGCCGCCGAAACCCTCGTCCGCGTCCTCAGCGGCGGCCGCGGCGCCCAAGAAGCCTCCGGCGTGCTCACCACCGTCGCCGACGCGCTGGTGCGCCGCCTCGCTGAGCTGGCCCAAGAAAAGCTCGGCCCACCGCCCGTCGACTGGTGCTTCGTCGTCGTCGGCTCCCAAGGCCGCCGGGAGATGGGGCCCGCCTCAGACCAGGACAACGCCTTAATCCTCGACGACTCCTATCGACCCGACGAACACGGCGACTACTTCGCCGAATTCTCCCGCTTCATCTGCGAAGGATTAGACCGGGCCGGACAAGTGCTGTGCCCGGGCGAAATGATGGCGATGACGCCGCAATGGCGCATGACGCGCACGCAATGGCTCGACGCCTTCCACCGCTGGGTCACCGCCCCCGAACCCGACGCCCTGCTCAACGCCCAGATCTACTTCGACATGCGCGGCGTCGCCGGAAACACCCGGCTGGCCGACGACGTGCACGCCCAATCCGTGAGCATGGCCCACGGCTCCCGCCGCATGCAGACCCACCTCGCTGCCCTGGCCTCGCGCCGCGAACCGCCGCTGGGGTTTTTCCGCGGATTCGTCGTGGAACGTGGCGGCGACTACGCCGACACCCTCAACGTCAAGAGGGGCGGCACCGCGGCCATCGTGCAACTGGCCCGGCTGTACTCCCTGAAGGCGGGGGACACGGTCGTCGGCACGCGGGAGCGGCTGCAGCAGGCGGCCGGCGTCGCCACCGCCGAAGAATCCGCCCAAAACCTCCTCGACGCCTTCGACTACGTGACGGGGCTGAGCCTGCAGCATCAGGCCCGCCAACTGCGCTCGGGGGAAGTGCCCGACTATCACATCGCCCCGAGCACCCTGTCCACGATGAGCCGGGAAAACCTGCGCGACGCCTTCAACATCATCAAGAAAGCCCAGGGGGCGGTCGCCACCACGTACCCGGTGCGGAGCGTGTGACATGTGGCCGTTTCCCACCCGCCTGCCCGACACCCCGGCCTGGTCTACCCCGATCACGGAGGCGCCGCTGCTGGCCGTCGACTTCGAAACCACCGGCCTGGACCCGCGCAAAGACCGCATCGTATCGATCGGCTGGATCCCCGTCGACGGACTGACGATCGACTTGTCCGGCGCGGGGTATCTCGTGGTCGCCGGTGGGGAGGTCGGCGAATCCGCGACGATCCATCAGCTGACCGACGACGTGGTCACCGCGGGCGTGTCGCCGGAGGAGGCCTACCACCAGCTCATGGGCGCGTTGCAGGGAAGGATGATGCTGGCGCACTTCGCTGAGATCGAGGTGAATTTCCTCGCGGCCCTGCATCGGCGGGTGACCGGTGAGCGGGTGCGCATCCCGGCCGTCGACACGCTGGCCATCGAACGCCGCCACATGGAACGTATCTCGCAGTACCCGCGCGGGGAGGATCTGCGGCTGGCGCGCGTGCGGCAGCGTTTCGAGTTGCCGGCCTACGCCAACCACAACGCGTTGACGGACGCGCTGGCGTGTGCGGAGCTGTATCTGGCTCAGATGGGGCGGGAAACCGAAGGCCGCGCGCGGGCGTTGGCCGACCTCAGATACTGACCGGGTACACTTCGCTGCATGCGTTTTGGACGAATAGCTACCCCTGATGGAATGACCTTCGCCGTGATCGAGGGCGATGTCGCTGACCGTAACGAGATGACCGCCAAGGCGATCGTCGGCACCCCGTTCACTGAACCGGAGTACACCGGCAAGGAATACCGGCTGGGCGACGTGAAGCTGCTGGCCCCCATGCTGCCGAGCAAGGTGGTGGCCATCGGGCGCAACTACGCCGACCACGTCGCCGAAGTCTTCCAGAAGTCCGCGGACGACCTGCCGCCGACCCTGTTCATCAAGCCCCCGACATCCGTCGTCGGCCCGGACGCCGCCATCAAGATCCCGGACTTCGCCACCCGCGTGGAGTTCGAAGGCGAGCTGGCCGTCGTCATCGGCCGCCCCTGCAAGAACGTCAAGGCAGAGGACTGGAAGTCCGTCGTCGCGGGCTTCACCATCGTCAACGACGTCTCCTCCCGCGATCTGCAGTTCGCCGACGGCCAGTGGGCGCGCGCCAAGGGCATCGACACGTTCTGCCCGCTGGGCCCGTGGATCGAGACCGACGTCGACGCCTTCGAGCTAGATGACCTGCCGATCAAGGCGCACCTGACCCACGAGGGCGTGACCACCACCAAGCAGGACTCCAACTCCAACCAGATGATCATGAAGATGGGCGAGATCATCGAGTTCATCACCGCGTCGATGACCCTGCTGCCGGGCGACGTCATCTGCACCGGCTCCCCGGCCGGCACCGAGGCCATGGTCCCGGGCGACTCCATCGCGGTGGAGGTCCCGGGCATCGGTACCCTGGAGAACCCCGTTGAGCGGGCATAACCACGGACGCCACCACCGGCCGGAGGACTTCGACGAGTTCTACGCCCAGGGCCAGCAGTGGTCGGGCAACCCGAACGACTCGCTCGTGCGCGAAGTCGCGGAGATGACCCCGGGCACCGCCCTGGACGTCGGCTGCGGCGAAGGCGCGGACCTGCTCTGGTTGGCGGAACAAGGCTGGACCGTCGTCGGCGTCGACCCGGCGGACGCCGCCGTCGAGCGTTCTCGCGCGCTGTTGGACGACCACGGCTTCGCCGAGCAGTCCACCGTGATCGCCGGCGACGTCGCCGACGTCGAGGGACAGAGCTTCGATCTGGTGATCGGTTTCTATGTGCCGCTGCCCGAAGAGGACACGACGACCGTCGCCGCCCTGGAACAGCTCGTCGCCCCGGGCGGCACGCTGCTGTGGGTCCACCACGTCGGCCACGCCCACGCCGTGTTGCGGCCGGAACAGCTGGCGAACCAGCTCACCGAGCTGCAGACGATCAAGGTGGACAACGTCGAGCGCCAGGTCGCCCACGGCGCCGGCGCCCACCACAAGGACGATCAGGTCCTCCTCGCCCGCCGCGTCGACTAACAGCTGGCGAGGCCAAGGAGCCCCGGTTTTCTGCACGTGCAGAAAACCGGGGCTTGTTTCATCTCGTCGTCTGTCGCAGCCAGCGTGGTTGAGGGGGCGTCACAATCCCAGGGAGCTGAGGATGGTTCGCAGCTTCGCGCCGGTCTCTTCGAGCTCTGCTTCGGCGTCGGAGTCGGCGACGATCCCGCCGCCCGCCCAGGCGCGGGCGTAGGTGCCGTCGCCGGCGACCTCCGCGCAGCGGATGGCCACCATGTACTCGCCGTCGCCGGAAGAGTCGCACCAGCCCACCGCGCCGGCGTAGAAACCGCGGTCGGACTCGGCGGTGGAGATCAGCGCCTCAGCGGCGTCGGTGGGGGTGCCGCACACCGCCGGGGTGGGATAGATGCGCAGCGCCAACTCCAGGGCGGTGGTGTCCGGGTCGGTCAGCTGGCCGACGATCGGTGTCGCCAGATGCCACATCTCGTTGGTCTGAGTCAGCTCCGGCCCATCGGGCACCTCCAGGCTGTCGCACAACGGCGCCAGCGCCTGTTCGATGTGCTCGACCACGTAACGGTGCTCGGTGAGGTCCTTGGCGGAGGTGCGCAGTTCGTGGCCCACCGCGGCGTCGCGGTCCGGGTCGGCCTGCCGCGGCGCGGAGCCCGCCAGGGGATAGGACGTCACGGTGGAGCCCTGCAGCTTGATCAGCACCTCGGGGGAGGAGCCGACGAGCATCGTGCCCTTCTCGCGGCCCGCCGGGGTCAGATCCGCGATGAACCCGTCCCGGTTGAAGGAACGGTCGATGAGTCGGGCGGCGACCAACAGCGGATCCACGGGCGGATCGAACGCGATGTCCACGGCGCGGGCGAGCACCACCTTGCCCAACTTGGACTGGCGGATGGTCTCGATGGCCGCTTCGACCCGGCGCAGATGTTCGTGGGGCTCTGGGTCCAGGCCGCAGACGCGGGCATTCAGGTGGGATCCCTCGCCGAACCGGTAGTGGCTGTGCGGCTCCAAGGGGCCGTCCTCGCGGATGACGTGTTCCGGGACGGTCAGGGCCGCCGGGGCGGAACGGTCGAAGGGGAGGGCGCCGACGACCATGTCGACCTCGCGGGCGCGCAGTGCGTCGACTGCGTCCCACGGGTCGGTGAAAGTCGCTTTCGCCCCCTGCGTGCGCACCGAGCCGTGCGCGCGCGACAGGAGGAAATCGGGCGCGGTGGCGGGACGGCGGGAAGACATGACAAAGAAGTCTACTTGTCGGCCGGAGCGAAGTGCGATCTGGCCCGCCCACCGGGGCACCATGCGGACGGCGGGGGTGCGCTGGTTTACGATGTGGGGCATGACTGACTCCACCGTTCGCGTACGTTTCTGCCCGTCGCCCACCGGCACCCCGCATGTCGGCATGGTGCGCACCGCCCTGTTCAACTGGGCGTACGCCCGCCACACCGGCGGCAAGCTCATCTTCCGCATCGAAGACACCGACGCCGCCCGCGACTCCGAGGACTCTTTCCAGGCGATCGTCGACTCGATGACGTGGCTCGGCATGGACTGGGACGAGGGCGTGAACACCGGCGGCCCGCACGAGCCGTACCGCCAGTCTCAGCGCGGCGACATTTACGCGGACGTGCTGAAAAAGCTCATCGACGCCGGCGAGGTCTACCCGGCCTACTCCACCGCGGAGGAGGTCGAGGAGCGGCACAAGGCCGCCGGCCGTGACCCGAAGCTGGGTTACGACAACTACGACCGCGAGCTGACCCAGGAGCAGGTCGACGCCTTCGAGGCCGAGGGGCGTAAGCCGGTCTGGCGCCTGCGCATGCCGGAGAAGAACTGGGGCTGGACCGACCTGGTGCGCGGGGAGGTGGAGTTCCAGGCGTCCACCCAGCCGGACTTCGTGGTAGCGCGTTCCAACGGCGCCCCGCTGTACACGCTGGTCAACCCGCTTGACGACGCCCTGATGCAGGTCACGCACGTCCTGCGCGGCGAGGACCTGTTGTCCTCGACTCCGCGCCAGATCGCGCTCTACGAGGCGCTGCAGCGCATCGGTGTCACCGACTTCACCCCGCAGTTCGGCCACATGCCGTTTGTCATGGGCGACGGCAACAAGAAGCTGTCCAAGCGCGACCCGCAGTCCAACCTGTTCAACCACCGCGACGCCGGCATCATCCCCGAGGGCATGATCAACTACCTGGCCCTGCTGGGTTGGTCGCTGTCCGCCGACCGCGACATCTTCACCGTCGAGGAGTTCGTCGAGGCCTTCGACATCGACGACGTGCTGTCGAACCCGGCCCGCTTCGACGAGAAGAAGCTGCTGGCCATCAACGCCGACCACATCCGCATGCTGGAACCGGCGGATTTTGAGGCCCGCCTGCGCGACTACCTCACCGAGTACACCGACTTCCCGGCCGACTACCCGGCGGAGAAGTTCACCGTCGCGGCGGAGCTGACCCAGACCCGCATCAAGACCCTCGGCGAGGCCTACGGCCTGCTGAAGTTCCTGGTCACCGCCGACGAGGACCTGGAGCTCAACGACAAGGCCGCCCGCAAGAACCTCAAGGAGGCCGCCATCCAGCCGCTGGAGGCCGGCATCGCCGCCCTGGAGGCCGTCGACGGGTGGACCACCGAGAACATCGAGGCCGCCCTGAGCAAGGCGCTCATCGAGGAGCTTGAGCTCAAGCCGCGCGTCGCCTACGGCGCCCTGCGCGTGGGCATCTCCGGCGAGGCCGTGTCCCCGCCGCTGTTCGAGTCGATGGAGCTGCTCGGCCGCGAGTCGAGCCTGGCGCGCCTGAAGGCCGCCCGCGAGGTCACCCCGTGGCCGGCTGCACCGCAGCAGTAGTCTCGCTCGCGCAGGTGTGAGAGGCGGCGTTTCCGATGTATTCGGAGGCGCCGCCTTCGTGCTTTTCCGGGGGCGGGGTGGCGAAGGCGCAAGACTTTACGTCTGGCCCCTCCAATAGGGCGCCGCAAGGCGCAATTTTCCGGCCAGGCGCCACAATAATGCGCTGTGGGCATTCTCAGTGCGTGGGCGTCCGCATTCAGCTGGCATAGGTGCGGGGAGGAGTGGAGGATGACGTGTCGCCGCTCGTAGTTGTCGAGAAGCTGGTCGGTTCCCTCGAGTGAGGGGCGAAGATACGTCGATTAGTTAGGGCATGGTCTTTTCTGCGAGGTGACGGGCACCCCAGGCCATCGGTGTGACCCACTGTCCGGCTATTCTACCTGCGGATTTGGCTGTGGGAGCGTACTCTGGTTATAGTATTCATCGTTGCACAGAGCGACTCCGGAGCAGTCTGGCAGTCACAGTAAGAGCAGCAATGGCCCATGGTGTAATCGGCAACACTACGGTTTCTGGTACCGTCATTCTAGGTTCGAGTCCTGGTGGGCCAGCAGCGAATAACTATCGCGCACCCTAGCCCCGTTCGTCTAGAGGCCTAGGACGCCGCCCTCTCACGGCGGTAACACGGGTTCGAATCCCGTACGGGGTACAACATAAGCGCTGGACATTGATTCTCAACGAGGATCAATGTCCAGTGTTTTACTTTCCCGGCAGACTGAGGGTTAAGGGGGTTAAGGGACGACACTCGGACGAGAGGTTGACGGTGGAGCGCATAGCCCCGACGCGCGGCCGGGGCCCGCTCGGCGTTATCGGGTAGGGGTGGAAGCCTCGTCCTGGCGGGCCAGAGCGAGCGCCGGAATGATGATCAAGGCGACGATGCCGCCGCCGATGGACAACACGCCGAAGCCGGCGGCGCTCATCAGGACGCCCGACACTGCCCCTGCGCCGGCGCCGAAGATGTTTATCCAGACGTCGATGCTGCCCTGGGTAGCCGCTCGAGTCTCCGGCCGCGTACCCATGACCACCAGGGTCGTGCCGGAGACCAAGCCGAGATTCCAGCCCACGCCCAACAGAACGAGTGCGAGAATCAGCGCGCCCAGGTTATCGCTGGGGGCGAATGCGGCGATCACACCGGAGAGCAACAGCACCACACCGGAGGACATGGCCGTCATCCGGGCGCCGATCTTGTCCACGAGCATGCCGGTCACCAGTGAGGGCAGCCACATACCGGCGATGTGCAGGCCGATGACCAGCCCCACCGCACCCATGCTGTGGTCGTGGGCACGCATGTGCACCGGGGTCATCGTCATGATCGCGATCATGACGATCTGGGAAATCACCATCACCAGCGCGCCGACCAGTACTAATCGCGACAGGCGCGCCGCGGCGGCGGGGGAGGACTTCTTCAGGGCCGCGGCGGACTCGGCGGCGGTGGCGGCGTCTTGGGTCTCCAATGCACGGGCGAGCAGGAACGGGTCCGGGCGGAGCATCGCGAACAGCACGACGCCGGCCAGAATGTAGGCGACGGCGGCCAGCAGGAACGGTTCGGTCAGCGCGGGCAGACCTAAGTTAACGGCCAGTCCTCCGAGAGGCTCAATGAGATTGGGGCCGGCCACCGCGCCGATGGTGGTGGCGACCATGGCGATGCTGACGGCCGTGCCCTTGCGCTCGGCGGGGGCGAGATCGGTGCCCGCGTACCGGGCCTGGAGGTTGGTGGCCGTACCGGCCCCGTAGATGAACAATGAGGCAAACAGCAGGATCGGGCTATCGATCTGCGCGGCGACGATCACTCCGATGGCGCCGACGCCACCGGCGGTAAATCCGAATCCCAGGGCCAGGCGTCGGCCCGCGCGTTGGGTGACGCGGCCGAGAAGAAAAGCGGTGAGTGCCGCGCCCAGGGTGAACAGGGCCGTGGGCAGGCCAGATAGGGCGTCGGTCCCCAACATGTCCTGCGCGATGAGCGCGCCGACCGAGATGCCCGCCGCTAGCCCGGCGCCGCCGAAGGCCTGACTGAGGACGACGACGGCGAGGGTGCGCCGGTGAATGCGCTGCCGCTCGTCAGCGGTGATGGTTTTAAGATGCGTGGTCAAGGGGGAAGTCCTTTGCTGCTCGCCATTCAGTGACGCCTTCGTCCATGGCGCGGGCGTCGACGCCGCGGTCGCGGAGAAGGGCCGCGGCTTCCCGGGCCAGTCGGCAGAGTTCACCGCGGCAGTAGACCACCACCTGCCGGTCGCGAGGAACCTCTTCGTGGCGTTCCTCAAGCTCAGCCATAGGGATACACACGGCGGCTGGAAAGTGGCCGGATTTATACTCCGCCTGCGGGCGGACGTCGAGGATGTACATGTCTGCGGTGATCTCGGCGGGGTCGATGGTTGGACCGTGAGAACGGGGGTCGCCCATGTAGGTCTGCAGAGCGTTGGCGAGTGCGGGGTAGCGACGCAGCGCCACCCGCTTGGCCGCGAGGAACAGTTCCAGAACGTCTGCGCCGGCCAGCCGGTAGAAGATGCTTGTGCCTTCACGACGGGTGGAGACCAGACCAGCACGCTTGAGGGTCTGGAGATTATTGGAGGCGGTGGTCACCGCCAGGCCAGACAACTGGGACAGCGTATCGACGGTGTGCTCGCCCTGGGCCAGGATTTCCAACAGCTCCAGTCGGCGGCCGTGTGCGGTGGCCTTGATGACGTGGGCGAAGTGGTCGAAAACGTCCTGCCTCGTTACTTCTTCACTATTCCATGGACTCATGGAATAGGCTGTACGCTGCGCCCTGGGTCGCTCTCCTTCGGGGTGTGCGACGCCTTGCCGTGCGGACGCCCGCCGACCAGAAAAGGCGATTTGGTGAAAAGGGCTCGACCTGGTTATAGTGTTCTTCGTTAACAACGATGATCAGCGCGGTTAACGCAACTTCATAGTGGCCCATGGTGTAATCGGCAACACTACGGTTTCTGGTACCGTCATTCTAGGTTCGAGTCCTGGTGGGCCAGCTGCGATCAGCTGAAGAAAGAATGATCGCTCGTTTTATGCCCCGTTCGTCTAGAGGCCTAGGACGCCGCCCTCTCACGGCGGTAACACGGGTTCGAATCCCGTACGGGGTACAACGAGAAAGCTCTTTCGGAATTTTACCGGAAGGGCTTTCCTCATTTTTGTGAAGTGAGCGGCCCAAGTCCGCGGCGGGGGACATCCACTGCCTGACTCTGTCCGGAGATGCCCGTCCACCCCTTACCAGCGCCCACCTTGACAGGTTTGAGCTGGCCACACCCAATGTGCGGGGTGAAACCAGTTGAGAGCACGTTAAATATCGTTCCCTTCCCCATGGTCTCGACCTATGCTTCAGGTAACGGAAGAAGTTGAGCGGAACGAAGATAAGTTCCCTAGACACAGTCGAGAAGACAAAGTCCAGAAACTTCCCGTGCAGACCACGATTTTCGGCGAAGGGAGCAGGATTTGACAGCAAGTGAAGCTAAGAAAAACTCCGGACTCACCTCAGTAGTCCTCCCGCCAGCGGCACAGCCGTAATCCAGACTTCTAAGCGCAAGGGATGCGTGAAGCAAAGGAGCTGTACGGGAATGACGAACCGGATGACGTCACCCGGGCCCCACGGATCGGACAGGCCAACCCCCGAGAAATGAATATCCACAGATATCGCGCGGACGTGATCGCGGGGCAATAAAGAACCCGGATCAACGAGACCTTCGCACTTGGAACTCGGAAAGTGGTGGATCCCCACCGTGACAGGCTCGGCCAGCACCCTCCTGACAAGGAGGGTGTTTTTATGTCTTGACCTGTTGATTTGTAGTACAAAGCAGACATCGTTTACTCTTATTCAAGTCCGCACGACGCAGTGCGACGAACGCGCCCCGTTCGTCTAGAGGCCTAGGACGCCGCCCTCTCACGGCGGTAACACGGGTTCGAATCCCGTACGGGGTACCAGACACACAGCGACCAGGTTAAAACCTGGCCGCTGTGTTTTTCTATGTCCACCCGAGCCAGGTCAGCGCCGTTGGCTTCGCACCTGCGACTCTGGAATTCTGGGGCACATGGGCAAAGGTAAGCCGCGGGCACAGAAGCGGCGCATCGAGGGCGAGTACGAGATTTCCACCGGCACGGCGCGCGTGCTCCCGGACCCCGAGCGCGACGGCGCCTACATCTTAGAAATCAACAAGGTGCCGTCCTCGCCGATCGTGCTCGGGGCGCCGCGCGTCCTGCTCTTCGAGTACATGGTGTGGGCGAGCTGCGCGATAGAGGCCTTCGTCGAGACGCACCGTGGCACGCAGGACGTGCACCTGACCCACCTGGGTGGGGCGGCCTGTACCTTGCCGCGGTATTTCGCCGACCTGTGGCCCACCTCCCGCAACGAGGTGGTGGAGCTCGACGAGAAGCTCGCCGCTTATGTGCGGGAGTGGTTCGAGTTCCCGGAGCCGCCGGCCGTGTCGATCACCGTGGCGGAGGCCCGCAGCGCGACGCACGCCATGGCGCCGGGCTCGACGGACGTGCTCGTCCGCGACGTCTTCGTGGGCGGAGACATCCCCGAGCACCTGTGCACCGTGGAGTTCTTCGCCGCGGCCCACCGCGCGCTTGCTCCAGGCGGGCTCTATGTGGCCAACCACGCGGCGTTTCCCGGTTTGCAGACGACCCGCAGGGAACTGGCCAGCATGCGGGAAGTGTTTCCGCACGTCACCGCCGTCGCGGACCCGGAGATCCTCGCCGGGCGCATGTACGGGAACATGGTGCTGCTCGGTTCAGACTCGCCGATCGAGGAGGAGCCGATCCTGGCTCAACTCCGCGACGCCCGGGCCCACGCCACGACCAAGGGCGGCAACTGGGTGGACACGGTGATGGGCGCGACGCGTCCGCGGCACGACAAGGCATGATGGGAAGCATGAACCCTGTTTTTATGGACCGGGCCATCGATCTTTCCCGCCGGGGCATGCGTGCCGGCGAAGGCGGGCCGTTCGGCGCAGTCATCGTCCGTGGCGAGGAAATCGTCGCGGAGGGCGTCAACCGGGTCATCGCCACCCGCGACCCCACCAACCACGCCGAAGTGATCGCCATTCGGGAGGCCTCTCGGGCACTCGGCAGCTTCGACCTTTCCGGGTGCGAGCTCTACGCCAACGCGGAGCCGTGCCCGATGTGCCTGGGGGCGATCTACTGGGCGCGGTTGGACGCGGTGTACTTCGCCAACTCGCGTGACGATGCCGCAGAGATCGGCTTCGACGACTCGATGATTTACGAGGAGTTGGACAAGGACGTCGACAAGCGACGCATCCCCTTCGAACATCGCCCCCACCCCCGGGCTCGGGCGGTCTTCGACGAGTGGCTGGCGACAGAGGACAAGACGCAGTATTGAGCGGACGGCAGCGTCAGGCGGCCGGGGAGGGGCTGGCCTCGTAGTAGCCTTCGCGTCGCTTGATCTGATTGATGGCGGCGTAAGTCACCGGCAGCAGGACGGCCTCCAGGGCGGTCTTCCACACGAAGCCGACGATGACGTAGTTGAGGAAATCGCCGGCGGTGGTGATGCCGATGACGGAGGCGGCGATGGTGCAGAAGATCAGGGTGTCGGCGAATTGGCCGACCACGGTGGATCCGAGCAGGCGCATCCAGAGGGACTTTTCGCCGGTGCGGCGTTTGATCAGTTGCAGGGACCAGGCGTTGAGCAGCTGGCCGACGGCGAAGCCCGCCAGGGAAGCCACGAGGATCTGCGGCACCAACCCGAGGACGGCGGCGAAGGCGTCTTGGCCGTCGTAAAAGTCGGCGGCCGGCAGCCAGATGGCCAGATAGAAGGACGCGGCGGCGAAGATGGCGAGGCTGAAGCTCGTCCAGATGGCCAGCCGCGAGTTCTTGAAGCCGTACACCTCGGCGAGGACGTCGCCGATGACGTACGACAGCGGGAAGAGAAAGAACGCGGCGTCGAGCACCAGGGGCCCGATCTGGATGCCTTTGGTGGCGTTGATGTTGGAGATGATGAAGACGGCGGCGTAGACCGCCACCAGGACCGGGAAGAGGGCCGACCCGACCCGGACGTGCCGGGCGGGGACGGCCTCCCCAGGACCGGGGGTCTCAGAGGAAGAAGTCATGCGCCATATTGTGGCACGGGGTGCGCGGGCGGGCGTCGATGAGTTCTCTCAGATGGCCTGGGACAGTGTTTCGGCCGCGGCGGCGAGTTCTTTGCCCCAGACGTCGACGGGGGAGGGGGCCAGGCGCTGGCTGGGCCCGGAGACCGACAGGACGGCGACCAGGTGGCCGGAGCCGTCGAGCACCGGTGCGGACAGGCTGCCGAGGCCGACTTCGCGTTCTTCGAGCGATTCGGCCAGACCGGTGGCTCCCACCTGCTCGAGTTCTTCGCCGGTGAAGGAGGCCTCGGGCAAGATCTCGGCCTGGATGTCCGCGGAGGCGTGGGCGAGGAAGACTTTCGCCGCGGAGCCGGAGCTCAACGGCAGCCGCGAGCCGACGGGCACGGCGTTGTGCAGGCCGCTGGCCGGTTCCTGGACGGCGACGCAGGTGCGCGTGGAGCCGGTGAGTTGGTAGAGCTGGACGGATTCGCCGGTGGTCTGCATGAGCTCCGCCATGATCGGCGAGGCGACGTCGATGAGCCGGGCGTGGTCCGGCGCGGAAAACGAGGACAGCCACGGGCCGATGGTCCACTTTCCCTCGGGGCTGCGCGCCAGGAGGCGGTGGGTCTCTAAGGCGGTGGCCAGGCGGTGCGTGGTGGCGCGCGGTAATCCGGTGGCCTCGCAGATCTCGTTCAGGCTCACGGGCTCCTCGGCGACGGCGTTGAGGATGGCCACGGATCGATCCAGAACTTGAATGCCTGAGATGCTTGATTCTGCGCTATACTGTCCCATATAACGGATAGTACCGTCCCATCAAGTGAGATGCACGCGGCGTGACGGCGGCATGTCCTCAGACCGGGGCGCGAACACAAACAAGAAGGTGAACGAAGTATGACCGAGAAGCTCACTCTCGCCGAGAAGGTGTGGCGCGACCACGTCATCACCCGGGGCGACAACGGCGAACCCGACTTGATTTACATTGACTTCCAGCTGCTCCACGAGGTCACCAGCCCCCAGGCCTTCGACGGTCTGCGCATGGCCGGGCGCGAGATGCGTCGCCCGGACCTGCACCTGGCCACCGAGGACCACAACGTGCCCACCGAGGGCATCGTCTCCGGCTCGCTGCTGGAGATCCGCGAGCAGACCTCGCGCACCCAGGTCGAGACCCTGCGCAAGAACTGTGAAGAGTTCGGCGTGCGCCTGCACCCCATGGGCGACATCAACCAGGGCATCGTGCACACCGTCGGCCCGCAGCTGGGCATCACTCAGCCGGGCATGACCATCGTCTGTGGCGACTCGCACACCTCCACCCACGGCGCGTTCGGCTCCATGGCCTTCGGCATCGGCACCTCCGAGGTCGAGCACGTCATGGCCACCCAGACGCTGTCGCTCAAGCCCTTCAAGACGATGGCCGTCGAGGTCTCCGGCGAACTGCAGCCGGGCGTGACCAGCAAGGACATCATCCTGGCGATCATCGCCAAGATCGGCACCGGCGGCGGCCAGGGCCACGTCATCGAGTTCCGCGGCGAGGCCATCGAAAAGCTGTCGATGGAAGCACGCATGACCATCTGCAACATGTCCATCGAGGCCGGCGCCCGCGCGGGCATGATCGCACCGGACCAGAAGACCTTCGACTACGTCGAGGGCCGCGAGTTCGCCCCGAAGGGCGCTGACTGGGACGCCGCCGTCGAGTACTGGAAGACCCTGCCCACCGACGAGGGCGCCGCGTTCGACACCGTCGTGCACCTGGACGCCGATGAGCTCACCCCGTTCGTCACCTGGGGCACCAACCCGGGCCAGGGCATCCCGCTGGGCGACGACATCCCGGGCCCGGAGGACTTCGGCGACGACTCCGCCAAGGTCGCCGCCGCAAAGGCCCTGGAGTACATGGGCCTGGAGGCCGGCACCCCGATGCGCGACGTCAAGATCGACACCGTCTTCCTGGGCTCCTGCACCAACTCCCGCATCGAAGACCTGCGCGCCGCCGCAGAAGTCGTCGACGGCAAGAAGATCGCCGCCGACACCCGCATGCTCGTCGTGCCGTCGTCCGCGCAGGTCAAGGCGCAGGCCGAGGAAGAAGGCCTGGACAAGGTCTTCACCGAGTTCGGCGCCGAGTGGCGCACCGCGGGCTGCTCGATGTGCCTGGGCATGAACCCGGACCAGCTGGCCCCGGGCGAGCGCTCCGCCTCGACGTCCAACCGCAACTTCGAGGGCCGCCAGGGCCCGGGCGGACGTACCCACCTGGTGTCCCCGCTGGTCGCCGCCGCCACGGCCGTGACCGGTCACCTCGCCAGCCCCGCCGACCTGTAAAGGAGCCTTCACACCATGGAAAAGTTCACCACCCACACCGGCGTCGGCGTGCCGCTGCAGGCCTCCAACGTCGATACCGATCAGATCATCCCGGCCGTCTACCTCAAGCGCGTCACCCGCACCGGCTTTGACGACGGCCTGTTCGCGCAGTGGCGTAAGCAGTCCGACTTCGTCCTCAACCAGGACGTCTACAAGAATGGCTCTGTCCTGGTCACCGGCCCCGACTTCGGCACCGGCTCCTCCCGCGAGCACGCCGTCTGGGCGCTGATGGACTACGGCTTCCGCGTCGTGCTCTCCCCGCGCTTCGCCGACATTTTCCGTGGCAACTCCGGCAAGGCCGGCCTCGTCGCGGGTGTGATGGAGGAGTCGGACATCGAATTGCTGTGGAAGCAGATGGAGCAGGAACCCGGCCTCGAGCTGACGGTGAACCTGGCGGAGCGTTCCGTCACCGCCGGCGGCAACGTCTACTCCTTCGAGATCGACGACTACACGCAGTGGCGCCTGATGGAAGGCCTCGACGACATCGGGCTGACCCTGCGCAAGGAAGACGAGATCACCTCCTACGAGGCCACCCGCCCGTCCTTCAAGCCGGCCGTCGCTGGCGCCGGCAAGTAGCGTATCGACGCTCGCCCACACCGCCCCGCAGAACCGTCACCGGTCCCGCGGGGCGGTGTCTTTGGCGCAGGCTTCAGCTACTTCAGCGGCAACGCCGACGCCAAGTAATCCGCGCCGGTCAGCTCCCCGTCAGCGAAGGCCAGCACCCACACGCCGCCCTTCTTCACCTTCAGCTCCTCCGGCAGCGGCAGCCGCCCGTGCTCGGACAACCACCGCAACATCTTCGGCATCGCCGTGCCCTGCGAGACGATCACCGAGGTCCCGCCATCCTCGACGACCTCAGCGAAGCGCCGCCGGCACGCCTCCGGGTCTTCTAGCCAGCCTTCGTCCCCGAAGAGCGGGTCGACCTCGACGTCGAAGTTCAGCTCGTCGGCCAGCGGGGCGGCCGTGGCCTGACAGCGGTCCGGCTCGGCGGAGAAGATCCGCTCCGGCCGGTACGGCAACAGCATCGGCACCAGCATCTCCGCCT
The DNA here is from genome assembly GCF_000442645.1 of Corynebacterium maris DSM 45190. Lineage (NCBI taxonomy): Bacteria > Bacillati > Actinomycetota > Actinomycetes > Mycobacteriales > Corynebacteriaceae > Corynebacterium > Corynebacterium maris. The sequence goes on from NC_021915.1 coordinate 1,318,852, forward strand.
GGCGGCGGCCCTTCTTGTCCAACGGACGCAGATCGTCGTCGCCGGCCCACTGTCCGCGTTGGAAAGCGCGGCCGTGGCGGACGTACAGGACCCGGGCGGTGCTCGGCAGCGCGAAGCGCTTCGCCGCCTTATCCAGCACCCCGGCGTCCACGTCGTAGCTGAGGAGCCGTTTGGCCTCCTCGATGGAGGCCCAGCGCAGTTCATCGACTTCGTCGTTGGGGGCGAAGTCGCCGGCCAGCACCTGCGCCGTCCAGTAGTAGACCACCTTCGTGCGCCCGGCGACGGGGTAGGAGACCTTGCCCAGCAACTTGCCCAAGCGCACCTCGAATCCGGTCTCCTCCAGGATCTCGCGGGCCGCGGCCGTCGGCAAGGATTCGCCCGGGTCGACCTTGCCCTTGGCCAGCGACCAGTCGTCGTAGTGGGGGCGGTGGATCACCGCGACCTCGACGCTCTCCGGCTGTGACAGGTCGCCGCGCCACAGCACCGCGCCCGCCGCCAGCGTCGGCCGCTTGAACTCCTCGGTCGGGTCCACCGGGACCTGTTGATAACGCCCGGTCACCTGCAGCTTGCCACCGTTGTCTTTGTCCACCTCGTACGAGACGGGTTTCTTGCCCATGTCTTTTCCTTTCTTGCCGCACAGGGTCGGCGTGCGCCTCGCCCAGTCACAGAATCTCCGCCATTTTCCCGCATGCCCCGCCAATCCGCACCTTCCGGCCCATCCTTTAGACTTGAGCGGGTCAACATCCGAGGTGAGGGGAGAACGATGGTCAACGTCGCGGTGATGGGCGCCGGTTCCTGGGGTACCACGCTGGCCAAGGTTTTCGCCGACGCCGGCAACCCCGTCCGGCTCTGGGCGCGACGCCCCGAGCTGGCGGAGGCGATCGCCGACACCCGGATCAACGTCGACTACCTGCCCGGGCTGCGTCTGCCGGATTCCGTGCTGCCCACCGCCGACGCCGCCGAGGCCTTAGGCGACGCCCACGTGGTCGTCTTCGCCGTGCCGAGCCAGACGATGCGTGGCAACCTCTCTGACTGGCGCGACCTGCTGCCCGCCGACGCCACGCTGGTCTCGATCTCCAAGGGCATCGAGGCAGACACGCACCTGCGCATGAGCGAGGTCATCGCCGAGACCACCGGGGTGGATACCGACCGTATCGCGGTGCTCTCCGGCCCGAACCTGGCCAAGGAGATCGCCGCCGAACAGCCCGCCGCCACCGTCATCGCCTGCGCCGACGAAGATCGCGCCAAACTCGTCCAGGCGGCCGCGGCCACCGGTTACCTGCGCCCGTACACCAACGTCGACGTCATCGGCTGTGAAATCGGCGGCGCCTGCAAAAACGTCATCGCCTTAGCCTGCGGCATCGCCGCGGGCAAGGGCTTAGGCGACAACACGCTGGCCACCCTGATCACCCGCGGGCTGGCGGAGATCACCCGGCTGGGCGTGGCCCTGGGCGCCGACACCCGCACCTTCTCCGGGCTCGCGGGCCTGGGCGACCTGGTGGCCACGTGCGTGTCCCCGCTGTCGCGCAACCGCTCCTTCGGCGCCCGCCTCGGCGAAGGCGGCACGCTGGCGGAGGCGAAGAAAGCCACCCACGGGCAAGTCGCCGAAGGCGTGATCTCCTCCCGCTCCATCTTCCAGTTGGCGAAGGCCCAAGGCGTCGAAATGCCCATCACGGAGGCGGTCTACGCCGTCTGCCACGAAGGGGTGGACGTGGACACCACCGTGGTGGCTCTGATGGGTCGGTCCAAGAAAGCGGAGTAACGCCCGGTAGGCTCATCGTCGTGAGCGAAGCAACGAACCGAATCCGTGTGGCCGTCGTCTACGGCGGCCGCAGCCCAGAACATTCCGTCTCCTGCATCTCCGCCGGAGCGATCATGAGCCACCTGGACCCGGACCGCTACGAGGTCATCCCGGTCGGCATCACCCGCGACGGCGTATGGACGGTCGGCGAGTCCGACTACACCGAGTTGGCCGCCAAAGGGCGCGAATTGCCGGAGGTCACGCTTTACGACGAACTCTCGCTCAGCCTCAACCAGCGCAGCGAGATCCACAACACCACCACCGGCACGCTGCACGCGCAGGTCGACGTGTTCCTGCCGGTGCTGCACGGCGCCTACGGCGAGGACGGCACCATCCAGGGGCTCTTTGAGATGGCTGACGTCCGCTACGTCGGCCCCGGCGTGTTGTCCTCGTCCGCCGGCATGGACAAGGAATTCACCAAGAAACTCATGGTCGCCGAAGGCCTGCCGGTCACCCCGGAGGCCATCCTGCGCGACCGCGACGAATTGACCGAGGCGGAGCAGGCGGAGCTGGGGCTGCCCGTGTTCGTCAAGCCCGCCCGCGGCGGCTCGTCGATCGGGATCTCCAAGGTCGACGACTGGGCGGAACTGCCGGCGGCGGTGCGACTGGCGCGGGAATCCGACCCGAAGGTCATCGTCGAGTCCATGGTCCACGGCGTCGAGGTCGAGGTCGGAGTGCTCGAATTCCCGGACGGCTCCCTGCTGGCGTCCGAGCCGGCGCAGCTCAACGGCACCGAAACCTCGGAAGAAGGCTTCTACGGCTTCGAGACGAAGTACCTCGACGACGTGGTCACCGCCACCATCCCGGCGGAGCTGGAGCCCGCGATCATCCAGCAGCTCAAGGACATCGCGCTGGAGACTTTCCGCGCCCTGGACTGCAAGGGCCTGGCGCGCGTGGACTTCTTCGTCACGGAGGACGGTCCTGTGCTCAACGAGATCAACACCCTGCCGGGCTTCACCCCGATCTCGATGTACCCGCAGGTCTTCGAGGCCACCGGCGTCGGCTACACCGAGCTGTTGGACACCATGATCGCCACTGCGTTGGCATAGTGGCGCGGGGCGTCGTCGCAGTTACCCCATAGGCGTTACCCCATAGCGCCCGGTTTTCGGGCCGGGGGACCGCGAAATCGATTCCTATGGGGTAACGCCTATGGGGTAACGCCCCTCCCAGGGGCCCGAAAGCTTACTGCTCCGGGGTCTCCTCGGCGATGACGTCGCTGAACTGAACCAGCACTTCCTGGGCGGCGGCCTGCGGGGTGCTCACCGCGACGTCGGTCGCGCGGCCCAAGGCGTACCAGACCGACGCGGTCGACCCGGCGACCAGCTCGGTGTCCTCGAACCACGGCACGTCGTTGATCTGGGTCAGACGTTCACCGGCGGTGTAGCCCGCAGGCGGGACGACGCCGCAGCGCAGCACCACCGGCTCCTGGCCGGGGTTGGTCCACACCGCGGTGTCTCCCTCCACGGACTGCAGCGTCCAGTCGGTCGCCAGGATCTCCGGGACCTCTTCCAGCAGCGGTTCGCAGATTTCCGCGGCTTCGCCACCGGCGGCCTCCAGCTCGGACAGCGGCGCCGGACGCGGATCGTGGTCGTACTCGGGGAGCTGCGCGATCTCTTCGCCGAGGTTTTCCACGGGGTTGTCGGCGCGGCCCAGGGTGGGCTCGTCGGCGGTGACGGCCACGACCTGTTCCCGGTTGACGGAGTACCAGGTCGCCATAGTCGATTCCGGGGTGGCGTCCTCGACGACGAGCCACTGGGTGCCCTCAATCTCGACGGGCTCGGAGTAGTCGGTGTACTGCAACGGCAGCTCCACACCGCAGCGCAGCGTCACCCGCTCCAGGGAACTCGAGGCCCACGCCGCGGTGCCGGCCGGGGCGGGTTCGGTGATGTCGGCGCGGTCGTGGCCGACGAGTTCGTCCGGCAGGGATTCAATCAGCTGCGTGCATTCCGCGGAGTCGGCGTCCGGAGCGGGCAGCGGGGTCATGGCGACGGGCACGTTGCCGGCTCGGTCGGAGACGATCCGCGCACCGATCAACACGCCGACGACCAGCACCACCGCCAGCACAAGTCCGATGATCATCGGGAGACGGCTAAATTGGGGGGAATCCTGGCCGGAGTGGGAGTCTGACACAGTCGAAGGCGAGCTCATGGCCCAAAAGTCTACCGAAAGGCCCGTCACACCCGTGAATACACAGCCTCTGGATGATGCGGGCGGCCCCACCGCCGGAGAGCTCGGCGAACACGCCGTCATCGAGGCGATCGTCGCCGCCGCCCCGAGCTCCAGCAACGGCGACGACGCCGCCGTGCTGACCCACGCCGCCCCGAACTCTCAGGTGGTGGCCACCACCGACATGCTCGTCGAAGGCAGGCACTTCCGACGGGACTGGTCCACCCCGGAGGAGGTGGGCAAGAAGGCGATCGTCCAGAACTTCGCCGACATTGAGGCGATGGGCGCCCGCGCCGTCGCGGCGCTGCTGGCGGTCTCGGTCCCGGCGGAGACCCCGGTGTCCTTCTTCGAGCGGTTGGCCGCGGGCATCGAGTCTCGGGTGGCGGAGTACTCGGCGGAGCTGGTGGGCGGGGACGTCGTCAGCGGAGATCAGCTGGTGATCTCGGTGACGGCGATCGGCTCCCTGGGCGGCAACCTGCCGTCGTTACGCTTGGATCGCGCGCGGGTGGGGCAGCGGGTCGTCGCGCACGGCAAGATCGGCTGGTCCGCCGCCGGCATGGCGTTGCTGGAGCGCTTCGGCCGCGAGAACGTTCCCGAGGACCTCACGGAGGTGGTCGCCGCCCATTGCGCGCCGTACCTCACCCCGGGGCGCGGGGTCGTCGCGCGCGCGACGGGGGCCACCAGCATGACGGACAGCTCCGACGGGCTGGTCGTCGACCTGACCACCATCGCCGCCCGCTCCGGCGTCAGCGTCGACCTCTTCGCCGAGGCGATCGCCCCGGGGCCGGAACTGGTCCGCGCCGGTGAGGTGCTCGGCGTCGACCCCTGGCAGTGGGTGCTCACCGGGGGAGAAGACCATACGCTGGTCGCCACGACGGCCAACGACGTGCCCTCCGGATTCCGGGAGATCGGGCGCGTCGGCAAGCAGTCCGGCGACCCCGCGGTGACCGTCGACGGGGCCGCACCGCACTACCACGGAGGATGGGTGAGTTTTTGACCATGAACGATTACCACGACAAACCGTTGCCCGTGCACGAGTCCTGGCAACCAGTGTTGGCCCCGGTCAAGGACCGGATCCACCGGATGGGCGATTTTCTGCGCGCGGAGGGCGACTACCTGCCCGCCGGGGAGAACGTGCTGCGTGCCTTCCACGACCCCTTCGACGAAGTAAAGGTGCTCATCGTCGGCCAGGATCCGTACCCGACGCCCGGGCACGCGATGGGGCTGAGCTTTTCGACGGCCCCGGGCGTGAAACCGCCGCGCAGCCTGGTCAACATCTACAAGGAACTCAAAGACGACCTCGGCGTCGACCCACCCGCCGACGGGGATCTGACCGCCTGGAGCGCGCAGGGCGTGCTGCTGCTCAACCGGGTGCTCACCGTGCGCCCCGGTGCGGCGGCCTCGCACCGCGGCAAGGGGTGGGAGGAGGTCACCGAGTGCGCGATTCGGGCGTTGGCGCGGCGAGACCGGCCGTTGGTGGCGATTTTGTGGGGCCGCGACGCCCAGTCCGCGGGTCGTTTCCTGGGCGATGTTCCGCGCATTGAGTCGCCGCATCCGTCGCCGTTGTCGGCGTCGCGGGGCTTTTTCGGGTCTCGTCCGTTTTCCCGGGCGAATGAGGCATTGGAGGCGCAGGGCGGGCAGCCGGTGAGTTGGCGGCTGGGAACCGACTAGGATGGGCCACCATGTCCCATCCGATCGAGTTTGACGGCCCCCGCCTGCACAGCTGGGCGTCTCGTGCGGTGGCGGAGTTGTCCGCCCAGCGCGACGCCATCAACGCGCTCAACGTGTTTCCGGTGCCCGACTCGGACACCGGCTCCAACATGACGCACACGATGCAGGCGGCGTTGGCGGAGGTGGAGACGCTGCCTGACTCGCGGCGCGACGACATCGCCGAGGTGACCAAGGCGCTGGCGGTGGGCAGCGTTCGGGGGGCGCGCGGGAATTCCGGGATCGTGCTCTCGCAGGTGTTGCGCGGCCTGTCTGAGGCGGCGGTGCATGAGCGTGTCGACGCCAGCGTGCTGACCCGCACCCTGGAGATCGCGGTGACGCTGGTGAACCGGGCGATCGCGGACCCGGTGGAAGGGACCGTGGTCACGGTGTTGCGTGCGGCGGCCGTCGCCGCCCGTCACGCCGTGGATGAGGGCGCCGATCTGCGGGCGACCGCCGCGGCGGCCGTGGACGCCGCCCGGATCGCCCTGGCGCAGACGCCGTCGCAGTTGGAGGTGCTGCGCGAGGCCGGGGTCGTCGACGCGGGGGGAGCGGGCCTGGTCATCCTGCTGGAGACCCTGTCGGCGGAAATCGAGGGCGCGCCGTCGAAGACCGCGTTCAGCGGTTGGTCAGACTCTGTCGCCGGGGAGTCCCCCGTGTCCCACGGCAGTCCCGGTGAGCTGGAGGTCATGTTTTACTTCCAGGGTGATCTCGACGCGCTGGCCGCCACGATCGACCCGCTCGGTGACAGCTTGTTGATCGCCCGCGCCGCGGAGGACGCCGGCACCGTCCACATCCACACTTCGGATGCCGGCACCGTCATCGAGGCGGCCTACGGCCTGGGGGCGGTCAGCCGGCTGCGTCTGGAGGTCTTGCCCGGCGCCCCGAAGATCGACCAGCCCGCCCGCCTGATCGTCGCGCTGACCCCGCCCGGGGAAATCGCGTCGCTGTACCGGCGCGTCGGGGCGGAGGTCGTGGAGATCGAGCTCGAGCTCGAGGAGGACGCCGACTACGACCCCGTCGGCGAGATCCTCGGCCGCATCCGCGCGTCCGGGGCCGACGAGATCATCCTGTTGCCCAACGGGCTGCTCAACCGGCGGCAGTTGGCGGCGGTGGACAAGGCGACGCACGCCTTCGACCAGTCGATCACCCTGTTGCCGACCAGCCGGTTGGTCTCCGGCCTGGCGGCGTTGACGGTGCACGATTCCGAGCAGCCGCTGGCGACCTCCGCCTACGCCATGTCCGAGGCAGCCTCCGCGATGCGCACCGCCGTCGCCGTGCGCGCCGAACGCGCCGCGTTGACCTCCGCGGGCGCATGCGCGAAGGGGGATCTGCTCGTCGAGGCCCACGGCCAGATCCTGCAGATCGCCGAAACCATCGACGGCGCCGTCCTAGGCGCGGCCAAGCACCTGCTGGGCGCCGGTGGGGAACAGATCAGCGTCATCACGGACGCCGACCTCGACCCCGAGGCACTGTCCGAGGCGCTGCACGTCGACGTCATGGTCTACCCGGGCGAAGGACTCGGGGTCACCGCCGAGATCGGGGTGGAGTAGCCGATGCTGGGATTTCGGGACCTGCGCCCGCTGGCGGAGGTGCTGCCCGCCAAGGAGGCCCGGGCGGTGAAGAAGGCCTTCGGCTACACCGCCTGCTGGCAGCTGCTCGAGCACTACCCGCGCACCTACACCCGCCACGGCGGCGCCCAGGACATCAGCTATGAGCACGAAGGCACGACCGTCACGATCATCGGCACCGTGGTGCGGGCGCGCACCATCACCAAGACCAAGACGATGCACCGGGTGCTGATCAACGCCGGCGACCACCACGTCGAGGCGATGTTCTTCAACTCCCGCTACGCCACCGCCATGTTGCGCGACGGCGCGAAGGCGGTGTTCTCCGGCAAGCTGTCCTACTTCCGCCAGCAACCGCAGCTGCAGCACCCGGACTTCTACATCATCGCCACCGCTGCCGGGGCGAAAGGCGACGCCAAGCAGGCCACCGGCTCGCTGCGCAACCTCGCCGCCTTCGGCGACCTCGACGAACTGCTCGGCGGCCGCGACTATCTGCCCATTTACCCGGCGAAGAAAACCATCACCTCCTGGCGGATCATGGGCGCGATCCACCTGATCCTCAAGACCCTGCCGTGCATCGACGAACCGCTGGACTACCACCCCTCCGGCTTGCCGGGTTTCGACTCCGCCCTGCGCGGCGTCCACGAACCACCCGCCACCGGCCCGGGACCCGCGATCCACCGGCTGAAATACAACGAGGCACTGGGACTGGCCCTGGTCATGGCGCTGCGGCGCATGGACACCGAACACCGCGCCGCCCCCGCCCTGGCACGCACAGAGCAAGGACTGCAGGCCGCGCTCCTGGCCAACCTGCCCTTCCCCCTGACTGACGGGCAGAAAAACGCCCTGCGCGACATTTCCGCCGACCTGCAGCGCGCCCACCCCATGAGCCGCCTGCTCCAAGGCGAGGTCGGCTCCGGAAAAACCATCGTCGCGCTCCTAGCGATGCTCCAAGCCGTCGACCACCGGCGCCAATGCGCGCTGCTGGCCCCCACGGAAGTGCTCGCCACCCAGCACGCCCGCTCCCTGACCGAGATCCTCTCCGCCGCCGGCTCCAGCGCCACCGTCGTCACCCTCACCGGTTCCATGGGCGCCAAAGCCCGCCAAGAAGCTCTGCTGGCGATCGTCTCCGGGCAGGCCGACATCATCGTCGGCACCCACGCCCTGATCGAGGACTCCGTCGACTTCTTCGACTTAGGCCTCGTCGTCGTCGACGAACAACACCGCTTCGGCGTGGAGCAACGCGACCGGCTGCGCTCCAAAGGCCGCGACGGCGCCACCCCGCATCTGCTGGTGATGACCGCCACCCCCATCCCGCGCACCATCGCCATGACCGTCTTCGGCGACCTGGCCGTGACCACCCTCAAAGAACTTCCCGGCGGACGTCGCCCCATCCAATCCGCCGTCGTACCCGAGCACAAACCCGCCTGGGTCGACCGCGGCTGGGAACGCATCCGCGAAGAAGCCGCCGCCGGGCACCAGGCCTACATCGTCTGCCCCCGCATCGACGACGACGGCGGCGTGCTCGCCGTCGCCGCGGAACTGGCCGCCACCGAATTTCCGGACCTGACCGTCGGCGTGCTGCACGGCCGCATGCACGGCGACGACAAAGACGCCGTCATGGCGGACTTCGCCGCCGGCGGCATCGACGTGCTCGTGGCCACCACCGTCATCGAAGTCGGCGTGGACGTGCCCAACGCCACCGTCATGATGATCCGCGAGTCCGAGAACTTCGGCGTCTCCCAGCTCCACCAGCTCCGCGGCCGCGTCGGCCGCGGCGGCGCGCAATCGCTGTGCCTGTTCCACACCAACGCCGAACCCGGCGCGCCGGCCTACGAGCGCGTCATGGCCGTCGCCGAGACCCTCGACGGCTTCGCGCTGGCGGATCTGGACCTCGCCACCAGGCAGGAAGGCGACGTGCTGGGCACCAGCCAGTCTGGAACTCACCGCACGGTCAAGCTTTTAAACTTGACGCAGGACTTCGAGATCATCCACCGCGCCAACGCGGACGCCGAAGAGCTGGCGCGCCGGGACCGGGGGTTGGCGGAGCGTCTGGTCGCCGACATCGGCGAGGAGGACAAGGAGTTTCTGGACAAGAGCTAAACTCGTTGCCCATGAACATCTGTGCTCCGTTCGCCGGCATCGTCCGCTATCACGTCGCCCCCGGGCAGACCGTGACCACCGGCGAGGTGCTGGCCACCGTCGAGGCCGTCAAGCTGGAGGCGCCGGTGTCGGCGCCCGGACCCGGCGTGGTCACCGTGCTGTCGTGTGAGGACTTCGCCGACGTCGTGGGCGGGGACGTGCTGCTGGAGGTGAGCGCATGACCCGCATCATCTCCGGGTCTGCCCGCGGACGGACCCTGCGCGTGCCGCCGGCCGGCACCCGCCCGACCAGCGACCGCGCCCGCGAGGGCCTGTTTTCCTCCCTGGAGGCGCGTTTCGGCTTCCACGACGCCGTGGTCCTCGACCTTTTCGCCGGTTCGGGTGCGCTGGGGCTGGAAGCCGCCAGCCGCGGCGCCGCCGAAGTCCATCTCGTGGAGGACAACCCCGCGGCGGTGACCGTCATCGAACACAATGTCGCCGTGGTACGCCATCCGCGGGTGCGCGTGCACCGTATGAAGGCCGAGGCGTTTCTGGCGGGGGCGCCGGACGCACACTTCGACCTGGTGTTGGCGGACCCGCCCTATGACGTGGACGACGCCGCGGTCGCCGAACTGCTGGCCGCGCTCGCCCCCAAGCTCGCAGACGGGGCCGCCGTGGTCGTGGAGCGTCACGTAGACTCGCCAGAAACCGCCTGGCCACAGGCCTATGCGCCGACCGGTCAGAAACTCAAGAAGCGCACGTACGGCAGTGCCCGCATGGACATGGCCGTGTTCAACCGAGAGGTATTCCTTGACTAAAGCAGTCTGCCCCGGGTCGTTTGACCCCGTCACCAACGGACACCTGGACATCTTCACCCGAGCGGCCGCCCAATTCGACGAGGTCACCGTCTTAGTCACCGGCAACCCGACGAAGAACACCGGACTGTTCACCGTCGCCGAGCGCATGGAGCTGATCCGGGAGGTCACCGACCACCTGCCGAATGTGACGGTGGACAACTGGGCCGGCCTGCTCGTCGACTACACCACCGCGCATGGGGCGACCGCCCTGGTCAAGGGGCTGCGCAGCTCGCTCGACTACGACTACGAGCTGCCCATGGCCCAGATGAACCGCCGCCTCAGCGGGGTGGAGACGTGCTTCCTGATCACCGACGAGAAGTACGGCTACGTGTCCTCCTCGCTGTGCAAAGAGGTGGTCAAGTACGGCGGCTCCGTCACCGGCCTGGTGCCGGACGCCGTGGTCGCCGCGATGGAAAAGAAGATGCGCGGCGAGGCCCGGGGCTGATGCTGCTGCTCACCGTCTTCCTGGTGCTGGCCGTCGGCTCCTACCTGCAGCGGGTCTCCGGCATGGGCGTCGGGTTGGTCGCCGGCCCCGTCCTGGCGGTGCTGCTCGGCCCCGTCGAAGGCATCTTGGTGGTCAACGTGTTGGCGTTCATCAACGCGGCCCTGACCACCCTGACGGTCCGCAAAAACGTCGACTGGAAGAAATTCGCGGTCATCGCCGGGGCGCTGATCGTCGGCATCGTGCCCGGCGCCTGGCTCGTGACCTACACTTCGCCGGCCTGGCTGCAGATCCTCGTCGGAGTGCTGCTGCTGGTGGCGCTGTCGGTGACCACCTTCGGGCAACGCCACGTCCCGCAGGTCGACGGAAGGGCGCCGGCCGCGGTGGCCGGCGCCGTGGGCGGTTTCATGAACACGCTCGCCGGCATCGCCGGGCCCGCGATCACCGTCTACGCCCAGGCCGCCCGGTGGGAGCAGCGTACCTACGCCGCTACCCTCCAGCCGATCTTCATGGTCGCCGGGGCGCTGTCGTTTCTGGCCAAAATAGCGATGGGCGCCGGCGATCTCGCCGGCACGGACTGGCTGATCTGGCCCATCGGCGTCGTGGCGATGCTCGTCGGCCTCGGGCTGGGCACGGCGACCGCCGAGAAAATCGCCAGGGCCACCGCCCGCCGCATCGCCCTGTCTTTGGCGGTGCTCGGCGGCATCACCGCCATCGTGCGCGGCGTGATGGCGTTGAGCGGCGCCTGAGTGTGACGCACGGGGCGCGCTGTACCACCCGATCGGATTAACGTTGCGGGTATGGCGGAACAGCGCGATGACCTCGAGGCGGACGCACGCGAGACGCAGTACCTGGTGCGGGCGGGCGGCAACCGTGTCCTCCCGGTCCCCGACAGGGCACACCGACTCAATCCCCTGCGGGCCGGCAACCGGCTGTCTTGGGCCAGCTGGAGATTGGTCGCCCGGCGCGTCGGCGCCGACTTCTTCCTCAACGCCGTGATGGACCGCGGCGCGGTGTTGACCTTCTTCACCGTGCTGACCTTCGCGCCGACGGTGCTGGCGGCGTATTCGATCGCCACGTTGGTGCTCGCCCGCAACGAAGCCCAGGTGACGTCGCTGACCACTGAGCTTATCGACGGCTACGTTCCCGTCGACCTCGCCGACGACGTCCGTGAGGCGGTGGCGATGATCGTCGGCGCCGGTGCGGACGGCACCGTCGCCCTGGTGGTCAGCGTCGTGTTCGCCCTGCTGGCGTCCTCCGCTTACGTGCGCGCCTTCGCCCGCGCCGCGAACGTCGGCTACGGGCGCGTCGAAGGGCGCAACGTGGTGCGCACGTGGGCGACGATGTGGGCGATGACCGTCGTGCTGGTCGTCGGCGGAGTCTTGTTGATCGGGGCGCTGCTGCTGCGTGCCTCCATCGTGGAGAGGTTCGTGGAGCCCGTCGCCGATCCGCTGGGGCTGACCGGGGTAGTCGACTTCCTCCTCGGCATCTTCCTGCCGGTGTGGCAGTGGCTGCGGTTTCCGGTCGTGATTGTCCTGGCGATCGTCCTCATCGCGATCTTGTATTATTTCGCCCCGAACGTGAAACCGGTGAAGTTCCGCTGGCTGACGCTCGGTTCCGTCTCAGCCCTGCTGGTCAGCGGGGCGGTGTGGGCGTCGTTTAGCTGGTACCTGAGCAATTTCGCCGGATACAGCGCCTACGGCGCGATCGGAACGATTTTGGCGCTGCTGGCCGCGCTGTGGGTGAACAACATCGTGCTGGTCGTCGGCGTCAAAATCGACGCGGAGGTGCTGCGTGCGAAAGAGCTGCAGGTCGGGCTGGACTCCGAACGCGACATCCAGGCCCCGCCGCGCTCAAGTTCCGGGGCCGAGCACTACGCGAGAATCGAGCAGGAACTGGAAGCCGCCGGGCGCAGGATCAAGGAGACGGCCCGGCGCCGTCCGCGCGGGGAGGAAGAGCCGGGCGGGAGAGACGACGCCGGTGCACCTTGACGGCTCTCGACCTTGCGGGCGCCCGGCACGCCACCGATGATGGGGACAGTCGCCCGGCATCCCGTCGGCGACGTGGACACAAGGAGATCTGTCATGAGCCCCCGCCCGCCGTTTCCCCCATTCACCGCAGAGACCGCCGCCCAAAAAGCCCGCGGCGCGGAAGACGCCTGGAACACCCGCGACCCGGAGAAGGTTTCCCTGGCCTACACCCCGGACAGCGTGTGGCGCAATCGCGACCGTTTCCTCGCCGGCCGCGACGAGATCGTCGAGTTCCTCCGCGACAAATGGGCCAGGGAACTGGAGTACCGGCTGATCAAGGAAGTCTGGGCGTTCGAAGGAAACCGGATCGCCGCCCGCTTCGTCTATGAATGGCACGATGATTCCGGGCAGTGGTTCCGGTCCCACGGAAACGAAAACTGGCAGTTCGACGACCAGGGGCTGATGAGCCACCGGCACGCCTCGATCAACGACGTCAGGATCGAGGAGGCCGACCGCCTCTTCCGCTGGCCGATGGGCCCGCGACCGCAGGACCACCCAGGCTTGAGCGAACTCGGCTTGTAGCGGCTACAGCAGTGAAGAGAGGAACTGCTGCGTGCGCGCTTCCTGCGGATTGTCGAGGACCTCGGCCGGGGGGCCGGACTCGACGACCACGCCGCCGTCCATGAAGACCACCTGATCGGCGACCTCGCGGGCGAAGCCCATCTCGTGGGTGACCACGAGCATGGTCATGCCGTCGGCGGCGAGCTGCTTCATCACGCGCAGCACCTCACCCACCAGCTCCGGGTCCAGCGCGGAGGTCGGTTCGTCAAACAGCATCAGTTTCGGATCCATGGCCACCGCCCGGGCGATGGCCACACGCTGCTGTTGGCCACCGGAGAGCTGCACCGGGTAGGCGTCGGCCTTGTGTGCCAGGCCCACGGACTCCAGCAGCTCCATCGCACGCGTCTTCGCCGCGGCCACGGACTGCTTCTTGACCTGCACGGGCGCTTCGATGATGTTCTCGAGCGCGGTGCGGTGGGGAAAGAGGTTGAACTGCTGGAACACCATGCCGATCCCGGCGCGCTGGGCGGCGGCGTCCTTCTCCGAGATTTCGTGGAGCACGCCGTCCTTCTCCCGGTAGCCGATGAGGTCGCCGTCGACATAAAGGTGCCCGGCGGTGACTTTTTCCAGGTGGTTGACACACCGCAGCAGGGTGGACTTGCCGGACCCGGAGGGGCCGATCAGGAAGGTCACGGAGCCCTTGGGCACGGTCAAGTCGATGCCTTTGAGCACGTCGAGCCTGCCGAAGGATTTCCACACTTGCCGGGCGTCGATCATGAGGTCGGTCACTGGCGGTTCTCCTTGGGCGGGTCGGGGATGACGGTGACGTTGCCGGGGATGGTTCCCTCGGCGTCGGCGAGCGCGGCGAGCTGACGGCCGGTCAGCTCGCGGGTCGCGCCTTTTTCGAAGTACTTCTCCAGGTAGTGCTGGCCGATCATCAGCAGGGAGGTGATCACCAGGTACCAGGTGGCGGCGACCAGCAGCATGGGCACCGGCTCAAACAGCGCGGCCGCGATGTCCATGGACCGGCCGTAGAGCTCCAGGGTGTAGGGCACCGCGATGACCAGGGACGTGGTCTTGAGCATGGAGATCAGCTCGTTGCCGGTGGGCGGGATGATGATGCGCATCGCCTGCGGCAGCACGGTGCGGCGCATGGTCATGGCCCAGCCCATACCCAACGCCTTGGAGGCCTCGAGCTGGCCTTCGGGCACCGAGGAGATGCCGGAGCGGACGATCTCGGCCATGTAGGCGGCCTCGTTGAGCCCCAGCCCCAACACCGCCAGGATAAAGGCGTTGGACAGGACGGCCTCCAGCGAGACTTCGGTGAACCCGAGGTTGATGCTCTGGTAGATCGCCCCGAGCAGACCCCAGAACACCAGCTGGATGTAGACCGGGGTGCCGCGGAAAATCCACAGGAACACCCAGGCCACGCCCTGCAGGACCGGGTTGGGGGACATGCGCATGACGGCCAGCAGTGCGCCGCCGACCACGCCGATGATCATCGCCAGGACCGTGATGGCGAGGGTGTGCAAAGCAGCGGTGGCGATGCGGGTGTCGAACAGGTACTGACGGTAGGTGTCCCAGCCGTAGGCCTCGCGGCCCAAGGCGTCGACGATGAAAATTCCGGCCAGGACGAGCAGGATCGCCGCCAGGATCCACCGGCCCGGGCGGCGCAGCGGCTTGGCCTGGATCACGTCGGGTTTAGTTGGTGTGCTCACTGCGAAACCCCTTCCACGGGCTGTTCGTTGATCAGGGCGGTCTCGACTAAGCCGTCCTCGATGCTCCACTGGGCGAGGATCTCGGCGTACTCGCCGGTCTCGATCAGATGCTGCAGGGCCGCCGCGGCCGCCGGGCCGAGCTCGGAGCCCTTGTTGACGGCGAAGCCGTACGGGGCGGCGTCAAAGATATCGCCGATGAGCTCCAGTTCGCCGTCGGAACGGTTGACCGCCCAGGAGGTGACCGGCGAGTCCGCCGAAAAAGCGTCCGCGCGGCCGATGAGCGCCGCCAAAGCCGCATTGTCGGAGGTGTCATAAGACAGGACCGTGATCGCCTCCTGCCCGGACTCCTCGCAAGCCTCAGCCTTGGGCCGGACGTCATCGGTCTCGGAGACGGTGGTGCGCTGCACCGACACCGTCAATCCGCACGGGTCGGAGGGGTCGACGTCGTCACCGGTCTGCTGCGCCCACTGGATGCCGGCGTAGAGGTAGTTGACGAAGTCGAAGCTCTCGCGGCGTTCTTCGGTGTCGGTGAAACCGGAGACGCCCATGTCCACGGTGCCGGACTGCAATGCGGGCAAGATCATGGCGAAGTCTTGTTCGACGGGCTGGAAATCCAGCCCCATCACACCAGCCATCGCGGCCGCCAGGTCCATCTCCACGCCGATGATGTTGCCCTCGGAGTCCTTGAATTCGAACGGGGCGAACGGAGGGTTGGTGCCCACGCTGAGCACCCCGTCCGCCGCCACGGCATCGGGCACCATGGCCGCAATGTCAGGGACTTCGTCGGGAACGATCGGCGTCCACCCGTCCGGGTTTCCGCCTTCGGCGTTGGTGACGCACCCGGCCAGCAAAGTCGTTGCGCCGACGGCGGCCACAACGGCCGCGGCGCGTGCTGTTCTTCGGGTCATGGGGATACCCTACCGCGCGAGATGTGACTAATTGCCTTTGAGGTTGCCCGCCTGAGGCGACGGCGGCGTGATCGGCGACCCGGAAAATGTTTTCGGGCTGTACGGGCCCAACGGTTAGGGTGGCGAGGTGGCGCCCCACACCTGGCGGACGCCGCCCGTCTGGCCCGCGCCGGGCCACTGACCTTGCTCATGCAGCGTCACCCAGGAGGTTGATGACCATGCTCGCCCATAACACCAGGACACGAAAGCTCGTCGCCGCCGTCGTGGCCGCCGTCGCCGTAGTGGCGGCGGGGCTGTCTGCGCCGACTCCAGCACAGGCGCAAAGCGGAAACGTCGTCACGTTCGGCGACTCTTACACCTCGAGCCCGGACGAATGGCTCAACGGCATGCTGGCCAGCCCCCTGCCGACGCCACCGCCGCCGGCGGACTACCCGATGACCGCCGGCTGTCTGCAGTCGCCGTATAACTGGCCCCGGCAGCTGGCGGACAAGACCGGCCTGGAGGTCGACGACTGGTCGTGTACCGCACAGAACACCGCCGGCATGCTCGGCCGGATCGATCATGCGATCGAGGAAGGCGTGATCACCCCGTCGACCCGCGCGGTGATCTTCTCGGTGGGCGGCAACGACTTCACCCCCGCGATGCAAAACCAGGGGCCGCTGGTCTCCAGCACGGGCACCCTGCAGGCACAACACGCGCAACAGATGCGGCAGGCCGCGGACAAGGTGCGCTCCGTCGCCCCGGGCGCCCAGCTGGTCGTCTCCGGCTACCCGCAGGTCACCAACGGATACGCCATGTGTTTCGTCCACCTGATCCCGAATCTGCCGCTGGGCGTCCCGCTGCCCGGGGCGTACGCGGAACAGATGATCCGCGACATGCAGCGCCAAGGCGCCGCGGCCGCGGGGATGGACTTCGTGGACAACTACGCGCTGACCGCCGGGCACGACACCTGCAGCCGAGACGACGACCAGCGCTACGTGTCCGGGATCGTCGACTTCACCAGCCCGGCCTATGAAATGGCCGTCCACCCGACCAACCTGGGACATGCCGCGATCGCCGCGCACAACGCCCGCGCCTTAGGCTTCACGGACGTCACCGACGAGGCCCCCGAGTGGGCGCAGTCCGCGAGCATGTCGTCGGCGTTGTCGTCCACGGCGTCGTCCGGCTCTTCGGCGCCGATGTCCTCCGGATCGTCTTAAAGCCCCTGCCCGGCGTTCCGCGGCGCGGGATGTGACTTAGTTGTCTTCGAGGGTCATCGCCAGCTCAATGGCGGCGTGCTGGGCGATTTCAGGGAAATCGTCCGGGTGGTTCATCACCTGCCCCTCGCCGTGATAGGAGGTGACCCAGCCTCTGCCCGGGACGTATTCCTGCCAGCCTTCGTCCATGGAGCGGTACAGCTTTCCCTTGCCGTGGTAGTAGTGCATGCCCGGCATTTTACCCAGGGCCGAGGTAGCCAAGGGATGCGCGAGAGCGTCGAGTGTCGTGGCCTCCAGCAGCCCACCCAGCCAGTCCCGGAGCAGCAGCGAGCTGTCCTCGATACGCTGTCGCGTGAGACCGTCGAAGGAGATCTGGCTGGAGAGCTCGGCGACGGCGGGGCGAGAAGAGCTCCTGCGGGTGTGCGATGAGCCTGGCCTTGCGGCCAGGCTTCGTTATTTTGCGGCCCCCTTCCTGCCTGCGCAGAGTGAGGCGCGGGGAGGGGAGGGGTCGGGCCCCACACAACCCCGTAATGAAAAGGGATTATAGTTGCCTGTGTTGCGTATGTGGTTGGTGTGCCTGTAGAGGTATCGGCCACACTGTGGGGACGGAGGACTGGTCCCCGTGAAAACAACGGGCGCGCCTAATCTCGCGCCACTGGAGGCTGATGAACATGACCGCCCGACACCGATGGGCCCGTCTGCCCGCCGTCACTTTCGCCGCGATTGTCGTGATGCTGACCGCGGCGCTCGCTGCACCGGTGCAGGCAAAGGCACAGACACCGGCCCCGCCCGGAAATATCGTCACCTTCGGCGACTCCTACACGGCGAGTCCCGATCAATGGCTCAACGGCATCGCCGCCAGCTCCGTGCCGTCTTCGTCGGCGTCGGAGGAATATCCGCAGACCGGCGGCTGCCTGCAATCGCCCTATAACTGGCCGCGCCAGCTGGCGGCACAGACCGGGCTAGAGGTCGCCGACTGGTCCTGCACCGCAGACACCACCGCAGGGATGCTGGACCGGATCGACCGCGCCATCGGCGCCGGCGACATCAGCCCAGATACGCAGGCGGTCATCTTCGCGATCGGCGGCAACGACTTCGGGCCTGCCGGGGTCCTGGAAGGCGCCCCCTTATCCAGTGTCCCGGGGATGGTGGACCGCTACGCGCAGAACATGCAGGAAGCCGCCGACAAGGTTCGGGCCGTCGCCCCCGAAGCTCACTTGGTCATCTCCGGCTACCCGCAGGTCACCAACGGCACTGGCCTGTGCTTCATTCAGGTTCTGCCGGAGCAGCCGCTGGGAGTTCCCTTCCCCGGCGAACTCGTCGAACGCTCTCTCCGGGACATGCAACGCCACGCTGCTGATGCGACCGGGATGAGTTTCGTCGACAACTATGAGCTCACGGAAGGCCATGACACCTGCAGCCCCGATGACGCCCTGCGGTACGTGTCTGGGATCCTGGACGTCACCAGCCCGGCCTACGAAATGATCATGCACCCGACGGGCCTGGGGCACAGCGCGATCGCCGCTAATAACGCCGCCGCTCTCGGGCTTCCCTCTGAGGAACCGGAAGCCCTGGACGACCTCACGTCAGCAGACTTGTCGTCCGCGTTGTCCTCCCTGTCCTCTGGCTCGTCCGAGTCCCCGACGCCCATCGGATGAAGCCCCCTAGAAAGACTGCCCCCACGGGGTCTGGGGTCTGCGTATACTGACCCCACCTTGTCCCGCTCTGAACGCCGCGCCGGCTGTGGCCTGCGCACTTCCCTCTGACCTACTGGAGATTGACGAAAATGCTCACCCTGCCCCGGCGCGCCACCACACCCGCCGTCCTCGCCGTAGCCATGGCCGCCGTGGCTCTGGTGTTCTCTGCGTTGTTCACCCCGGCCACCGCCACGGCCCAGTCCGGAAACGTCGTCACTTTCGGCGATTCTTACACGGCCTCGCCGGATCAGTTCAAAAACCATGCCGCGGGCGGCCTCTCGTCGAACCTGCCGGGGTCTTCCACCGATGGTTACCCCAGCCGCGGCGGTTGCCTGCAGTCGCCGATGAACTGGCCCCGGCAGTTGGCGGACCAGACCGGCCTGCGGGTCGATGACTGGTCCTGCACCGCGGAGACCTCCCAGTCCGTGCTCTCCCGCTTGGACGCCGCCATCGGCGCGGGTGACATCAACGCCGGCACGCATGCGGTGATCATGAACATCGGCGGCAACGATTTCGGCCCCTTCGGCGTCCGAGAGGGCGCGCCTTTCCTGAATGTGCCGGTCATCGCCGAGCGCTTCACCGGCCACATGCACTCCGCCGCGGCCAAGATCCGCGCGGCCGCGCCGAATGCCCGCATCGTGCTCGCCGGTTACCCGGAGATCACCAACGGCAGCGGGGTCTGCGTGTTCAACGTCGTGCCGCAGGTGCCCATGGGCATTCCGGTTCCGGGGGCGTACGGCGAGGGAGTATTGCGTGACATGCAGCGGGACGCCGCCGAGGCGGCGGGAATGACCTTCGTGGACAACTACGCCCTGACCCGCGGGCACAACACCTGCTCGCCGAATGATTCCCAGCGTTACGTCGCGGGCATCGTCGACACCACGTCGCCGGACTACACGATGTCGATGCACCCGACCGACCTGGGGCATGCGGCGTTGGCCCGCAACAACGCGGCCCCGCTGTTTTAGTGCCGATCTAGCGGCCGGTCGGGCAACCCCGGGTGTCGTGCAGCCCGCACTGCGGGATGCCGATGATCGAGGACAGAATCGACGAGCCGATCACGGGCACGGCGGCGAGCAGCCACAGCGCTGAGGCGACGTCGGGGAAGTGCTGGGCGAGTTCGGCGGATCCGGAGGAGAGGTAATCGATTCCGGTGACGACGGTCGCGTCAGCCGTCGGCGGGGTCACCGCGCTGCCCAGCAGCAGGGCGCCGCTGGCCGCGACGGCGGCGGCCAGACGGGTGAGGTCCCGGGTGGTATAAGACATGGCTTCTCCTGGTGGATGGCAGTGGGGAAACTGATCGGCACGTGGTCCGGTCAGGGTGGTGGCCAGACATTGATTTTAGCCGCAAAAGCACCTCGTCGGGAAGGGTTGTAACGACCCTTAGGACTCACCGTCGGTGCTTAACCCAAAAAATTCCCCGGCTCTCCTTGTGGGAGCCGGGGAATTCTTGGTCACTGTATGGAAATCTAAACCGTTTTCCGGGTGACCCTTGCAGCGTTTCCGCTGGTCATGGTGCCCCAGGTGGGACTCGAACCCACACTGGACGGGTTTTGAATCCGTTGCCTCTGCCAATTGGGCTACTAGGGCGGTAGTGCGTGAGACAGAAGTTTAGCCCACCAGGCGCCGCAGATCCGAATCGGGTGCCCACGGCGCCGCTCGAGGAGGCGGAGGGGGTCAGGAAGGGTCGTGAGAGGCCACGGTGTGGGCCGGGCGCTGCGGGGTGCGGTACTCGATGTAGATCATCAGGGCGACCACGCCGGCGCCCAGCAGCGTCCACATCAGCATCTGCGGCCAGTCGGCGCCCGGGGCCAGGAGGTTGGCGTCGGCGTCCTGCCAGGGCCACAGGGCGCGCAGTGAGCCCAGCATGAGCCCGGCCATGGTCACCAGGGCGACGGTGCGGTGACGGTCCAGCAGCCAGCGCAGCACCCGGATGAACAGCACGATGCCGGTGAGCGCACCCAGGATGAATACGCCGATCACGGACCAGTCGCGGTCGGACAGCGCGCCCATGACCGGCTCGTACAGCCCGACCGCCAGCAGGAAGAAGGAGCCGGAGACGCCCGGCAGCACGAGCGCGCACACCGCGACCGCCGCGGCGACGAAGATGATCGGCAGCGAGGGGTCCTCCTGCGGCGCGGCGGTGAAGCCGGTGCCGATGAAGGTGGCGATGGCCGCCAGCACGAACAGGATCCACACCCAGGGCTTGCTCTTCAGGTCCGGGGCGTAGACCATCCGCAGCGGCACGATCACCGAGACCGCGACCATGCCCAAGAACAGGGCGCGGGAGACGGCCGGGTAGGTGGTCACGAAGGTGGTCAGCGGGCCGGACATGACGAAGACGGCCACGACCATGAAGACGGCCACCGGAGCCAGCAGCGCCCAGTCGAGGCTGCGCAGCCGGGCGGGGACGGACTGGCGGTCCGTGAACAGCGCCTTGACGGCGGCGAAAAGGGCGGAGGCCTGATCGAGCAGGCGCTCGTAGATGCCCACCACCAAGGCCACCGTGCCACCGGAGATGCCCGGGATGAGTTCGACCATGCCGACCAAGAAGCCGCGGACAGCGTTGGCGATCACCTCCCACAGGTTGAACCGCCGCGCGGGGGCGACTGACGTGGAGGTCTCTGATGTTGCGCTGGACATGTGTTCCTCGAGGGTCGTCGAACTGGGACTGCGGGAAGTTTACTCCATGCAGGGCTTATTCCCGTCATGGCGACGCGGTCGGGATCTCCGGGTTTCCGCGGGGGCGGAGGTGCCCGCAAACCTCGACGGCTAGACTCGGTGGGCGTGACTCGACTACTGCTTATCGACGGGCACTCGATGGCCTTCCGCGCCTTCTACGCCCTGCCAGCCGAAAACTTCTCCACGACCGGGGGCCAGCACACGAACGCCGTCTACGGCTTTTTGTCCATGCTCTCCAACTTGTTGGCGGAGGAAAAGCCGGATTCGGTCGCAGTGGCCTTCGACGTCGGCCGCAAGACCTTCCGCACCGAGAAGTTCCCCGATTACAAGGCGCAGCGCGCCGCGACCCCGGAAGAGTTCAAGGGACAGGTCGGCATCCTCGACGAGGTCTTAGGGACGCTCGGCATCACGACCTTAAGCCGGGAGAACTACGAGGCCGATGACATCATCGCCACGCTGACCACCGCCGCCCGGCCGCTGGACTACGAGGTGCTCATCGTCACCGGCGACCGCGACTACTTCCAGCTCGTCGACGACAACACCACCGTCCTGTACCCGGTGCGCGGCGTATCGAACCTGAAGCGCTACACCCCGGAGGCGGTGGAGGAGAAGTACGGGCTGACCCCGGCGCAGTACCCCGACTTCGCCGCGCTGCGCGGCGACCCGTCCGACAACTTGCCGAACATCCCCGGCGTCGGCGACAAAACGGCCACGAAGTGGATCCAGAACTACGGCTCCTTAGACGCGCTGATCGATCGCGCCGAAGAGATCAAGGGCAAGGCCGGCGACAACTTCCGCGAACGCATCGAGCAGGTCCAGCTCAACCGTGAGCTGACCCAGATGGTCACCGACATGCAGCTGCCCGTCGGCCCCGATGAATTGGCGCTCAGCCCGGCGAAGGTCGCCGAGGTCGCGGCGCAGTTCGATGACTTAGAGTTCGGCGCGAACCTGCGCGAACGCGTGCTGGCGGTCGTGCCCAACGACGGTTCCGCCCCGGCCGAGGATGCGGTGGAATTGTCCGACGTCGTGATCGACGAGCAACCGCTGGCGAAGTGGCTCACCGCCCGCCGCGGCCAGGGGCTGGCGCTGCACGTCGTCGGGGAGGCCGACCCTTTCGGCGGCGACGCCACCGCCCTCGCGCTGTGCGACGTGGACCGCCACGGCCTCAGCGTCGAACTGGCTGAGCTCAGCCCGGAAGACGAGAAGGTCCTGGCCGAATGGCTGGCCTCCGAGGACCCGAAGTACCTGCATGAGGCCAAAGCTGCCTTCCACATGCTCGCCGGCCGCGGCCTGGAGCTCAACGGCATCGCCCACGACACCGCGATCGCCGCCTATCTGCTGCGCCCCGGTCAGCGCACCTACGGTCTGCGCGACGTCTACCAGCGCCATCTCCAGCGCCAGCTGGCCGAGCCCAGCGACCAACTCTCGCTGCTGGGCGACACCTCCCTGGTGGACTCCGCCGCCGCGATCCTGGAGCTGGCGGAGCAGTTGACCGTCCAGCTGCAGGAGATCTCCGAGTACGAGCTCTACCTCGACCTGGAGCTGCCGCTGGTCTCGAATCTCGCGCGCATGGAGCGCCTCGGCATCGCCGTCGACGTCGAGGTGCTGGAAGATCAGCTCAAGACCTTCACCCAGCAGACCGCCGACGTCGAAGCCAAGGCCCGCGAGCTCGTCGACCAGCCCGACCTGAACCTGTCGAGCCCGAAGCAGCTGCAGGCCGTGCTCTTCGAGACCCTCGACCTGCCGAAGACGAAGAAAACCAAGACCGGCTACTCGACCGCCGCCAAGGAAATCGAGGCGTTGGCGACCAAGCACCCGCACCCCTTCCTGGACCACCTGCTGGCGCACCGCGAGTACCAGAAGATGAAGTCCACGCTCGAAGGCCTGATCAAAACGGTGCGTGACGACGGCCGCATCCACACCACCTTCAACCAGACCGTCGCCTCCACCGGCAGGCTGTCCTCGACGGAACCGAACCTGCAAAACATCCCGGTGCGCACCGAGGCCGGCCGCAAAATCCGCTCCGCCTTCGTCGTCGGCGAAGGCTACGAAACCCTGCTGACCGCCGACTATTCCCAGATCGAAATGCGCGTCATGGCGCACCTCTCACAGGACCCCGGCCTGATCGCGGCTTATAAGGAAGGCGAGGACCTGCACAACTACGTCGGCTCACGCGTCTTCGACGTCCCCATCGACCAGGTCACCCCGGAACTGCGCCGCCGAGTCAAAGCCATGAGCTACGGCCTGGTCTACGGGCTCAGCGCCTTCGGCCTCGGCCAACAGCTGAACATCCCGGCCGGCGAAGCCAAATCCATCATGGACAGCTACTTCGAACGCTTCGGCGGGGTACAGAAATACCTCGCCGACGTCGTCGACCAAGCGCGCAAGGACGGCTACACCTCGACGCTATTCGGACGCCGCCGCTACCTGCCGGAACTCAACTCCGACAACCGCGTCGCCCGCGACAACGCCGAACGCGCCGCCCTCAACGCGCCCATCCAGGGCACGGCCGCGGACATCATCAAGGTCGCCATGATCCGCGTGGACAACGCTTTCGCCGACGCCGGCGTGAAATCCCGGGTGCTGCTGCAGGTCCACGACGAACTCGTCGTCGAAGTCGCCGCCGGGGAAGTCGAGCAGGTCCGCGAGATCCTCGAACGCGAAATGGACGGCGCGATCACCCTGCGCGTCCCGCTGGAAGTCTCCGCCGCTTCGGGAGCCAACTGGGACGAGGCCGCGCACTAGCGCCAACTGCGCCCCCGTGCCCTCCGGCCGGTGCGCGACTGTGGACAACGCCGCCTCTGCGCGATTGTCCACAGCGACACCCGGGACAACCGCCGCCCACGTGCCCCCACGCCGATACTCGAAGACGTGCGCACAATCAGGTGCGCCGGTCACGACACCACCACCGGGGGAGAAAACACACATGGCGCGGGACACCGACGACCTCAAATCCAGAGTCCAGAAACTACTCAACCAAGCCGCCGACCGGGAAGGCACGCCCGAAGGCGACACCTTCTACGAGAAGGCCTTCGACCTCATGGCCCGCTACGGCTTCGACGAGCGCGACCTCGCCGCGCCGGGTGCGGGCGAAGACGGCATGACCAGCCGAGCCTACGAGTTCAGCGGCTCCTACACGGACATGCAGATGCAGCTGCTCAACTGCATCTCGTCGGGTTTGCACTGCGTGGCGTTAGGAGTGCGGCGCCCGCGGGCGACGTCGATCACCACAGGCACCGTCTACGGGGTGGCCCGCCATGTTGAGAGAGTCGACCTGCTCTTCGCGATCCTGAAACCAAAGATGATCGCCTTGGCGATGAATCTGTCGGAGGATCTCGACGACCCGCTCGCCGCCTCACTGGTGGCGCGGCGCCGCTCCTTCATGCACGGATACTCCAACGCGATCTTCCGGCGCCTGAAGCAGGCGGAGGCGCGCATCGAAGAATCACAGCCGGGGTATGGACTCGCCTTAATCGATGACGCCGCCCGCGCCCGCGAGTACATGGACGAGATGCTGGCCGGCAGCGACGGCTACGTCACCAACCACCGCAGCCGTCGCAAACTGGACGCCGCCGCCTTCGCCGCGGGAGGCGCGGAGGCCTCCCGGGCTGATCTCGGGCAGCGACGCTTCGGCGGGCGCCGGGCGATCGACGCCTAGAACAGGCCGGTCGGGTTCTCGGCGTAGGAGACCAGCAGGTTCTTCGTCTGCTGGTAATGCGCGAGCATCATCAGGTGGTTCTCGCGGCCGATGCCGGATTCCTTGTAACCGCCGAAGGCGGCGTGGGCCGGGTAGGAGTGGTACTGGTTGACCCACACACGACCGGCCTGGATGTCGCGTCCGGCACGGTATGCGGTGGTGCCGTTGCGCGCCCACACGCCGGCGCCGAGGCCGTAGTTGGTGTCGTTGGCGATGCGGATCGCCTCGTCGTAGTCGCTGAACGTGGTCACCGACAGGACGGGGCCGAAGATCTCCTCGCGGAACACCCGCATGGTGTTGTCGCCCTTGAACACGGTCGGCTCGATGTAGAAGCCGCCCTCCAGACCCTCGAGCTCGTTGACGTTGCCGCCGGTCAAGGTTTGCGCGCCTTCCTCCGGGCCGAGCTTCAAGTACCCGGTGATCTTGTCCATCTGCTCCTGTGAGGCCTGCGCACCCATCATGATGTCGGTGTCCAGCGGGTTGCCGACCTTGATCGACTGGACGCGCTTGACGCCGAGCTCAAGGAACTCATCCGCGATCGACTCATGCACCAGGGCGCGCGACGGGCAGGTGCAGACCTCGCCCTGGTTGAGGGCGAACATGGCGAAGCCCTCGACGGCCTTCTCCCGGAAGGCGTCGTCCTTGTCCATGATGTCGGGGAAGTACAGCGACGGGGACTTCCCGCCCAGTTCCAGGGTGACGGGAATGATTTTGTCGGCGGCGGCCTTATTGATGATCTTGCCGACCCCGGTGGAGCCGGTGAACGCGATCTTGGCGATCCGGTCCGAGCCGGACAGAGCCGCGCCGGCTTCGTCGCCGAGGCCGTTGACGATGTTGAGCACGCCGTCAGGGAGCAGGTCGCCGATCAGTTCCATGAGGTAAAGGATCGAGGCCGGGGTCTGCTCAGCGGGCTTGAGGACGATGGCGTTGCCGGCCGCCAGGGCCGGGGCAATCTTCCAGGTGGCCATCAGGATGGGGAAGTTCCAGGGGATGATCTGGCCGACGACGCCGAGCGGCTCGTTGAAGTGGTAGGCGACCATGTCGTCGTCGATCTGCGACAGGCGGCCCTCCTGGGCGCGGATGGCGCCGGCGAAGTAGCGGAAGTGGTCGATGGCGAGCGGGATGTCGGCGGCCAGGGTCTCGCGTACGGCCTTGCCGTTGTCCCAGGTGTCGGCGACCGCGATCTTCTCCAGGTTCTCTTCCATCCGGTCGGCGATGCGGTGCAGAATCAGGGCGCGTTCGGCGGGGGAGGTCTTGCCCCAGGCGGGGGCGGCCGCATGCGCGGCGTCGAGGGCCTTCTCGACGTCGGCGGCGGTGCCGCGGCCCACCTGACAAAAGACCTCGCCGGTGACGGGGGTGACGTTGTCCAGGTACTGACCTTCCGCCGGCGCGACCCAGTCGCCGCCGATGTAGTGGTCGTAGCGGTCGCGGAAAGTGACGATGGAACCTTCGGTTCCGGGGGCGGCGTAAACGGTCATCGGTGAACCTCCATGAAGCACGATTGGTGTTGTGGATCATGTTAGGCCAACCTAGGTGATTGGCGCCATAGTTTTCTCAGGGAAGTTCCGTGAGGAAGATCGCCGTGCCGGGGAAGATCCTGCCGCGCAACGGGGACCACTGCCCCCAGGTTTCTTCGAGGCCGTCGGGCCAGGCGGGTTCCAGGACGTCGACAAGTTTCAGGCCTGCGCCGTTGATGGCACGCACCCAGTCGCCGAACGTGCGGTGGTATTCGGCGTAGACGACGTCGCCGGCGTCGTCGGTTTCGATGTAGGAACGCTCGAAGTAGGGGATCATGGCGGTCAGTCCGGCGACCCCGGGGTCGTCGGCGAACACCCACCGCATCGGGTGGTTGACGGAAAAGACGAGTCGGCCCCCGGGCCTCATCACGCGCGCGACGTCGCGCAACACGGCGTCCACGTCCGGAACGAAGGGCAGCGCGCCGAACGCAGAGAACACGACGTCGAAAGAATCGCTCCGGTAGGGCAGCGCCTGCGCGTCGGCCTGGACCAGGCCCACGCCCGCGTCGCGGTCGGCGCGGGTGAGCATGCCCATGGAGATGTCGAAGGCGGTGACAAAATCTGCGCCCTGGCCGGCGAGCCAGCTCGCGCACGGGGCGGACCCACCGCCGAGCTCCAGGACCGTGGCTCCGGAGACGTCGCCGAGCAGCTGCGCGTCGGCCTCGTGGAGCATTTCCGGACACCAGTAGAAGGAGGAAAGGTAAGAGGCGTGGGAGTGGTGGTAGCGCTCGGCGTCGCCGTCCCACCAGGTGCGGTTCGCCTGCGCGATGTCGGTGTCCATGGCTGACCAGTCTAGGTTTCCGGCCGAGAAGGCGAATTCGGGGCCAGTAACCCGAAGGCTTCTCGCCGGCAACTCGAGGGCTGTGCGCGCACTCGTGTGGCGCATGTGGCGGGCGGGCCCGCGCATAGAGTGATCAGCGGGAACGGTATTTGCTAGCGGATTCAATAAAGGCTAGGATTTAATGCGCGTGTCACTGCATCATGGTGGCGGGGATTGTAGTAGGAGGATTCCCGTTGATCATCGACGTGAGATCGAAGTCGTGCGGCAAGTCCCAGATTTCGAGAGATACGATTCTGTCCATTCACGATCTCCTATGTCATCCGGAGCAACCCTAACTTATGCCCACTTCTAACGCCCCTCAGGTCGCCATCAACGACATCGGCAACGCTGAGGACTTCCTCGCCGCGGTCGACGCGACCATCAAGTACTTCAACGACGGCGATATCGTCTCTGGCACCGTCGTCAAGGTCGACCACGACGAGGTTCTGCTCGACATCGGTTACAAGACCGAGGGCGTCATCCCGTCCCGCGAGCTGTCGATCAAGCATGACGTCGCACCCGAAGAGGTCGTCGAGCTCGGCGAAGAAATCGACGCCCTGGTCCTCACCAAGGAGGACAAGGAAGGTCGCCTGATCCTGTCCAAGAAGCGTGCTCAGTACGAGCGCGCCTGGGGCCGCATCGAAGAGCTGCAGGCCAACGACGAGCCGGTCACCGGCACCGTCATCGAGGTCGTCAAGGGCGGCCTCATCCTGGACATCGGACTTCGCGGCTTCCTGCCGGCTTCCCTCGTCGAGATGCGTCGCGTCCGCGACCTGGAGCCCTACATCGGCCAGGAGCTCGAAGCCAAGATCATCGAGCTGGACAAGCACCGCAACAACGTCGTGCTCTCCCGCCGCGCATGGCTCGAGCAGACCCAGTCCGAGGTCCGCTCCGAGTTCCTCAACCAGCTGCAGAAGGGCCAGGTCCGCAAGGGCATCGTGTCCTCCATCGTCAACTTCGGCGCCTTCGTCGATCTTGGCGGCGTCGACGGACTGGTTCACGTCTCTGAGCTGTCCTGGAAGCACATCGACCACCCGTCCGAGGTCGTCACCGTCGGCGACGAGGTCACCGTCGAGGTCCTCGACGTCGATCTCGACCGCGAGCGCGTCTCCCTGTCGCTGAAGGCGACCCAGGAGGACCCGTGGCGCGTCTTCGCCCGCACCCACGCTGTGGGCCAGATCGTCCCGGGCAAGGCCACCAAGCTCGTCCCGTTCGGCGCCTTCGTCCGCGTCGAAGAGGGCATCGAGGGCCTGGTCCACATCTCCGAGCTGGCTCAGCGCCACGTGGACGTCCCGGACCAGATCGTCAACGTCGGCGAAGAGGTCATGGTCAAGGTCATCGACATCGACCTGGACCGTCGCCGCATCTCCCTGTCGCTCAAGCAGGCCGACGACGACTTCACCGACGAGTTCGACCCGTCCCGCTACGGCATGGCCGACTCCTACGACGAGCAGGGCAACTACATCTTCCCGGAGGGCTTCGACGCGGAGACCAACGAGTGGATGGAGGGCTTCGACGAGCAGCGCGAGGCATGGGAGGCACGCTACGCAGAAGCAGAGCGTCGCTACCAGGCTCACGCCGCCCAGATCGAGCGTCACCGTGCCGCTGCCGCCGAGGCAGCCGAGGCTCCGGCCAACTACTCCTCCGAGACCGACGACGAGGTTGCTGCTCCGGCAGCCTCCGCCGCCGAGCCGGAAGAGACCGGTGGCTCCCTGGCTTCCGACGAGCAGCTCGCCGCACTGCGCGAGAAGCTCGCCGGCAACTAAGGCACACGCCTTAACCGCCAAGTAGAACACTGACGGGCCCCACTTCCTCTTGGGAAGCGGGGCCCGTCAGTCCTTTCCGGGGACGTAGTCAGCCACGCGGGACGAAGGACCGGCCTTCGTCGTGGGCGACCCACTCGGGCCACTTTTCGGGCGCGGCCGGATAAACATGCGCCTGCCCCGTGTCCAATTCCACGACGCAGGGGCCGAGACCGACCACGGGCACCTCCGTTCCGTCCGCCAAGACGGTGGGCGCCGGATAAAACACGGCGTGGGTGCCGTTGGTGTAGGAATTGGCCGCGGTGCGGCTTCCCAGCATGTCCTCCGCCACTTTCCGGGCAGGTTCGTACGTCAACATGACTTTTCCTCCTTGTTCTTCCTTCGAGCCTAGTGCTCGCTAGCATGTAGTTCATGAAGATGATTGGGCTCACCGGAGGGATCGGGAGCGGAAAGTCGACCGTCGCGAAATTGCTCGCCGAGCACGGATTCCCGGTGGTGGACGCGGATCAGCTCGCCCGCGAGGTGGTGGAGCCGGGCCAACCGGCGTTGGCGGAGTTGGCCGAGGCCTTCGGGCAGGACGTGCTGCTCGCGGACGGTTCCCTGAACCGTTCCGAGTTGGCGGCGCGCGCGTTCGTCGACAAGGAGCGCACCGAGCTGCTCAACGCCATCACGCACCCGCGGATCCAGGAGTTGCGGGAGCGGCGCTTTCAGGAGGCGAAGGACGCCGGATCCGATGCCGTGGTCTACGACATGCCCCTGCTCGTGGAGCAAGGGGTGGACAAAAACATGGACCTGACCGTGGTCGTGGACGTGGACGTCGAGGAGCGCATCCGGCGTCTGGTCGCCACCCGCGGACTGACCGAGGAGGACGCCCGTCGCCGCATTGCCGCACAGGTCGCCGACGCCGAGCGGTTGGCCGCCGCGGACGTCGTCATCGACAACAACGGCCCCGTGGAGGCGCTGGGGGAGCAGGTCGATCAGCTCGTCCGCGTCATCCGCGGCCGGGGCGCAGGAAGAACGTAGAGACGGGCCCGGTCTGGGGGAAGGGGAGAAGAGTTCTCCTGGTATTCAACTTGTGTTCTCTATCGCAGGTTACGGTGACTGGTCATGGGTACCTGGAATGTCGGTCCATTCGACAACGATGCAGCGCAGGACCTGTTGCGCGATATTCGTTCTGACTGTTTTAATTTCGACCAGTTCCGGTTTGAGTGCGCCGCCGACGCGGTTCTCGACACTGAAGATGCCGCAGTGATCATCGCCTTGTCCGCGTTAGTGCAGAGATGCGCTGCGGGTCGGTTGCCGCGGGGAATCGTCCATGACGATCTGCTCCCGCTGCACAGCGTCGAGGCGCGAACATGGTTGAACCGGCAATACGAGTCCATCCTCGATGAGGACGTGTCGCCGTTGTACGCGATCTGGGAGGCCACCGGAGAGCTGGACATGTGGCTGGCTTCGGCGAAGGCGGTGCGCCCACAGGGCGGGATCTTAAGCGTGTGACCGAGGCCGGGTCTGTGCCGCGGCGGTGACATCCCTATCATGTCAATCATGGATAAGTGGAACACAGGACCATTCGACAACGAGGAAGCCGCCGAGCTTCTCGACGACATCAAGGAAGGCGCCGTCCCGCTGAAGGAGCTGCTGCCGACGAAGGGACACCGGTACCTGGAGTCCGACCACGGGGCGTTGGTCGTGGCGATGGCGCACCTGGCCGGCGGCAATCTCCCGGAAGGTATCTCCGACGATCAGGTCGCCGAGCTGCAGACCCCGGAGGCCAAGGACCTCTTGCGCCAGTCCCTGGAGGCCGTGCTCGCCGACGGCACCGTCTCCGGGCTCTACACCGAGTGGCAGCAGGAGGGCGAGGCGAAGCTGCACGAGTGGAAAGCGAAGTCGCACATCGACCTGGCGTGATTTCTCGGTGGCGAAAACCCTGAGATAATGCTCGGATGAGCTGGATGAAAACACTGGGTGCAGTTAGTGTCGTGGCCGTCGCTGGGGCGGGGTGGACGGTCATCACCGATGACACCCCCGAATATTCCGTGGAGCGCGTCGTCGACGGCGACACGATCATCGTGGACAACGACGCCGGGGAGACCGGGATCCGGGTGCGCCTGCTGAGCGTGGACACCCCGGAAATGGATAAAACCGGCAGCCTGGAAGGCTGCTACGCCCAAGAGGCCACGGATTATCTCACCGGGCTGCTGCCGCCGGGGACGGCCGTGGAGCTGGAAACCGACGTGGAGGACACCGACCGGTACGGTCGGATGCTGGCGGGGGTCTACGTCGCGGGCGACGATGTCCTGATCAACGCGGAGATCGCGCGGGGCGGGTACGGGGTGGCCGCACTCTATCAGCCCAACGAGAAATTTTACCCGGAGGTCAAGGCCGCGGAAGAACAGGCGCAGCAGGCCGGGGTAGGGATACACGACCCCGCATTGGGGTGCTCGCCGGCGGCCTCCCACGAGGACGCCGCCGCGGCGCTGGCTGCTTTGGCAGCCGTCAGCCTCGCCTCGTTGAGCGACGACGAGCTCGACGACCATCGCCGGTCGTTGACGGCCATCCGGGACACCCTCGACCAGCGTGCGACGGCCACGCCCCGGGACGGACAGAAGGACGGCGCCGCCGTGCACAATCATTTCGTGCGCGTCAATGACGAGGGCGAGGAGGACACCCGCCCTGTGCTGGAACGCCTGGAGCGCGCCGCGGACGAAGAGAACGAGCAGCGACGGGAAAAGGCCGCCGAGGAGGAGCGGCGCCGCGTCGAAGCGGAACAGCGCGCGGAAAAACGTCGAGTCGAGCAGGAGCAACGCCAGGCCGCCCGTGAGGCGGAGCGGGCCGCCGGGGCCGCTCGCCCCACTCCCGCGCCGGCACCCGCACAGCCCAGAAATTCGACGCCTCCACAGCCCACGGCCCAGCAACCGTCCGGTGGCGGGGGACCACAGCCGGATACGTACACGGGATGCCGCGCCTACGGCGGAAGCTATCCGCCCAACGCCGTCGACACGAAGGGGCGTCCCTACACGCGCATCGACTGCACCACCAAGACCCCGATCTAAAGAGCGGTCACTTTCCGCAGCGCCGCCCCGAACTTCGGGTAGTTGGCCCGCACCCCGTCATGAAGGTCCACGATCGGCGGATCAGCCCGCAGGGGAGAGAGCACCTCGTCCCGGTACGCCTCGATTTCTGTCAGCGCCCCACGCAGGCGGGGATCGTGCGTGGCCTGCACCGCCTTCCGATACTGTGCGAGCTGCCCGCCCACCTGCGCCACAGTGTCGGGGCCGTAGCGGTGCATGGGCACCAGCGCGTTGAATGACCCCGACCCGCTGGAGAACAACCAGTAGATGGGCCGGTTCCTGTACCGGCGCACATGATCGGCATAAAAGCGGGAACCCCCGGCGGGCCCCAGGAACCAGTCCTCGACCCGCGCCACCTTGAGACACGAGGCGAGAAACTCGAGGTTCTCCGCCACCTGCTCGCGCCCGAAGGCCACGGCCAGGAACTCCTCGAACCGCGTGATCAAATCATTCCCGCCACGCAGCCCCGCCGTCAACGGCACGGCGGCAGAGGCGGCCGGGGCAAACGACGGATCCGGCACCCGCTCCAGATAGTCGCGCACCGACGCCCCCTGATCCGCCAACACCAACCCCGGGACGTCCAGGCTATAGCGGCCCAGGATGCACCCCACCCCGAAAGACACCAGATCCGCGGCCACTGATTTCTTATCCGGGGACGACAAGGTCGGCTCCCGCCCCGTCTGCGTCGGGGCCGGGACGTCGAAAGCCGCGCTGACAGCCTCCTCGATCTCACACTCGAGCACCCGCATCCGCGCACGCCAGGCCTCCACGTCCATCAGATGCGCGCGCACCCGCTCTGCCAGGGAACCCTCGTGGGAAAGCAGGGGACTGCCCTGGAAATCCATGGACGTTTCATAACAGTCCCAATCGGCCTTCGCGATCGCCACACACTCCCGCACCTGCGCGCCGATCTCCGGCAGCGTCTCCGGGACCGGCAGCCGGGCCACGTCTCCGGGCTGGGTGTTGATCGTGGGAGCGAGAAACTCCAGCAACCGCGCAGACAACCGGGTGTTGAGCAGCCCGCCCAATGCCCATAACGTCTCCTTCTCCGCGAACAACGTGCTGCCGCCGTTGTCGAAGATGGCGTCGCCCGGGGTGTACCGCGCCCCGAAAGCACCGGGGGAGACCGTGCTCCACGTGAACCCCTCGGTAAAAAACAGCCGCTCATTGGCCACCCGCGCACGCCGGGACGTGTTCGCCTGCGCCGCCTTGACCTCCGCACCGTCCTCAGCCCAATCGATCACCTGCTCGCGCAGACCGTACCAACGCCGCGCCCCGCCACCCTTGTTATACGGAAACCACCGCGCCGCC
This sequence comes from Corynebacterium maris DSM 45190, assembly GCF_000442645.1. Lineage (NCBI taxonomy): Bacteria > Bacillati > Actinomycetota > Actinomycetes > Mycobacteriales > Corynebacteriaceae > Corynebacterium > Corynebacterium maris. The sequence continues at coordinate 1,352,385 of NC_021915.1, forward strand.
TCTCGAGCACCAGACAGCGACGTCGACGACCACGACACCTCGAACCAGCGGCGCAAAAACCGCGCATTGTCGCCGGTGTCCATCCCTTTCGCCGTCCGCGCCACATCACCGACCACCCTGCTCGACCGATACGCCTCCACCACCTCCGGCTCCAACCAATACGCGATCGGGCTACCCGGAATCCGGGCAAACACAGACCCGGCGCGCACGAAACACAGCTCCGGCGCTGCCCCCGCCGCGGCCCTGCGCAACGCCTCCCGCTTAGCGACGTCCCCCTCATACTCCGTGACCCGCACAAACACCCCCGGCCGCTCCGCAAGCCCTTCGCCCACTTCGAGCACGAACGCCGCGGTCTGCACCACCTGCCCCTTGATCTGAGCAAACGCCCCCACGCCCAGGTGCGCGAGGGTGACGATGCGGGCGTTAGCAAGCAACTCCCGCCGCAGCGGCGCATACGTGCCGGTGAACATCCAGCTGTGCATCGTGATCATCGCGACCAACCCACCCTCCGACACGAACTCCCGGCACCGCCCCACAAACGCGGAGTACAGATCCGCCTTGGCCGACGGATACCGCTCCCGCAGATACGCAGACATCACCGGAGTCATATGCCGACTGCGCATATACGGGGGATTGGTCACCACCACCGCATACCGACTGCACACCCACTTCGCCTGCTCCAGCACCCGCATCACCCGCGCCCGCACGCCATCGTCCAGTTCCCGGGTCGCCAGCCGCTCCCGGACGCGCCGGGTGACCTCACCGTCGATCCGGATCAACGACCCCAGGCTCGCGGCGTCGTCGAAGGCGGTGAGCAGATCCGCCTCCGCGACCGGGTCGGGGGAGTGCGCGGTCAGCTCGGCCACCTCCTCCGGGGAAAACGACACCGAAGACAGCACCCGTACCCGCGGTGCCACCGACGGGGAAGCCTCCGGGCGCCGGTCCCAGGCCGTGACCGTCAACGAAAACGACGCCACCGCCGCCACCCGGGCATCAATCTCCAATCCGTGCAGGTTATGGGTCAGAATCAACCCCGGAATATCCGGCGTCGCATACCCCGCTTCCTCGTAGATCTCATGCAGCAGCTCAAACGCGTACAACAGCAGATGCCCCGCCCCGCACGCCGGATCCAGCACCGTCAGCTCCTGCGGGCAGGACACCGCCCGCACATCCTCTCTGGCCTCCGGGGGAGGGACATACAACTCCATGCGCCGCGCCAGCCGAGACTCCGGGTGACCCGCCAACCACGCCCGTCCCACCGAGTTCTGTACCAGGTAGCGGGCGATCCACTCCGGGGTGAACAGCTGCGTCACCGCCGCAATATCCGCCGCCGACGCCTTCTCACTGCGCCGGAACCCCGCGAACACCGCGTCCTTACGCCCCGCGCCGTAGAACTGATGCAGCCACCCGAACACCCCTACGTCGCGACACGCCGACTCCGGCAACACCACCACCAGCCGTTCCCACACTCCATCCGGCGTCAGCACTCCCACCGGGGCCAACAGCTCCACATACCCGGGTTCATGCTCGAACACCCACGGCATCACTTCCCGCCACGCACGACACCGCGCCAGCAGCAGCCTCCGCTCAGCCTCCGCGCCCAGCGCGGCATCTGCGTCATCCGGGGCGAAAGAGATCTCCGTCCACCCCCGCGCAGCCAGCAACCGCAGCCCCGCCACCCGATAAAACCACGCCGTCGCCACGTCCTCCACCACATCCACACCGCGATCCAGCGCGTCCTCCGCCTCCGCGACTGCCCCCGGATCCGACGCCCGCCACGGCGACCCCCGGGCCATCACCACAGCAACACGCTCCCGCACGGACGCAGCCAACACCCCACGCGCCCACGCCGCCCACTCCCGTAGCTCCACGACATCCATCACCGACCGCCTCCCCGCACCCCAGAAGGGCCCGCGTCACCGCAACGCGCCGAAACGATCGAAGGACACCTCATACGCGCCCATCATAAAGACACCTTGACACTTACGTATCCTTAAACCATGGCATTTGCAGGCGAACACCCCGTCATCCCGCACTCCGAGTTCCGCCCCGTCGGCGACGTCGAACGCGCCGAAGGCGAATTCCAGGTAGTCAGCGACTTCCAGCCCTCCGGCGACCAGCCCGCCGCCATCAAAGAACTCGACGAACGGCTCAACCGCGGCGAAGAAGACGTCGTCCTGCTCGGCGCCACCGGCACCGGCAAATCAGCGACGTCCGCCTGGCTCATCGAACAACAACAACGGCCCACCCTGGTCATGGCGCCCAACAAAACCCTCGCCGCCCAACTCGCCAACGAACTGCGCGAACTCCTGCCCCACAACGCCGTCGAATACTTCGTCTCCTACTACGACTACTACCAACCCGAAGCCTATATCGCGCAGACGGACACCTACATCGAAAAAGACTCCTCCATCAACGAAGACGTCGAAAGGCTGCGACACTCCGCCACCTCCGCGCTGCTGTCGCGCCGGGACGTGGTGGTGGTGTCCTCGGTGTCGTGCATCTACGGCCTGGGCACGCCGCAGTCCTACCTGGATCGCTCCATCGTCCTGCGCGTCGACGAGGAGGTCGACCGCGACCGGTTTCTGCGTCTGCTGGTCGACGTCCAGTACGAGCGCAACGACATCGACTTTCACCGGGGCACGTTCCGGGTCAAGGGCGACACCGTGGACATCATCCCGGCTTATGAGGAAGTGGCGGTGCGCATCGAGTTCTTCGGCGACGACATCGACGCGCTCTACTACATCCACCCGCTGACCGGCGACGTGATCCGACAGGTCGACGAGGTGCGGGTGTTCCCGGCGACGCACTACGTGGCCTCCGAAGACCGGATGGAGGCCGCAGTCAAGGCGATCAAGTCGGAACTGGCGGAGCGGCTCGCCGACTTCGAGAACCGCGGCAAGCTGCTGGAGGCGCAGCGGCTACGGATGCGCACGGAGTACGACCTGGAGATGATCCAGCAGGTCGGGTTCTGTTCCGGCATCGAGAACTACTCGCGGCACATGGACGGCCGTGAGCCCGGCAGCGCCCCGGCCACGCTCATCGACTATTTCCCGGAGGATTTCCTCACCATCATCGACGAGTCGCACGTGACCGTCCCGCAGGTGGGCGGCATGTTCGAAGGTGACATGTCGCGCAAGCGCAATCTCGTCGAACACGGTTTCCGCCTGCCCTCGGCGACGGACAACCGACCGTTGACCTTTGAGGAGTTCGAGGAGCGCATCGGCCAGACGGTCTACCTGTCGGCGACGCCGGGCGACTACGAGTTGGCGGCCGCGGGCGGCGAGTTCGTCGAACAGGTCATCCGCCCGACCGGACTGGTTGACCCGAAGGTAGTGGTCAAGCCCACTGACGGCCAGATCGACGACCTCATCCATGAAATCCGCACCCGCACGGACAAGGACGAGCGCGTCCTGGTCACCACCCTGACCAAACGCATGGCCGAGGATCTGACGGATTACCTCATGGAGCACGGGGTGCGGGTGCGCTACCTGCATTCGGACATCGACACCCTGCAGCGCGTGGAGCTGCTGCGGCAGTTGCGGCTGGGTGAGTACGACGTGCTGGTGGGCATCAACCTGCTGCGTGAGGGACTCGACCTGCCGGAGGTGTCCCTGGTGGCCATCCTCGACGCCGACAAGGAGGGCTTCCTGCGGTCGACCACGTCGCTGATCCAGACGATCGGGCGCGCGGCCCGCAACGTCTCCGGCGAGGTGATCATGTACGCGGACAAGGTCACCGACTCCATGCAGTACGCCATCGAGGAGACGGACCGCCGCCGGGAGAAGCAGATCGCCTACAACGAGGAACACGGCGTCGATCCGCAGCCGCTGCGCAAGAAGATCGCGGACATCTTGGACCAGGTCTACGAGAACTCGGACGACGACAGCTACGGGGACAAGTCCACGAAGCCGAAGACCTCGCAGGCCGCGGACGCCGCGCTGGTGGACAAGCCCGACACCTCGTCGATGGCGGCGGAGGAGGTCCAGCAGCTCATCGACGACATGACCGCGCAGATGGGGGAGGCCGCCCGGGCCTTGAAGTTCGAGCTCGCCGGCCGGTTACGCGATGAGATCGTGGAGCTGCGCAAAGAGCTGCGCGGGCTGAAGGAGGCCGGGATCTAGGACTTTCCTGCGGTGGCCGACGGCGCTGTGGTAATACATAAGTACGTTATCGCAATAAAGGTATTCTCTTCAGGGAGGCGCTCCATGTTCAGCTACCGCACCATCGTCGTCGGCACCGACGGTTCCGACACGTCCCTCAAAGCGGTGCGCCACGCCGCCAGCCTGGCCCGCGTCTACGACGCCGCCCTCATCGTGGTCAGCGCCTATCACGGCGACTCCGGCTCCCTGCTCATCTCCAGCCCGACGAGCGACACCTCGACGCTGCCCGTCGTCAGCGAAGGTCGCGCCGCAGAATACCTCGATGAGGCCCGCCGCGTGGCGGAGGAGGAAGGGGCCCCCACCATCGAACTGCAGCACCGCGACGGCGCGCCCGTCAACGAGTTGATCGCCGCTGTGGAAGAAAACGAGGCGGACCTGCTCGTGGTGGGCAACAAGGGGGTCAATTCACTCGCCGGCCGTCTCTTCGGCAACATCCCCACCGAGACGGCGCGTCGCTCCGACGTCGACGTGGTTCTCGTCCACACCGAATAACAGGCAGACGCCAGAACGCTCACCTGAGTAGAGTTGAAATTGCTAGGATTACGGTACTGTATACCCACCACCTCCGCAGTCGGAACTTTCGAAAGGGCATTATGAGCGAGAACTACCAGAAGATCGTCGTCGGCACCGATGGGTCCAAGTCCTCGATGCTCGCGGTAGAGCGTGCCGCCCGTATCGCGGCCGCCTTCGATGCGACGTTGATCATCGGTTGCGCTTACTACGAGGACAAGGAAGAGGCGTCCAAGACCCTCCGCCAAGACTCCGTCACCATCCTGGGCGACGACAAGGCGCAGCAGAACCTCGAAGCCGCTTCCGACGCCGCCCGTGCCGTCGGTGCCAAGAGCGTCGAGACCGCCATTCGCCCCGGCACTCCGGTGCAGGCGCTGATGTCGATCGTCAACGACAACAAAGCCGACCTGCTGGTCGTCGGAAACCGCGGCATCAACTCGCTGACCGGACGTTTGCTCGGCTCTGTGCCCGCCGACGTCGCCCGCCAGTCCGACTGCGACGTCATGATCGTCCACACCGTCAAGTAAACGACGACGCCGACGGCCGTCGACCCGCTCCGCCCGCCCTGCCGCGCAGGGACGGCGGAGCGTCGTGCTTTCCTCGGACGCTTACTCCTCGCTGTACTCTCCGTCGACGTCCGGCAGTTCGCCGATGACGGTCAGCGTCTGCGTCGCGCGGGTGATCGCCACGTACAAGTCCTGCCACCCCTGCGGCGAGGCCTCAGTGATCTCGGTCGGCTCCACCACCACGACGTGGTCGAACTCCAAGCCCTTGATCTGGCCCACGTTGTCCGTGTCGATGATCTGCACCAGGCCGTCGCCCTCGAAATGCAGCGACGCAGGATCCGTGCCGGTGGGCAGAAACTCCACCGGCACACCGGATTCGCGAATCGCCGTCGCCGGCGTCGCCTCCGGATCAATGGCGGCGAGGATGTCGTTGGCCGTACCCATGATCTCCACGGGCGTACGGTAGTTGACCGTCAACTCATGCACTCGGAAGCGCCCGCCCACAAACGGCTCCAGCGCATCCGCCCAAGAATCCACCCCCGCCGGCGCGCCGGTCTGGGCGGTGTCGCCCACCAGCGTCATCCACCGGGACGGGCTGCGACGAAACACCATGCGCCATTCCATCGGCGTCAACTCCTGGGCCTCGTCCACGACCACGTGCCCGAACGCCCAGGTGTGATCGTCGGCGGCCCGCTCCGCGGTGGTGCGGATATCGCGCACCTGCTGGCGCTGCGCGAGCGTCTCCGCGTCGATGACGTCGTGCGCCGACAGGATCTCCGCCTCGAAGAAATCGTCGTCGGTGTCCGTGGACGCGGAACTCTCCAAGATATCCAGCGCGTCTTCGGCGGCGTCGACCTGCTTGCGCCAAGCGGCCTCCTCTTTCTCCCGGGCCTGGTCCGGATCCGGCAGGCCGATAAGCACCGCGAGTTCATCCAGCAGCGCCGCGTCCGACGGCGCCCACCCTCCGCCCGGTTCCCGCCACAGGGCCTCGCTGGTGTCGTCGTCGTAGTCGCCCGCGACCTCCTCGATGGCCGCAGCGCTGGTGAGCAGATCCGCCAACACCTCGGTGGGGGAGAGCTCCGGCCACAGGTCGTCGACGAGCTCGAGGACCGCGGGCTCGTCCGCCAGGTCATCGTGCAGCTGATCCACGTCCGCCCGGGACAACAGATTCGACCCGCCCAGCGGATCGGCGCCGATACGCTGCGCCATCACCGCCGCCAGCTGCTCGATCAAATGCTCCGCAAACACCGCGCGGGCGTCGTTGTGCGGCTTCCGCGAACGACGCGCCCGGGTCCGCGACTTCTTCACCATCGCCGGAGACACCTGCAGCTCCAACCCTTCGACGCGCAGCGGACGGGGCTTCTCCGGCACCGCCTGGTACGACTGCACCGTGCGCTTGAGGATCGTGACCATCTCCTCCGAGCCCTTGATCTCCCGGGCTGCCAGGGACTCCGACGCCGTCGCCCGGACGCCGGGGAACAGGTCACCGACGGTGGACAGCACCACGCCCGTCTCACCCAGCTCCGGCAGCACGCGCGAAATGTACTCCAGGAAAGTCGAGTTCGGGCCCAGAATGAGCACGCCCGTCTTCGCCAGCTGGTCGCGGTGCGTGTACAGCAGGTACGCCACCCGGTGCAGAGCCACCGCCGTCTTGCCCGTGCCCGGTCCACCCTGCACCACCATCACCCCGCGGGTCGCGTCCCGGATGATCTGGTCCTGCTCCCGCTGAATGGTCTCCACGATGGAGTGCATGTGCCCGGTACGCGCCCGCTGCATGGCGTGGTACAGGGCTGTCTCGCTGCCCACGCCCTGGCGGGTGACCTCGGAGCCGTCTCCGGAGAGCACCTCGTCGTCGATGCCCGTGACGGTCCGGCCCCGGGTACGTAAGTGGCGACGCACGGTGACCCCCTCCGGTTGGGCGGTGGTGGCCAGGTAGAAAGGACGCGCCATGGGGGCGCGCCAGTCCAGCAGCAAAGTGCGGTAATTGTCGGCTCTGTCATCCAGCCCCATGCGCCCGATATAACGGCGTTCCAACTCGGGGTGGCCGGGGACGGGGTTTTCCGGGGCGTCGCTGGCGATGTCGATGCGGCCGAACACCAACCCCGTCTGAGCGAGGTTGAGACGGTCCAGCTTGGAGTTGAGCCCGTGGTACTCGGTTTCGCGACGCACGAGGGCGTCGGCGTCGGGGTTGGCGGGGTCCACTTCCAGCTGGACTTGCCGCAGCCGTTCATTCGCCGCCGCCACTTCTTGATCGAGGCGCTCAAACAGGTCATCCACGTACTCTTGCTCGGCAGCGATTTCACGCTCGCGGGCATCGGCCATCTGGATCATCCTCCGAATGTGTAAAAAGTGGTGTTCCAGCATATCAGCAGCGTCGGGAATTTTCGCTGCCCGCACGCGTCCGCCGGACGGAGCGCGGAGAAAGACACAGACGCCGCATCCGGCAGGGCGGAGGCGGCGTCTGGGGCAGGAGCGGCGAAGGCGGGAACGTTAGTTCAGCTGTTTCTTCACGTTCTTCACGGCGCGGTTGACCGCCTTGTCGGCTTCCTTCTGGAACTTCTCGGCCTTACGGTTGGCGCGCTTCGCGGCGCCGCCGGTCTTCTTGTCCGCCTTGGACAGGGCGTCATCCGCCCGGTCCTGCGCCTTGTCGGCGGCCTTCACGGCCCGCTTGTTCAGCTTCTTGCCGGTCTTCTGGGCTTCGTCGAGCAGGTCACGGCCAGTCTTTTCCGCCTGGTTCGCCCACTTCGGGGCCTCGGACTGGACGGTGTCGATGAGGTTCTTGCCCGAGTCGATGGCGGTGTCCAGCCAGCCGGACGCCACGCCCGCCGCCTGGTCGGCGGACTTTTTCCAGTCATCCTTGTGGTCGTCGACATAGGAGGTCACGGCGTCCTGTGCCTGACCGGCCTTGTCGCCGACCCAGTTGCTGGCCTGGTCGAAAGTCTTCTGGGACTGGCTCTTCGTGGGCAGCGCCGACTGCACCTTGTCGCCGGTCACCTGACCGGCCTTCTTAGCGCGCCACGCCACGGAAGGCTTACCCGCGGTGTCGACGGAGGTGATGGCCAGGCCGCCGAGAAGGGCCACGTTGGTCAAAAAGCCGTTGCGGCGGGAGGACTTCTCCTCGTCGTTGTCCGCCTCCCAGAAATTGTAGCGACCGATGATCGTCGGCACCGACACCAGCGCCAGGGTGCCGGCCGACAGACGCGGAGCCTTGCCCAAGGCGAGCAGGGCGCCGGCGCCGACCTTGGTGCCGCCCATCGCACGGGCGACCAGCTCCGGGTCGTTGGGGACGTTGCGGGCCCAATCATCGGGAAGGATGGAGCGGACCTTGTCCAGCACGTTTTCGGTTGCCCGGACGTGTGCGCTCGTATTGAGCAGGGTGTCCGCTCCGTCGGCGATGTAAACGGATGCCAGCATCGGTCGTGCGATCTTACGGATCATGTTCGACGCTCCTTTGCGTGAGGGTTGACGTTAAAAAATTCTTTTACTTCTTCCACTGTAGCGAGATTGGCCCGTCCAGGTGGCGGAAAAGATACGCCGCAGGGCCTTACCAACGGCGGGCCCACCACTCGTCGAGGTGCGGGCGCTCAGCTCCTAGCGTGGTGGATTTTCCATGGCCAGGGCGCACGATCGCTTCGTCCGGGTACACGTCGAAAAGACGGCTCTTGACGTCGTTGAAAAGACGGGCGAAATCCGACTCGGACTCGGTCTTGCCCACCCCGCCGGGGAAGAGGCTGTCACCGACGAACAGGTTGACCACCCCGTCGATCTCCGCGGCCACACACGCCCCACCCGGGGTGTGCCCGCGCAGGATGGCCACGGGCAGTTCATGCCCCGCGAACTCGATGACGTCTCCCTGCTCGAGCTCGACGTCGGCGTCCGCGGGTAGGGCGGGGGAGTCGAGAAACGACGTAAGGTGGGTCGCGCCAGTGCGTGCGAGCACATCCGGCAACGCCCGGACGTGATCGGCGTGGCGATGGGTGGTCAACACCATGGTGATGCTGACCCCCGCCTCTTCCGCCATCGCGAGCAGGGCGTCAGGATCGTCGGCGGCGTCGATGAGAAGTCCTTCGTCGCCAGCGGCGAGCAGGTAGCAGTTATTGTCCGTCTCGGACACGGAAATCCGGTGAAGCTTCAGTGCGGTGGTCATGCGGACTAGCCTAGCCAGGAATAGCGGCGAATTCGTCGTCGATGGTACGTTCGAGATCATCTTTCCGGGTGCGCCGGCCGGGCCCGGATTCATCAAGGGGAGGAACAAGACAAGTGGCTGACCGTCTCGTCGTCAAAGGTGCCCGCGAACACAACCTGAAGGGCGTGGACGTCGATCTGCCCCGCGATAAAATGGTCGTGTTCACCGGCCTGTCCGGGTCGGGCAAGTCGTCGTTGGCCTTCGACACCATCTTCGCCGAAGGGCAGCGTCGGTACGTGGAGTCGTTGAGCTCCTACGCCCGGATGTTTCTCGGCCAAATGGATAAACCGGACGTCGACCTCATCGACGGGTTGTCGCCCGCCGTGTCGATCGACCAGAAATCCACCAACCGCAACCCGCGGTCGACGGTGGGCACCATCACGGAGATCTACGATTACCTGCGTCTGCTGTTCTCCCGCGCCGGCACCGCCCATTGCCCGGTCTGCGACGAGAAGATCGACCGGCAGACCCCGCAGATGATCGTCGACCAGGTGCTGGAAGGGGAGGAGCGCACCAAGTTCCAGGTGCTCGCCCCCGTCGTCCGCACCCGCAAGGGCGAGTTCGTCGACCTGTTCAAGGACCTCGCCTCACAAGGCTATTCGCGCATCATGGTCGACGGCGAGCTGCATCAGCTGTCCGACCCGCCGAAGCTGAAGAAGCAGATCAAGCACGACATCGACGTCGTGGTCGACCGACTGCAGGTCAAAGAGTCGCAGAAGCAGCGTCTCACCGATTCCGTGGAAACCGCCCTGCGGTTGGCGGACGGACTGGTGGGCATCGACTACGTCGACCTTCCGGAGGACGACCCGCAGCGCCACCGGATCTTCTCTGAGAAGATGGCCTGCCCGAACGGGCACACGCTCGACATCGACGAATATGAGCCGCGGGCGTTCTCCTTCAACAGCCCCTACGGCGCCTGCCCGGCCTGTGACGGCCTGGGCACCCGCACCGAGGTCGACATCGACCTGCTCATTCCCGACCCGGACGCTCCGGCGAACAAGTCCGTGCAACCGTGGACCTCCTCGCCGAACCGCAACTACTTCGAGAAACTCGTCGACGGTTTGTCCGAGGCCCTCGACTTCGATCCGGAGACGCCGTTTTCGAAGCTGACGAAGAAACAGCGCGACGCCCTGATCAACGGCACCTCCACCAAGGTGTCGGTCCGCTACAAGAACCGTTTCGGACGTGTCCGCAACTGGACCGCTCCTTTCGAGGGAGTGCGCGGCTGGATGGACCGCAAATTGGAACAGGCCGAAAGCGAGAAGCAAAAGGAACGGTTCCTGGCCTACACTCGCGAAATCGCCTGCCCGACCTGCGAAGGCGCCCGCCTCAAGCCGGAAATCCTGTCCGTGCGGTTGGATTCGGAATCCGACGGGGAGAAGTCCATCGCGGGCCTGACCGCGATGTCCATCGCCGACGCCGCGCAGTTCCTGGACACCCTCGTCCTGGCCTCCCGGGAACGTCAGATCGCAGACGCGGTGCTCAAGGAAATTCAGGCCCGGCTGCGCTTCCTCGTCGACGTGGGGCTGACTTACCTCACTCTGGACCGTGCCGCCGGCACCCTGTCCGGCGGTGAGGCGCAGCGCATCCGGCTGGCCACCCAGATCGGCTCCGGCCTCGCCGGCGTGATGTACGTGCTCGACGAGCCGTCCATCGGCCTGCACCAGCGCGACAACAAGCGTCTGATTGAGACGCTGAAGCGCCTGCGCGACATCGGCAACACCCTCCTCGTCGTCGAGCACGACGAGGAGACCATCCGCGAATCAGACTGGATGATCGACATCGGCCCGAAGGCGGGCGAGTACGGCGGTGAGGTCGTCTACCAGGGGGTCCCGGAGGGCATCCTGGAGATCGAAGGATCCATCACCGGCGACTACCTCGCCGGCCGGCGTTCCCTCGGGGTCCCGGAGCAGCGCCGCGAGATCGACCCCGCCCGCCAGCTCACCGTCGTCGGGGCACGGGAGAATAACCTGCAGGGCATCGACGTGGACATCCCGCTCGGCGTACTGGTCTGCATCACCGGCGTGTCCGGCTCCGGGAAATCCACCCTGATCAACCAGATTTTGGCGAAAAACCTGCAGAACACCCTCAACCGGGCCCGCCAGGTGCCGGGCCGCGCCAAACGCGTGGAGGGCATGGACCACCTGGACAAACTGATCCAGATCGACCAGTCGCCGATCGGCCGCACCCCGCGGTCGAACCCGGCGACGTACACGGGCGTCTTCGACAAGATCCGCAACCTTTTCGCCGAAACGCAGGAGGCCAAAGTGCGCGGATACAAGGCCGGGCGGTTCTCCTTCAACATCAAGGGCGGACGCTGCGAGGCCTGCCAGGGTGACGGCACCCTGAAAATCGAGATGAACTTCCTGCCCGACGTCTACGTCCCCTGCGAAGTCTGCGACGGCGCCCGCTACAACCGGGAGACCCTCGAGATCCGGTACAAGGGCAAGACCATCGCCGAGGTCTTGGACATGTCGATCTCGGAGGGCGCGGAATTCTTCGAGCCCATCACCTCGATTCACCGCTACCTGGCCACGCTGGTGGACGTGGGGCTGGGGTATGTCCGTCTCGGCCAGGCGGCGACGACGTTGTCCGGGGGCGAGGCGCAGCGCGTGAAGCTGGCGTCTGAACTGCAGAAACGCTCCCATGGACGCACCATCTACATTCTGGATGAGCCGACCACCGGCCTGCACTTCGAGGATGTGCGCAAGCTGATGCTCGTCATCCAGGGGTTGGTGGACAAGGGCAACTCCGTGCTGGTCATCGAGCACAACCTCGACGTGATCAAAATGGCCGACTGGGTCGTCGACATGGGCCCCGAAGGCGGCTCCGGCGGTGGCCTGCTCGTGGCGGAAGGCACCCCGGAGGACGTGGCGAAGGTAGAGGGGTCCTACACCGGCCAGTACCTCGCCGAAATACTCTGACCGGCGGGTCCGCCCTCGGGACCGTTTGCCGGTGACGTAAAATAATCCCCACTCAACGGCAGCCTGGCCGCCCAGGGCGGCCACCGAACAAAGGGATACGGTCGAAGCAATCATGGCGTGGTGGGGAAAAACAACGCTTCACTCCGGCGTCGCCGCCCTGGCGCTGGGGCTTACCGCGGTGAGCTGCGCACCGCCGGTCCCGCACGACGGTGCAACGGTGTCCACGACTGCGGTGGCGGCGCCGCACCAAGATCCAGGCGAGTCTGTGGCACAAAAATTAGCCGCGCTGACCGATGAAGTACAGGACACTCACGGAGGGGTGGCCGGGGTCGCAGTGGCCACCCGCCACGGCGTAGTACAGGCCGGCGATCCGGGCCGGTGGCACGCCTGGTCGACGGTGAAGGTGCCGATTGCCGTCGCCGCAGCCACGGCCGCGGCGGAGCTCGACGGGAACGCCGACGTGGACGCACTCATCGAGGCCGCCATCACCCGCTCGGAGAACATGCCTGCCGCGGAATTGTGGCAGTCGCTCGGCGGCGGGACATCTGCCGCCCGTCAGCTCGAGGACCTGCTCGCCCCCTACGGGGGAATCGACGCGTTGTCTTTGGCCACAGAATTTTCGCCGACCCCCATTGGCCTGATCGCCTGGCCGTTGGCGGGGCAGGCGGAATTTTCCTCCTACCTTCCCTGCCTGCCCGATGCGGAGGTGGTCTACCGGGCGATGGGAGAGATCGTTCCGTGGCAGGTCGACGGATTGGGGTCTATTGAGGGGATGCACTTCAAAGGCGGGTGGAGCGCAGAGGAGGACGGGGGATCGCGCCCGTACACCTACCGGCAGATGGGGGCGCTGGAGACTCTGGGCGGGGTCATCGGCATGGCCGTGCTCGTCCATCCGGAAGACGGTGAGCACGCGACGGCAGTGCAGATGGTGGGTGATCTGGCCGCCGGGTTAGAGGAGATGGTGGAGGCTGACTTGCTCCCCGCCGCGACAATCTGCACGGCCATCTGATTTGCAGTGTTAGGGAGATCTTGTTAGGGTAGTTGTCACTACCACCCGAGTCGTCTTCAGGGCGCCGGGTCGCAAGCGGAGAACATCCCACCCCATGCCGCCGTCAGGTTGGTTCCGGGTAAAGGTCAGTCGGGAAGGCTTCAGGCCTTCATGATTGATGTGGCATATCCGCGTGTACCTTCCAAGGTGCCGCGGTTTTTTGCTGCAAGGGATGAACCTCGCGTGTGACACGGTAGCGAATCACTACACACTGCTAATTGAGGAGCCCCACATCAGCGCTGAAGCTCGCATTAATGAGCGAATCCGTGTTCCGGAGGTCCGTTTGATCGGCCCGTCCGGCGAACAGGTAGGCGTCGTCCGTACCGACGACGCACGCAAGGTCGCCTACGAGGCGAACCTCGATCTCGTCGAGGTCGCCCCGAACGCCAAGCCGCCCGTCGCCAAGATCATGGATTACGGAAAGTACAAGTACGAGCAGGCCCAGAAGGCCCGTGAGTCGCGTAAGAATCAGCAGCAGACCGTGGTCAAGGAGCAGAAGTTCCGTCCCAAGATCGACGATCACGATTATGAGACGAAGAAGAACAATGTGATCCGCTTCCTGGAGAAGGGCAACAAGGTCAAGGTCACCATCATGTTCCGCGGCCGCGAGCAGTCGCGTCCGGAGCTCGGCTTCCGACTGCTGGATCGTCTTGCCGAGGAGATCGCCGAGTTCGGCGTCGTCGAGAACAAGCCGAAGCAGGACGGCCGCAACATGACGATGGTCGTCGGCCCGGTCCGCGGCAAGGGCAAAAAGTAGATCAGACAACCGTCAACCGCTATTCGGGAATAAGGACTTATCACCCATGAAGCAGAAGACCCACAAGGGCACCGCTAAGCGCATCAAGGTCACCGGTTCCGGCAAGCTGCGTCGCGAGCAGGCCAACCGCCGTCACCTGCTGGAGGGCAAGCCGTCCACCCGCACCCGTCGCCTGAAGGGCACCAAGGACGTCTCCCCGGCAGACACCAAGCGCATGAAGCGTCTCCTCGGCCGGGCATAAGAACGCCTGTCCGCCCAGAAAACCCTCAACGAAATAAGGAAGATACACAATGGCACGTGTCAAGCGTTCTGTTAACGCCAAGAAGAAGCGCCGCGCGATTCTGAAGTCCGCCAAGGGCTACCGCGGTCAGCGCTCCCGCCTGTACCGTAAGGCCAAGGAACAGTGGCTGCACTCCATGACTTACGCTTACCGCGACCGTCGTAAGCGCAAGGCAGAGTTCCGCAAGCTGTGGATCCAGCGCATCAACGCCGCTGCCCGCATGAACGACATCACCTACAACCGTCTGATCCACGGCCTGAAGCTGGCCGAGATTGATGTCGACCGTAAGATCCTCGCGGACCTGGCCGTCAACGACTTCGCTACCTTCTCCGCGCTGTGCGAGGCCGCCAAGGCCGGCCTGCCGGAGGACGTCAACGCCCCGAAGGCCGCCTAAGCAGCCTTCGCGTCTTCGACGCACACCCGTCGGTTTCCCTGTTCAACAGGGGAACCGACGGTTTTTCGTTTCTAGGCCCTTGCCTGTATGAACCGCAGAAAAACACCGGTCCCGGAAGGACTCCATGGCCCTTCCGGGACCGGCGCGGGACGCGCCGCGTGCCGTCAGAAGCGGGTCATCGGCTCCCGGATGATGCCGAACCGGTGGGTCGTGGTGCTCACCGTCTGCTCCAGCAGCCAGGGGAGCAGCTCACGCCGACCGTCTGCCAGCACCGGGGAATCCATGACCACCGAATCAGACTCGACGGCAGCCTCATACAGGGCGTCATCGACCGCGCCGACGGTGCGCACACGGGCGTTGTTCCGTTCCGTCACCAGGCGGGCGAAATCCTCGTCCGTCATGTTTTCCGCGAAGGGGAAATCGCCGGCGACCTCGGGTCGCGCGGTGAAACGAACGGGGGAGCCGGTGCGGGCGGCCGCCAGCAGCAGACGATAGACGTCGCGGCGCGCGGCCCCCGTGCCGATGCGCACGAGCAGCGGCTCCAGCAACGGAAGGTAGCGGAAGATGTTCGTCTCGTAGCGAAGACCGGTGCGGTCGTGCTCGCGGCCGAACTCGGTGTCCCAGGCGTGCTGGTCCAGTTCCGCCGCGCGCCACAGCCACTCACGATCCCCCTCATCGAGTTCCCCGGTCCAGCTCTCCAGCATCCGGTTGATCCGCGGCTGCACGCTGACCTCCGGGGAGGCGAGGGCGTCATTGTCGACCCAGGTGCCGAAGGTGCCGACGTAGTTCGGGCCGCCGGCCTTCGCGCCCGGCCCGATCGCCGAGTTCTTCCAGCCGCCGAAGGACTGGCGCTGCACGATCGCACCGGTGATGCCGCGGTTGATGTAGGCGTTGCCCACCTCGACGTGCTTGCGCCAGTAGGCGATCTCGTCGGTGTCTAGAGTATGGATGCCGCCGGTCAGCCCGAAGCCGGTCTGATTCTGCCATTCGACGGCCTCTTCGAGGGTGTCGGCGTACATGATGCCCAGGACGGGCCCGAAGCACTCGGTCTTGTGGTACCAGGAACCCGGCTGCACGTTGTCGCGCACACCGGGGGACCACAGCGTGCCGTCCTCATCGAGCTGCTTCGGCTCGATCAACCATTCCTCGCCTGGCTCCAGGGTGGTCAGCCCCTTTTCCAGCTTTTCTCCGGGCGGCTCGATGAGTCCGTTCATGCGGGTGGAGACGTCGATGCCGCGTCCGATCTTCAGGGTGCGCACCGCGTCGTAGAGCTGGGTGCGCAGCCTCTTCGATTTACCGGCCGGGCCGACGAAGATGACCAGGGAAGAGGCGGAGCACTTCTGGCCGGCGTGCCCGAAGGCGGAGTCGACCAAGTCATCGATCGCCAGATCCGGATCGCAGGAGGCGGTGATGATCAAGGCGTTCTTACCCGACGTCTCCGCAGAGATCGACATCTGCGGGTCCCAGGAGCGGAACAGCTGGGCGGTTTCCGAGGCGCCGGTGAGGATGACGTGATCGACCTGGGGGTGCGAAATCAGTCGCTTGCCCGCGTCGCCCTCGTCCGCGCGGATCAACTGCACCAGGTCCGGGTTCTCCCCGGCGGCGGCCAGCCCGTCGCGGATGGCGTCGACGGCGACCTCGGCGCAGCGCACCACCTGGGGGGCGGGCTTGATGATCACGGCGCTGCCGGCGGCCAACGAGGCCAACACGCCACCGACCGGGATGGCGACGGGGAAGTTCCACGGCGGGGTCACCACGACCAGACCATCTGGCACGAAAGTGGAGTAACCGGTGCCCAGGGCGCGTGCGGATTCGGCGTAGTAGGTGGCGAAATCCACGGCCTCGGACACTTCGACGTCGGCCTGGCCGATGGCCTTGTCCGCCTCCCACGCCATCGCGGAGACCAGTTCCTGTCGCCGATTCGCCAGCGACTCGGCGATGACGTCCAGGACGTCCGCCCGGCCTTCGCCGGCGGTGGCGCCCCAGGCGACGGCCAGATCACGGGCCTTTTCGACGCTTGCGTCCACCTTCTTCGGGTCGGAGACCTCCGGGGCCGACACGGGGCCGGGATCCGTGCTCAGTGCTTCCACACCCCACCGGCGGTTGGCCACCAGGGCGGGGTCGGTGTCCGGTTCGTTGCGGAACCGGCCGGGGCGGGTGCCTGACCCGAGTCCCGAATCGACCTCCCGGTTCTGCTGGCGCTGCGGCTCCGCGGAGACTTCCTTGCGGTCGGCGACCGCCTTGCGGAAGCGCTCTTCCTGGTCATCCATCGCCTGCTCACCGGCGTCGCCGACGGTGAACAGCGCGTGCAGGAAGTTTTCGTCCGCGCTGTTTTCCTCCAGGCGGCGCACCAGGTAGCTGACGGCGACGTCGAAATCGCTGGCGGCCACGACGGGGGTGTAGAGGATCAGGTTAGGGAAGGAGTCCTTGACCGCCCGCGCCTGCGCGGGGGCCATGCCCTGCAGCATTTCGGCGTCGACGAGCTCCATGACCCCGCGACGCTCCGCGATTTCCTTGGTGGCGGCCAAGGAATAGAGGTTGTGGCTGGCGACGCCGATGCGTACCGCGCCCAGATTCTCCGGGACCAGGACATGGTCGAGCAGCCGCAGATAATTGGCGTCGACCTCGGATTTCGTGTCATAAGGCGCCTGTTTCCACCCGTGGACCTCGGCCTCGGCCTTTTCCATGGACAAGTTTGCGCCCTTGACCAGGCGAATCTTGATCGGGGCCCCACCCGCGGCGACGCGGGCGCGGCCGAACTCCACCAGCTCCTGCAGGGCATCGAAAGAGTCCGGCAAATAGGCCTGGAGAACGATGCCGGCCTCATAGTCGCGGAACTCCTCTTCGTCGAGCAGCTCAGTGAACAGCCGGATGGTCATCCGCAGGTCCTTGTATTCCTCCATGTCGAGGTTGATGAACACCCGTGGGCTCTGCTCGATGGCGGCCCGGTAGAGGGGACGCAGCTGCTCTTTCAGCCGCTCCACGTTGCCGTCGACGTCCCAGTGGTTGAGCTGGGCACACAGGGACGTCGCCTTGACGGAGACATAAGTGACGCGGGGATTTTCGATGAGCTCGAGCGTGCGTCGGGCGCGGTCCGCGGCCTCGTCATCGCCCAGGACCGCTTCGCCCAGGAGGTTCAGGTTGAGTTCCTGTCCCTTCTCCGCGGCGTCATCCAGCAGAGAATCCAACGTGGATCCTTCAGAATCGAGCACCAGGTGACCGACGAGCTGACGCATGCGCTTGCGGGCGGCGGGCATGACGACCTGCGGGATCGCCCCGGCCAGCTTGGTGCCCGCGTTGAGCAGAAGGCGGTCGACTCCGCTGAGGAAGCCCGGGGCCTCGGGAATCTTGCGCAGCGCCTGCGCCGCGGTGTGGTCGTCCTCCGGGCGGGCGACGCGGTCCACGAAATCCATCGTGAAATCGACGCCGGCGGGATCCTGCATCAGTTGTCCCAGCATCTGCGCGGCCTCGTCCTGCTCGCCTTCGGTGGCGGCGAGCCATGCACGTGCCTGCTTCACAACCGTGTCAACGGAATCGTCCAGCGTGGTGTCTGGGGTGGGGGTTGTCATGGCGTCCGCCTCCTCGGTGTCGTGGGGGCGGGGCCACGCCCGCGCCCCCAAGTTGTGGCACGTTCAATTACTGTCGCCAGTGTATGGAAACTGACGGGGTCCTGTCCGACCTTTCCGGATCTGGTACACCTGGCAGGGGGAGTGCGCTGATAACCTGACGCGTATGAGCCTCGATTTTTCCCAGCCGTTCACGGAACGGACGCCGCGGGTGGTCAACGCCGCAAAACTGCTGCGTTCCGCCGGGCGGCGAAAAGCGGAACGTTTTCTCGTGGAGGGGGAGAACGCCGTAGATGCGGCGGTGTCCACCGGGTCGGCCACCGACCTGTTCGTGACGGAGCGGGCCGCGGAGCGATTCTCCGACATCGTCACCGCCGCCGGATACATGAACGTCTACACCCACGCCATCGACGAGAAAGCCGCCCGCGCACTGACCGACACGGTGACCACCACCGGACTGTTCGCGGTGTGTACGCCGGTGCTGTGGAGCGTCGGTAAGGCGTTGGGCAAGACCCCGAAACTGGTGACCGTCCCGGTGCAGACCTCCGAGCCGGGCAACGCCGGCACCCTGATGCGCGTCTCCGACGCGATGGGCGCCGACGCCGTGCTCTTTGCCGGGGAGACCGTCGACCCGCAGTCCGGCAAAGCCGCCCGCGCCTCGGCCGGCTCGCTGTTCCACGTCCCGGTCGCCCGACATGCCGACGTCAACGACGTCCTCGGCCAGGTCCGCGCCAAGGGCTTGACCATCCTGGCCACCGCCGCGGACGGAGAAGTCGACCTCGAAGACGCCGATGACCTGCTGGCGCGCCCCACCGCCTGGCTCTTCGGCAATGAAGCCCACGGCCTCGGCGAAGACGTGCTGGCGAAGGCGGACCACCGCGTGCGCGTGCCCATCCGCGGCCGTGCGGAATCCCTTAATTTGGCCACCGCCGCCGCCATCTGCCTCTACGAATCTGCCCGGGGCCAGGCCCGGGCGAAAGGAGAATAAATTAGGGTGGAAGAAACCCGCGCGCAAAAATCCAAGATCCTGGCCATCATCCTCGCCCTGCTGCTCGGCGGGCTCGGCGTCCATAACTTCTACATGGGGCACAACACCCTGGGCCTGGCCAAGATCGCGCTCAACGCTTTCGGCATCGCCATGAGCCTGCTCGCCGTCGGGCAGGCCCTGCTCTTCCTTGCCGGCTTGTGGGTGATCCTCGAGGCGATCATGATCGCGTTCGGGGTCGGCAACATGAAAACGGACCGGCACGACATCCCGTTGAAGTGGTGAGCCCGTTTCCGCTGGTCGACATGCGGGCTCCCGCCCGCTAAGCTCAACGCCAGATATGGTCGGCGCCGCGTGTGACTGCGTGTGACGCTGCGACGCCTTGTTCCGGCCATGCACACGATGAGAAAGGCCCAGCCCGTGTCCAACCCGTTCGCACAACCGGATCCCCACCAGGGCGACCCGAACAACAGCTTCGGCTACCCCGGCCATTCCCAGTCGCCCCAGCCGCACAGCGGTTTCGGCTACGGCCAGCAGCCCAATGCGCAGCCGCCGGCGAACTACCACCCCAACCAGTACGGTGTAACCCCGCAGTACGGTGCCGCGCCGCAGTATGGATCGGCCCCACACCACGGCGTGCAATCGAAGCCGAAGTCCCGCATCGTCGCGTTGCTGCTGTGTTTCTTCCTGGGTTCCCTCGGCGTCCACAACTTCTACTACGGGCAGACCAAGGCCGGGATCAACAAGTTGATCCTGCTGGGGGTAGGCACTCTCCTCACTATTATCTTTATCGGCGTCTTCCTGCTGGTAGCCTTATCTATTTGGGTCTTGATCGATTTTATCCTCATCATAGCGGGCGGAGGATACATGGCCACCGACTCCGACGGCGTGCCCACCACGTGGTAGCGCCCGCCTGACCCTACTTTTCACCCGCACCGTCGTGTGCGGGTGTTATTTTTTGCCCAGACAGGCCCATGTCTGTGTTTCGACGGACTCATCCATGGTGGCTCCGACGCTCGCCGGTATGCTGGATCGAGTCCGAACCAAGCGCGATTACGAAGGGTCGAAGAACGCAACGTGTCTGATCAGCCCGACATTGAATTGACCGAGGCGTCGCTGAACGCCGCAGCAGAGCAGGCCGTCGCTGCCTTTGACGCAGCCCCCAGCCTGGCGGAGCTCCAGGAGGCACGCCGGGAGCACCTGGGGGACAGCGCATTCATTCCGCGCGCCCGCCAGGCCATCGGCACGTTGCCGAAAACGGAGCGCAAGGACGCGGGCAAGATGGTGAACATCGCCCGCGGCTCCGTCGAAAAACACTTCGCCGAAGTGCACGACCGCATCGAGGCCAAGGAAAAGGCCGAGCAGCTGGCCGCCGAAACCGTCGACGTGACGGTGCCGACCACCCGCCGGCAGACGGGCGCCATGCACCCGATCACCACGCTCAAGGAGCAGGTGTCCGACATCTTCGTCGGCATGGGATGGGAAATCGCCGAAGGCCCCGAGGTCGAGGCGGAGTACTTCAACTTCGACGCCCTCAACTTCAAACCGGACCACCCGGCGCGCACCCTGCAGGACACCTTCCACATCGGCGCCGAAGGTTCCCATCAGCTCCTGCGCACCCACACTTCCCCGGTGCAGGTCCGCACGATGCTCGAGCGCGACGTGCCCGTCTACATCGCCTGCCCGGGCCGGGTGTTCCGCACCGACGAACTCGACGCCACGCACACCCCGGTCTTCCACCAGATCGAGGGGCTGGCGGTGGACAAGGGCCTGACGATGGCGCACCTGCGGGGCACTTTGGATCACCTGGCCAAGGTGCTTTTCGGGCCGGAGACCAAGACGCGCATGCGCACCAACTACTTCCCGTTCACGGAGCCTTCCGCCGAGGTCGACGTCTGGTTCGCCAACAAGAAGGGCGGCGCCGGCTGGATTGAGTGGGGTGGCTGCGGCATGGTCAACCCGAACGTGTTGCGCGCCGTCGGCGTGGATCCGGAGGAATACACCGGGTTTGCCTTCGGCATGGGGCTGGAGCGCACCCTGCAGTTCCGCAACGGCTTGAGCGACATGCGCGACATGGTCGAAGGCGACGTCCGTTTCACCCTGCCGTTCGGCGTGCAGGCTTAACCCCGGTAACCAGGAAGGAATAAATAGATGTTCATCGCCCAGAACTGGCTGACCGGCCTGTTGCGCGCCATGGCGCCGGCCCAGGAGAACTGGTCCGTCACCCCGGAGGAGCTCGACGCCGGATTTGTCCGCGTCGGCTTTGAGACGGAAGGCTACGCGCGGATCGAGGAGACCCGCGGCGCCCTGGTGCTCGGCCGGGTCACCGACATCGAGGAACTGACGGAGTTCAAGAAGCCGATCCGTTATTGCCAGGTCGACGTCGGCCAGGCCAACGGCACCGGTGAGCCGCAGGGCATCATCTGCGGCGCCCGTAACTTCGTCGAAGGCGACCTCGTGGTCGTCGCGCTGCCGGGTACGGAGCTGCCGGGCGGCTTCGAGATCTCCGCCCGGGAAACCTACGGCCGCATCTCCAACGGCATGATCTGTTCCGCCGCCGAACTCGGTCTGACGGACAAGCAGAACCCCGGGATCATCACCTTGGCCGAGGATTACGGCGTCCCCGGCGACGACGCGAAGTCCCTGTTGCAGCTGGAGGACACGGCCTTCGAGGTCAACGTCACTCCGGATCGCGGTTACGCTCTGTCCGCCCGCGGGTTGAGCCGTGAGCTGGCCAGTGCCTTTGGCTTGACCTACACCGATCTCGCCGCCGAGCCGTCCGTGGCCGGGCTGGATCTGTCTACGGTGCCGGCCGTCGACGGCGAGCTCATCGATGTCGACGTGCGCCCCGAGACCAAGGCCCTGCGTTTCGGGCTGCGCCAGGTCTCCGGCATCGACCCGGCTGCGGAGTCCCCGTTCTGGTTGCAGCGTGAGTTGATGCTTTCCGGTCAGCGCCCCGTCAACGCGGCCACCGACGTCACCAACTACGTCATGCTGCTGCTCGGCCAGCCGATGCACGCCTTCGACGCCGGTCAGATCACCGGTGGCCTGACGGTGCGCAACGCCGAGGCGGGGGAGAAGTTCGAGACCCTCGACCACGTCACGCGTGAACTGCACGCCGAGGACGTGGTCATCTGTGACGAGACGGGCATCCAGTCCATGGCCGGGGTCATGGGCGGCACCCGCTCCGAAATCTCGGAGACCACCACCGACGTCTACTTCGAGGCGGCGACGTGGGATCCGATCACGGTGGCGCGCACCTCGCGCCGCCACAAGCTCACCTCCGAGTCCTCTCGCCGCTTCGAGCGCGGCGTGGATCCGGCGGTCGTCGAGGCGGCCCTGGATTACGCCTGCGCGCTGCTCGTCGACATCGCCGGTGGCGCCGTCGAGACTGGCCGCACCCTGGTCGGCGAGTTTTCCCTGGCCGACCCGATCGACCTGCGGGTCAGCCACCCGAGTGAACTGATCGGCGTCGACTACTCCCGCGAGACCGTCGTGTCCCGACTGGAGGAGGTCGGTTGCCGCGTGGTCGATCGGGGCGAGATCCTGGCGGTGACCCCGCCGACCTGGCGCACGGATTTCTCCATGGCCGAGGATCTCATCGAGGAGATCGTCCGCCTCGAGGGCCTCGACGACATCCCCCTGGTTCTGCCGACCCCGGTCGGCGGCCGTGGGCTCAGCCCCGTGCAGAAGCGCAACCGCGCCGTCGGGCATGCGTTGGCGTATCAGGGCTACGCCGAGATCCTGCCGTCCCCGTTCATGGCCAACGACGTCTTCGACGCCTGGGGACTGGCGGAGGACGACCCCCGCCGCCAGGTGGTGCGGGTCCAGAATCCGCTGGACAGCGATTATGCGGTGCTGGGCACGACGTTGTTGCCGAGCATGCTCGAGGCCGTCTCCCGCAACGTCGCCCGCGGCCGGAAGGACCTGACCCTGTTCAGTCTGCAACAGGTGGCCTTCCAGCGGGCGGAAAAGACCCCGATGCCCGACGTCTCCCGCCGCCCGGACGAAGACACCGTGCGGGAACTGCTGGAGACTCTGCCGCGGCAGCCGCTGCACGCCGCCACCGTCGGCGTCGGCGAAATCGATTACACCGGGCCGTGGGGCAAGGGCCGCGCCTACGGTTGGGCGGACGCCGTGGAGTCGGCTCGCCTCGTCGCCCGCGCCGCCGGGGTCGAGCTCGAGGTGGAGAACGCGGACGTCTTGCCGTGGCACCCGGGCCGGTGTGCCGCGCTGAAGGTGGGTGGTGAGGTCGTCGGCTATGCCGGTGAGCTGCACCCGCAGATTCTGGAGGCGCTCGGGCTTCCGGAGCGCACCTGCGCCATGGAGATCGACGTCGACGCCCTCCCGGCCACCGAGCTCCTGCCTGCGCCGGTGCTCTCCGCCTACCCGGCGCTGCACCAGGACATCGCCCTGGTCGTCGACGAGTCCGTCCCGGCGGCGGACGTCCGCGCCGCCATCGAGGAAGGCGCCGGCGATCTGCTCGAGGCCGTCGAGCTTTTCGACGTCTTCCGCGGCGATCAGCTGGGTGACGGCAAGAAGTCGCTGGCGTTCCAGCTGCTGTTTAGGGCGGCTGACCGTACGCTGACCGACGAGGAGGCCAACGAACGTCGTCTGGCCGCAGCAGAGGCGGCGAAGGAGAAGCTGGGCGCCCAGATGCGCGCATAGTGGGTGGGACACGTTCGTGCTGAACGTGTCGCCGCCTTCCCGTGCCGCCGTACCCGTGAGTCGGGTACGGCGGTTTTCGTCTCTGGCCGGCGGCTGCGGACGGGGCCGTCGTTGTGGCAGAATCGGGACAACTGCGCCCGAATGTATAATTTGCAGCCAAGCGCATAAACGCTATACTGGCGGACATGACGATCAAGGTAGCTGTAGCTGGTGCCACGGGATATGCGGGTGGAGAAATTCTGCGCCTGCTCCTCAGCCACCCGAAATATCTCTCCGGCGAGCTCGAAATCGGCGCTCTGACCGGACATTCCAACGCAGGACAGCGCGTCAGCGAGCTCATGGGCCACCTGCCGCAGCTGGCGGATCGCCTCATCGAGGACACCACCGTCGAGGTCCTGTCTGGACACGACGTCGTGTTTCTGGGATTGCCGCACGGACACTCCGCCGAGATCGGCCAGCAGCTGTCCGAGGAGACCCTCGTCATCGACTGCGCGGCCGACTTCCGACTCACCGACTCCGCCGCCTGGGAGAAGTACTACGGCGGCGACTACGCCGGCTTCTGGCCTTACGGCATCCCGGAGATGCCGGGGCACCGGGAGGAGATCGCCGGGGCCCGGCGCATCGCCGTCCCGGGCTGCTTCCCCACGGGATCCACCCTGGCTTTGCTGCCCGCCGTCGCGGGCGGGCTCATCGTCCCGGACATTTCGATCACCGCCATCACGGGCGTCTCCGGCGCCGGCAAAAAGGGCTCCGTGGCCCTGCTCGGCGCGGAAACGATGGGCTCGCTCAAGGCCTACAACACCGCCGGAAAGCACCGCCACACCCCGGAAATGGCACAGAACCTGTCCAAGTACACCGATGCCGACGTCAACGTCAGCTTCACGCCGGTGCTGGCTCCGTTGCCGCGCGGCATCCTCACCACCGCCATCGCGCCCCTGGTGGACGGCGTCACCCAGGACATCGCCACCAAGACCTACCGGGCCTTCTATGAAAACGAGCCTTTCGTGCACCTGCTGCCGGAAGGCCAGCAACCGCAGACGCAGCACATCGTCGGCTCGAACATGTGCCACGTGCAGGTCGAGGTCGACGAGCAGTCGGGCAAACTGCTGCTGACCTCCGCCCTCGACAACCTGACCAAGGGCACCGGCGGCGCCGCCGTGCAGTGCATGAACATCGCCCTCGATTACCCCGAAACCGACGGACTGCCGCTGGCCGCGGTCGCTCCCTAACCGTCTGGAGACCACCACCATGAGTACAGGCATCACCGCCCCGGCCGGCTTCACCGCCGCCGCCACCGCCGCGCAGATCAAGCACTCCGGCAAGCTCGACATGGCGCTCGTCGTCAATGACGGCCCCGAGCACAACGCCGCCGCCGTCTTCACCCGCAACCGGGTCGTCGCCTCACCGATCAAGGCCACCCGCGCCGCGGTGGCCGACGGCACGGTCAAGGCGGTGTTGTACAACGCCGGCAACGCCAACGCCTGCAACGGCGTCCAGGGAGACAAGGACGCCGCCGCTTCCGTCCAGCGCACCGCCGAGGCCCTGGGGGTGCTGTCGGAAGACGTCGCGGTCTGCTCCACCGGACTCATCGGCGAACTCCTGCCCATGGACAAGATCACCGCCGGCGTCGACGCGTTGGCGAGCTCCCTCGGCGACCACGGCAGCGCCGCCGCCGAAGCGATCATGACCACCGACCTGGTGGCCAAAGAAACCCTCATTGAGGCGGACGGCTGGTCCGTCGGCGGCATGGGCAAGGGCGTGGGCATGATGGCCCCGTCACTGGCGACGATGTTGGTCTGCCTGACCACCGACGCCTCCGCCACCCCTGAGATGCTCGACGAGGCGCTGCACAAGGCGGTCGCCCCGACCTTCAACACCCTCGACATCGACGGTTCCACCTCCACCAACGACACGGTGCTCCTGCTCGCCTCCGGCGCCTCCGGCGTCACACCGCGCCAGGCCGAGCTCGACGCCGCCGTCTTGGCCGCCTGCGCGAACCTCGCGGACCAGATGCAGGCCGACGCCGAAGGCGTGACCAAGCGAGTCAAGGTCACCGTCACCGGCACCGGCGACGACGCCCAGGCGCTCAACGCCGCCCGGACCGTCGGCCGCGACAACCTGTTCAAGACCGCGATGTTCGGCTCCGACCCGAACTGGGGCCGGGTGCTGGCCGCCGTGGGCATGGCCGAAGCGGACATGGACCCGGAACGCATCAGCGTGCACTTCAACGGCCAGCCCGTCTGCGTCGACTCGACCGGCGCGCCCGGCGCCCGCGACGTCGACCTGTCTGGCGCGGACGTCGAGGTCCTCATCGACTTGGGCGCCGGGGGAGAAGGCACTGCGACGGTACGCACCACCGACCTGTCCCATGACTACGTCGAAATCAACTCCGCGTACTCCACCTAAAAAACCCAGAAAGGTCGGTGCCTGAACGTCATGGACGTCACCGCGAACCTCACCAGCGAACTGCGCGCCAACGTGCTCGCAGAAGCGCTGCCGTGGCTGCAGCACTACCGCGACAAAATCGTGGTGGTCAAATACGGCGGCAACGCCATGGTCGACGACGCCCTCAAGGCCGCCTTCGCCGCCGACATGGTCTTCCTGCGCACCGTGGGGGCCAAGCCGGTCGTCGTGCACGGCGGCGGCCCCCAGATCACGGACATGCTGCGCCGGGTGGGCCTGGAAGGGGAATTCAAGGGCGGATTCCGCGTCACCACCCCAGAGGTCATGGAAATCGTGCGCATGGTGCTCTTCGGCCAGGTCGGCCGCGACCTGGTGGGCCTGATCAACTCACACGGCCCGTACGCCGTGGGCACCTCCGGCGAAGACGCCGGTCTCTTCACCGCGGAGAAGCGTTACGTCGACGTCGGCGGGGAACCGACCGACATCGGGCTGGTGGGTGACATCGTCGACGTCAACCCGGAAGCCGTCATGGGCCTGATCGACGCGGGCAGGATCCCGGTGGTCTCCGGCATCGCCCCGGGCGTCGACGGCGACGTCTACAACATCAACGCCGATTCTGCGGCCGGCGCGCTCGCTGAGGCGATCGGAGCAGACCGCTTGGTGATCTTGACCAACGTGGAAGGCCTGTACACCGACTGGCCGAACAAGGACTCGCTGGTGTCCAAGATCCAGACCTCGCAACTGGCGGAGACCCTGCCGACCCTCGACGCCGGAATGATCCCGAAAATGGAGTCTTGCCTGCGGGCGGTCAACGGCGGAGTCTCCGCCGCCCACGTGATCGACGGACGCATCTCCCACGCGGTCCTTCTGGAACTGCTGACCATGGGCGGCGTCGGCACGATGGTGCTGCCCGACGACTACGACCGCGTCAACTATCCCGACGGCACCGTCTTCAGAAAGGACGAGACCCAATGAGCCAGAACGACACTTCGGCCCGCGATCAGTGGGGCCAAGTCATCATGAACACCTACGGCACCCCGCCGGTGGAGCTCGTCGCCGGTGACGGCGCCATGGTCACCGACGCCGACGGCAAGGAGTACATCGATCTGCTCGCCGGCATCGCGGTCAACGCCCTGGGGCACGCGCACCCGGCGATCGTGGACGCGGTGACCTCGCAGATCTCCACGCTGGGGCACGTGTCCAACCTTTTCGTGTCCCAACCGGTCGTCGACGCCGCAGCGAAACTCAAGGATCGTCTAGGGGCGGGGGAGTCCACGCGCGTCTTCTTCTGCAACTCCGGTGGAGAGGCCAATGAGGCGGCCTTCAAGATCGCCCGCCTCACCGGCCGCCGGCGCGTTCTGGCGGCCCACCACGGCTTCCACGGACGGACCATGGGCTCGTTGGCGTTGACCGGGCAGCCGGACAAGCGTGCTCCCTTCGAGCCGTTGGTGCCGGGCGTGGAGTTTTACCCCTACGGCGACATCGATTACCTGACCACGCTGGTCGAGACCAACCCCACCGACACCGCCGCGATTTTCCTGGAACCCGTTCAGGGGGAAACCGGCGTGATTCCGGCCCCGGCCGGATTCCTCGCCGACGTGCGCGCCTTGTGCGACAAGCACGGCATCCTCATGATCGCCGACGAGGTGCAGACCGGCGTCGGACGCACCGGCGACTTCTTCGCGCACCAGCACGAAGACGTCCTGCCCGACGTCGTGACCATGGCCAAGGGGCTCGGCGGCGGACTGCCGATCGGAGCGGTGCTCGCGCACGGCCGCGCCGCGGAGCTGTTCACCCCGGGCGCCCACGGCACGACCTTCGGGGGCAACCCGGTCGCTTGCGCCGCCGCGAACGCCGTCCTCGACGTCCTCGACGACGAGAAGATCGCCGCCGTGAAAACCAAGGGGGAGCGGTTCATCGAGAAACTCACCGCCATACCCGGCGTCGTGGAGGTCCGCGGCCGCGGGCTCATGCTCGGTGTCGTGCTGGACTCCGCCGTGGCGAAAGACGCAGTGACCGCCGGTCATGAGCACGGCCTGATCCTCAACGCCCCGGCCGGCGACGTCATCCGCCTGACCCCGCCGCTGATCATCACCGACGAGCAGATCGACGACGCCTGCCAGCGCTTGGCGACGGTCCTCGAAACGCTGCGCAGCTGACCCGCGACGCCCCTTCGAGTTGAAAGAAGAAGACATGACCACACCCGTGAACGTCCGCCATTTCCTCGCGGACGACGACCTGACGCCCGCGGAGCAGGCCGAGGTCCTCGAGCTCGCGGCAGAGCTCAAGCACCACCCCCTGTCCAAGCGCCCCTTGGAAGGGCCGCTGTCCGTCGCGGTGCTCTTCGACAAGACCTCCACCCGCACGCGCTTCTCCTTCGACGCCGGCATCGCCCAGCTCGGCGGGCACGCCATCGTCTCGGAGACGAAGGGCACCCAGATGGGTAAGGGCGAAAGCTACCAGGACACTGGCGCCGTGATGAGCCGCTTCGTCGAGGCCATCGTCTGGCGCACCTATGCGCACCAAAACCTCCACGACATGGCGGAGACCGCCACCGTCCCGATCGTCAACGCGCTGACCGACGACCTGCACCCTTGCCAGATCCTCGCGGACCTGCAGACCTGCGTGGAAAACCTGTGCCCGGAGCAGGGGCCGGCCGGGCTGAAGGGGAAGAAGGCGGTCTACCTCGGCGACGGCGACAACAACATGGCGAACTCCTACATGATCGGTTTCGCCACGGCGGGGATGGATGTCTCCATCATCGCCCCGACCGGGTTCCAGCCGCAACAAAAGTGGGTGGACCGCGCCCAGGAGCGGGCGGCGGAAACCGGCGCGACCGTCGCCGTCACCGATGACGTGGCAGAGGTCGCCGGCGCCGACGTCGTGATCACCGACACCTGGGTGTCGATGGGGATGGAGGACGACGGCAAAGACCGCCGCACGCCGTTCCTGCCGTACCAGGTGACGGAGGAGATCATGGGACAGGCGGACGACGACGCCATTTTTCTGCACTGCCTGCCGGCCTACCGCGGCAACGAAGTCACCGCCGAGGTCATTGACGGACCGCAGTCCCGGGTATTCGACGAGGCGGAGAACCGTCTGCACGCCCAAAAGGCGTTGCTGGCGTGGCTCCTGGAGAACCAGCCGGAACAGTAAATGACGCAACCAGTATCGCGCACTGCCAGGCAGGCGAAGATCGTCGACATCCTCGGCAAAACCCGGGTCTCTTCGCAGGTGCAGCTCTCCGAGCTGCTGCTTGAGGAGGGCATCGACATCACGCAAGCGACCCTTTCCCGGGACCTCGATGAGCTGGGGGCCCGCAAGGTCCGCCCGGACGGCGGCCGGGCCTACTACTCGGTCAGCCCCGTCGAGGTGGCGGTCAGCGAACACCTCGGCGGCCCGCGTGAAAAGCTGCGGCGCATGGCCGACGAGCTGGTCGTCTCCGTCGATCATTCCGGCCACATCACGGTGTTGCGCACCCCGCCCGGGGCGGCCCAATACCTGGCCAGTTTCATCGACCGGGTCGGCCTGGACGAGATCGTCGGCTCCATCGCCGGCGACGACACCATCTTCGTGCTCGCCCGAGCGCCCCTCGACGGGGCTGGGCTGGCACAACTATTCACCCGCACATAAAGCCGCGGCCCCGGCCCGGTATCGTTGGATACCGAGTGCCGGGCGCGTTTTCCCGACAACCCACGAGTTACTTTCCCTTAAAGGAGCAATCACATGACTGCACGCGTTGTGCTCGCCTACTCCGGCGGCCTCGACACCACCGTCGCCATCCCATACCTGTCCAAGATGACCGGCGGCGAAGTCGTCGCAGTGTCCCTCGACCTGGGCCAGGGCGGCGAAGACATGGAGTCCGTCCGCCAGCGCGCCCTGGACTCCGGCGCCGTCGAGTCCATCGTCGTCGACGCCCGCGACGAGTTCGCTGAAGAGTACTGCCTGCCCACGATCAAGGCCAACGGCATGTACATGAAGCAGTACCCGCTGGTCTCCGCGATCTCGCGCCCGCTGATCGTCAAGCACCTGATCAAGGCAGCGGAAGAGCACGGCGGCACGCACGTCTCCCACGGATGCACCGGCAAGGGCAACGACCAGGTCCGTTTCGAGGTCGGTTTCCGCAACCTGAACCCGAACTTGGAAATCATCGCCCCGGCCCGTGACTACGCCTGGACCCGCGACAAGGCCATCGCCTTCGCCGAGGAGATCGACCTGCCGATCGAGCAGTCCGCCTCCTCGCCGTTCTCCGTGGACCAGAACGTCTGGGGCCGTGCCGTCGAGGCAGGCTACCTGGAGGATCTGTGGAATGCCCCGACTAAGGACATCTACTCTTACACCGAGGATCCGGCCATGGGCAACGCCCCGGACGAGGTCATCATCTCCTTTGAGGCCGGCAAGCCGGTGGCCATCGACGGTCGCAAGGTCACCGTGCTCGAAGCCATTGAGGAACTCAACCGCCGCGGCGGCGCGCAGGGCGTCGGCCGCCTGGACATGGTCGAGGACCGTCTGGTCGGCATCAAGTCCCGCGAAATCTACGAAGCGCCGGGCGCGATGATCCTGATCAAGGCGCATGAGGCCCTGGAGGACGTCACCCTCGAGCGCGAGCTCGCCCGCTACAAGCGTCTCGTCGACGCCCGCTGGTCCGAAGAAGTCTACGACGGTCTGTGGTTCGGCCCGCTGAAGCGCTCCCTCGACGCTTTCGTCGACTCGACCCAGGAGTACGTCACCGGCGACATCCGCCTGGTTCTGAACGCTGGCTCCATCACCGTCAACGGCCGCCGCTCCAACACGTCGCTGTACGACTTCAACCTGGCGACCTACGACACCGGCGACACCTTCGACCAGACCATGGCCAAGGGCTTCGTCCAGCTGCACGGCCTGTCCTCCGAAATCGCCAACAAGCGTGACCGCGAGGCGAACTAAGCGATGACGGACAACACCAAGCACGGCACCAACGAGGGTGCCCTCTGGGGCGGACGCTTCTCCGGCGGCCCCTCTGAAGCGATGTTCGCGCTCAGTGTGTCCACGCACTTCGACTGGGTCCTGGCCCCTTATGACGTGCTGGCCTCCCAGGCGCACGCCAAGGTTCTCCACGCCGCTGACCTGCTGAGCGACGAGGATCTGGAGACCATGCTCGCCGGCCTGGAGCAACTGGGCAAGGACGTCGCTGACGGCACCTTCGCTCCGGCCCCGACCGACGAAGACGTGCACGGCGCGATGGAACGCGGTCTGATCGAGCGGGTCGGGCCGGAGGTCGGTGGGAGACTGCGTGCCGGTCGTTCCCGCAACGATCAGGTGGCCACCCTCTTCCGGATGTGGCTGCGGGACGCGGTCCGCGACACGACCCTTGATGTCGTGGACCTGATCGGCGCCCTCGCCGACCAGGCGGAAGCGCACCCGGACGCGATCATGCCGGGTAAGACCCATTCGCAGGCGGCGCAACCGGTTCTGCTGGCCCACCAGCTACTCGCGCATGCGCAGCCGCTGGTGCGCGACCTCGACCGGCTCCGCGACCTCGACAAGCGTCTGGCAGTGTCGCCGTACGGCTCCGGCGCCCTGGCGGGCTCTTCGCTGCAGCTGAACCCGGAGGCCATCGCCGAGGAACTCGGCTTCGACTCCGCCGCGGACAACTCCATCGACGCCACCAGCTCCCGCGACTTCGCCTCCGAAGCGGCGTTCGTGTTCGCTCAGCTGGCCGTGGACATGTCCCGCCTGGCCGAAGAGCTGGTCTATTGGGCGACCCCGGAATTCGACTACATCACCCTCGATGACGCCTGGTCCACCGGCTCGTCGATCATGCCGCAGAAGAAGAACCCGGACATCGCCGAGCTGACCCGCGGCAAGACCGGCCGTCTGATCGGCAACCTGTCCGGCTTGCTGGCGACGCTGAAGGCTCAGCCGCTGGCCTACAACCGCGACCTGCAAGAGGACAAGGAACCGGTCGTCGATTCGGTGGCCCAGCTACGGCTGCTGCTGCCGGCGATGACCGGCATGGTCTCCACGTTGATCTTCAACGAGGAACGCATGCGTGAACTCGCCCCGGCGGGCTACACCCTGGCCACCGACCTGGCGGAATGGATGGTCCGGGAGGGAGTGCCGTTCCGCGAGGCCCATGAGGCATCGGGCGAGTGCGTCCGGCTGGCGGAAACCCGTGGGGTCGGCCTCGATGAACTGACCGACGAGGAGCTGGCGGGCGTCGACGAGCGACTCACCCCGGCGGTGCGGGAAGTCCTGACCATCGACGGCGCCGTGGCGTCACGGACCACCCGCGGCGGCACCGCCGGCGTGCGCGTCGCCGAACAGCGTGAGCGGGTGCGCACAGCCGCGGCGGAATACCGCGAGTGGGCACGCACTGCGCTGCGCTAAGGCGAATTCCCGGCTAACCTGACGTGTAAGTTCAGGAAACGACGCACGAGGAGGGCGAGTCCGGTCAGTACAGATCGGACTCGCCCTCCTCGTCGTCGTTGCGGGGACAGGACGAGCACACCGCCTCCAGAGGACATGCCCCTCTCAGAAAATATGGAAGGCCGTCTCGGACGATGCCTTGTGCCGGTTGTTCGGCAAGCGTCCCGTGTCGGCGGACGCCGCCATGTGAGAGTTTTGGCTGGGGCTGGTCGACAATCCCCCGAGTGCCTCGAAGCACGGCCACCCGCGCGAGGCGGTTGCACTTCGACCGCACGCCGGGACTGCAGTCCGGCGAAGATCAGTCGTCGGGGTAGGATTATCCACCATGAGTCTTGATCCGAAGTTGCTTGACGTACTCGCCTGTCCTAAGGACAAGGGGCAGCTGACCTACCTGGAGGAAGAACAGGTTTTGGTCAACGAGCGCCTCGGCATCGCCTATCGCATCGAAGACGACATCCCCGTGATGTTGATCGACGAAGCCATCGATTGGCCCGCATCCGACGCACAGAGCAACTAGGAGGAAAGCCCATGAGCACTAACATCATCGACGAACTGTCCTGGCGTGGCCTGATCAACCAGTCCACCGATCTGGAAGCGCTGCGTGAAGCCTGCCAAGAGCCGATCAGCCTGTACTGCGGTTTTGACCCCACAGGCGATTCTCTGCACGCCGGCCATCTGGTGCCGATGATCATGCTGCGCCGCTTCCAGGAATTCGGCCACCGCCCGATCACTCTGGCCGGCGGCGCAACCGGCATGATCGGTGACCCCCGTGACGTGGGGGAGCGCACGATGCTCACTGACGAGGACGTCGCAGCGAACATGGAGTCGATCAAGGGCCAGCTGCGTAGCTTCGTCAAGTTCGACGTGGGTGCAGACAACGACGGTGTCATGGTCAACAACGCCGACTGGACGATGAACATGAACGTCATCGACTTCCTACGCGACGTAGGCAAGAATTTCTCTCTGAACACCATGCTCGACCGGGACACCGTCAAGCGACGTCTGGAGACGGACGGAATCTCCTACACGGAGTTTTCCTACATGCTGCTGCAGGCGCATGACTTTGTGCAGCTGCGCCGCACCTACGAGTGCGTTCTGCAGATCGGCGGCGGCGACCAGTGGGGCAACATCGTCTCCGGCGTCGACCTCAACCGACGCATGGACGGTGCGAAGGCCCACGGGCTGACGGTCCCGCTGGTCACGGACGCCGAAGGAAATAAGTTCGGCAAGTCCACCGGCGGCGGCAAGCTGTGGCTCGACGCGGAGAAGACCAGCCCGTACTCCTGGTACCAGTACTTCATCAACGCCGGCGACGCCGTGGTCATCGATTACCTGAAGTGGTTCACCTTCCTCACCCAGGAAGAGATCGCAGAGCTCGAGGTCGAGGTGGAGGAGCGTCCCTTCAAGCGGGAGGCACAGCGTCGCCTGGCCAAGGAGATGACAGACCTGGTTCACGGTGAAAAGGCGACGAAGGCCGTGGAGTTGGCGTCGCAGGCACTGTTCGGCCGCGCAGAACTCGCTGACCTGGACGAAGCGACGCTGGCGTCCGCCGTCTCTGAGACCGCTGTCTTTGAGGTGGCGGAGGAAGAGTCGCGTGCGATCGTCGATCTTCTCATCGGCACTGGCCTGGCGGAATCGAAGGGCGCCGCCCGTCGTTCCATCAAGGAAGGCGGCGTGTACGTCAATAACGTCCGCGTGGAATCCGACGACTGGGAGCCGGCCGACACAGATCTTCTGCATGGCTCCTGGCTCGTGCTGCGCCGAGGCAAGAAAAACTTCGCCGGCGTCAAGGTCTCTTAACCCGCTTGTCGAGGCAAGGGGCATCCCCGGTCAGTGCGCATCACTCGGTGCACACTGGCCGGGGATTTTTCATGTGTGTCGCAGACTCTGCTTGCGATGGGCGGGTTGTGTGTGATGGTGGTGATGGTGAAAACGTACCCTGATCTGCGGAAACGAACACGGTTGTGGGCGTGATTTGCGTCTGCGGGCATGCTCTGACTAATGTAGATCAAGTCGCCGCGACACAGTGACCGAGAGGTTACGAACACGGAGACAGTGTGAAAACAAAACAAATACGGAAAACAAACACCGAGTTGACACTCCGAGAGTGGCTCTTGTAAAGTAAGTTTTCCAGCCACACAGACTAACGAACACGATCAGCACGATCGGTTCCGCAGGACGTGTGTGCGTGTGTTGTGTGAGAACTCAATAGTGTGCCAATGTACTTTTGTTTAGTGCCACGTGCCGTGCCTTTTTGGTGTGGTGGGTGGTCGTGACGATTGTGTCTGCCCTCACGTCCTGGCCTTGATGGTTGGGGTGTGGTGGTGGTGCCGGGTGATGGGCTCCTCCCAGTGACGGAGTCCTCATCCTTAAAAGCTGGCCTGCGCGTTGATCGTGTGGGTGTTGCTGGTGCCGGCAGAGACAATCTCACATAGATGGCCGCTTCCTTGATGTGCCCCGTCAAGGGTTGAGGAAGTGGCGTGAGTTTTGTGCTGACATTTGTCGGTAAAAGTTTTGGATAACGAGTGACGCCACCACGTGTGGTGGTGTGCTGGTTGTTTATGTTGTTTGTTGGGAGTACAGGCTTTTCACGAGCTTGAAATCTTTGACAGATTTTTTGTGGAGAGTTTGATCCTGGCTCAGGATGAACGCTGGCGGCGTGCTTAACACATGCAAGTCGAACGGAAAGGCCCCTGCTTGCAGGGGTACTCGAGTGGCGAACGGGTGAGTAACACGTGGGTGATCTACCCCGCACTTCGGGATAAGCCCGGGAAACTGGGTCTAATACCGGATATTCACGCCCCTTTTGTGTGGGGTGTGGAAAGATTTATCGGTGTGGGATGAGCTTGCGGCCTATCAGCTTGTTGGTGGGGTAATGGCCTACCAAGGCGTCGACGGGTAGCCGGCCTGAGAGGGTGTACGGCCACATTGGGACTGAGATACGGCCCAGACTCCTACGGGAGGCAGCAGTGGGGAATATTGCACAATGGGCGCAAGCCTGATGCAGCGACGCCGCGTGGGGGATGACGGCCTTCGGGTTGTAAACTCCTTTCGCCCACGACGAAGCCCTTCGGGGTGACGGTAGTGGGATAAGAAGCACCGGCTAACTACGTGCCAGCAGCCGCGGTAATACGTAGGGTGCGAGCGTTGTCCGGAATTACTGGGCGTAAAGAGCTCGTAGGTGGTTTGTCGCGTCGTCTGTGAAAGTCCAGCGCTTAACGCTGGGATTGCAGGCGATACGGGCTTACTTGAGTGCTGTAGGGGAGACTGGAATTCCTGGTGTAGCGGTGAAATGCGCAGATATCAGGAGGAACACCAATGGCGAAGGCAGGTCTCTGGGCAGTCACTGACACTGAGGAGCGAAAGCATGGGTAGCCAACAGGATTAGATACCCTGGTAGTCCATGCCGTAAACGGTGGGCGCTAGGTGTGGGGACCTTCCACGGTTCCTGCGCCGTAGCTAACGCATTAAGCGCCCCGCCTGGGGAGTACGGCCGCAAGGCTAAAACTCAAAGGAATTGACGGGGGCCCGCACAAGCGGCGGAGCATGTGGATTAATTCGATGCAACGCGAAGAACCTTACCTGGGCTTGACATACACCGGACCGGGCTAGAGATAGTCCTTCCCTTGTGGCTGGTGTACAGGTGGTGCATGGTTGTCGTCAGCTCGTGTCGTGAGATGTTGGGTTAAGTCCCGTAACGAGCGCAACCCTTGTCTTATGTTGCCAGCACGTTGTGGTGGGGACTCATGAGAGACTGCCGGGGTTAACTCGGAGGAAGGTGGGGATGACGTCAAATCATCATGCCCCTTATGTCCAGGGCTTCACACATGCTACAATGGTCGGTACAACAGGTCGCGATACCGCAAGGTGGAGCTAATCCTTAAAGCCGGCCTTAGTTCGGATTGGGGTCTGCAACTCGACCCCATGAAGTCGGAGTCGCTAGTAATCGTAGATCAGCAACGCTGCGGTGAATACGTTCCCGGGCCTTGTACACACCGCCCGTCACGTCATGAAAGTTGGTAACACCCGAAGCCGGTGGCCCAACCCTTGTGGGGGGAGCCGTCGAAGGTGGGATCGGCAATTGGGACGAAGTCGTAACAAGGTAGCCGTACCGGAAGGTGCGGCTGGATCACCTCCTTTCTAAGGAGATTTTATTGTCAGTCACCCGCGGCAGTAGCCGTGGTGTGCGCCTGGTGGTTGAGACGCCGTATGTGTGTCTGCCACCGTAGTATGGAGTGGAACACCGCCTGTCGCACAAGAATGTGCGTCGGGGTCATGGTCGTCACGAAGCAAAAGCGCTGCCCCTATGGTGGGTGGTGGTTGGCACACTGTTGGGTGTCTGGGACAACATGGTCCTGGGTAAACCGTTCACATCGTCATGATCTGTGCTCGTTCGGGCTGGGTTGTGGTGGGTGGGGGTTGTGTTGTGTGAGAACTGTATAGTGGACGCGAGCATCGTACACACCATCAAAGGTGGTGTGTGTGATTTCTTTATTGTTTGTGATTTTGTACGTGTAAGACCACAGGCAACACCTTTGGGTGTTGTTGTGTGTGTTTTTTAAGGGCGTACGGTGGATGCCTTGGCATACTGAGCCGATGAAGGACGTGTGAGGCTGCGTTATGCCTCGGGGAGTTGCCAACAAAGCGTTGATCCGAGGATGTCCGAATGGGGAAACCCCATCACCGTTATGGGTGGTGACCGTCATCTGAATTCATAGGGTGTGCGGGGGTGACGCGGGGAAGTGAAACATCTCAGTACCCGCAGGAAGAGAAAATAACAATGATTCTGCTAGTAGCGGCGAGCGAACGTGGAGGATGGCTAAACCGTGTGTGCGTGATACCCGGCAGGGGTTGTGCATGCGGTGTTGTGGGCTCGCAACATATCCTGGTCTGCCGGCTGGGAGCATAGACGCGTGTGGTTAGTGGAAGTGCCTTGGAATGGGCTACCGAAGTGGGTGAGAGTCCCGTACATGAAGGCCATGTGTGCTGTGTTGTTGTGGTGCCCGAGTAGCAACGGGCTCGTGAAATCTGTTGTGAATCTGCCGGGACCACCCGGTAAGCCTGAATACTCAGTATGACCGATAGCGGATAGTACCGTGAGGGAATGGTGAAAAGTACCCCGGGAGGGGAGTGAAATAGTTCCTGAAACCGTGCGCTTACAAGCCGTCAGAGCACTTCTTATGTGTGATGGCGTGCCTTTGGAAGAATGAGCCTGCGAGTCAGCGGCATGTCGCGAGGTTAACCCGTGTGGGGTAGTCGTAGCGAAAGCGAATACTAACGAGTGTGTTTAGTGGCATGTCCTGGACCCGAAGCGGGGTGATCTACCCATGGCCAGTGTGAAGCGATGGTAAGACGTCGTGGAGGCGCGAACCCACTTAGGTTGAAAACTGAGGGGATGAGTTGTGGGTAGGGGTGAAAGGCCAATCAAACTCCGTGATAGCTGGTTCTCCCCGAAATGCATTTAGGTGCAGCGTCGTGTGTTTCTTCCCGGAGGTAGAGCTACTGGTTGGTTGAGCGGGACTACAATCTTAGCAATGTCAGCCAAACTCCGAATGCCGGTGAAGGTATAAGCACGGCAGTGAGACTGTGGGGGATAAGCTTCATAGTCGAGAGGGAAACAGCCCAGATCGCCGGCTAAGGCCCCTAAGGGTGTACTAAGTGGAAAAGGATGTGTGATCGCGAAGACAGCCAGGAGGTTGGCTTAGAAGCAGCCACCCTTGAAAGAGTGCGTAATAGCTCACTGGTCGAGTGGTTGTGCGCCGACAATGTAGTGGGGCTCAAGTACACCGCCGAAGCCGCGGCAATATCCCTTGGGGATATTGGGTAGGGGAGCGTCGTGCATGGGGTGAAGCCATACCGTAAGGGGTGGTGGACTGTGTGCGAGTGAGAATGCAGGCATGAGTAACGAGAGTAAGGTGAGAATCCTTACCGCCGGATGACTAAGGGTTCCTGGGTCAAGTTCGTCTTCCCAGGGTGAGTCGGGGCCTAAGGCGAGGCCGACAGGCGTAGTCGATGGATAACGGGTTGATATTCCCGTACCCGTGTGTATGCGCCCAGTGGTGAATCAGTGATACTAACCACCCACAACCCATTGTCTGGGCCTTCGGGTCTGGTGATGGTGCGTGCGTGGGGCCTGAACTGGTAGTAGCCAAGTGATGGGGTGACGCAGTGGGGTAGCCGTGCCACTTATTGGATTGTGGTGTAAGCGTGTAGGACGAGGTATAGGCAAATCCGTACCTCATATGTCTGAGACGTGATGCGTAGACACTTTGGTGTTGATGTCGGTGATCCCGTGCTGTCGAGAAAAGCCTCTAGCGATGTATGCACATGGCCCGTACCCGAAACCAACACAGGTAGTCAGGTAGAAAATACTAAGGCGGTCGGGTGAACTGTGGTTAAGGAACTCGGCAAAATGCCCCCGTAACTTCGGGAGAAGGGGGGCCCAACACGGTGAACACCTTTACGGTGGGAGCTGTGGTGGGTCGCAGAGAATAGAGGGAAGCGACTGTTTATCAAAAACACAGGTCCGTGCGAAAACGATTAAGTTGAGGTATACGGACTGACGCCTGCCCGGTGCTGGAAGGTTAAGAGGACCAGTTAGGGGACGTAAGTCCTCGAAGCTGAGAATTTAAGCCCCAGTAAACGGCGGTGGTAACTATAACCATCCTAAGGTAGCGAAATTCCTTGTCGGGTAAGTTCCGACCTGCACGAATGGCGTAACGACTTCCCTGCTGTCTCAACCACAGACCCGGTGAAATTGCAGTACGAGTAAAGATGCTCGTTTCGCGCGGCAGGACGAAAAGACCCCGGGACCTTCACTATAGCTTGGTATTGGTGTTCGGTTCGGCTTGTGTAGGATAGGTGGGAGACTATGAGACAGCCACGCCAGTGGTTGTGGAGTCGTTGTTGAAATACCACTCTGGTCGGATTGAATGTCTCAACCTTGGCCCATGATCTGGGTCGGGGACAGTGCCTGGTGGGTAGTTTAACTGGGGCGGTTGCCTCCTAAATGGTAACGGAGGCGCCCAAAGGTTTCCTCAGCCTGGTTGGTAATCAGGTGGTGAGTGTAAGTGCACAAGGAAGCTTGACTGTGAGAGTGACAGCTCGAGCAGGGACGAAAGTCGGGACTAGTGATCCGGCACCAACGTGTGGATGTGGTGTCGCTCAACGGATAAAAGGTACCCCGGGGATAACAGGCTGATCTTCCCCAAGAGTTCATATCGACGGGATGGTTTGGCACCTCGATGTCGGCTCGTCGCATCCTGGGGCTGGAGTAGGTCCCAAGGGTTGGGCTGTTCGCCCATTAAAGCGGCACGCGAGCTGGGTTCAGAACGTCGTGAGACAGTTCGGTCTCTATCCGCCGCGCGCGTGGAAACTTGAAGAAGGCTGTCCCTAGTACGAGAGGACCGGGACGGACGTACCTCTGGTGTGCCAGTTGTTCCGCCAGGAGCAGGGCTGGTTGGCTACGTACGGACGGGATAACCGCTGAAAGCATCTAAGCGGGAAGCCTATTTTGAGATGAGGTTTCTGTTGAGGTTCCCTAAAGATGATGGGGTTGATAGGCCAGATCTGGAAGCACAGTAATGTGCGGAGGTGACTGGTACTAATTTACCGACTAACACACACCCTTTGTGATCGTTTTGCCGCACAAACAACAACGATATGAGAAACATAACTCGCGTCTACTATGCAGTGTCTGACACGACACCACCCCCAGTGGGGATGGTTGCCCAGGACACACACACCGGCCTTCCTGTACGGGAGGGTTGCGGTGGTGTTGTTCTGATTGGGTGTGTCGGTGGTTGATAGCGGTAGGGAAACGCCCGGTCCCATTTCGAACCCGGAAGCTAAGCCTACCTGCGCTGATGGTACTGCACTCGGGAGGGTGTGGGAGAGTAAGACACCGCCGACCAAAAATTTCACAGTGAACGTCAGGGAGCGTGGTTGATGAGTAGAGCATTTGTCTCCTCGTCAACCCCGCTCCCTTTCGTCATTTCCGGAAACAGCCGTATCCTCGGCTGCATGCCGGACGCAACCCGCCCCGCGGATTGCCACGATAAACAGTGACGAAAAATAAGTAGAGAGGCCTCGCCCCATGTCAGAACACTTCGCACGTGACAATCGCCGTGAGAATGACCGCTCCGGAGAACGCCGCAATCATTCCGGCTCTCGTGGGCGCACCGGATCGGGCGAGGGGCGCAGCTACTCCAAGCGAGACGGCTCACGCGACCCGCGGGATAACCGGGGCCGTCGCGACGAACGCACTGACCGTCGCGACCGTGACGACCGCAACAAGCGCGGGGCACGGGGCGCCGACCGGTCCAACTCTCGCGGGCGTTTCGAGGAAGAAGAAAAGCAGAGCCGCAACAGCAAACATTTCCGTTCAGCTCCGCGCCGCCAGGGCTACCGAGAAGAGCGCATGGAGCGCAAAGAAAACGACCCGGATTTGCCGGAGGGGCTCGACGTCGCTGAGCTCGATCCCTTGGTCTGGCAGGATCTACGGGTGCTGTCCAAAGGCAATGCCGAAGCCGTCGGAAAGCATCTTCTGATGGCAGCGGACCTCATCGACGATTCCCCGGAATTGGCGCTCGCTCACGCCCGGGCA